>NZ_CP033367.1:657500-1315000 GCF_013170845.1 Mesorhizobium loti R88b
GACATCAACCGACGCAACGGCGAACAGCGCCGTCGACGGCTTGGACAGCGGGTCGAAGATCAGCCCACCGGTGATCAGCCTGTAGGGATAGGTGGCGATGCCGTACAGCGGATGATAGGCAAACTTCCAGACGAAGGCCGCCGAAACACGCGGCAGCAGAACCGGGATGATGAACAGCAAGCAGTAGACGTTTCGCATGCGCGGCGAGGCGACCTCGAACATCAGCACGCCAAGGCCAATGGCCACGACCATCGTGGCGATGACCGTGACGAACTCCCACTTCACCGACACCCAGACAGCGTTGAGGAAGCGGCGATCGAAGAACAGGTCATAGAAATTCGAGAACCAGACATAGGAGTAGGCTGTTGAACTCAGCTCGCGGTTCTGCAGGGCGATGATGATCGCATACAGCGTCGGCACCATCGACAGCACCAGCAGGATGATGAGCGTCGGCACAATAAAGGTGACCGGCAAGGAAGAGCGTCGCGGCATCTGTCTGTCCCTGGCTGTGTCTCGGCAGCGGCGAAAAAGGGAGACCCGCGGCGCACAGGTCCCGGCATCAATCGAATGCCGTGGACCGCGCGCCGCAGGGGGAGGATGGCTTATTTCTTCACCAGTTGGTTGGCATAGGCATCAAGCTCGTTGAGGCTGCCTTTGATGTCGGTGCGCGTGCCGGCAATCAGCTCTTCGAGGATGATGCCCCAACGGTCGCCGAGATCCGGCCAGCGTGGGTCCTGCCAGAAGTTGACCGCCGTGACCTTGCCTGTCGCCGCCAGCGCCTGGCCAAGGTCGGCGCCGTAGATATCGGCGAATTCCTTGCTGGACAGGATGCTGGTGCGGTTCAGCTCACCGAACTGGTGGGCGTCGAGCCGGCGCTTCTCGTTTTCCTTCGACGTTGCCCAGGCAATGAACAAGCCGGCGCATTTCTTCGAGGCGTCGTCGGCATTGGCTTTCGCCGCGATGGCAAGGCCATGGCCGTAACCGCCGCCAGGCAGCGGCGATGGCGGCGGCAGGAAGCCGATCTTGCCGACCACCTGGGAGGTCTTCGGATCGACCGCCATGCCCGACAGCGGCGTCGATTCGACGAGGATCGCGACCTGGCCTGACAGGAAGGCGCCGGTCGATTCATCCCAGCTGCCGGTCTGCGTGCCGGGTGCCGAATCCTTGAACAGCTTCAGATAGGTCTCGGTCGCCTTGACGGCTGCGTCCGAATTGAAAGCCGGCTTGTCGCCGTCGAACCACTGGCCACCATAGGCCTTGAAGAAGGGCATCCAGCGCCAGACATTGGCGCCCGAACCGCGTGCGCCGCGCAGCGCGATGCCGTACATGCCCTTGTCGGGATTGGTGAGCTTCGGCACGTCGGCGATCAGTTCGTCCAGCGTCTTCGGTGGCTGGATGCCGGCGGCCTCGAGCACATCCTTGCGGTAGACCATCAGGTCGCCGCCGCCGGTCAGCGGCGCGAACCAGACCTTGCCGTCATAGGTCGCGACCTTCTGGCGGCCGGGGTCGAAGTCGGCATAGTCATAGTCAGCCGGGTAATAATCGGTCAGTGGCACGATCCATTTCGATGAGGCAAACAGGGCAACGTTGGCTTCATCGACATAGTAGACGTTGTAATTGCCGACGGTGGACGCATCGGCGCGCGATTTGGCCCGGCGGTCGTTCTCGTTGAGATAATCGATCTGGAAGCTGGCGCCGGAGAGCTTCTGGAACTCGGCCTTGGAGTCCTCCAGAAGCGTCAGGCCGTCGCGCGGTTGCGCCAGCACCTTGACCGGCGCGGAGCACACCGGCGCCTGCGCCAGTGCGATGGTGGATACGGTAGCGGAAAGCATGAAAGCTGCGCCCAAGCCCGCAGCGAGCCGAATTGGTTTCATTGATTTTTCTCCTCCAGGAACACTCGCGGGAAGCGGGAGTCCTCGGGTCTGCGATCCTCACCATCGCCCGAGTGACATGCCACCCATCGCCAAAATGCGGAGTTGCAACGGGCCGCGCTAGAAGCCCCGTTGCAGCCGACCTGTACTTTTATGCATTGTGCGGCGCAAAAACCGGCACCCATCAACCACCCATTTCACCTGAGTATTGATCGGGGCCAACATGGGGATTTCAGGGTGCGCTTATGCGCGCATTGTCATCCGTTGCCGCGACAGGCGGCGATAGGATGACGGCGTCATCCGATGCTTGCGCATGAAGGCCCGGTTGAAGTTCGAGATGTTCATGTAACCGACCTGGAAACAGATCTCGGTGATCGGAATATCCGTGTCCGCCAAGAGCTTGCAGGCCTGCCAGAGCCGGAGCTTGGCTAGGTGGTCGCTGAAGGAGTTGCCGGTGTTCTTCTGGAAGAAGCGCGAGAAGGTGCTTTCGCTCATTCCGGCGAGGTCGGCCACTTCCGGCAGCTTCAGGTCCTCGGCGAAATGCTGGAACAGATAGGTCAGCGTGCGCTGGATGATGTCGAGCGAGGCGGCATCGAGAAGCGGCGAGAAATCCGGCGATGACAGCAACTCGTACTCGTCGGTCCTGGCCAGGAGGTCGACCAGTTCGAGGAACAGGCAGAGGCGGGCGAGCCCATGCACCGCCCCCATCCGCTCCATCAGACCGGCGCCTTCCAGCGCCGTGCCGCCGTGAAAGACCATGCCGCGCAGGGACCGCTCCAGGAACGGCTCCAGTTCGCGCAGTTCCGGCAGCAGGCCCGCCGAGCCGCGCAGCCTCTGCGCATCGAACTGCAGGACGATGTCGCGGCCTTCGATCAGTTCGCCCGGCTGCACCGCCGTCACCCAATCATGCGGCAGCCCGCCGCCGACGATGGTCAGGTAGCCAGGCCCGAATTCGCCGATATGATCGCCGACCAGGACCACGCCGGAGGATTTCCTGAGCAGATGGATTTCGTACTCGGGATGGAAATTCCAGACATTGCGCTCCCACGGGTAGTCGTCGAGCCGCCACAGAAAGCTGTCGCTGGCTTCGGTGACGATATGTTCGAAGGCTGGTGCGGTGCGCGGGATCGCGGCCGTGTTTTTTCGCTGTCTGAACGCCATCCATTCCTCCCGGCGGGTTCGCTGGCTGCCGGTCTCCAAGGCAATCCGTAACAGTCCGTGCGCGGCAAGGGAACGACGCAGTGGCACCTCTGGAATGACACTGGCTCAATCGGTCTCCTCCCCTCCTCCCTTGCCTTCATGTCGCATTTCGTTCAATAGACGGCGCAAACGCCGCGAAACCGAAGGTTTTGCCGTTTGACATGCGGCTTCCGGCTCTTTGCCGACGTGCCGCAACCTTGAAAGAGCGGAACAATGTCTGCGATCGAAGCCGGCGCTCGTGCGCCGGAAAACCTTTGGCGTCAGGAAATCAGGGCGACGCTGGCGCTCGCCTGGCCGATGGTGCTGACCAATCTCGGCCAGACCGCGATGACGGCCACCGACGTCATGATGATGGGGCGGCTCGGGGCGGATACGCTGGCCAGCGGCGCGTTGGGCGCCAATCTCTATTTCATGCCGCTGATCTTCGGGCTTGGGCTGATGCTGGCCACCTCTCCGATGATCGCTACCGAGCTTGGCCGCCGCCGTCATTCGGTGCGCGACCTGCGCCGCACCGTGCGCCAGGGCCTGTGGCTGGCGATCCTGATCTCGATCCCGATCTGGCTCGTGCTCTGGCATGGCGAAGCGATCCTGTTGGCCATGGGCCAGGAGCCCGCGCTGGCGCACCAGGCCGGCATCTATCTGCGCTGGCTCGAATGGGCGGTGCTGCCTTTCTATGGCTATATCGTGCTGCGCTCGTTCATCTCGGCGCTGGAGCGGCCGGGCTGGGCGTTGATCATCGTTTTCGTCGCCGTTGCCTGCAACGTGCTCTTCAACTGGGTGTTCATGTTCGGCAATCTCGGTGTCCCGGCAATGGGCATTGCCGGCTCGGGTCTCGCCACCTCGCTGTCCAGCATGCTGATGTTCGTCGGCATGGCCGTTGTCGTGATGCGGGAGAAGAAGTTCCGGCGCTACCGCCTGTTCGGCCGCTTCTGGCGGTCCGACTGGCCGCGCTTCAAGGGCCTGCTGCGGCTCGGCCTGCCGATTGCCGGCATCCTTGCTTTCGAGGTTACGATCTTCAACGCAGCAGCCCTGCTGATGGGCCTGATCGACGCGGATTCGCTGGCCGCGCATGCGATCGCCATCCAGATCGCCTCGATCTCCTTCATGGTGCCGCTTGGCCTCAACCAGGCGGTGACAGTGCGCGTCGGTCTCGCACATGGCGCCGGCAATCCGGAAGGTGTGTCGCGCGCCGGCTGGACGGCCTTTGTCATCGGCGTCTCGTTCATGGCGCTGATGGGGCTGGTGATGATCCTGTGGCCGCATCCGCTGATCAGCGCCTTCATCGATATGACCAACCCGGCCAACACCAGGGTGATCGCGCTTGCCGTGTCGTTCCTGGCCTTTGCTGCGCTGTTCCAGGTGTTCGACGGTGCTCAAGCCGTTGCCGCCGGCATGCTGCGCGGCCTGCACGACACCAAGGTGCCGATGATCTATGCCGCGATCGGCTATTGGGGTGTCGGCCTGCCGCTCGGCGTGCTGCTCGCCTTCCATTTCGGCTTGCATGGCGTCGGCATCTGGATTGGCCTGTCGACAGGACTGGCCGTGGTGGCGGCGCTGCTTTTGACGCGCTGGCTGCGGCGGGATCGTTTGGCGCCGTCACTAGCGTTCGGGCATTGAAGCGGGAGACCCCTCGCACATTTATTCGTCCTGTCCGGACGGATGAGATCTGAGATAGGCGATGATATCCGCGCGGATTTGCGGATCGCCTATCGAGATCCCCATCCTGGTCCCAGGCAGGAATTGGCCCGGTCCGGACAGCCACCTGTCGAGCAGCTTTTCCGACCAGATGAATTGCCCCTGGCGCAAGGCCTGGCTGTATTGGAAGCCGGCAACGGATCCAACACGCCTGCCATAGACATCGCCAAGACGAGGACCGAAGCGGTTCTGCGAAATCGAGTGACAGCTGGTGCAACGGTCCTCGAAATACCCGCGCCCGCTGGCGGCATCTCCCTTGGGCGCGGTGGCCGATGCCGCCTGCGCAACGGTCAATGCTGGCTGAGCGATTGTTAGCAGCAAGGCTCCAAACGCGATACTGCGGGCCAAGAGAGAAGACGAAGCCATAATGCCGACCTTAAATGTGAGGGTTTATCATGTTATATAACGTGATAAACCCTCACATTCAGATCGTCAAGTGCTCCGTCTATCGCTTCAGCACAGCCAGAAAATCGGGCACGTCCTTGAGCGCCGCCGCGCGGGCAGCCGGATTTAGGCCTGCATGCGCAACACCGTCGTCATTCGCGGTGAAGGCCAGCCCATGGAGTTCGTGAAGCTTCTGCGCCTCATTGTCGAAGTCATGATAGGCGCGGGGATAGAGGATGAGCTTCACGCCGTCAGGATTGGCCGCGGCCAGCGTTTTGCACGGCTTGGCCGGTGTCCAGTCATCCGCTTCGCCCATCACGATCAGCAGCGGCATACGCGTCGCCCAATCGCCCTTGTCGGCGAGGGCGGTGCAACCCGGGTAGAACGCGACCGCCGCGCGAAAATCCGGCGAATCCGGCTTCGGCGTGTCCTTTGGCCGGACCGTGCAAAGCACGGTCGAACCACCATTCGACCAGCCGAGCAAGGCGATGGCGGCTGAATTCACATAGGGCAGCGTCTGCAGATAGCGGCGGGCGGCGTTGGCATCCTCAACCCGCTCACGATACGGTTCGACCTCGCGGTCGCCGTTCTTGCATTGCGGTCCAAGGTCGCGCGACCCGTAGCTGTCCGGAAAGATCACGACGTAACCGAGAGCCGCTAGGCGCTGGCCCCAATCGGCATGGCGCGGGCTGAGCTTTGTTCCGTTCTTGCTGCTCCACAGGCCGCTGCAGCCATGCATGGCCACAACAGCCGGAAACGGCCCCTGCCCTTGCGGCTTGAACAGCATTGCGTCCAGCGTCGCCGGTTCGTTCTTGCCGTCGGCCGGAATGGTGACGCGATCGGGTGTCTGGTCAGCGGCTAAAGCCGGCTGGGCCATCCAAAGGGCGAATAGGATTGCAAGAGCGACACGATATTTCGCCTGCATCGGCAAACCGCCCTCTTCGTCGAAAAGCCGTGACGCTCACAGTGACGCGCATGCCAGCCAACCACAAATCACGGTTGCGTGGCTTAGCGGGCAGCCGCTCGTTTCTCCAGCGAACGCGCATATTGCGTCAGCGGAAAGCACATGGCGAAGAAGATCAGCGCCACCAGCCCATAGACCTTGAACGGTTCGAAAGTGGCGTTGTTGATGGCGTTGGAGGTGCGCACCAGTTCCTCGAAACCGATGATCGAGGTCAGCGCCGTCGACTTGATGAGCTGCACCAGGAAGCCGACCGTCGGCGCGCGGGTGATCGAAAACGCCTGCGGCAGGATGATCAGCCTGAGCTCCTGGAGATAATGCAGGCCGAGGCTGGCGCCGGCGTCCCATTGGCCCAATGGCAAGGCATCGACGCCGGAGCGCCAGATTTCGGCGAGATAAGCGCTGGCGAAGAAGGTGAGGCCGAGCACGGCGGCCGTCCAGGGTTCGATACGCAGGCCGAGCATCGGCAGGCCGAAGAACATCAGGAACAGCTGCATCAAGAGCGGCGTTCCCTGGAACAGGGCGATGTAGCCGGAGGCAACGCGCCGGCTCCATTTATTCTTGGATATCCTGAAAAACAGCACCGCCATTCCGACCGCCGCGCCGCCGACGAAAGCAGCCAGCGACAGCAGCACCGTCCAGCGGGCGGCGAGCAGAAGGTTGCGAACGATGTCCCAAAGCGTGAACTCGATCATGACACGCCCGCTCCGAGCGCGCGGCGCCCGCCGGTGACCAGCAAGCGGCGCAGGGCCATCGACAAAGCGAGATAGACCAGCGTCACGACGAAATAGGTCTCGAAGGAGCGGAAGGTGCGCGCCTGCAGCATGTCGGCCTCATAGGTCAGTTCGCGCACCGCGATCTGCGACACGACGGCCGATTCCAGCATCATGATGACGATCTGGCTGGTGAGTGCCGGATAGATGATCTTGAGCGCCTGCGGCAGCACGATCTTGATGAACACCTGACGGGGCCTCAAGCCCAGCGCCAGGGCGGCTTCCGTCTGCCCGGGTGGTACCGCATCCAGCCCGGCGCCGACGATTTCGATCGTATAGGCCGCCATGTTGAGCGTCATCGCCAGCATGGCGGCCAGGATCGGATCAAGCCTGATGCCGAGGCTGGGCAGGCCGAAGAAGATGAAGAACAACTGCACCAGGAACGGGGTGTTGCGCATCACCTCGACATACCAGGCGATGGCCCGCTTGAGCAGCACGGGGCCGTTTCGCCGTCCCGCGGCGCCGAGGATGCTGAGCAGCGTGCCGGCCAGCGTGGTGACGGCGATCAGCAGGATCGTCGTCACCGCGCCATGCGCGATGTCGCCCACAGCACCCGGGAGCCAGGCAAAGGCCACGGAAACTCAATCCTTGAGGTTGTCGGGGTTGAGCGGCGTCTTCAGCCAGGCTTTCGAGCTTTCGTCCAGCTTGCCGTCGGCCAGCATCTTGGCGACGGCATCGTTGACCGCCTTCTTGAGAGCGTCCTCATTCTTGTTGAGGCCGATATGCGAGGGCGAGGTCAGGAGCTGGAACTTCTGCTCCGGCTTCAGCGCATCCTGCTTGGCCAGAACCTGGGCGCCGACATCGTTGCCGACAACCATCAGCTGGGTCTGGCCGGAGATGAAGGCCTGGATGACGGAATTGTAGTTGTCGAAGCGCTTGATGTCGGCCGAAGCGGGTGCCGCCTCGGTGAGCGAAGTGTCCTCGAGCGTGCCGCGATTGACGGCGATCGACTTGTCGGCAAGGTCTTCCTTGCCTTTGACCGTCATTGCAGCCGGCCCGATCACCGCGATGTAATAGGGCGCGTAGGCGGCGGCGAAGTCGATAACCTGTTCGCGCTCCTTCGAATAGCCGACGCTCATCAGGATATCGACGCGATGGTCGTTCAGGTACGGGATGCGGTTCTGGCCGGTGACGGCGACCGTGTTGAGCTTCACCTTGAGGGTGTCGGCGATGTACTGCGCGACATCCATGTCATAGCCCTTGAGGCTCATATCGGCGCTGGCCGAGGAGAAGGGCGGGAAGTCGGCGAAGACGCCGACATTGATGGTGCCGGCCTTGGTGATATCAGCCAGCGCGTCGGCATTGGCGGCCTGTACGGCGAAGCCGAGGCCGGCGGCGCCCAGCACCAGGGCGGCGGCGATGGATGATTTGAGTGTCGTGTGGATTGTCATTGTCATTCCCCTTCTGGAAGCTTTGATTGTTTGAGGCTACCGCCGGCTCCAGCACGGCGGCCGCCTTTCTCTTTTTGAATGTCAGGCACCCTTGCCCGTAATGGCAGGGCTGAACACCATCAGGCTCAGGATCTCGAACAGCACCTGCGCGGCGGCATGGGCAGTGTTGGTGGTGGCGTCATATTGCGGCGCCACCTCGACGACGTCGCCACCGACGATGTTGAGGCCTTTGAGGCCGCGCAGCAGTTCGAGCACTTCGCGCGTGGTCAGGCCGCCGACTTCCGGCGTGCCGGTGCCGGGGGCAAAGGCCGGGTCGACGCTGTCGATGTCGAAGGAGATGTAGGTGGGGCCATCGCCGACGATCTTGCGCGCCTTCTCGATGATGGCGGGCATGCCGAGACCGGTCACCTCCTCGGCATGGACCACGGTCATGCCGGACTCGTAAGTGAACTCCCACAGATATTCGGCCGAGCCACGGATGCCGATCTGGATGGTGCGCGTCGGGTCGAGCACGCCGTCCAGCACCGCGTTGCGGAACGGTCCGCCGTGGTGGAACTTGGTCATGTCGAACAGGCCGCTGGTGTCGCAATGGGCGTCGATGTGGATGAGGCCGACCGGCGCCTTCTTGCCGACAGCCTTCAGAATCGGATGGCTGATCGAATGGTCGCCGCCGACCGACAGTGGAATGACGCCGGCATCGACGATCTGGTTGGTGCGGCGCTCGATATCCTCATGGCTGATCTCCAGCCGGTAGCGGCTGCGGAATGGCGTGTCGCCGATGTCGGCGACCCGAAGCTCATGCGTCGGGGCGCATTCCAGCACGTGATTGTAGGGGCCGATGCGCTCGATGGCGCGCAGTGCCCTCGGCCCGAAGCGCGAGCCCGGCCGGTTGGTGACGCCGAGGTCCATCGGCACACCGATGATGGCCACCTGCAAATCGCCGAAATCGGGATTCTCAGCCGCGATTTCGCGGTAGGGTGCGGCGAGGAAGGTCGGGATGCCGGAATAAGGCGCCAGTCTTGTGCCGCTCTTGGAGAAGATCTTGTCAGCGACCTTGCGGAACTTCGGGTCGAACATCTCGCCGCCATGGCTCTCGCCATATTTGCGACGCAACGCGTCGAGCTTGCCGCGATCGTAACCCATGTCCGTTCCTCCTGATGATGCAGTACGACCTCGGGCGAACTAACCGTCATCCGGCCGGGTCGCTTGTCCCGCTGGCTGCCTGCAGATTTCACGTCTTGATGCTGTTCCGGGCTGAAGTGTCCGGCAGCCGCATTGAAAAATCAATTGATATTGTTAGGGTGTTCTCTGTGAGAAAATCTCACAGAGAAGTCCGGCACCCATGGCCAAGCGCCTGCCACCCCTGAATCCACTGCGCGCCTTCGAGGCACCGGCTCGCCATGGCTCGCTGACCAAGGCGGCCGGTGAACTGAATGTCACACATGGCGCCGTCAGCCACCAGATCAATGCGCTGGAGCAGTCGCTTGGCGTCAAGCTGTTCGAACGTGTCGGCCAGCGGGTCAAACTGACACCGCATGGCGCCGAGCTTTTGCCGGCGGTGTCGGCCGCCTTCGACGGCATCGCCGCCGCAACGCAGCGACTGACGCGGCCGGCAAGCAGCGGCGCGCTTTCGGTGTCCTGCGTGCCGGCGCTGCTGCTTTTGTGGATGACGCCGAGGCTGGGCAGCTTCACAGCGCAATATCCCGACATCCAGCTGACGCTCATCCCCTCCAACGATCCCAGGGATATCCGCGCACCGCATATCGATGTCTGCGTGCACTATGGCAACGGCAGCTGGGCCGATTGCTGGATGCGCAAATGGTCGGGCCTCGAACTGTTTCCCGTGGTGAGCCCGACACTCATCAACAACCGGCCGATCCGCAGCGTCAGGGACCTTGCGGACCATGTCTTCCTGCATGGCGATGACGGCCGCGAATGGCACACCTGGCTGGCGACCGCCGATGCACTGGATCTCGAGCGCGGCCGCCGCCATTATCTGGGTGACGCACGCATCGCGACCGAGGCCGCTGTGCACGGCCATGGCGTGGCGCTCGGCGATTCCGTGACGGCAAGCGCGCTGCTGGCCAGGGGCATGCTGGTCGCGCCATTCAGCCTGTCGGTGCCAGCAGTCGATGAATTCTACATCGTCTGCCGCAACGAAATGCGGACCACGCCGATCGTGCAAGTGTTCATCGACTGGCTGTTTGCCGAGAAAGCCGGGGATGACGGCCGCGCCGACGCTCCGGTCGCCGGCCGCATCATCAGCCGCCGTAAGCGTCCGCAACTCAAGGTCATCGGCGCCAAGACCGCTTCTTGACGCTGGACTCGAATGGTTCCTTTTTGTCGGGCCAGCCCGCAAAGCGGGAGGCGCTTTCAAAAATTCAATGCTAAGAGGCATTTGCGGGGAGCGAGCAGCGAAGGCGGCATCGAGACATGGCAAAGACCGATATTGCGCGGCGCGTCTACAACCACACCTGGAAGCTCGACCCGATCGTGCGCAGTCTGCTCGACACGGATTTCTACAAGCTTTTGATGCTGCAGATGATCTGGGGCATGTACCCCAAGGTCGAAACCACCTTCTCGCTGATCAACCGCACCACTTCAGTGCATCTGGCCGACGAGATCGACGAAGGCGAATTGCGCGAACAGCTCGACCATGCCCGTACCTTGCGCTTCTCCAAGAAGGAGATGATCTGGCTGGGCGGCAACAATTTCTATGGCCGCAAACAGATTTTCGAACCGGAATTCCTGGCTTGGCTGGAAGGCTTCCGGCTGCCCGACTACGAGCTGTCGAAGCGCGACGGCCAGTACGAGCTGACCTTCAGCGGGCCATGGATGTACACCACGCTGTGGGAAATCCCGGCGCTGGCCATTATCAATGAGCTCCGGTCTCGCGCGGCCATGCGGGCTTTCGGGCCGTTCGCGCTCGATGTGCTCTATGCCCGCGCCAAGGCCAAGATGTGGGCGAAGACCGAGCGGCTGAAGGCGCTGCCCGGCATCCGCATTTCCGACTTCGGCACCCGCAGGCGCCACTCCTTCCTGTGGCAGCGCTGGTGCGTCGAGTCGCTCAAGGAAGGCATCGGCGAGGCTTTTACCGGCACCTCCAACGTCCTGCTGGCGATGGACAATGACCTCGAAGCGCTCGGCACCAACGCGCATGAACTGCCGATGGTGTTCGCGGCACTGGCCAATTCGGAAAAAGAACTGAAACAGTCGCCCTACAAGGTGCTGCAGGACTGGCAGCGCTATTATGGCGGCAACCTTCTGATCGTGCTGCCCGACGCCTTCGGCACGGCGTCCTTCCTGCGCGACGCGCCGGACTGGGTCGCCGACTGGACCGGCTTCCGCCCCGACAGCGCGCCGCCGATCGAGGGTGGCGAAAAAATCATCGACTGGTGGCGCGAGAAGGGCAAGGACCCCAGGCAGAAGCTGCTGATCTTCTCCGACGGGCTCGAGGTCGAGACCATCGAGGAGACCTACCGCCACTTCAAGGGCAAGGTGCGCATGTCGTTCGGCTGGGGCACCAATCTGACCAATGATTTCGAAGGCTGCGCGCCGATCGAGACCAACAGCCTCGACGCCATATCGCTGGTCTGCAAGGTTACCGAGGCCAATGGCAGGCCGGCGGTGAAGCTTTCCGACAATCCGGCCAAGGCGACCGGCGATGAGAAAGAGATCGAGCGGTATATCAGGATTTTTGGGCAAAAGGACCGCGTGGAGCAATTGGTCAAGGTGTGAGGGTGGCGGGCATCGCCATACGAGACGGCAAAGTTGGATAGGCTGAGTTCCTTGGCGCCCCCCTCTGTCCTGCCGGACAAATCCCCCACTTGGGGGGAGATTGGCTGTCATCAGCCCCTTCGCCAATCTTCAACGCCGCAGGAGAGATGCCGATCGAGCAAGCAGCCAATCTCCCCCCTCGTGGGGGAGATGTCCGGCAGGACAGAGGGGGGCGTCGTAGGGCGCTGCCGCCTGTCGTTAGCCTTCTTGCTTGCTATCCTATGGTTCGCCTTACCCACCCCCGCCTTCGCCCACGCTTCCGATCGAGGCCACGTCCTCCTTCTCCCGACCGGCTATTATCTCATCGGCGGTGCGTTCGCCGTCGCCGTCAGCTTCCTTGTCCTGGCGCTCCTGCCGGCGGCTTCCCTCGATCTTTTCTGGCGCCGACGCCTACGGCTGTTCCGCTTCGGCGACAGCGCCCGCACTGCCATCAGCCTGATTTCATTTGCCGGCTTTGCAATCCTTGTCGCCGCCGGACTTTTCGGCAGCCGCGACCCGCTTTCCAACCCGTTGCCGCTGGTGATCTGGACGCTGCTGTGGGCCGGCCTCACACTGCTGCAAGGTGTCTTCGGCGACATCTGGTCGTGGCTCAACCCATGGTACGGGCCATTGCGTCTCGTCTCACGTCTGTTCGGCGCAGGCGACGAAGCAGCGCGGCGCCTGCCGCGATGGGTCGGCTGCTGGCCGGCCGTCATCCTGTTTTTCGCCTTCGCTTGGTTCGAGCTGATCGACCCGGCGCCCGACGATCCGGCACGGCTCGCCTTCGCCGCCGGCCTCTATTGGCTGTTCTCTTTCCTCGCCATGCTGGTGTTCGGCTATCTCCAGTGGAGCCGCGGCGGCGAGTTCCTGACGGTCTTCTTCTCGATGGTGGCGCGTTTCGCGCCAGTCGAACGCGACGAGAAAGGCCGGCTTGCGCTGTGCTGGCCGGGCGCCAAGCTGCTGGCGGCGGAACCGCTGCCGCCCAGCGGCATCGCCTTTCTCCTATTGGCCCTGTCCTCGGTGTCTTTTGACGGCCTGTCGAAAACCTTCTTCTGGCTCGGCCTGTTCGGCGTCAATCCGCTCGAATTCCCGGGCCGCACCGCCGTGATCGGCAGCGCCACGTTCGGGCTCGTTCTGACGTTCGTTCTGCTGGCGGCGGTGTTTCTTCTCACCGTCATCCTCGGCCAGCGCCTGGCCGGCAGCGATCAGCCGCTCGCCCGGGCAGCCGGCCTTCTGGTCTGGTCGATCGTGCCGATCGCGCTCGCTTACCATGTCGCGCACTATCTGACGGCGCTGCTGGTCGACGGCCAATATGCGCTTGCCTCCCTGTCCGACCCTTTCGCGCTGGGCTGGAACCTGTTCGGCACCGCCGACATGCAGGTCGAGGCCGGCATCGTCGCCGGCGCGGAGTCTGCCTGGTGGCTGTGGAACATCCAGGCCGGCGCCATCATCCTTGGTCACGTGCTCGCCGTTCTCGTCGCGCACGGCTTTGCCTGGCGCCTGCATCCACAGCCGGCCCGTGCCGCGCTCAGCCAGTTGCCACTCACGCTGCTGATGATTGCCTATACGGTGTTCGGCCTCTGGTTGCTTGCCACACCGACCGCCGGATGAGAAAAGGGCGGCCCCGATGTCGTTGCGGAAAGCTCGCTTGCCACATCAAGGCTTTGGTGATTTAGTTTGTACACATGCAATTTTTCGCCTCCTCTGAGCGAGGATGCCGAAGCCGCCTTATCGTTGGTCAAAACTGAAAAACAGGGGAACGAACATGGCTGACAAGAACGGATTTTTCGACCTCTCCAAGACTGCCCTCACCCGCCGCACGGCGCTGAAGGGTCTGGCCGCCGGTGCCGGGCTTGCCGTGGCCCCGGGCTTCGTCCGCTATTCCCAGGCGCAGAGTTCGGCGCCGATCAAGATCGGCTTCCAGTCGCACCGCACCGGCATCGGCGCTGCCTATGGCCGCTGGTACGAGAAGACCACGGCCGCAGCGGTCAAGGCGATCAACGCCGCCGGCGGCATCAATGGCCGTCAGGTCGAGGTGATCATCGAGGATGACGGCACCGATCCCGGCCGCGGCGCCGAGGTGGTCGGCAAGTTCGCCACCCAGCACAAGACCGACATTGTCTTCGGCACGCTGTTCTCGCATGTCGTCATCGGCTCGGCGCCTGCCGCCGGCGAAAACAAGATGCCCTATTTCGTCGTCAGCGAAGGCCACCACGTGGCCTCGACCAAGCTCAACCGCTACGTCTTCCAGCCCGGCATCACCGATGTGAAGAGCCAGATCCAGTCGATGGCGCCGTGGATCGCGGCCAATGCCGGCAAGAAGGTGACGCAGATCTTCCCCGATTTCGCCTTCGGCTACGACCACCGCGACTACCTGCCGCCGGCGCTGAAGGCGCAGGGCGCCGAGGTCATCGCGCAGATCGCCATCCCGCCGACGGAATCGTCCTTCACCAAATATTTCCCGCAGATCCCGCCCGAGACGGAGGTGATCTACCACGTCATGGTCGGCCCGGCCGTGCTCACCTTCGTCAAGGAACTCGGCGAATTCTACGGCTCCAACCGGCCGCAGCTGTTCGGTTTCATCGATTCGCTCGAAGCTACCGACATCAACAGCCCCGGGCTCGAATTTTTGGACGGCAGCCATTTCTGGGAAGGTTCGCCGCGCTACGCCCAGCCCGATGATTCCGCAGCCCAGAAAGCCTATCGCGCAGCCGTCGGCATCGACGACAATGGTGCCGCCGTCGGCGACCCCAAGGATGTCTCCACCGCCGCGCACATGTTCGGCTGCTGGGAAACGCTCTATGTCGTCAAGAAGGCGATGGAAGATGCCGGCTACAAGGGACCGGAAGATCGCGCCAAGCTGGTCGAGGCGACCGAGGCGCTGACCGCCTTCGCCGAAGGCCCGGAGCATCCGCAAGGCGCAAAAACCTTCAACGGCAAGATCCACCAGTGCTTCGGTATCCAGAACATCTCCAAGGTCGAAGGCGGCAAGCTCAAGGTCGTCCACAAGACCAAGATCGAGGACGGGCTTTACGAGGCCGAGGGGGATTACACGACGCAGGCGCTGTGAGGCCTCACCCTCCCCCTTGTGGGGAGGGTCGGCGAACAGGCTTCGCAAATGCGAAGCCTGTGAGACGGGGTGGGGGCTGCGACGGCCCATGCCCCACCCCCCACCCGACCGCTTCGCGGTCACCCTCCCCACGAGGGGGAGGGTAAGGGCGCCCCTGAATGCACTTTGGTCCCCACCTCCTCCTCGCCGCCCTCGAAGGCCTCGTCACCTCGGCCGTGCTGGCGCTCACCGCGCTCGGGCTCTCGCTGGTTTTCGGCGTCATGCGCGTCGTCAATGTCGCGCATGGCGAGTTCTTCATGCTGGGCGCCGTGCTCGCCTGGGCGATCACCACAGCAATCGGCGGCCATCCGGCGCTTGGCTTTCTGGCGGCGCTGGTGATCGCGCCGCTGATCGTCGGCGCCATTGCGCTGGTCGCCGAGCGGCTGGTGCTGCGCCGGCTCAACTACAATCCGGAAGCCACCATCGTTGCCACGATCGGCATGCTCTACATCATTCAGCAGCTGGCGCTGACCTTCTATGGTCCGGAGGCGCGGCCCGTCGAGCCGCCGTTCAGCTACCGCATCCTTTTGCCGTGGTTCGGCTATTCCGGCTACAAGCTGTCGATCATCGCGGCTTCAGCGCTCATCTTGATCGCAAGCTGGCTGGTGCTGACGCGCACCAGGATCGGCCTCATTATGCGCGCCACCCAGTATGACAGCGAGACGGCGCAAGCCTTCGGCATCCCCGTCGGCCGCGTCTATGGCGGGGTCTTCGCGCTTGGCGCCATGCTGGCGGCCATTGCCGCGGTGCTGATCGTGCCGATCAGCCAGGCGCATTATCTGATGGGGCAGGATCCGCTACTCTTGTCCTTCATCGTCGTCATCATCGGCGGCCTTGGCTCCCTGCGCGGCACGGTCGTCGCCGCCGTGCTGATCGGCATGTCCGACGGCATTGTCTCGATGTTCTTCTCGCCGACCTTGGCCAAGATCATCGCCACGCTGCTGGTCGCCATGGTGCTGGTGTTCCGGCCACAGGGCCTGTTCGGGACGGCATCGCGATGAGCGAAGCTTCGCCGGCAAAAGCCTATGCCCTTCATCTCGGCGTCATCGCCCTGCTCTTCGTGCTGAGCTTCCTGCTGCCAGACTATTATCACGGGCTGCTCGCCCGCATCATGGTGCTGGCGGTCTTTGCCATGGGCTACAACATGCTGTTCGGCTATGTCGGCCTGCTCAGCCTTGGCCATGCCATGTTCTTCGGTGCGGGGCTTTATGGTGCCGGCCTTGCCGTCATCCAACTCGGCTGGGGCGTGCCGCTGGCCTTCGTCAGCGGGATTGCCTGCGGCGCCGTACTGGCGCTGATGATCGGTCTCCTGGCACTGCGCACCACGGGCGTGGCCTTCATGATCGTCACTATGATGTTCGCGCAGGTGTTTTCGCTCCTCATCCTCTACTTCGCATCGTGGACCGGGGGCGATCAGGGCATGGTCGTGCCGCAGCCGGCGCGCGTCCTCAGTTTCGGCGCGACCGTGCTCGACCTCACCAATCCGACCGTCCGCTACATGAGTGCGCTGGCGCTGTTTTCGATCGTACTGCTGATTACATTGGCGATCGTCCGCTCCCGCTATGGCCGCGTGCTGGTTGCCATCCGTGAGAACGAAGAACGCACGAAGATGCTGGGCTACGACACCTTCTCCAACAAGCTTATCGCGGTCGTGATCTCCGGCACCATCTGCGCCGCCTCGGGTGCCGCCTACGCGCTGCTGTTCGGCTATGTCGGATCAAGCTTCGCTTCGGTGCAATATTCGATCCTGCCGCTGCTGTGGGTCCTGCTCGGGGGCGCTGCCACGACACTCGGGCCGCTGATCGGCACGGTCTTCATGTATTATGTCATCGACATCACCAGCGGCTACACATCGGCCTATCTGCTGATCGTCGGCATCGCGCTGATCCTGCTGGTTCTGTTCTTTCCCAAGGGCATTCTGGGCAGCATCCGCCAGCGGTGGCTCGGGTGGCTGCCATGATGCCGCTTTTGACCACCAAGGGCCTGTCGCGCAGTTTCGGCGGCCTGCGCGCCGTCGACAATGTCGACTTCACCTTGATGCCCGGAGAGATCCGCGCCGTCATCGGCCCCAACGGCGCGGGGAAGACCACCTTCGTCAGCCTGGTTAGCGGCCGCATCCAGCCCTCTTCGGGCGCGATCGTCTTCGACGGCGCCGACATCACCAGCCTGCCGGCCTATGTCAGGGTGCGCCAGGGCATCGCCTACACGTTCCAGATCACCAGTGTCTTCGCCAATCTCACCGCCTACGACAATGTCGCATTGCCGGTGCAGCGCACGCTGACCGACGGCCGCTCGAAGGACGCGGTGCGTGCCGGCGTGATGACCGCGCTCGAACGTACCGGGCTGGCCGACCGCGCCCATATGCCGGCCGGTCAATTGTCCTATGGCCACCAACGCCTGCTTGAGGTGGCGATGGGCCTGGCGCTGAAGCCACGCCTGCTGATCCTCGACGAGCCGACGCAAGGGCTGGCCGACAGCGAGATCGACAATTTTATCGCCCTGGTGCGCGAGATCGCCAGGGACGCCACCGTGCTGCTGATCGAACACAACATGCCTGTCGTCATGCAGCTTGCCGATCGCATCACCGTCTTCAACGCCGGCAAGATCCTGGCCGAAGGCACGCCCGAGGCGATCCGCGAAAATGCGGCGGTGCAGGAAGCCTATCTGGGGACCGCCCCATGAGCGAGACAGGCCCGACGGAGCAGAGCAAGACGGAAGCGTTGCGGATCTCGGGACTGGACTGCTTCTATGGCGAGGTCCAGGTGCTCTACGGGCTCGATCTTGTTCTGAACCAGGGTGAGGTTCTGTGCCTGTTCGGTCGCAACGGCGCCGGCAAAACGACGACGCTGAAGGCCATTATGGGCCTGGTTCCTTCAAGCGCCGGCTCGATCAGGCTTGCTGGTCAGGAATTGACCGGGCTGCCGGCGCATGAGGTGCCGAAGGCCGGCGTCGCCTACGTGCCGCAGGCAAGACGGCTGTTCGCCGAGATGACGGTGGCCGAGAACATCGAGATCGGCCTGATGGCGCGCGGCAAGGGCAAGGCGACCCGTGAAAACGTGCTCGACCTATTCCCGCTGCTGCGACAGCGGCTGCGGCAACGCTCGGGCACGCTGTCCGGCGGCGAGCAGCAGATGCTGGCGATGGCGCGTGCGCTCTGCCTCGAACCGCAGGTGCTGCTGCTCGACGAACCGACCGAAGGGCTGATGCCGTCGATGATCGCCAAAATCCGCGAGACGGTGTCGACGCTGCGCGACATGGGCGTCTCGACCATTCTCGTCGAGCAACGGGTCGACGCGGTGCTGTCGGTTGCCGACCGGGTGTGCTTCATCGAGAACGGTCGCAACCGCGAGACGGTCGATGTCGAGGAATTGCGCGCCGATCCATCGGCGGTCAGGCGCTATGTCGGTGTCGGCTGATCAGCCGAAAAACAGGAAGCCCGCGATCAAAAAGGTCGGGATCAACACCAGCCCGGACCACAGCATGTAGCCGAAGAAGCCCGGCATCCTGACGCCGCGATGCCTGGCGATGGCATAGACCATGAAGTTGGGCGCGTTGCCGATATAGGTGTTGGCGCCCATGAACACGGCGCCCGCAGAGATCGCGGCCAGCGTCGAGGCGAACTCGGTCATCAGATGATGGGCATCGCCGCCGGCGAGCTCGAAGAACACCAGATAAGTCGGCGCATTGTCGAGGAATGACGATAGCGCCCCGGTCAGCCAGAAATAGGCGAGATTGTTCGGCGTGCCTTGCACTGAGGTGACCAACGCGACCAGTGGCGCCAGCGCGCCCTCATGACCGGCCCTCAGGATGGCGATGACCGGCACGATGCAGATGAAGATGCCGGCAAACAATTTCGCCACTTCCGCGATCGGTCCCCAGTTGAAGCCGTTCGCCTCGCGGTACTCCCGGCGCGAAACCGCCAGCGAAACGAAGGCCAGCGCCAGGATGACGGCATCGCGCACCAGGTTCTGCAGTTCCAGGGTCACGCCTTGGATGGAGACGCTGACCTCCGGCTTCCAGGCCGCCGACATCAGGATCGCACCTATGACGCCGGCGAGCAGCGGAATGTTGGGCAGGCCGCGCAGGCGTATCTTCGAATCCGGCGTCGGGTCCTTGATCTTCGGCGCGCCGTTTTCGCGGCGATGCAGGATGATGTCGGTTGCCAGGAACGCCGCCAAGACGACGAGGCCGACAAAAAGCGTCTCGCGATAGAGGTTGGCGGTGGTCCAGAAGAAATCGACGCCGCGCAGGAAACCGACGAACAGCGGCGGGTCGCCGAGCGGCGTCAGGGAGCCGCCAATATTGGAAACCAGGAAGATGAAGAAGATGACGACATGGGCGTTGAACGGCCTGTTGTCGTTGGCGCGCAGGACCGGCCGGATCAGGATCATCGAGGCGCCGGTGGTGCCGATCACCGAGGCGAGCAGCGCGCCGACCAGCAACAGCCCGGCATTGACCAGCGGCGTGCCGTGGATGTTGCCGGCAAGCAGGATGCCACCCGAAATCGTGTAGAGCGCAAACAGCAGGATGATGAACGACATGTATTCCGTCAGCAACGCATGCAGCACCGCCGCGGTCGCCTGGGGGATGCCGAAGGCCAGCGCCAGGGGCACGACCACCAGCGCGGCCCACAGGGCTGATATCTTGCCGTAGTGATGCTCCCAGACATGGTGGAACAGCAGCGGACCGGTGGCGATCGACAGCAGCAGGCCGGCAAAGGGCAGTGCCCACCACAGCGACATGGTGGCGCCGGGCAGGTCGTGTTCCTCGGCGGCGAAGGCTGCTCCAGGGAAAAGCATCGCGACAATGATGGCAGCGCCCGCCATCACGCCTGCGGTGATCCGCGAAAAGCCCCCCTGATGCCCCACCGTCGGTTCAGTCCGACACGGGATCTTCAAGCGTCACGCCGGCATCGCGCATGCGATGCAGCATCGTCTCCAGCGAGCCGTTGAGATCGATGGCGCGGCAGGCGTCGAGCCGCACGGTGGTCTTGAACCCATGGGCAACGGCGTCCAACGCCGAAAAGCCAACGCAGAAGTCGGTCGCCAAGCCGACCAACGTGATGGTGTCGATGCCGCGCTCCTTGAGATAGCCGGCGAGGCCGGTCGGCGTCGTGCGGTCGTTCTCGAAGAAGGCCGAATAGCTGTCGATGTCAGGGCGAAATCCCTTGCGGATGACGAGTTCGGCCTTGGTCCAGGCAAGGCCGGAGTGGAAATCCGAGCCGAGGCTGCCCTGGATGCAATGGTCCGGCCACAGCGTTTGCTGGCCGTAGGGCATCTCGATCGTCGAGAACGGTTGCGCGCCCGGATGGCTGGAGGCGAAGCTGGAATGGCCGGCGGGATGCCAGTCCTGCGTCAGCACGACATGGTCGGCGTGGCGGATCATATCGTTGACCAGCGGCACGATCTCGTCGCCGCCGCTCACGGCCAACGCACCGCCCGGGCAAAAATCGTTCTGCAGGTCGATGACAACAAGCGCTTGGTCGGCCATTGGGCCTCCTTCTTCTCTGTGTGGGCTCGGGCTCCAGTAGAAAGATGCCGCTGACGCGACCGGAGGCAGAAACTTGACCAGATGGCCGCCCGCGTCAACCTGCGAAGACGTAACAATCTCGTTGCGTGTATCCTCGCAAGGATGATGGTCCAAACTCTGGCTTTGACAATTTCCACCGGCTTGATATCATTTGCATACGAATGAGTTTCCGGTTTCAAACCGGCAAGACAATCCCAGGGTAAACGCCCTGGGTGGGCCAATTTCGGGGAAGGCCCTATCTGGGAAGGCAAAGCGTGATCCGTTACGCGAAACCCACCACGGTCGACGAGGCGCTCGCGCTGCTTGGCGAGGGCGCGTGGCGTATCCTCGCCGGCGGCACGGATTTCTATCCGGCGCAGGGCACCAAGCCTTTCCGCGACAATGTCCTCGACATCAATGGCCTTGCAGCGCTGCGCGGCATCGCCGAGACGGATGACCACTTTGTCCTCGGCGCGCGCACGACATGGACCGACATCATCCGCTATCCCTTACCGCCAGCCTTCGACGCGCTGAAACAGGCAGCTCGCGAGGTTGGTTCGCCGCAGATCCAGAACGTTGCTTCCGTTGCCGGCAATCTCTGCAACGCCTCACCGGCCGCCGACGGTGTGCCGAGCCTGCTCACGCTTGATGCCGAGGTCGAACTGCGTTCGGCAGCGGCGACGCGTTGTCTGCCCTTGCCGGAATTCATTCTCGGCAACCGCCGCACCGCCCTGCAGCCGGGCGAAATGGTGACGGCCATCCGCGTGCCTAAGCTTGCCGTCGCCGGCACATCGGCCTTCGTCAAGCTGGGCGCGCGACGCTATCTCGTCATTTCCATTGCCATGGTGGCGGCGCGCCTGGCCGTCGAGAACGGCATTGTCGCGGATGCTGCCGTTGCCGTTGGTTCCTGTTCGGCTGTCGCCAAGCGGCTTGCCGCCGTTGAGACAGCGCTACGCGGATTGCCGGTCGATCATAGGCTCGCGGCTGCCGTCCAGGCCGCGCCGATGGCCGAGCTGTCGCCGATCGCTGATGTACGCGGCAGCGCCGAGTACCGGCTCGACGCCGTGCGCGAGATCGTTGCCCGCGCCGTGTTGCAGGCTTCCGGACAGACAAGTGATCACGCAATGGTGGCGGCATGAACCGGGTCTGGCCTGAAGTCGGTGAAACCCTGCCCGATCTTGGTGCTGTCCAGCGCGGCATCGGCCTTGAGCGCGCCGACATCGCTTTCGAGGTCAATGGCGATGCCGTTTCCGTCAACGTGCCGCCACTGCGCCGGCTGTCCCTGGTGCTGCGCGATGAGTTGCGGCTGACCGGCACCAAGGTCGGCTGCGACGCCGGCGATTGCGGCGCCTGCACGGTGCTGGTCGATGGCGATCCCGTCTACGCCTGCCTGATGCCTGCGGCTTCCGTATCCGGGGCGGCGGTAACAACAGTCGAGGGCCTTTCCAATGGCCGGCTGTCGGCCCTGCAGGCCTCTTTCCTGGCCCATGGCGCGGCGCAATGCGGCATCTGCACGCCGGCGCTGCTGGTCGCGGCGACTGCGCTGCTGGACAAGAAACCGAGCCCGACCGAGATCGAGGTGCAGGACGCGCTGGGTGGCATTCTCTGCCGCTGCACCGGCTATCGGAAGATTATCGCGGCGGTCATGGATGCATCCCTCCAGTCAGCAAGTCTGGATTTCTGCCTGCCTCAGTCCGGTCACGCCGTTGGCGCGTCACCTGTCAGACTCGATGGCATGCCGAAGGTGACCGGCGGCGAAAAATTCGGCGGTGATTCCTTCCCCGCCGATGCCTTGTCCGTGCTGGTGGTCCGCTCGCCGCACTATCATGCCAGCTTTGCGTTCGGTGACCTCGATGGCTGGGCAAAAGCCCATCCCGGCATCGCTGGGGTCTTCACGGCGGCCGATATTCCGGGAAAGAACTGTTTCGGCGTCATTGGCCCATTCGCGGACCAGCCGGCGCTGGCGGAAGGGTTTGCCCGGCTGCGTGGCGAAGCCGTGGCGCTGGTCGCCGGCGAGCGCGAGGCGATCCTCGATCTCGATCTGTCGGATTTCCCGATCCGCTGGACCGAGTTGCCGCATTTTCTCCAGCCTGCCGAAGCTCAGGCTGCCGACGCCGCGCTGATTCATGAGAACCGCCCCGCCAATTTGCTGACCAAGGGCTTTGTCGAGCGCGGCGACCCCGAGGCAGCCCTTGCTGGCGCGGCGTTCACCGTCTCCGGCGGCATCGACACCTCCTATGTCGAGCACGCCTATATCGAACCGGAAGCCGGCTATGCTTATCTCGACGGCGATACGCTGGTCGTCGTCGCCTGCACACAAGCGCCCTATATGGACCGCGACGAGACGGCGAAAGTGCTCGGCCTTGCCGTCGACAAGGTGCGCATCGTGCCGACCGCGACAGGCGGCGGCTTCGGCTCGAAACTGGACGTTTCGCTGCAGCCGCTGATCGGCCTTGTGGCACTGAAGACCGGGCGGCCGGCGGCACTTGCCTACACCCGTAACGAATCGATGATGTCGACCACCAAGCGCCATCCCTCGGAGATGAAAGCGACCATCGGGGCGGATGCCGACGGCCTCGTCACCGGCATGGTCTTTTCAGGCGATTTCAACACCGGTGCCTATGCCAGCTGGGGCCCAACCGTGGCGAACCGCGTGCCGGTGCATGCCTCCGGTCCCTATGCGACGCCGAACTACCGTGCCGAGGGCCGCGCCATCCACACGCATGGTCCGATCTCCGGTGCTTTCCGTGGTTTCGGCGTGCCGCAGGCCACGATCATGCAGGAGACGCTGTATGACGAGCTGGCCGGGAAGCTTGGCATGGACAGGCTCGATTTTCGCCTGAAGAACTGCCTTCGGAACGGCTCCGAAACGGTTACCGGGCAGAAACTGGAGTCCGGTGTCGGTATCTTCGAATGCCTCGACTCCCTGCGGTCGCATTGGGCGCGCGCAAAAGCCGATGCCGATACATTCAATACGTCCAATGTAAACAAAAAGCGTGGCGTCGGCATCGCGTCCTGCTGGTATGGCTGCGGCAACACCTCGCTGCCCAATCCATCGACCATCCGGGTCGGCATCTCGCCGTCGGGCGAGGTCATCCTGCACCAGGGCGCTGTCGATATCGGCCAGGGCTCCAACACCGTCATCACCCAGATCTGCGCCGACGCGCTTGGCCTGCCGCTGGAAAGATTCCGGCTGAAGAGTGCCGACACGGCGATCAGTCCCGATGCCGGCAAGACGTCCGCCTCGCGCCAGACTTTTGTCTCCGGCAAGGCGGCCGAAAAGGCCGGGCGGGCCTTGCGCGACAAGATCCTGCGCTTTGCCAACGTCTCGGAAAAGGCGACCCTCCGGTTGGACGGTGGGGCGATCGTCATCCGCGAGGGCGAGGCCACCCGCCGTATCGATCTCGCCGCGCTCGATGTGGATGCCGACGGCTTCGTCTTCTGCGCCGAGGAAACCTACGATCCGCCGACGCTGCCGCTCGATGCCAAGGGCCAGGGCAAGCCCTATGCCGTCTACGGCTACGGCGCGCAGATCGCCGAGCTGGAGGTCGATCTCAAGCTTGGCACGGTGAAACTGCTGAAAATTACAGCGGCGCACGATGTCGGCAAGGCGATCAACCCGCTGCTGGTCGAAGGCCAGATCGAAGGCGGCATCGCGCAAGGCATCGGCATGGCGCTGATGGAGGAGTACATTCCCGGCCGCACCGAGAATCTGCACGACTATCTGATCCCAACCATCGGCGACGTGCCGCCGATCGAGACCATCCTGATCGAGGTGCCCGACCCCGAAGGCCCGTTCGGCGCCAAGGGCCTGGGCGAGCATGTGCTGATCCCGACCGCGCCGGCGATCCTCAACGCCATCCGCCATGCCACCGGCGTTCTCATCACCAAGGTTCCGGCGACGCCGACACGCATTCGCGCTGGCATTCGGGAAAAAGATGGGATCCGCGAGAAGGACTCACGCGCATGAGCGAGCTTGCCGAACGTTTTGAGACCCATGACCCCGGCGAGAAGCTGGTGGCGGAGAAGATCCGCTGCGATGCCTGCCCTGTCATGTGCTACATCGCTGACGGCCGCACCGGCGCCTGCGACCGCTACGGCAATTCAGGCGGCCGCATCGTGCGCATGGATCCGCTGACCATTCTCGACCATGCGGCCGAGACCGGCGTGGCAATCGTGCCTTTCGTCGCCGAAGGCGAGGCTTGGGACGGCGAACTGGTCAACACCGGGCGCCGCTTCGTCACGGCGATAGGCGCGGGCACCACCTATCCCGACTACAAGCCGGCCCCCTTCATCGTCAGCCAGGAGGTCGAGGGCGTCGATCTCGTCACCGTGGTCACCGAAGGCATTTTTTCGTACTGCGGCGTCAAGGTGAAGATCGACACCGACCGTCATCTCGGGCCCGAAACGGCGGTCGTCCGCTCCCAAGGCGAAGCGATCGGCCATGTTACGACCGGCGAGTATGGCTCGCAGATGCTGTCGCTGGGCGGCGTGCATCATCTGACCGGCGGCTCCAAGTCGGAAGGCCGCGCGACTTGCGACGCGCTGCTCAATCTGTGCAACCGCAAGCCAGTGGAACTGGCCATTGACGGCGGCGCCACCATCATCGTCGAAGCCGGCAAACCACCTGTCATCGACGGCAAGCAGGAGCACCGCATGCGTGTCGGCTGCGGCTCCGCCACCATCGGCATGTTCGCCACGCAATGGCGCGGGCTGGTCGACGAGGTGGTGGTGGTCGACGACCACATCACGGGCGTCGTCTCCGAGCATCAGGCCGGCAAGGTTCTGGGCTGGCAGGATACCGGGATAAAAATCATCGGCCGCCGGTCAACGCCGGGCCGCTATTTCAAGGTCTCCGAGCCCGGCCTCGGCTGGGGCGGCACCTCGATTTCCGACCCATTATCGATCCTTGGCGAATGGAACGCCAAGAAGGGCGCGCGGCCAGGCCTGTCGCTGCTGATGGTTTCGACGACTGGTGAGCAATTCGCCTATTACGAACTCGACGACGAGCTGAAGCCGGTCGAGAAACCGTTTCCGGAGCGGTTGCAGAAGTCCGTCAATCTGATCGAGGATAATTGCGAGCCGGCCTTGTGCACCGTGCTGTTCATCGGCGGCGCCGGCGGCTCGCTGCGCGCCGGCGTCACCGAAAATCCGGTCAATCTCACCCGCTCGGTACAAGGCCTGAAGACCTATGTGACGGTCGGCGGCGCGCCGGTCTATGTCTGGCCTGGCGGCGGCATCACGCTGATGGTCGATGTCACACGGGTCCCTGAAGGCGCCTTCGGCTATGTCCCGACTCCCGCATTGGTAGCGCCGATCGAATTCACCTTGCGTCGCGACGACTATATCAGGCTCGGCGGTTACGAGGCTGAGATTCGAAGCGTCGATGACATCGTCGCCAAGGGTGGCGAATATCTCAATCCGCGCCGTGGCTCGGGTGCCGCGGCCCAAAATCCGTGGCCACCGCTGGCGCAGTTACGCCGCAACGGCTCAAAAGGGGCCGGGTGATGGACGGCCCACAGGCGCATTGGCTGCAGGACGGCAAGCGGCTGCATCTGAACCACGGGCCGATCGACCTGATCGTCGAGGCCTTCGGCGAGGCGGATGAGTGTCGTGCCGCTTACGCCCAGGCCATCGCGCGCTTTCAGACGATCCTGGTCGAGTTGGTCAAGGAGCTTCCCGAATTGCGGCTGCCGGCATTCTTCCTGGCGCCACGCACCTTTGAGGGTCCGACGGCGCGCCGCATGGAGGCAGCCGTCATGCCCCTGGCGGAATGCTTCATAACACCGATGGCCGCCGTTGCGGGATCGGTAGCCGACGAAATGCTCGCCGCATTGCTTGCCGGCCGCAAACTCGACCGGGCCTATGTCAACAATGGTGGCGACAGCGCTCTCCATATCGGCAAGGGCCGGTCGATGGGCCTGGCGGTCGCCGGAACCGGCAACGGCATGGCCGACCGGATCACGATCCGTGCGGAAGACGGCGTTGGCGGCGTCGCCACCAGCGGTTGGCGCGGCCGCTCCTTCTCGCTTGGCATTGCCGACGCCGTCACCGTGCTGGCGCGGACTGGCGCCGAGGCGGATGCGGCGGCGACGCTGATTGCCAACGCGGTAGACCTGCCCGGCAATCCCGCCATCAAGCGCATTCCCGCACAGGAATTGTCGCCCGACAGCGATCTCGGCCCGCGCCTGGTGACACAAGCCGTCGGCACGCTTGCATTTGGCGAGGTGGCGCGGGCGCTGGACAATGGCCTTGCCGTCGCCGAAGATTTTCGCAGGCGCGGCCTGATTGCCGCATCGGCGCTGTTTCTCGGCGGTGAGGCCCGCATCAGTGGCTCGGTTGCACTTGCCGCGCCCAACAAGAATCCTAGGGAGGAAATTGCCCATGCCTGAGTTCCCGATCCGCAAGATCGCCGTGCTGAGTGAAGAGATATTTCATGAGGGCGGGCCGGTCGCGGACGTGCCGCGCCGGCGTGCCGCGGCCATGGCCGTGGTCAAGAATCCCTTCGCCGGGCGCTATGTCGAGGATCTGCAGAGCGCCATGGACGATCTGAAGCCGCTCGGCCTGCTGCTTTCCGATAAGCTCATCGCCGCACTTGGCGGTGACGTCAAACAGATCGACGGCTACGGCAAGGGCGCCATCGTCGGCATTGCAGGCGAACTGGAGCACGGTGCGCTCTGGCATGTGCCGGGTGGCTACGCCATGCGCGAACGGCTCGGCGACGCCAAGGCGATCGTGCCGTCGGCCAAGAAGGTCGGCGCCTTCGGCTCGAAGCTCGACGTGCCGCTCGGCCATATCAACGCGGCCTATGTGCGCAGCCATTTCGACGCCATGGAAGTCGGCATCAGCGACGGCCCGCGCCCGGACGAGATTCTTTTCTGTCTGGCCATGACCTGCGGGCCGCGCATCCACAACCGCATGGGTGGTCTTGCGGCCGACGGCATCAAGGCCTGGGACGGGCTGCGGTGAGCGGCGAGGACAATCTGCTCAAACTGGTCGAGGCCGAAGAGCCTGAGGACCACGATTACCTCCTGCAGGAGCAGGTCGGCTTCATCCTGCGCAAGGCGCACCAGCGCCATGTCTCGATCTTCGCCGCCCATATCGGCGATTTGACGCCACCGCAATTCGCGGCGCTGGCCAAGTTGCGCGATGTCGGTGAGACCTCGCAGAACCAGCTCGGCACGCTGATCGCCATGGATGCGGCGACGGTGAAGGGCGTCATCGACAGGCTGAAGGCGCGCGGCCTTGTCGAGCTTTCCAAGCATGAGGTCGACAAAAGGCGGCTGCTGGTCAATCTCACCGCCGAAGGCCGCGACGCCATCGAACGGCTGATCCCGCTGGCCCACGAGATCACCAGGGAAACCCTGGCGCCGCTCTCGAGCAAGGAGATCGCCACCTTCACGAAGCTGCTGGCGAAGCTGGCATAGGGATACCCGCCACCCGGTAGCAATCAGGGCCGGAACACCCCTGAACACAGCGCCTGCAATTTCGAAAACACACCCTTGCCGCCCGTGATGACCTGCGTCCCGCTCTGCAGCACCGTCTTAGGATCGGGCTTCAGAATCGTGCCGCCGGCCTCCTCGATCAAAAGCATGCCGGCCAGGCAGTCCCAGGCGTTCATGTGTTCTTCCACATAGCCAAGCAGCCGGCCCGAGGCCACATAGGCCAACATCAGGGCGCCGGAGGCGTTGCGGAAGAAGACGCCGCCTTCGGCCAGGATCTTCTGGATCAGCACGGCGATATTCTCGGCCTCGGCCCGGTTCGAGAATCCGGTCCCCACCGAGCCCTCTTTCAGGCTGTTCGCCGCACTGGTCCTGATTGGCCGGCCATTGAGGAGGGCGCCGCCGCCGAGCCTTCCGTGAAACGTCTCGCCGGTCGACGGTTCATGGATGACGCCGACGACCGTCTCCCCGTCCCTTGCGCAAGCGATCACCACGCACCAGGCCGGGATGCCGCGCACGAAATTGGCGGTGCCGTCGATGGGGTCGATGACCCAGACATAGCCGGTCGCACCGGCGACCGAGGCATGCTCCTCGCCGACAATGCCGTCTTGCGGATAGTCAGCGGCGATGGCCGCGCGGATGAACAGCTCAACCTCGCGGTCGGCTTGCGAGACCAGGTCCTGATGGCCCTTGCTCTCGATGGTCAGGCTTTCCAGATCGCGGAAATATTTGAGGCCGAGCTCGCCTGCCCGCCGCGCCAGATCGATGGCAAATTGCGTGCGTGCGTCAAAATCATGGGTCACGGGAAAGCTCGCTCTTGCCTCTGAATGCTCCGCACTTAGCAGAGCATCGCTACCGGCAAAAGGACCCTGCTAGACACAAAACGTCAGGCCGCCTGCGACAGGGATTTGTGAGCGTCGGCCAGGATCTCGAAGGAGCGCACCCGGGCAGCATGATCAAAGATCTGCGCGGTGACCATCAGCTCGTCGGCACCAGTGCGACGCACGAAGGCATCGATGCCCTGCCGGACCGTTTCGGGAGAGCCGACGACGGCGCAGGACAGCGCCTGGCCGAGCATGGTCTTGGCCATCGGGTCGAGATCCCGATCATAATTCTCGACGGGCGGCGGCAGTCGCCCCGGCCGGCCGGTGCGCAAATTGACGAAGGCCTGCTGCAGCGAGGTGAACAGCAGGCGCGCCTCGGCATCGGTCGGTGCTGCAAAGACGTTGAGGCCAAGCATGACATGCGGCTTGTCGAGTTGTTCCGAGGGCTGGAAACGTGAGCGGTAAATATCCAGTGCGTGATCGAGCTCTGCCGGCGCGAAATGCGAGGCGAAGGCGTAGGGCAGGCCGAGCATGGCGGCGAGCTGGGCGCCATAGAGGCTGGAGCCGAGAATCCAGATCGGCACGGTCTGGCCCTCGCCGGGCACGGCGCGCAAGCGCTGGCCTTCCTCGGCCGGCAGGAAATAGCCCATCAGCTCGACGACATCCTGCGGAAAGTTGTCGACGCCGGCCTCAAGGTTGCGGCGCAAGGCGCGCGCCGTGTTCATGTCGGTGCCGGGCGCCCTGCCAAGGCCGAGATCGATGCGGCCGGGAAACAAGGCAGCCAGCGTGCCGAATTGCTCGGCGATGACCAGCGGCGCATGGTTGGGCAGCATGATGCCGCCGGCGCCGACGCGAATGGTTCTGGTGCCGCCGGCGACATGGGCGATGACCACGGATGTGGCGGCGCTCGCAATGCCCGGCATGTTGTGATGCTCGGCCAGCCAGTAGCGCTTATAGCCCAGGCGCTCGGCATGGCGGGCGAGATCG
The DNA here is from genome assembly GCF_013170845.1 of Mesorhizobium loti R88b. Classification (NCBI taxonomy): domain Bacteria; kingdom Pseudomonadati; phylum Pseudomonadota; class Alphaproteobacteria; order Hyphomicrobiales; family Phyllobacteriaceae; genus Mesorhizobium; species Mesorhizobium loti. The sequence goes on from NZ_CP033367.1 coordinate 687,402, forward strand.
AGCGAGTTGGCCAGCGACTGCGAGGCATCGCTGCCTTCGACGATCGGCGACAGGTCGAGAACGGACAATTCAGTCATGCGTTGGTCTCCACGATCTTCTTCTCACGCACCCGGGCCTCGAAAGCCCTGCGGTCGGGAATGATGATGCCGAGTTGGCCTTCCAGCGTGTCGGCGAGTTCGGCGGCGGTGGCTATCTCTGTCTGCTCGGTACGGCCACCAATGTGATGGACCGACAGGCGGTTGCCACGCAACGCGTAACGCCGGTCGGGCGCCGCGCGCGCCGCCACAACCGTCGTCAGGAAATGCGATATCGGGTTGGTCGACAGGAAGTAGCTGGTGACGGAATAGTCGACCTCAAATTGCGGCTGCAGATCGAAGCGGTAGAGCGAGCGCCAGTCGCCGCCGATGGCAGCCTGCAGGCGGAAATAATCGTCGGCCTCGACAAGCCGGAACGTTTCGTGCGGGGTTTTCTGTTCCGGGCCGGGGTCCAGCAACAGTGGTGCGGTCAGGGTCAGGCCGCCGAAGCCGACATCGGCAATGTGGGTCCGGCCATCAAGCTCGATGCGCAGCAGCATATGGCTGCGCGCGGTGATGGCGTCCTCGCTCTGACCCCAGAGCACACGCGCGGCGAGGCCGCTGACCTCAAAACCAAGCGCCTCCAGCGCATGCATGAAGAGGAGGTTGTGCTCGAAGCAATAGCCGCCGCGCCTGCCAAGGACGATCTTGTCCTGCAGAGCGGCAAGGTCGAGCCTAACTGGGTTGCCAAGGAACGGATCAATGTTTTCGAACGGGATTGCCTGCGGATGCAGGAAATGCAGCGCCTTCAGCGTGTCCAGCGATGCGTCCCGAGGACCGGCGTAACCGATGCGAGCGAGATAGGCGTCGAGATCGAAGGAAGGAACGTCGCTCATTGGGAAGGCACCGGGCATTGATCGGCCGGATATAGGCATTCGATCCCGCCGCCGCAAACAGCGTCCACCTTCTAGGTGGCGGCCTTGCCGTTCTCGTTCGTCGACTCCTCCTCTGCCACGGCGGTTTGCTGCGCGGCGAGGAAATTGCCGACATGGCTCAGCCCGTCGAAATGATCGCAGAACACCTTGATGACGACCAGTAGCGGCACCGCCATCAGGGCGCCGACGAAGCCCCACAGCCACGACCAGAAGGCGATGGCGATGAAGATCGCCACGGCATTGATCTCCAGGCGCCTGCCGACCACCATCGGCGTCACGAACTGACCTTCGACGATGTCGCACAACAGCACGAAGGCCGGCGCCAGAAGCGCGTAGGAGATGGTGTCGAAGCTGATCAAGGCCATGACCGTGACCAGCACCAGGGTCAGCAGCGCGCCGACATAGGGCAGGAAGTTGAGGAGTGCCGCGGTGACGCCCCAGACCAGCGGATTGGGCATGCCCAGCGCCCACAGGCCAAGGCCGATGACGGTACCGAGACCGGCATTGATGATGGTGACGGTGAGCAAATAGTGCGAGATTTCACGCTCGACATCAAAAACGACACGCAGCGCCCGCTTCTTCTCACTGAGGTTGGCGAAGGACTGGATGATCTTTTCGTAGAACATTGTGCCCGAGGCGAGCAGGAACAGTGACAGCACGAAGATGATGGTGAGGCTTGTTCCCGCTGACAGGATATTGCTGGCGGCCGACGACAGGATGCCGGACTGGGCAACCGCCACCTTCTGCACGCCGGGCTCCTGCGTGGTCTCGGTCAATTGCTCGATCTGATGCGAGACCTGCATGATCTTTTCCAGCGGACGCTGCAGTTGCGCCAAACGCTCGGTGAGCTGCTGGCCGATCGATGACGTGTTGTTGATGAGATCGATCACCGGGCCTGAGAGCAGGTAGCCGGCGCTGGCAAACATGCAGATCGAGAGCAGAACCAGAAGGGTCGCCGAGATCACTTCGGGAATGCCGCGCTTGCGCAGCAGCCGCACGATCGGCGTCAATGTCAGGGCCAGCAGGAAAGCCAGGATGACCGGCATGAAGAAGGCGCGGGCGAAATACAGCGCGTAGATGGTCATGAAAATAAAGATGCCGATGAGCAGCGAGCGCATCAGATGCGTATCGGCACGCGTCGCGACGCGCACCTCTTCTGCCTCGGCAGCGCCTGCGCCCAAAACGGCGGGTTCGGTTTTCATGGTCGCCCTCAAGCCCGCGCCCCTCAGCGCGGCAATTGCCTGCATGAAACGCAGACTGCGGGCGCGGGTTCCATGAGCCGGCTTTGAAACCAGGCCCGTATGGCGACAGGAAATCACCGGTTGGGCAGCGCTTCGATCGAAATATTACACGGCATGTAATTGAGACCATGCCTTCGATGGCCCTAGTCGGTGAAGACTTTCGCGATCGAACACTGCCGTGGGGCATCCGCGAAGGTGGCATCCAATCAGAAACTGATCTTGGAAGAGGACGTTACAATGCAGAGATTCACACTTCAGACGATCGAGTCGGCACCGGAGAAATCCAGGCCAACCCTGAAGGCGCTGGAAGAGAAATTTGGCTTCCTTCCGAACGTCATGGCGACAATGGCGAACAATCCGGTTCTTCTCAACGGGTTCGCCGGCAGCTTCGGCAGCTTTCATGGCGGCAGCCTCGATGAAATCGAAAAGCAGGTCCTGCTGCTGACGAATGCCGTCACGATCAAATGTCCCTGGACCGTTGCCGCCCATTCGACGTTCGCCATCGAAGACGGGATCGCCGAGAGCGAGGTCATGGCGATCCGGGCCGGCAGGCTGCCCAAGGATCCCAGATACGCCGCACTTTCGGCGCTGACGAAGGCGCTGATCGAGACCAGGGGAAACGTGAGCGACGCGGATATCGACGCGTTTACCTCGGCGGGCTATTCGAAGGCCCAGATCCTGGAGGTCGTAACCGGGATCGGCATTTCCACCATGGCGGCAACCACCGCCAACATGGCAGGCACGCCGATCGAGGATCGCTTCCAGCCCCAACTGTGGTCCGCAGCGGCTTGATGAACCAATCGACGTCGCATGGATCGACTGATGCGACCCATGCGATGTCGGGCTTCATGCGCTGCCCGATCGCCACGTACGGTGCAGATGGATTGCGAGGATCCCATGAAATCGGCTGATCTCAAGACGAACATGACGCCAAACCTCGGCGTGCTGCTGCGCCATTGGCGCGATCTGCGTCGCCGAAGCCAGCTCGATCTATCGCTTGATACAGGCATTTCGCAAAAGCAGATCAGCTTCGTCGAAAGCGGCCGCAGCGTTCCCGGCCGCCAGACCTTGATGGCCATCGCCCAAGCGCTGGATGTCCCCTTGCGCGACCGCAACACATTGCTGCTGGCGGCAGGCTATGCGCCGATGTTTTCCGAGAACGCGTGGGATTCCGCCGAGATGGTTGGTGTGACCAATGCCTTGAAGCGCATGCTGCGACAGCACGAGCCTTTTCCGGCCCTGGTCATGGATCGCTACTGGAACGTGCTCATGACCAATGAAGCCGCGCCGCGCTTCTTCGGCTGTTTCATCGACATGGCCGCCCGCCGGGGGCCGCGCAACATGCTGCACCTGATGTTCGACCCCCAGGGCATGCGCCCATTCATCGCCAATTGGCCAGATGTCGCACGCAGTCTGTTCGAGCGTGTCTATCGCGAATCCATCGGCCGCGTCGTCGACGACAAGACGAAGGCCTTGCTGGCGGAGTTGCTCGCCTATCCCGACGTTGAGAGCGAATGGAAAAACCCGGTGGCGATCGGCTTCATGCCCACAATTCCACTTGGTTTCGTCATGCCGACCAAAGAGGGGCCGACCAAAGAGGGGCCGACCAAAGAGGGGCCGACCAAAGAGGGGGGCGATCGGGTTCTTAACTACTTTTCGATGGTCACCACCGTCGGTACGCCGCAAACCGTTGCCGCCCAGGAACTGCGCCTCGAGTGCATGTTCCCGGCGGACGAGGCGACCGAAAACCATCATGCGGAGCTTATGAAGGCCGCCGGTAGCCCGTAGATATCTGGCGGGACGAGCCCGCCGCTCTACCTCTTGGTTTTGCGCAATTGCTGTGGGAAAACCGTTTCACACTTTTCCGGCAATTGCTTCAGGCGACAGGCGCTGCCACCGCCGCTGCGGATTTCGCCGTTTCCTTGCGCACGATCGGTGCTACCCGGGTGCCGTAGAGTTCGATCGCCTTCATGATCTTGGTGTGCGGCATGGTGCCGATCGCCATCTGCAGCAGGAAGCGGTCATTGTTGAAAATCCTGTGCTGGGCGACGATCTTTTCCGCTACCTGCTCCGGATTGCCGACGAACAGGGCGCCATTTGGACCACGCGATTGGTCGAAATGCGCCCGCGATGTCGGCCCCCAGCCGCGCTCGCGGCCGATGCGGTTCATCACTTCCGCCTGCGGACCGTAGAAATCGTCGGCCGCCTGTTCGGTCGTCTCGGCAATGAAGCCGTGCACGTTGATGCTGGTGGCGAGGCCCGACGGGTCAGCGTCGGCGCGCTTGGCGGCCTCGCGGTAGACATCGAACAACGGCGCAAAGCGGGCCGGCTCGCCGCCGATGATGGCAAGCGCCAGCGGCAGGCCGAGCACGCCCGCGCGGGCAGCAGACTGGGGCGTGCCGCCAATGGCGATCCAGATCGGCAACCTGTCCTGGAACGGCCGGGGATAGACACCGCGATCGTTGATCGACGCGCGCAGATTGCCGGACCATGTGACCTTGACGCTGTCTCGGATGGCAAGCAGCAGATCGAGCTTTTCGGCGAACAGCTCGTCATAATCCTCCAGATTGTAGCCGAACAGCGGGAAGGATTCGATGAACGAACCGCGCCCGGCCATGATCTCGGCGCGGCCGCCCGACAGAAGATCGAGCGTGGCAAACTGCTGGAAGACGCGCACCGGATCATCGGAGGACAGAACGGTAACCGCGCTGGTCAGCTTGATGCGCTTCGAGCGCTCGGCTGCCGCGGCCAGCGCCACGACCGGTGCTGAAGCGGCATAATCGGGCCGGTGATGTTCGCCCAGACCGAAGACGTCGAGGCCGACCTGGTCGGCCAGTTCGACCTCCTCGATCAGGTTGCGCAAGCGCTCATGCGGGCCGATTGCGCCGGGGCCCGGCTGCGGGCTGACGTCGGCAAAGGTGTAGAGACCGAGTTCCATATCAATGTCATCCTGGTGTTGGGTTTTGCCGCTAGACGTAGCGAGCGCCCCGCTTCGCCGCCAGAGGCGCGGACAGTGAACAGTGCATGTCGTTTTGCGGGGGAAAGGCGTCTCCCGCGCGCAACATCGCGGAATTTCATGGCTGGCATACCGTTTTGGCGCTTGAACTCTTGCTATTCGCGCGTATGTAAGCCTCGCGAATTGACTTCAGGGAAGTGGACTTGGCTATCTACAGGGAAAAAGACATTTTCGAGCGGCGCAATGCCGCGAACGAGGCAAAGAAGGCGCTTCTGGAGCGCTTCAAGTCAAAGCCGGCGGCAGATGATCCTGCGGTTGTGGCGCGACAGGCCGAGCGCAAGGCAATCCTCGAGGCTCGTGAGATCCGCGAAGCCGAGAAGGCTCGGTTGAAGCAGGAAAAGCTGGCACGCGAGGCGGTCGAGAAGGCCGAGCGCGAGGCGGCGGCCGAAGCGGCGCGTATTGCAGCCGAAGAGGCAGCACAGGCTGAAGCGAAGATCAAGGAAGCCGAAGAGACCGAGCGCATTGCTCGCTTGCTGGCCGACGAAGCCGAACGCAAAGCAAAACGCGACGCGCGCTATGCGGCGCGCAAGCAGCGCACCGGCAGAACGCCCCCAGGCTTCTCCGCCCGCTAAGGCCTTTTCGGCCAAGCTTCGAAATTTGGATTCAGGGTCGCCTTGCAGCGGCCCTGAACGTGTTTGCATGAAAAAAGCCTTGAGCCTCTCCGAGGCGGGTGGTTCCAACGGCTCACGCCCTCGGGCCAAGCCCGAGGGCCAGCGTTTGGACGCAATCAGGCGGCGAACTTCAGCCCCATGATGCCGCAGACGATCAGCGCGATGCAGCCCAGCCTGATCGCGGTGGCGGGCTCGCCGAGCAGCCAGATGCCGAGCAGCGCGGTGCCGACCGTGCCAATGCCGGTCCACACCGCATAGGCGGTTCCGACGGGAAGCGCCTTCAGCGCCAGGCCGAGCAATGTAAGGCTGACGATCATCGACGCGACGGTCAGGACCGTCGGTACCAGTTTCGAGAAACCGTCGGTGTATTTGAGGCCGATCGCCCAGCCGATTTCGAACAGGCCGGCGAAAAACAGAAGAATCCAGGACATCGGAACGCTCCATCCAGCATCGGGCCGGAAACGGAGCCCGATCCGGGATGCTTGATCAATGTGGGCGGGTCGTCCCGACCGAATTTTCGGAGGTGCGGGGTCGTCCCCGCACCAGAGATATAGGCTTGTCCAAACGCCCGATCAACCCGGCGGCATTGCCTGACGCCGCCGGTGGGATTCCGCCGCGCTTGCCGAGGCCTACTTCTCCTTGATGCGAATCGCCTTGACCGGCGGCGCCTTCAGGGCGGGAGCGGCTGCCGGCTTCTTGGCATCCTTCTTCGGCTTGCGGGCTTCCTTGCCTGCCTTCATCGCACCTTTAGCCATGATTCGTTCCTCCAGTTGCGGGGAGTGAAGTGAAACAAGAGAAACGCTTTGCCGCAAGAGGGCAGCTTCTGTCGCGGCCGCCGGCCGGCTGCTTTCAACCGGTTTCTAATTTGCTCGTAAACCACGGCGGTCCGTGCCATTCTCGTCTTCGCACTGCAGCATCGACCCGCGCATTCGCCGGGTGATCGTCAGGCAGGCCGGTCAGGACGACAATGCGGATCCACATTGGCTGCGAGATGAGCTTCGACTTTCCGCAGGAAACGCCGCTCATCGCGATGCTCAATGTCCACTATTCCCGCGCCTCTGACCTTGAGCGCCCGGATTTTTTGACCTCCAACCCGCCGGTGCCGATCGAAAGCTACCGCGACAGTTTCGGCAATTGGTGCAACCGCTTCGTTGCGCCGCCCGGCCGGTTCACCTTCGGCACCGATGCGGTGATCCGCGCGCCCGGCACATTCGAGATGGGCGACCTGATGGCCTGGCAGCATGAGGTGCGCGACCTGCCTGCGGAGACCTTGCTGTTCCTGCTGCCCAGCCGGTTTTGCGAAAGCGACCTTCTGGCCAGCGAGGCGTGGCGGCTGTTCGGCCATACACCGCTCGGCATTCCGCGCGTGCAGGCGGTTTGCGATTTCGTCCACAACCATATCGTCTTCAGCTATGGCAATGCGCGGCCGACGCGCACCGCCGCGGAAGCCTACCGCGAGCAGAGCGGCGTGTGCCGCGACTTCGCGCATCTCGCCGTCACCTTCTGCCGGGCGCTCAACATCCCGACGCGCTACTGCACCGGCTATATCAGCGATATCGGCATGCCGAAGCCGTGGTCGGCCATGGATTTCGCCGCCTGGATGGAGGTCTATCTCGGCGGCCGCTGGCATGTCTTCGACCCGCGCAACAACTCGCCGCGCATCGGTCGTATCCTGATCGCCTCCGGGCGCGACGCGGCGGATGTGCCGCTGACCCATATTTTCGGACCGGGCACGCTTGCCGGCTTCAAGGTATGGACCGACGAGATCGTCGAATAGTCGCCGTCTTCCGCCGGCCGGTCCCAAGCAAATCTCGTCTTGAACCCACCTAGCAGTTGGCGCGTTATGGTGGAGGTTCGGCCGTCCGGCGGTTAGACTGGGTGCGTTGAACGGGGACCAAATACCATGGCCGGGCATGGCGGCTCGAAAACTGTCATCTACGCGGCGCTGGCCGGCAATCTCGCTATCGCGGTGACCAAATTCGCAGCCGCCTTCTTCACCGGGAGTTCGGCGATGCTGTCGGAAGGCGTGCATTCGCTGGTCGATACCGGCAATGGCGGCCTGCTGCTCTACGGCATGCACCGTGCGGCGCGCCCCGCCGACCGCACGCATCCGCTTGGCCATGGCCGCGAACTCTATTTCTGGAGCTTCATCGTTGCCTTGCTGGTCTTTGCGCTCGGCGCCGGCGTCTCGTTCTACGAAGGCATTATCCACATCATGGCGCCGGAGCCTGTCGCCAACGTCAAGGTCAACTACATTGTGCTTGGCCTGTCGTTCCTGTTCGAAGGTAGTTCATGGCTGGTAGCGCTGCGCGAGTTCCGTCAGCAGAAGGGCAAGCAGGGCTGGCTGCAGGCGGTGCAGTCGAGCAAGGATCCGAGCGTCTATACCGTGCTGTTCGAGGACAGCGCGGCCCTGCTCGGCCTGATCGTCGCCTTTGCCGGCATACTGGCGGCTGAGCTGCTGGAGATGCCGGAGCTCGACGGCGCTGGCTCGATCGGCATCGCGCTGATTCTCGGCGCGACGGCGATCTTCCTCGCTCGCGAAAGCAAGGGCTTGCTCATCGGCGAGCCGGCTTCTTCCGAGGTGCAGAAAAAGGTGCTGGCGATTGCTCAGCAGGATCCGGCGGTGCAGCGGGCGAACGGTGTGCTGACCGTCCATATGGGACCGCAGGAGATCGTTGCCGGACTGAGCATTGAATTCGAGGACCATCTGACGGCGCCGGAGATCGAGGCCTGTGTCGAACGCCTTGAGGCATTGTTGAAGAAAGAGATGCCGGAGATCACGCGGCTGTTCGTCAAGCCGCAGACGACAGGCACCTGGGAGCAGCGGCGCAAACTGATCGAAGCCGCGTCCAACTAGCCGCTGGACCATCGCTGCGCCGTTGCCCTGCCGCGCGGCCCCGCTAAGATCGGTCGATGGATTTTGGAGAAGCGAAAATGAAGATCGATGGCGGGTGCCATTGTGGCGCCATCACCTATGAAGCGGAGGTCGATCCGGAAAAGACCTCGATCTGCCATTGCACGGACTGCCAGCAACTGACCGGCACGGCCTTTCGCGTCACCGTTCCCGCGCCCGAGAACCACTACAGGATCACCCGGGGGGCGCCGAAGATCTATATCAAAACCGTAGCGAGCGGCGCCAAGCGCGTTCAGGCCTTCTGTGCCGACTGCGGTTCACATCTTTACGCAACGTCGGTCGGCGATGGCCCAAAAATCTATGGGATCAGGGTAGGCACCGCGCGGCAACGCCAGGATTTGACCCCAAGACAACAGAAGTGGCACAGATCGGCTCTGCACTGGCTTCCGGAATTCGAAGGCATGGCGACCGTCGAAGAACAGTAGCACCTCTCGGGTCGAAAGCCGCCCAAGACAAGCAATTATGTGCTAGCGTCACTCGCATCAAACGGGCGGGTGATAGCCATGTTGGAAACGGACAAGTTGTTTGCCGGCTCAATCCCGGAAAATTACGACCGCTACATGGTGCAGTTGATTTTCGAGCCGTTCGCCACGGATCTTGCACAGCGAGCAGCGTCCTTTGCCCCCAGCGCCGTTTTGGAAGTGGCCGCGGGCACCGGGGTCGTCACCCGCGCACTGGCGCCAAAACTGTCCCCAGGCGCCAGTTATGTCGTGACCGACCTCAACCAGCCAATGCTCGACTATGCCGCCTCGCAACAGGCGCCCGACAGTCGCATCCAATGGCGCCAGGCCGACGCCATGGCGCTGCCATTTGAGGATGCGGCCTTCGATCTCGTTTGCTGCCAGTTCGGCGCGATGTTCTTCCCCAGCCGCCCCTCAGCCTACCGCGAGGCAAAGCGGGTCCTGAAGCCCGGCGGACATTTTTTGTTCAACGTCTGGGATCGCATCGAGGAGAATGTGTTTGCCAATGATGTGACGAAGGCCCTGGCCGGGATTTTTCCGAACGATCCGCCGCGTTTTCTGGCCCGCACGCCGCATGGCTACCACGACACGGCATTGATCCGCAGCGATCTTGAGGAGGCCGGTTTCTCCAGTGTGACGATCGAGACGAGGGCCGAACAAAGCCGCGCATCGTCTCCGCGCATCCCGGCCGTTGCCTATTGCCAGGGAACTGTTCTTCGCACCGAAATCGAGGCCAGGGATCCGGGAAAACTGGACGCTGCAACGGACTATGCCGCAGCCGCGATTGCGGCCAGGCATGGTAGCGGTGCGGTTGCCGCCAAGATTCAGGCACACGTCATCGTGGCTGTGGCCTAGGCGGAAAATATCCGTTCAGTCGTCGCCTTCGACGACCCTCAGCCTGAGCTGCCCGGTCTTCGAATCGGCCACGCGGGCGCCGGCTGTGTCGACCTTCGCCGCGGGAGCCCGTGATGCAGCGTCGGGGCTGGCTTCACCCTCGGCCTGCACGCCGAACTCCAGCGCCTCGATCTTCTGGCCGCGCTTGGTTACTTTCGATGTCGAGACGAGGATATCGTCGATGTCCTTGGCCGACTGGCCGAAATGGACCTGCAGCTTGCGCACGCGCTCATCGACACGTTGCACATCCTCCATCAGCCGGATCACCTCGCCCTGGATCAGATGCGCCTGTTCGCGCATGCGGGCATCCTTGAGGATCGCCTGGATGACCTGGATCGACAGCATCAGCAGCGACGGCGAGACGATGACGATTCGGGCGCGATGCGCCTTGTGAACGATCGCCTCGAAATTCTCGTGGATCTCGGCGAACACCGATTCCGACGGCACGAACATGAAGGCGGTGTCCTGCGTCTCGCCCTGGATCAGGTATTTCTCGGAGATATCGCGGACATGGATTTCGATGTCGCGGCGGAATGCTTGCGAGGCGACTTTCTGCAGGTCGGCGCCATCGGCGGCACGGATGGCGTTCCAGGCCTCCAGCGGAAACTTCGCATCGATGGCCAGCGACGGCGCGCCGTTCGGCATCTTCACCAGGCAGTCGGGCCGGCTGCCGTTCGACAGCGTCGCCTGGAATTCGTATGCGCCCATCGGCAGGCCGTCGGCGACGATCGCCTCCATGCGCGACTGGCCGAAGGCGCCACGCGTTTGTTTGTTGGAGAGGATAGCCTGCAACTGCACGACCTGGCCGGCGAGCGACTGGATGTTGCCTTGCGCGACATCAATGATCGCCAGCCGCTCCTGCAGTTTGGCCAGGCTCTCATGCGTGGATTTGGTCTGCTCGGTCATGGTCTGGCCGAGCCGGCCGGTCATGGCGTCGAGCCGCTGGCCGATCGACTGCGTCAGCTCCGCCTGGCGCGCGCCGAACACTTCGGCGATGGCGCCCATGCGACCCTGCATCTCGGCCTGGCTTTGCAATATGCCGGCCATCCGCGCTTCGGCATCGCGGGCATGGTCGGCTGCCTCCGCGGCAGCAACCGCACGCGCCTTGGCCGACCGCCACAGCGCGATGACCAGCGCCACGAACAGGCCGAGAAACAACAATGCACCGAAGGCCAGGGCATGGCCGAGCGTGATCGTGGTGGCGCCAAGCCGTGCCACAGGCTCCGAAAGGATGGTGCTCAGATCATTCATGTGGACAGCATAGCCGATTCGGCCTGATCGCACAGATCAAAACAAGAACACGACTGAGATGCCCCGGTTGACGCTTTTCGCCGGAGGTCTTAGGTGGAACGCCATGCCGATCAAGCCGCTCATCATCCTGCCCGACCCCATCCTGCGCCAGCTTTCCAAGCCGGTGGAGCGCGTCGATGCGCCGTTGCGCGCATTAGCCGACGACATGCTGGCGACCATGTATGACGCACCGGGCATCGGGCTGGCGGCAATCCAGATCGGCGAGCCGCTGCGCATGCTGGTGATCGACCTCGCCAAGGAAGATGAACCACCCGCGCCGCATGTCTTCATCAACCCGGAAGTCCTCAGCAGCGCCGACGCGCGTTCCGTCTATGAGGAAGGCTGCCTGTCGATCCCGGACTATTATGCCGAGGTCGAACGTCCGGCCTCCGTTCGGGTAAAATACCTCGATCGTGACGGCAAGCTTCAGGAAATTGAGGCCGAAGGCCTGATGGCGACCTGCCTGCAGCATGAGATCGACCATCTCAACGGCGTGCTGTTCATCGACCACATCTCGAAGCTGAAGCGCGACATGGTGGTGAAAAAATTCAAGAAGCTCGCCAAGGACAAGGCGCCGGGCAAGCTGGTGGGATAGGGGAAAATGCCCCTTCGCGTCATTTTCATGGGCACGCCGGAGTTTTCGGTGGCGACGTTGCGCGCCATTGCCGAAGCCGGACACGAGGTCGCCGCCGTCTACTCGCAGCCGCCACGCGCTGCCGGACGGCGCGGGCTTGAGGTGACGCCGTCGCCGGTACAGCGCGAGGCGGAGCGGCTGGGCATCGAGGCGCGGACGCCGACATCCCTCAAGGGCGAGGCCGAGCAGGCCGCTTTTCGTGCCTTGCGGGCCGATATCGCCGTGGTTGTCGCCTATGGTTTGCTGCTGCCGAAGGCTGTTCTCGACGCACCCCGGCTTGGCTGCATCAACGGCCATGCATCGCTCTTGCCGCGCTGGCGTGGTGCTGCCCCCATCCAGCGCGCCATCATGGCGGGCGACCTGGAAAGCGGCATGATGGTGATGCGCATGGAAGAAGGTTTGGACACCGGACCGGTGGGATTGCTTGAAAAATGCGCCATCGAACCCGATATGACAGCCGGCGATCTGCATGATCGGTTGATGAGTGTCGGTGCCACCCTGATGGTGGAAGCGCTGGCGCAGCTGGACAGGAACACCCTGACATTTACCGTGCAAGCGGCGGAAGGGGTGACTTATGCCAGAAAAATCGATAAATCCGAGACGCGCGTGGACTGGACGCGGCCCGCGGCCGAGGTCCACAACCACATTCGTGGCCTGTCGCCCTTTCCTGGCGCCTGGTCCGAGATTGAAATTGGCGGCCGCATGGAACGGCTGAAACTACTTCGCTCGACGCTGTCTGAAGGCCTGTCGCTTTCGGACGATTTGGGCGAGTCGGGAGGAATTCTCGATGACCGGCTGACGGTCGCCTGCGGAGCAGGCGCGGTCAGACTGGTCGAAGTTCAACGTGCGGGCGGAAAGCCCGCCGCCGCGTCGGAATTCCTGCGCGGAGCCAAGATCGTAAAAGGAATGAAGTTCTCATGAGCATGATGTCGATACGCGCGGCAACGCCGCGGGATCGCGAGGCCATTCGCCTCGTCGAGGAACACGCCTTCGGCCAGCAGGCGGAGGCCGGGCTGGTCGATGCGCTGGTGACCGGCGGCGACGCGATTGCCGAGCTGGTGGCGGAAGAAGACGGCCAGGTCGTCGGCCATATCCTGTTTTCGCGGCTGTTCGTCCAGAATGGCGGCAAGAGCTTTGCGGCCGTGGCGCTGGCGCCGCTGGCGGTGGAACCCTCGTTCCATGGCAGCGGCATTGGCGGCGCGCTGATCCGTGAGGCGCATATTCGCCTCAGGGATGCCGGCGAGACGCTGGCCGTGGTGCTGGGCGACCCGGCCTATTATGGCCGTTTCGGCTACAGCCATGCACGGGCCGAAAAGTTCGAGAGCGAATACCAGGGCGAGGCGCTGCAGGCACTGACCTGGGGCGATGCTCCCGAGGCCGGAAAGCTGGTCTACGCATCTGCCTTCACCGCTCTCGCCGCCTAGGCGAAAGCGTATAGCCGCCCGGCATGCCGCGTTTTCGCCTCGACATCGAATATGACGGCAGCCTTTTCGCCGGCTGGCAGCATCAGGCCGACCAGCCTTCGGTGCAGCAGGCGATCGAACAGGCGGTCGAAAAATTCAGCGGCGAGGCGGTGCGGCTGCGCGCCGCCGGCCGCACCGATGCCGGCGTGCATGCCACCGCTCAGGTGGCGCATGTCGACCTCGCCAAGGCTTGGCCTGGTGACAAGGTGCGCGATGCCATCAACGCGCATCTGCAGGCGGCCGGCGCGCATGTTGCCATCCTGAAGGCCGGCGTTGTCCCAGACGATTTCGACGCCCGCTTCTCGGCCACCGGGCGCCATTATCTCTATCGCATCCTCAACCGGCGCGCTCCCGCGGCGCTGGAAAAGGGCAAAGTGTGGTGGGTGCCGAAGCGGCTCGACGCCGACGCCATGCACGAAGCGGCGAAAGTCCTGCTGGGCCGGCACGACTTCACCACCTTCCGCTCAACCCAGTGCCAGGCCAACAGCCCGGTGCGGACGCTGGAGCGGCTCGATGTGAGCCGGCAGGGTGACCTGATCGAGGTCAAGGCTTCGGCGCGTTCGTTTCTGCACAACCAGGTCCGCTCGATGGTCGGCTCGGTGAAGCGGGTCGGCGATGGCGGCTGGACCACTGCCGATCTCAAGGCAGCACTTGAAGCGCAAGACCGCGCCGCTTGCGGCCAGGTGGCGCCGCCCGACGGGCTTTTCCTCATTGGCGTCGACTACCCGGGATAGAGCTCGGCTCTATCCGGATAGAGTCCAGACGGCTCATCCGGGATAGAGCCCGGAAAGGCTCTGAGCCCCGACGTCGTCCGGCACGGTAATGCCAAGCAGCGCCTGCAGCCCGAACAACACCAGCAGCGAAGCAATGAACATGCCGACGAAAACGGCTGTGCCGACCGCCGCGCCCTTGCCGATCGTTGCGTTGGTCATGCGCCAGGTCAGCACCATCGACAGGGCAAACAGCAGCAGCGACACAAGGCTCGAGACCTGGCTCGCGGATGACAGGAAAAGCCTGATCAGCGCCGAGGGCAGCATCAGCCAGGCGGTGATGGCCGAGGCCCAGTTGCTGGCAACGACATAGTGGACGAAGCGGCCACCGATGCCGGCGCGCCGCGCGACCAGAGCGAGCGCGACCAGCGGCAGCACCCAGGAGCCGATATCGACTGTCGCCAGGCGCATCAGCATGCTGAAGCGGCCGGCGAAGGCGTCGGGATCGCCGATCTCGTTGGCGATGCCGACCCAGCCGACGATCAGCGCCGGGGCCGCAACGATGATGGCGAAAAAGGAATTCCAGAACCCGTCGGCTGACAGATCGAGCAGGCGCAATCCGTCGGTCTTGCCGAGCATCAGCCGCCAGGCGCCGGTCAGCGAAGCTTGGGTCTCGTCCGCCGTAAGCATGCTCATCAGCCCTGTCCGAACCAGTCTTCGATGAAGCGCTGGTAGATCCGCGTCAGCGTTTCGAGATCGGCAATGGCGACGCGCTCGTCGACCATATGCATGGTCTTGCCAACCAGGCCGAACTCGACCACCGGGCAATAATCCTTGATGAAACGCGCATCCGACGTGCCGCCGGAGGTCGACAATGTCGGCTCCTTGCCGACCGCCGCCTTGATCGAACCGGCAAGCGTGTCGACAAGCTTGTCGTCGCGGGTCAGGAAGACGTGGCTTGGCCGGTCGCGCCAGACGAGGTCATAGTCGATCGGCGTCTTCTTGCCCGGCCTGTACTTCTTGCGCTTGGCTGCCTGGTCAAGCCGGTTGTGGATTTCGGCCTGGACGGTCTCGGCGGTCCAGGTATCGTTGAAGCGGATGTTGAAGGTCGCGGTCGCCTTGGCCGGAATGACGTTGGTGGCCGGATTGCCGACATCGATGGAGGTCACCTCCAGATTGGTCGGCTGGAAATCCTTCGTGCCCTTGTCGAAGACGGGATGCAGCAGGGCGTCGACCAGGCTCATCAGCCCGCGCACCGGATTGTCGGCAAGCAAGGGATAGGCGACATGGCCCTGACGGCCATTGACGGTGATTGAACCAGACATCGAGCCGCGACGGCCAATCTTGATCATGTCGCCGAGCGCGTCCGGATTGGTCGGCTCGCCGACGATCGAGGCGTCCCATTTCTCGCCCCTGGACGCGGCCCATTCGAGCAGCTTGACGGTGCCGTTGATGGCAGGGCCTTCCTCGTCACCGGTGATCAGCAGCGAGACCGAGCCCTTGGGGCCGCCATTGTTCTCGACATGGCGCGCCACGGCGGCGATGAAACAGGCAATGCCGCCCTTCATGTCGACGGCGCCACGGCCATACATCTCGCCATTGGCGATCTCGGCAGCGAAAGGCGGATGCGTCCAGGCGGCTTCGTCGCCGACCGGCACCACGTCGGTATGGCCGGCGAACATAAGATGCGGGCCGTTGCCGGACCGCCTTGCATAGAGGTTCTCGATGTCGGGCGTGCCATCTTCCGAAAACACCGGCCGGTCGACCAGGAAGCCGAGCGGTTTCAGCATCGTTTCCAGCGCGCTCAGCGCACCGCCTTCGGCGGGAGTCACCGAGGCGCAACGGATAAGGGTGGCAAGGTTTGCGGCGGGATCGGTCGGCAGCGTCATGGCAAAAGCGATAGTCGAAAGCTGAGGGCCTGTCACGGCCCGACATAGGGGCCAGCCCAATGGCCTGAGATAGCGCCGACATTATGGTTTTCATGTCGTATAGTTTCGGCCGATGCGGAGGATGGGATGGCGGAAGCGGACAGGACGATCGTGATCGCCGGTGCCGGCAGCATCGGCTGCTATGCCGGCGGCTGCCTGATGCTCGCCGGGCGCCGGGTTAGCCTGCTGGCGCGGCCGCGAATGGAAGCGGCATTGCAGGGCGGATTGCGTATCACCGATCTCGAAGGTCGCAGCCGTTTGATCCAATCCGATGCGCTCAGGATCACCAGCGATCCGGCCGCCGCCTTGCCTGACGCGGACGTGATCCTGGTGACGGTCAAGAGCGGCGCGACGCAGGAGATGGCCACGCTTATCAAGGCGCATGCCCGCCGGGACGCCGTTGTGGTCAGCCTGCAGAACGGCGTCGACAATGCCGACCGGCTGCGGGCGGGACTTGACAGACAGAGCGTGCTGGCCGGCATGGTGCCGTTCAATGTAGTGCAGTCGCCCGACGGCGAGCTGCCGCTGCGCGTCCACCGCGCCAGCGACGGCAAGGTGATGATCGAGGACGGCGACGCCGGCCTGGTCCGGCTTCTCGCCGTCGAAGGGTTCGCGGTCGAGGCCCATGCCGACATGAAGGCGGTGCTGTGGGGCAAGCTGCTGATGAATTTGAACAACGCGCTTGTGGCGCTTTCCGGCCTGCCGCTGGCAACCGAACTTGCCGATCGCCGCTGGCGGCTGATCCTGGCCGGCCAGATCGACGAGGCGCTGCGGGCCATGAAAGCCTCCGGCATCGAGCCGGCACGGATCGCCGGTTTGCGGCCGGCGCTGCTGCCGAAAGTGCTCAGGCTGCCGGACTGGCTGTTCAGGCTGTTGGCGCGGCGCATGCTGGCGATCGACCCGCAAGCGCGTTCATCGATGTGGGACGACTTGCAACGCGGCAGGGCGACGGAGATCGGCGAGCTGCAAGGGGCGGTGCTCGGCATTGCCGAAACAACGGGTACGCCGGCGCCGCTGCTGAAGCGCGTTACCGCGCTGGTGCGGGTGGCGGAAGCGGCGCGGCTTGGCTCGCCGGGTCTGGCGCCGGAACAGGTAGCGCCGCCGGATGGCTCTCGATCAACGTGATCTTCTGCCAGATCTTGCGCGATAGGTTCGAGCTCAGATTCTCGATGTCGTTGACGCCGTCGATGACGACGTCGTCATTGACCGACTGCGCGAAGAGTGCGGCGATCTTGCCGGTGATCGACAGCATTTCGGAACAATAATCGAGATAGCGCGCCAAATCCGCCGCATTGGTGATGCGCGCCGGTGAGTTCGCAGTTGGCCTGAAGTTGGCGGAAAGCGTCGCCGGATCCTTGGTCAGCTGGTGCATGTCAATGACATGGATCAGCGAGCGCAGGCCGTGCAGTTGTCGAAAAACCTGCTTGCGCTTGATGCGCTCTTCGGTGCGGATCAGCGCGAGCAGGCCGAGCACGGCGAGAATGACGGTGTTGATCGATGCCTCGATGCCTTGCACCGACTGCAGCGCATCGTCGTTTCCCGAGATGCGGTCGAGAGGCAGGATCGTGCCGACGAACACGAACACCAGCACACCAGCGACGAAGGCGGCGATGATGAGGCCACGCAGCCACCAGATCGGGGCTTCGAGCGCCTGAGCGGCCTTGGCCAGATCACGCGACAGCGACACCAGTTCTGCAGCGACGCCGCGCAGGCCGGCCTTGGGAAAGCGTTCGGAGACGCGGCTCTCCAGCCGTTCGGCGGTGTCGATGATCAGTTTCGGATCAAGCGTGCGGTAGCGCATGTCCGATCGGTCCTCAGAGCATGATGCCGAAAAGTGTGACGCGGTTTTCGGACGACATCATGCTCTATCTCTTTGGTTTAGAGTCGGATTCAGATTTCGGGTCGATACGACCTGAAATCATCCGACTCTAGGGTTGTGCCGGCTCGTTGGTGCGCCGGCCATAACGATTGGGTCCAGGCTGCCCTGGAAACAGGCACAATACAAGGAAGGCAACGATCGAGACCACGGGCACGAACAGCACCAGCGCCACGATGCCCGGCTTGTCGAGATCGTGCAGTCGCTTTACCGCAAGCACCACAAGCGGCCAGAGCGTGGCCATGACAACAACGACAAAAATTGACCACCACGTCTCGCTTTCCGGGCTGCCTTCCGGCAGCAGCTTGAAGTGATAGTACGGAAAGGCCTGGATGATGGATACGAGCAAGCCACTCAGAAAATAGGCCGCGCGGTTAACGCGGCCCGATGTCTTGAAGAAAAGCCAGGTGAGATCTGATCTATCAGGCAAGCGGGTCCGGTCCATATTGATTGGCACCGCTGGTGCCTTGGAGAATGCCGAGCTCGACCAGCAGCCAGATGCCGCCAATGATGGGTACCAGGCCGATCAGCGTCCACCAGCCCGACTTGTTGCGGTCGTGCCAGCGTTTGGCATAGAGCGCAATCGCGAAATAGATCGATGCCAGCGCCAAGACGATGCCGATGATACCGATCTGGGCACCACTGCCGGTGGTGATACGCGTGCCGAGGATCGAGTCGAGAATGAAGCCGACAATGCCTATAACGACGAATACGCCGATGCCGGCCCAGAATTTAGCACGGTTGATGCGGCCATCGAAACTCGTCAGGAGATATTTCCAGTCCATGTCACCCCTCCACTTTGAACCAACGCGACCCATTGTCGCGCCGGCGGAAGGTGCGCCCGCTTGGCGGAAAGATCAATCGCGCAGCAATTCGTTGATCGAGGTCTTCGACCGGGTCTTGGCGTCGACGCGCTTGACGATGACGGCGCAGTAGAGGCCGGGGCCAGGCTCGTTGTTTGGAAAAGCCTTGCCAGGCATCGAGCCGGCGACGACGACGGAATTGGGCGGCACTTCGCCATAGAAGACCTCGCCGGTGGCGCGGTCGACGATCTTGGTCGACTGGCCGATGAAGACGCCCATGCCGAGCACCGAGCCTTCGCGCACAATGCAGCCCTCGACCACTTCCGAACGCGCGCCGATGAAGCAATTGTCCTCGATGATGGTGGGGCCGGCTTGCATCGGCTCCAGCACGCCGCCAATGCCGACACCGCCCGACAGATGTACATTCTTGCCGATCTGGGCGCAGGAGCCGACCGAGGCCCAGGTGTCGACCATGGTGCCGCTGTCAACATAGGCGCCGACATTGACGAAGGAAGGCATCAGCACCGCTCCCGGCGCGACATAGGCGGAGCGGCGCACGATCGACGACGGCACAGCGCGAAAACCCGCCTTCTCGAAATCGACGGCGCTCCAGCCGTCGAACTTGGACGGCACCTTGTCCCACCACACGGCCTCGCCCGGGCCACCCTTGATGATCTCCATCGGGTTCAGCCGGAAGGAGAGCAGCACCGCCTTCTTCAGCCACTGGTTGACATGCCACTTGCCGTCGGCCTGCCGCTCGGCGACGCGGACGGTGCCGTGGTCGAGCAGGTCGAGCGCGGCCTGGATGGCGTCGCGTGTCTCGCCGCGGGTCGCGGTCGAAATCGTGTCGCGTTCCTCGAAGGCCTTCTCGATGGTCTTTTCGAGGCTCGCCAGATCGGGCTTCGACATGAATTCGCTCCATTACCAAGCTGTTAAGGGGCTACGCCTTAACCTGTTTTGAAAGTCGCGCGGACCCTATGTTAAGGCTTAATGGGGGTCAATCGCGTGTGCGTCACGGGACGGCGCAGTTAAGGGAATTGGACGGGTAGTTATGACTCCTATGGAAAAGGCGGGGTGGACGCCGCTGCCGCATTCGGACGAGGATCTGGAGCGGTCGAAAAGCGTGCCGGACACGCCGCAGACGCGTGCCGAGACCTACCGGCTGGCGTGGAACGATCCTGATTTCATGACGCGGCGCGAACTGCGCGCGGTGCGGCTGCAACTGGAGCTGCTCAAGCCGGAGATGATCCTGGCCGAGCGCGGCATCCGTTCGACGGTGATCCTGTTTGGCGGCGCGCGTCTGCCGGAACCCGGCGGCGAGGCCTGGGCGGCGAAGAACGAGACGCAGAAGAAGAACCTTGAGGAAAATAGCAAATATTACGAGGAGGCGCGCAAATTCGCTCGCCTGTGCTCGCAGCAGTCGGCCACATCATACTACCGCGAATATGTCGTTGTGACCGGCGGCGGTCCAGGCGTGATGGAAGCCGGAAACCGAGGCGCCGACGATGTCGGCGCGCCTTCGATCGGCCTCAACATCGTTTTGCCGCATGAGCAGGCGCCGAATATCTACGTGACGCCGGAGCTCTGCTTCAACTTCCACTATTTCGCCATCCGCAAGATGCACTTCGTCATGCGCGCCAAGGCGGTGGCGGTGTTTCCCGGCGGCTTCGGCACGATGGACGAGTTCTTCGAGACGCTGACCCTGATCCAGACCGGACGCATGGAGCGCGTGCCGGTGATCCTGTTTGGCAAATCGTTCTGGAAACGGGCGATCGATCTCGACTTCCTCGCCGAACAAGGCACGATCAGCCCAGGCGACCAGGACATCATCGATTTCGTCGACACCGCCGACGAAGCCTGGGGCATCATCAGCCGATTTTACAAGCTCTGAGAATCAGCCCCGCCTGCCAGTGGCTGCGGCCGATGGATGAGCGTGACCAGCACGAAGGATATGATCATCAACAAATACCAGGCGCCGAGCTTGCCGATCGGGACTGCGGCCCACCCGGCGTTTTGATTGGGATAAATCCAGGCGTGCGACCATGTGCCGATATTTTCTGCGAACCAGATGAATAGCGCGACCAGAAGAAAACCGACGAGCAAAGGCATTTTGTGGCGAAAGCGGAAGACCCGGTAATGAACGACGGTTTTGAAATAGAGTGCCGCCGTCGCCGCGAAGAGGCCGTAGCGCAGGTCGATTATGAAATGATGCGTGAAAAAGTTCGCATAGATCGCCAGACATAACAGCACGGTGGCCCGGAACGGTGGATAGGAGCTGAAGCGAAAGTCGAAGATGCGCGCGATACGGGCGAGATAGGAGCCGACCGCAGCATACATGAAACCGGAAAACAGCGGCACGCCGGCAAGGCGAATAAGATTTGCCTCGGGATAGATCCATGAGCCGGCCGAGGTTTTGAAGACCTCCATGACGGTGCCAACGATATGGAAGACAAGGATGACCTTGGCCTCGGCCGAGGTCTCCAGACGCAGCATCAACATGGCAATCTGGATGGATAGCGCGGCGAGGAACAAAAAGTCGTAGCGCGCCAACATGGCATGCTCGGGCCACGAGAATTTCGTGGCGATGATCAATGCCAGCATGACGCCGCCGAACAGACAGGCCCAAGCCTGCTTCAGTACGAATACCAGGAACTCGACCAGCGCGCCGGAGAGCCCATGCGCCGGCAGCCGGTCGAGCACGCCATGAGCGGCGGCATCGATCTGCTCTTCGACGGAGGTCAGGTGCTTCAGGCGTTGACCTCGACGATTGCGGTCAGAAACCCGGCGAGATCGTCGGTGACGTAGTCGACGTCATCTTCCTGCGCGGGATCGCGCTCCCAGATCTCGGCAAAGGTCGGCTCGAAATTGCGTGGCACCACCAGCACCGTGGTCATGCCCAGCGACTTCGGCACCTCCAGGTTGCGGGCGAGATCCTCGAACATCACCGCATTGTGGCCTGTGACGGCGTGCAGTTCGGCGAACTTCTCGTAGGTCTGGCGCGCGGGCTTGGGATTGAGGCCGGCGGCAACGATATCGAAGATGTCATCGAAATGATCGAGGATGCCAAGCTGGCGCGCGGTGCGCTCGGCGTGCCTGCGATCGCCATTGGTGAAGATGAACTTGCGGCCGGGAAGCTGGCGGATGGCGGTGCCGAGGACGGGATCGGGCACCAGCCAGGAATAGTCGATGTCATGGACCTTCTCGAGAAAGTCGTCGGGGTCGATGCCATGGCGCGTCATCAGCCCGTTCAGCGTCGTGCCGTATTCGCGATAAAGCTCCTTCTGCAGCTTGCGCGCCTCCTCGCGCGGCAACGCCAGCAGCTCCCCGACATAGGCTGTCATCTTGACGTCGATCTGCGAGAACAGATTCGAGTGGTGCGGGTAGAGCGTGTTGTCGAGGTCGAACACCCAGTCGGTGACATGGGCGAAGCGGGCGGGATCAGGAAGCGTGGTCATGCGGTCCTTATGGCATGAAACGGAAATTCCGAAAGAGACTTTATCCACAACTTCCACGCGCCAAGGGTAGCGGAAATGGCCTCACGATTCAAATTTTAGCCATCCGGGAAAGGTGGCCTTCAGGGCTTGCTGGCACAGAGACAGTCCTGTGGGGAGCTCGCGATGAACAGCGTTATTCTGAAATCCGCCGCCATCGCTTTCGCCTCCGTCGCCGCCTCTCTCCTGCTGACGCTGATCATTGTTCCGGCCATGGGATTCCCGGTCAACCGCACGATCTGGCTGACCTCGACCGTCTGTCCGTTGGTGCTCGCATGGGTGGCTTGTGCAAGCACCTTCTGGCAGAGTGACAGGCTGAAGAACGCGCATCGCGAACTTGCCCGCGCCCACGCCCAGCTCGCCGCCGCCCACCGCCGTCTGGCGGAGAAGGCCAGCCGCGACGACATGACCGGCATGCTCAACCGGGAGAGTTTCTTTGCGGCGCTGGATGGCTCCCGGCGCAAGTCCGACCGCGGTGCGCTGCTGATCATCGACGCCGATCATTTCAAGCGGATCAATGACAGTTTCGGCCACCTGACCGGTGACGACGCGCTGCTGTTGATCGCCAGCGCCATCGAGCGCGGGGTCCGCGGCGGCGACGTGCTGGGTCGCATCGGCGGCGAGGAGTTCGGCGCGTTTCTGATTGGCGCCACCGAGAAGGAGGCCAAGCGGGTCGCCGAGCGCATTCGCCGCGAAGTCGAGCTGATCCGTTTCCGGCCCGTCGACGAACGGACGATTCCGCTGACCGTCAGCATCGGCGGCACCGTCTGCGGCGAGGAAGCCAACGTCTCCGAGCTGATGCGCGCCGCCGACCGGCGGCTCTACCAAGCCAAGCATGCGGGCCGCAACCTGTCGATCCTGGGCACGGATATCTCGGCCGCCGCATGAGCCCGGTGGCAGGCTGGAGGCCGGCCGGAAGCGCGGAACCGAAACTCGAGCCCCGCGGCTGCCGTTAAGAGAATTCTAACTGTGTTTGCACTGAGCCGCGCCAGTAACCGGTTTGAAACGGCTTCATGGCCAAGTCTGGCACGAAATCGGCTTCTTTCCCGGTGCATGTCCCGTTCAGAGAAACGGCATGCATCGTCGAGGCCCCCATCGAGAGACCAATCATGAGTTTCTTCATCAAAAAAATGCCGCGCCGCATGATCGTGCAGGCGCTGATCGCACTGCCTGCCCTGTCCCTGTTCCGCAAGCTGCCGGAGGCCAACGCGTCTCCATCAGGGGCCGGTCCATCCCAGGTCGATCCGAATGAGATCGTCGAGGTCAATGGCTGGATCCTCAAGCGGAGTGACCTGGCATGATCTTCGACAGCTACGAGGCGTTTCGCGCCGCCAACTTCAAACCCAAGGTCTGCATCTTCGGTTCCGGCCCGGCCGGCACCACCATCGCCCGCAAGCTCGGTGCCGCCGGCATTCCGGTCGTGGTGCTGGAGGCCGGCTCGCGGGAGTTCAGCGACGAGTCGCAGGATTTCTACCGTGGCACCACGGTCGGCGATTTCTATTTCGATCTCGACATCACGCGGCTGCGGTTCATGGGCGGCAGCTCCAACCACTGGGCCGGCTGGTGTCGCGTGCTCGACAAACAGGATTTCGAGCCAAAGGCCTGGGCCCCGGATACAGGCTGGCCGATCCGCCGTGCCGACATCGAGCCCTATCTGCCTGAGGTGCGCGATATCCTCGACCTTCCCGAATTCCGGCCGGATGTGCCGGTCTCGGACGACATGCGCTGGGTGCAGCTGATCAAGAGCCCGGCGGTGCGCTTTGCCGAAAAATTCGGAGACGAACTCGACAAGAGCCAGAACATCGCCGTCGTGCTCAACACCTATGCCACCGAGCTCGCCGGCGACGGCAAACGCGTGACCGGCGCCAAGCTCTGGTCGAACGGCCAGGATGCCGGCTCCTTCAGCGTCGACTATTTCATCACCTGCACCGGTGGGCTGGAGAATTCGCGCCTGCTTTTGTGGTCGAACCAGCGCTCGAACGGCGGCGTCGTGCCGAATGCGGCAGCGCTTGGCCGCTACTGGATGGAACACCCGACCTTCGAAGGCGGCAACGCCATCCTGGCGAACTACAGCGAGTTCGAGGTCGATGCCGTCAACGAGGCCTTCTTCTCGCCGACGCTCGCGGCGATGGAGCGGCTGCAGATCATGAATTTCGGCATCCGGCTGATCGAGACGCCGTATCCGGGCGTCAAGAGCCTCATCGCCGATCTCGCCTGCACGGCGCCTGACATGGCCGAGTGGATGTCCTCCAAGCTCAGCCAGAACCTGCGCTGCGCGGCCCAGCTTTATGTCGCCTGGGAGCAGGCGCCACAGGCCTCCAACCAGATCGAGCTGTCCAAGACCGATGTCGACCACGCCGGGGTGCCGCGCATCGAGCTGCACTGGAAGAAATCGGAACTGGAGCATCGTACCCTTCTTGAAGGGCTCAGGCTGTTCGGCACGACGCTGATCGAGAAGAATCTCGGTCGGGTGCGCATCGCCGACTGGATCAGCAATGGCGGCGATTATCCGACGAATGACGAGACGGCGGGGCACCATCATATGGGCGGCACGCGCATGGGTACCGATGTCACCAAGAGCGTGGTCGACGCCAACTGCAAGGTGCATGGCATGGACAATCTCTATGTCGGCGGCTCCTCGGTGTTCTGCACCTCTGGTCAAGCCAACCCGACAACGACAATCACCGCGCTGGCCTGCCGGCTGGGCGAACATCTGAGCAAGGTGGTCGCTGTCTGAGGGTCCGTCCCGGGCGCCCGTTTGCAATACCTTGCCGGCGCCAGTGATGGCGCCGGCGAAAACACGGCACGCTCAAAAGCCGTAGACGGCGATGCGCACCAGCACGGCCGCGGCGGCCAGCGATACGAGCAGGATGCCGAGGCCGATCGGCGAGCCCCAACCATACCATTCCATCGCCAGCTTGGCGTATTTGAATTCTTCCTCGTGCGAGAGGGGTGCACGCTGTTGAATCAAGCTCATTTTTCACTCCTTGTCGGGCGGCAGGCTCTTGCCTTGTCGGCGTCCCAGCCGCATATTGCTGCGATAGTCTAAATGTTAGACGGATTGATAGTTAGATGACCGAAATAAATTCGTCAAGCGGCAATCGCGACGAAATGA
Organism: Mesorhizobium loti R88b; assembly: GCF_013170845.1. Classification (NCBI taxonomy): domain Bacteria; kingdom Pseudomonadati; phylum Pseudomonadota; class Alphaproteobacteria; order Hyphomicrobiales; family Phyllobacteriaceae; genus Mesorhizobium; species Mesorhizobium loti. The sequence goes on from NZ_CP033367.1 coordinate 712,798, forward strand.
CGGCCGCGATCGGCCTCGCCATCATGCAATGGCAGGACGCGACGCAGGCCTATGACGAAGCGGTGGGGACAAGGCTCGGGCTGAACATGGCCGAGCGCCATTGCATCGGGCTGCTCTATGGCGGCCCGCAATCGGCGGGCGCGATCGCGACCGCCACCGGGCTGACACCGGCTGCGGTGACGGCGCTGATCGACCGGCTGGAGGCGCGTGGCCTGCTGACGCGCACACGCAGTCTCGAGGACAGGCGCAAGGTGGTGATCGAGGCGACACAGGCGACGCGGGAGCTGTCGGCGCGCTACTACGGCGCCATCGCGCGGGAAGGCGAAAAGGTGATCGCCACCTTCAGCAACGCCGAACTCGCCACCATATCGCGCTTCATCAATGCCGCGCTCCACCTGCAGCGCGACCAGCTGGCGCGGCTGAAGGCCGAGGGGACTGACGCCCCTGGGAGGCGATAGGGGGCCGATGGTTGCCGCCCACAGGCGTGGACGGGAACCGCTTTTCAGAAAACTAGACCGTCGCGGGGTCGAGCGCCGGCTGGCCCCTGCGGCGCGCGACGATCGCCGCGAAATCTGCTGCCTGGAAGGCGTCACGCAAGACGTCGAAGGACGGCAGCACGAAATAGGCACGCTGGAACTTGTCGATCTCATAGCCAGTGCGCATCACTGTTTCGAGGTCGAAGGGCACATGGTGCGCATCCTTGCCATCGACTGCGAACTGCAATTCGGTGAACGACGACATCAGGCCGGCGCCAAAGGCCTTCAGCGGCTCGCCGGCCTCCTGCATCAGGCCGTATTCGGCCGTGTACCAGTAGAGCCGGGTGATCATCTCGTCGCCGCCGAGCGCAATGATGTCGCCGGCCTTCTTGCCGTACATCTGCATGAAATCGGCGAACACCGGCTGCGACAGCACCGGCACGTGACCGAAGAAATCGTGAAACATGTCCGGTTCGACGATGTAGTCGAGCTCCTGCCTGGTGCGCAGCCAGTTGGTGACCGGGAAGCGGCGGTTGGCGAGATGATCGAAGAAAGGTGCGGCGGGGATAAGGCCCGGCACGGCGACGATCTCCCAGCCGGTCAGCTTGCGCAGCTTGGCGCTGACGTCAGCGAAATCGGGGATGCGGTCGAGCAGGCCGAGTTTTTCGACACCGTCGAGATAGGAATGATGGGCGAGCTTGCGCGTCAGTTTGGTCTGGCGGTCGCACAAAGTGCGCCACACCGCCTGTTCCTCAGCGCTGTAATCGTAGCCCTGCGCCACGGTGAAATCGGAACGGCAGACCGAGTAGTCGCCGCGCAAGCCCTGTGCCGCGCAATCGCGGGCATATTCGGCAACGCTCATCGTCGTCATGGTTATTTCTCCTCGCAAATCATCAGGGATGACGTGCCCAAAACGTAACCGGGTTTGCCGAGGCAAATCGGTTTTGATGATGGCTCGCTCGCGAGATTCGAGATAATATTCACTCACAATCTGCCCCATGGGAGTGAAAATGCCTCAGTTCGACGATTTCGAAATCAAGATGCTCGATGTCCTGCAGCGCGACGGCCGCAAGCCCGTCTCCGAACTGGCGCAGGAGATCGGACTGTCGACGACACCATGCGCGCGGCGCTTCGAGGCGCTGCAGGATGCCGGCATCATCAAGGGATTTGCCGCCGTGATCAGCCGCCGCGCCGTCGGGCTGATGGTCGAGGTATTCATCGAGGTGCGCCTGACCAGTCACAGCGACGGTTCGCCGGAAAGCTTCATTGCCGCGGTGCAGCGCATGGACGAGGTGTCGTCGTGCTGGACGATGACCGGCGACCACGACTTCCTGCTGCATGTCATGGTGCCGTCGGTCGACGAGCTCAACGCATTCGTCATGCACCGGCTGATGCGGCTCGACGGCGTGCGCGACGTCCACACGCAGCTGGTGCTGCAGAACATCAAGGGACCCGGCCACGTGCCGCTCGCGCATCTCAGGCGGTGACGCTACTCTGCATTCTTGCGTGAAAGCTGCACGCAAACTGCTGAAACGGGCCAATCGGGCGTCCACATCCCCGACCAGCATATGCGGACCATCGCTCCTGGAGGTCCGCCATGAAAATCGTCCTGATCAATCCGCCGCACACCGCCATCGGCAGCCGCGTGCCGGACGACCACCTGCCGCCGCTCGGCCTGCTGGCGATCGGCGGCCCGCTGATCGATGCCGGCCACGATGTGCGTCTCGTCGACGCCGAATTCGGGCCGATGCCGCTCGACAGCGTCGTGCGCGACGCATTGGATGACTTCCCGGACTTCGTCCTGATCGGCCATTCCGGCTCGACCTCGGCGCACCCAACCGCCTTGCTGATCGCTGAGATGATCAAGGCGCAAGAACCGGCGACCATGGTCATCTATGGCGGCGTCTTCCCGACCTATCACTGGCGCGACATACTGGCTGCAACCGACGTCTTCGACTTCATCGTGCGCGGCGAGGGCGAGGCGACCGTGGTGGCGCTGGTCGAGGCGCTGGAGATGCACCAGCCGCCGGCAAGCGTCGCCGGCATCGCCTTTCGCGGCGATCTGCGCCGGCCCTTCGCCACACAGGCGGCGATGACGATTGCCGAGCTCGACGCCTACCGCGTCGGCTGGGAACTGATCGACCACAGCCGTTACAGCTACTGGGGCGGCAAGCGTGCCGTGGTCATGCAGTTTTCGCGCGGCTGCCCACATCTGTGCAACTATTGCGGCCAGCGCGGTTTCTGGACCCGCTGGCGGCATCGCGATCCCAAGAAGTTCGCGCAGGAGATTGCCTGGCTGCATCGCGAACATGGCGTCGAGCTGATCAACCTCGCCGACGAGAACCCGACGGTCTCGAAGAAGGCGTGGCGCGCCTTTCTCGACGCCCTGATTGCCGAGAATGTGCCGGTGCTGATCGTCGGCTCGACGCGGGCCGACGACATCGTGCGCGATGCCGACATCCTGCATCTCTACCGCAAGGCGGGCGTCATCCGCTGGCTGCTGGGCATGGAAAACACCGACGAGCAGACGCTTCAATTGATCCGCAAGGGCGGCAGCACCTCCTCCGACCGCGAGGCGATAAGGCTGTTGCGAAAGCACGGTATCCTGTCGATGGCAACCTGGGTGGCCGGTTTCGAGGATGAAGGATTTCGCGACCTGTGGCGCGGCTTTCGCCAGCTCATCGCCTATGACCCCGACCAGATCCAGGCACTTTACGTAACGCCGCATCGCTGGACGCCGTTCTTCCGCATCGCAAGGGATCGCAAGGTGATCCAGAAAGATGCCCGCCTGTGGGATTACAAGCACCAGGTGCTGCAGATGACGCGGCTGAAGCCGTGGATGCTGTTCTTCAGCATCAAGCTGATTGAACTCGCCGTACAGTCGCGGCCGAAAGCGCTGGCCCGCATCCTGTTCCACCCCGATCCCGAGCAGCGGCACTCGATGCGCTGGTACACACAGATGGGGCGCCGCGTCTGGTTCCGTGAGGTCTGGGGCTTTCTGGCCCGCGATGGCAGGGTGAAGGACGGCCCGACGCTGGCCGAATTCTGGGGCGCGCCGCAGGATTCCGAGGAGGAATCGATGACGGTTTCACGCCCGGCTCGAAAGCCGGAGCTTCCCGTCGTCGCAAGTCGCGGATTGCCGACGAAACGATTAGCCGGCTGACTGTCGATTCAGGGCACGATCAGCGTGCCGGCGCCGTGTTCGGTGAACAGCTCGAGCAGCACCGCATGCGGCGTCTTGCCGTTGAGGATAACGACGCCTTCGACACCACGCTCGATCGCCTCGATGCAGGTCTCGACCTTGGGGATCATGCCGCCCGAAACCGTGCCGTCCTTGATCAGCGCCCGGGCTTCGGTCACGGTCAGCTCGTCGATCAGCTTCTTGTTCTTGTCGAGCACGCCGGGCACGTCGGTCAGGAACAGAAGACGTGAGGCCTTGCAGGCGCCGGCAATGGCACCTGCAAACGTGTCGGCGTTGATGTTGTAGGTGTGACCATCACGGCCGGGCGCCACCGGCGCCAGCACCGGGATCATTTCCGAGCGCGCCAGAAGGTCGAGCAGCGTGCGGTCGACCTCGACCGGCTCGCCGACGAAACCAAGATCGAGCACGCGCTCGATGTTGGAGTCCGGGTCGATCATGGTCTTGCGAGCCTTTTCGGCGAAGACCATGTTGCCGTCCTTGCCGCACAGGCCGATCGCCCATTCGCCCTCGGCGTTGATCAACGCCACGATCTCCTTGTTGATCGAACCGGCGAGCACCATTTCGACGATCTCGACCGTCTTCTGGTCGGTGACGCGCAGGCCGCCTTCGAATTTGGATTCGATGCCCATCTTGGCCAGCATGGCGCCGATCTGCGGCCCGCCGCCATGGACGACGATCGGGTTGACGCCGGATTGCTTGAGCAGCGCGATGTCGCGCGCGAAAGCCTTGCCGAGCTCAAGGTCGCCCATGGCGTGGCCGCCATATTTCACCACGATCGTCTTGTGCTCGTAGCGTTGCATGTAGGGCAGCGCCCGCGAAAGCAGGTCGGCCTGCATTTCGGCGGTGGCGGTTATCTCCGTCATCGGTGTGGTTCCCGGCTTTTGATTTGTGCATGTCGTTGTCCCAAAACCGCTGGGCACTTTTGGGCGACATGCACTTGGAAAGGACGGCGGCGTCTTAGCGGGAATTGTCGCAGGGAGCAAATGGCATTGCTGTCATATTCGACGTCTCACGGCGTCGTCATCATGACGGCACCATCAGCGGCGCCCTGCGGCCGAGCCAGCCGGAGATCTTCTCCATCTGCGCGGCGAAGGACAGCAGCGTCTCCTCGTCGCCCGGACGGCCGGCGGCCTGGATACCGAGCGGCAGGCCGGCATCGGTGACGTAAACCGGCAGCGCGATCGATGGCTGGCCGCTGACATTGTAGATCGCCGGCCAAGGGGTGAACCAGAGACTCTTGTCCATCAGCTGGCCGAACAAGGATTTCACTTTCAGCAGCGGCGTCAGATGAAGCTTGTCGAGCAGGTTCTCGATCAGCTCATCGGCGCCTTTCGGATCCATGGCGCCGCAGGCGAGCGGCGGGTGCGCGATGACAGGCATCAGCACGGCGTCATAGCGCGCGGTCTCCGCGATCAGTTGCCGCGAGGCGGCGTGCAGTCGCTGCAGGCCGGCATAGGTCTCGCCGGCCGAGACCATTTCGCCCAACCTGCCGAGAACGCGCGTGGCGCGCTCGATGTCGCCAGTAACGGAACGGCCGACGCGCAGCGCTTCGGCGCGCAGCGTGCCGGCGACGGCGGAAGCAACCGTCCTGCAGAAATCAGCGAAGAAATCGCGGCCGATGAAGGGCAGGTCGATGTCCTCGACCGTATGGCCGCCCTCGCGGGCAAGCGCCACCGCGGTGTCGAGCGCTTTCATTGTCTCGGCCGAGATCGGCAGGCCAAGCGGCGACTTGCGGTAGACGGCCAGCTTGAGCTTGCCGGGATCGCGCGCGGCAGCAGCGGCGAATGCGCCTTTCGGCGGCAGCGCGGCATAAGGCGACAAGGATTCGGGGCCGTGGGTGAGATCGAGCAGCAGCGCGCAATCGCGCACCGAGCGGGTGACGGCATGGTCGACCACCATGCCGTACCAGCTCTCGCTGACCAGCGGCGTCAGCGGAATGCGGCCGCGCGAGGTCTTGAGGCCGACAAGCCCGGTGCAGGCGGACGGCACCCGGATCGAACCGCCGCCATCCGAGGCATGCGCCACCGGCACCACGCCGGCGGCAACGAGCGCTGCCGCGCCACCCGACGAGCCGCCGCTGGTGTGGCCGGTGTTCCAGGGGTTGCGGGTGATGCCGAAGGCTTTCGATTCGGTCATCAGCCGCAGCCCGTGTTCCGGCGACGTCGAGGTGACGATCGGGATCAGGCCGGCGGCGAGGTAGCGATCGGTCATCACCGAATTGACATCGGGCACCCAGGCGGGGATGCGGCTGCCACCATGCGACGGCACGCCCTTGATGGCGATGCCGAGGTCCTTGATGGCAAAGGGCACGCCGGCCAGCGGCAACGAGCGGTCCATCGTCCTGGCGCGCGTTCGCGCGGCCTCGTAGAGCGGCTCGGCGGTGGCATTGATTTCGGGCCCTGTGGCTTCGGCGCGGGCGATCGCCGCGTCGGTCAGCTCTATCGCCGACAGCTCGCCCTTGCGCACGAGACCGGCGAGGCCGGTTGCATCTTGTTCCCAAAGGATCCGTTCAACGGACATGCGCGCTCTCCATCACCTGTGGCAAGGCTAGCCAGTGGCGACTTCAATGGCAAATCGGCGGCGGATCCGGGTGGGGAACGCGTGAAGCTTAGACGTGCACAAGGCGATTTCCGCCGTTGCAAATACATAACAATACCCTAATTTGCCTGACATGACGCCGCAGGACATCACCAAGCTGATCGTCCGAACTTCGATGAAGGATCGGGCCGCGTTCGATCTGCTGTACCGGCAGACCAGCGCGAAACTTTTCGGCGTGTGCCTTCGTGTATTGAACGACCGGGGAGATGCGGAAGAAGCCTTGCAGGAAGTCTTCGTCAAGATATGGACGAAGGCGGACCGTTTTGCTGTTTCCGATCTGAGCCCGATCTCCTGGCTGGTGGCAATCGCGCGCAATCATGCGATCGATCGCATCAGGGCGCGGCGCAAGCAGGCCGTCGATATCGATGCCGCACTCGACGTGGCAGATCCGGCGCCGGGACCTGAAGCGATGGTGGTGGCGGGCGATGAGTCCGAAAGGATCCATCATTGCCTCGATGAATTGGAGAAAGACCGGGCGGCGGCCGTCCGGGGCGCTTATCTCAAGGGCGAAAGCTATGCCGAACTGGCGGAACGTCATGGCGTGCCGTTGAACACGATGCGTACCTGGCTGCGCCGCAGCCTGATGAAACTCAGAGAATGTCTGGAAAGATGACGCTCGCAGAGGACAATGGACCGGAACGTGGGGGCGACGACCTGTTCGCCGCCGAATACGTTCTTGGCGTGCTGCCGGCGGACGAGCGGCAGATCGCTTCCAGGCGCATCGATTCCGAAACCGACTTCGCGCGGCTGGTCGATGGCTGGGAGGTTCATCTCTCGCCCATGGCTGCCGCCTATCCGGAAATCGAGCCGCCAGCTTCGGTGAAACCGGCGATCGACCGACGGCTGTTTGCGTCGACGGCTGCAACGCCCTCCGAGGCGCGCGCCGGCCTGTGGTCCAGCCTCGCCTTCTGGCGCGGCCTTGCCGCGGCAGCGGTTGCCGCGCTGGCGATCTACATTGCGATCCCTTACGTCAACCCGCCGGTCGCACAGCCGCAGGCACGGCTTGTCGCCTCGCTGGCCGCCGACGGCAGCGATGTCAAATACCTTGCCGTCTATGATGCCGCCCATCACGAAGTCGGCTTGTCGCATGTCTCCGGTGAGCGTGCTTCCGGCAAGGACTTCGAACTGTGGATGATCGAAGGCAAGAACCCGCCGGTGTCGATGGGCGTTATTCCGGTTGGTTCGACAGCGCATATCGTCGTCTCGCCGGCGGCCCAGCAGAAGCTCGCCCAGGGCGCCGTGCTGGCCGTCAGCCTGGAGCCTGCCGGCGGTTCGCCGACCGGGCAGCCGACCGGACCGGTGGTGGCTGCGGGCGATCTGAAGAGCATCTGACCTCGTTTCCTCACAGCGAAGCGGCCGCTAGAATAATTCCAATTTATCTTATGTGACGGGTGTCTAAACACGCACGTAAGCCGGCAAACTGTTGCGTCGAATAAATCTCTTCGCGTGCGCGATTAAATCAAAAAATCCAGAAATATTCTGAAACTCACGCGTTTGTGTTTCGTATCTCCTCGCGTCCCCAAAAATGGGAAGAGAAACCCGAGGAGTTTGAATATCATGCGTAGATTCGCCACCCTTTTGCTCGCCGGTACGATCGCCGCTTCGGCGTTTGCCACCGTTGCCTATGCTGAAAATCCGATGGTCGGCGGCGCCGCCATGTACGCCAACAAGAACATCGTCGAGAACGCCGTCAATTCGAAGGACCACACGACGCTGGTGGCCGCCGTCAAGGCAGCCGGCCTGGTCGAGACCCTGCAGGGCGCCGGCCCGTTCACCGTCTTCGCGCCGACCAATGAGGCCTTTGCCGCACTGCCGGCCGGCACGGTCGACACGCTGCTCAAGCCCGAGAACAAGGACAAGCTCGTCAAGATCCTGACCTGCCATGTCGTCGCCGCCAAGGCGATGGCGGCTGACGTGGCCGCGATGGTCAAGGCTGATGGCGGCACGCACAAGGTCAAGACGGTCGGCGGCTGCGAACTGTCGCTCAAGGCTGAAGGCGGCAAGGTCACCGTCACCGACGAGAACGGCAATGTCGCCAATGTCACGATCGCCGATGTCGAGCAGTCCAACGGCGTCATCCACGTCATCGACAAGGTTTTGCTCCCGAAGATGTGATCGGCCCGAAAATGTAACAAAGGGCTTGCCGCGACGAACCTGCAGCAAGAGCCCTCCGTCGATTGCATAGTCTCGCTCCCGTGACCTGCAAACGACACGCGTGCTCCGCGCCGCCCACGGTCATCCGTGGACCGGCGCGGAGTTTCGTTGAAGGCAACCGTCACCGGCTTTTTGATTTTCGCGTGACGGTATAGTTTGGCAAAGAAAGTGACAGGAGGAACTGGTCATGAATCGTCGCGATCTTCTTTTGAGCGGTGCTGCCGCCATCGGCGTGGTCGGGGCCGCGGCAGCGATGCTGCGCATGGGTGGCCCTCAGCCAGCGCAAGCGGCCGAGAAATTCGAGGTCACCAAGACCGATGACGAATGGAAAGCCATCCTGTCGCCGGCCGCCTTTGACGTGCTGCGCAAGGAAGGCACTGAATATCCCGGCACCAGCCCGCTGCTCAACGAGCACCGCAAGGGCATATTCGCCTGTGCCGGCTGTGACTTGCCGGTCTATCCGTCGGAGACAAAGTTCGATTCCGGCACCGGCTGGCCGAGCTTCTGGCAAGAGATCGCCAATGGCATCGGCAAGACCGAGGATCGGTCGCTCGGCATGACCCGTACCGAAGTGCATTGCCGCCGCTGCGGCGGCCATCTCGGCCATGTCTTCGACGATGGACCGGCGCCGACCGGCCTGCGCCACTGCATCAACGGCGTGGCGCTGACCTTCAAGCCAACCACGGCCTGACCCAGCTTTGAATGCAAAAAACTCCGGGTCTTGCGGCCCGGAGTTTTTTTGCGCGGTCAGAGCTTTTCGGGCGTGGACTGGAGGAGCTTCCCGAAATCGCTGCCGCGTCTGGTTTCTCTGTCAGTGCCCGCCGCCGCCTCCGCCACCGGGCGCCGCCGGCTTGTTGATCAGCATGGTGAAAAAGCCAAGCGTCGCGAACAGCACCGTCAGCATGTAGAACACGTCCATGAAGGACAGCAGTGCCGCCTGCTGCTGGACCATGCCCGACAGCTTGGAGATCGCGGCACTGGTGGCATCGAGACCTGTGACCTGCTCGAAGTTCAGCGTCATGTTCTGCAGCTTGGTCTGCGCGGCGGCACTGCCCCACTGCACGTGCTCAGCCAACCTTGCGTAGTGGAAGGCATTGCGGTCGATCAGCACGGTGTTGATCAGGGCAAGGCCGACGGCGCCACCGAGGTTGCGGGTGAGGTTGAACAGGCCGGACGCATTCTTCAGCCGGTCCGGCGGCAAGGTGCCGAGCGCGATGTTGTTGATCGGCACCATGCACAGCATCATTGAACAGCCGCGCAGGATCTGCGGGATAAGAAGCTCATAAAAATCCCAGTCGGCGGTCAGATGCGTCATCCACCAGGTGCCTGTGGCGAAGCCGAAGAAGCCGATCATCATCATCAGCCGCAGATCCATCTTGCTCGACAGGAAGCCCGAGATTGGCGCGGTAACGAACATCGCCAGGCCGCTGACGAACAGCGCCTCGCCGATCATCATCGAATCGTAGCCGCGGATGCGGCCGAGGAAGACCGGATAGAGATAGGTCAACCCATAGAGGCCGATGCCGATGACGAAGGAGAACAGCGAGCCGAAGGCGAAGTTGATGTTGGTGAAAGCCTTGAGGTCGACGATCGGCTCCTCCGCGGTGAACGCGCGCCAGAAGAATACGACAGCGCCGACGGTCATGACGATCGCGCAGATGAAGACCCCCTGGTCCTGCAGCCAGTCATTGTTCGGGCCTTCTTCGAGCACATATTCCATGCAGCCGAGGAAAGCCGCCATGCCGGCAAGGCCCCACCAGTCGAACTTGTTGAACAGCTTGAGATTGGGCTTGTCGAAATCGATCAGCGACCAGGCAGCGGTCGCCACCAGAATGCCGGGCACGACATTGACCAGGAACAGCCAGTGCCATGAAAAGGCATGACTGATATAGCCGCCGACGGTCGGGCCGATCGTCGGCGCCAGCGTCGCCACCAGGCCGATCATCGGCGAGACGATGGCGCGCTTCGAGGGTGGGAAGATAGTGAACGCGGCCGCAAAGACGCTCGGGATCATGCCGCCGCCGATGAAGCCTTGCACGGCGCGGTAGACAATCATCTGGTCGATGTTGGTGGCGGTCGCGGCAAGGGCGCTGGCTGCGGTGAAGCCTGCGGCGGCGATGGTGAACAGCACGCGCGTCGACAGCATGCGGCTGAGGAAGCCCGACAGCGGGATCATCACCACCTCGGCGATCAGATACGCCGTCTGCACCCACGGAATTTCATCGGAACTGGCGCTCAGGCCAGCCTGGATCTCGGCCAGCGAGGCCGAGACGATCTGGATGTCCAGGATCGCCATGAACATGCCGAACACCATCGCCAGGAAGGCGATGACACGCCGCGTCGAAATGGTGTCAGGGACCGCCGGCCGTGCCGGCGGCGCTCCTGCGGTGATTGTAGCGGTTGCCATTGCATGGGCCTCCTTGAGGCAGGCCGGGCGGCTCAGTGCTTAGTCAGCCACCGAGCCGCCCTCCGAAAGGGCTTAGTTGGTCGTCACGGCAGGCGCGGTGCGGCTGTCGACGTTGACGATGACGCTCAAGCCCGCGCGCAGCTTGCCAGTCTTCAGGGCGTCGGCCGGAACGTCGATGCGGACCGGGACGCGCTGCACCACCTTGGTGAAGTTGCCCGTGGCATTTTCCGGCGGCAACAGCGAGAAGACCGCTCCTGAAGCAGGCGCCAGCGATGAGACGGTTCCCTGGATGGGCTGGCCGTCGATGGCATCGACCGAGATGTTGACCTTTTCGCCGGGAACCAGCCGGCCAAGCTGCGTCTCCTTGAAGTTGGCGACGATGTAGAGCTTGTCCATCGGCACGACGACGGCGAGCTTCTGTCCGGGGCTGACGAGGTCGCCCTGCTCGACCGAGCGGTTGCCGACGACGCCGTCATAAGGCGCCTTGAGCACGGTGAAGGAAAGATCGCGCGCGGCCTTGTCGCGGTTGAGCTGTAGGGAAGCAAGCGTGCTCGCCGATTCGGCGCGCTGTGCTTCCAGCACACCGATATTGGCTTGTGCCGCGGCGATCTGGGCGTCGGCGCCGACGAGAGCGGCATTAGCCTGGTCGAGCGCGGTCTGGGCATCGTCCAGCTGCGCCTGCGTGCCGACATGCGTCTTGAGCAGTTGCGCGGCGCGCTGCTGGGCACGCCCGGCATTATCGGCCGCGGCCTGGTCGGCAACCTTCTGCGCCTGAGCCTGCTGCAGAGACGCCTGCGCGGCCTTGGTCTGCGCGTCGATACGGTCGAGCGTCTTGGCCAGCGTGGCGATCTGCGCCTCGGCCTGGGCGACGGCGATCTTGTAGTCACCATCGTCGATGGTCAGCAGCGGGTCACCGGCCTTGACCAGCTGGTTCTCGGTGACCTTGACCTGGTCGACATAGCCGGAAATCTTGGGCGAGACGAAGGCCATGTCGGCCTGGACATAGGCGTCGTCAGTCGAGATCATGAAACGGCCCGTGGTCCAGTAATCGTAGCCATACCAGGCGCCGCCGCTCAGCAGGGCAAGGCCAATGATCGGCAACAGGAAGGAGCGCACCGAGCGCTTCTTCTTGGCCGGAGCTTCAGCCGCCGGTGGCGGCGCGACGACCGGATGAACGGGAATCTCGGGTGCTTCCGTCGCCGGTGCGACCTTGGCATTGGGGAAAGGGCGGACTTCGGCAGTGGTTGGCGCGTTCGAAGACATGACATCTCTCTAAAACAATAATACTGAACCGTTCGGTTCGATCTGGGCGTTGACATAGCGCGAAAAGAGGACCATATCAAGGGGCAATCGAACCGGTTGGTTCGAATTATTTCCGAGGTGTCATCCTATGACCGAAACCTTACCCAATGCCGAAACCGTACCCAATGTAGACCAGGATCCTTGCGACGTGCTGGAGCTGCGTCGCGGCCGCCCGGCGGCTGGGCAAGACCCCGTCAAGCGCAGCCAGATCATCGAAGGCGCCCGCCGTGTTTTCATCGAGAAGGGCTTCGAGGCCGCCTCTATGAATGACATCACGCGCGAGGCCGGTGTCTCCAAGGGCACTATCTATGTCTACTTCGCCAACAAGGAAGAGCTGTTCGAAGCGCTGATCGAGGAAGAGCGCGGCACGATCTTCAAGAACATGTACGACCTGCTCGACCGCGACGACAATCTGCGCGAGACGCTGGTGAAGTACGGCAAGGTGCTGTCACTCAAGATCACGTCGGCCAAGGTCATCCAGGCGCAGCGCACCGTGATCGGTGTCACCGACAGGATGCCCGAGCTTGGCGCGCGATTTTATGAACGTGGCCCCAAGCGCGGCCACGACAAGATGATGACCTTCCTGAACGCTGCCATCGACCGCGGCCTGTTGCGGATCGACGATGTCGATCTCGCCGCTTACCAGCTCACCGAACTGTGCTTGTCCGGTCTTTTCCGCCAATGCATCTTTGCCTACCGCACCAAGGCTCCGGGCCAGGATGAGATCGACCACGTCGTCAGGTCGGGCGTCGACATGTTCCTGAAGGCCTATGGCACCGAGCAGCTTGCGGTCGAAGAAAGCCACGAAATGATTGCAATCGAGGCAAAGGTTTAGCGCGGCGTAGTGCCCGCCGCGCCCGGTTTACCCGCCATTGGCCGCAAGCACGATCGCGGCATGCAACTCTTCGAGGCCTTCGCCCTTTTCCGATGACGTCGCCAGCACGAACGGAAACGCCGCAGGACGCTTCTTGATCTTGGCCAGCGTCTCCTCGATCAGCCGCGGCACGCCGGCGGCCTTGATCTTGTCGGTCTTGGTCAGCACGATCTGGTACGACACCGCCGCCTTGTCGAGCAGCGACAGCACCTCGTCGTCCTTGGCCTTGATGCCGTGGCGCGCGTCAATCAGCACATAGACCCGCTTCAGCGTGACGCGGCCCTTGAGATAGTCGAAGACCAGCTTGGTCCACTCGTCGACCTTCTCCTTGGGTGCGGTGGCGTAGCCGTAGCCCGGCATGTCGACCAGCGCCATCGGCGGCAGATCGGCGCCCTCGCCCGAAAATCCGTCCGGGACGAAGTAGTTGAGTTCCTGCGTGCGCCCCGGCGTGTTTGATGTACGCGCCAGCCCCTTCTGGTTGACCAGCGCGTTGATCAGCGACGATTTGCCGACGTTGGAGCGGCCGGCAAAAGCGATTTCCGGCGGACCTTCCGGCGGCAGGAACTTCATGGCCGGCACGCCGCGAATGAAAATCCACCCACGCGTGAAGAGGTCGGTGCTGATCACGGTGCTGTTCAGAGCGTTCAAGCTGCTGCCTCCAGAAGAGAGATATCGGCGCCCAGATGGCGTCGAGGTTGCGGCGATCCTGGCCGCCATGCACTTAGGCGGTCGCGCCCGGTCAAAATAACGTGATCCGCCCTATAGCACCAATCGGCCGAGGAGCGAGTCTTCCGTGACGGACAGGCTCATTTGTTGCCGCGGCAGATCACGATCGGATTGGACAGCGCGCTGTCGAAACCGCTGCCCTGATAGACGGTGACATTCGATGCTCCGGGCGGAAGCAGGAAGGTGCCGTCGACGACTTTCTGATCGCCCGCGGCTGTGTGCAGAGCCCAGCTAAACGTGCAGAATTGCGGCGGTGCCGTGGGTTCGACGTGGCTGCAGTTGAGCTGCGCGCCACCCAGCATGGCGGCGCCACCACAGCTCACGGCCTGCCCCGCAACGGCGACGCAAGGGTATCCCATGAGAGCCGCTACAGCTGCGATCTTTATCCAGTTCATCGTCACAATCCTTGCCGGCAAAGTGCCACCGCCAAGCGCCTATTCGGTGTCGTGGCCCATTCAATTTTTTCGTTTTCGGGGCTTAGCCCGTCTTGCGCGCGCCGTCCAGCAGGATTATGTGCATGATGATAATAAGCATGCTCACGAAAGCTTGTCACCAGATCCCGATCACCTCCCATGTCCTCCTCGCCCAATATCAGCTTCGTGCTGCACGACGTCGCGCGACTGCTTAGAAAGCGGTTTGAGCAGCGTTCGCGCACATCCGGGCTCACCCGCGCCCAATGGCAGGTGCTGGCTTATCTTTCGTTGCATGAGGGCATCCACCAGAACAAGCTCGCCGATCTCATCGAGATCATGCCAATCACGCTCGCCCGGCTGCTCGACAAGATGGAGGCGCGGGGCTTCATCGAACGCCGGCCCAATCCTGCCGACCGCAGGGCGTGGCTGCTCTATTTGACACCCCAGGCCCATCCGCTGCTCGAAATCATGCGCGCCAATGGCCAGAAAACACGCGACGAAGCCTTCATCGGGCTGTCCGCTGATACCCAGCGGCACCTGCTGCAAACACTAAGCTTGATCAAATCCAATCTGCTCGCGGCTTGCACCCAGCCTGCCGTCGACCGGGAGAACGTACATGGCTGAATCAACATCCCCCAAGAAGCCCGCCGAGGAACAATCTTCGGAGCGGAAAATCGACCAGATCATCCGGCTGGACAGCGAACGCGAACAGAGGCGCGTCAATGTCGTCATCGACGATGACGAGTTGGAGGCTCCGGTTGCCCTGGAGCCGGTGGCACTCGAGGCTCCGGCCAAGGAGCCGCAGCCGCAGCAGGCGCCTGCCGCCATTGCCCCTCCCGCTGCTGCCCCGGTCAAGCCAAAGCGCAGCCTGAGGCGGCCGGTCCTGTTTGCCCTGCTTCCCGTCGCGCTGGTCGTTGGCGGCTACTATTATGTCACCGGCGGCCAGGTGATGAGCACGGACAATGCTTACATCCAGGCGCAGTCGCTCGGCGTGTCCACCGATGTCTCCGGCACCGTGCAGGAGATCGACGTGCACGAGAACGAGGTGGTGAAGAAGGGTGACATGCTCTTCCGCCTGCGGCCGGCCTCGTTCGAGACCGCGCTCGCCGCGGCCCAGGCCCAGTTGGGGACGGTGCGCAACCAGGTGCTGACGCTGCAGGCGAGCTACCAGCAGTCACTGTCACAGATCGAACAGGCGCAGGCCGACATTCCCTATTACGAGGCCGCCTTCCAGCGGCAGCAGGATCTGCTCAAGACCTCCACCGCCTCGAAGGCGTCTTTCGACAGCGCCCAGCACGACCTCGTCGCCGCGCGCCAGAAAGTGTCGGTCGCCAAGGCGCAGGCACAGGCCATGCTTGCCCAGCTCGGCGGCGACGCCAGCCAGCCGGTGGAGAAGAACCCGTTCTATCTGCAGGCCCAGTCGGGCGTCGATGATGCGCAGCGCAATCTCAACGACTCTATCGTCAAGGCGCCGTTCGACGGCGTCGTCACCAATGTCGATGCGCTTCAGGTCGGCAAGTATCTGCCGGCTTCGCAGCCGGCCTTCAGCCTGATTTCGTCGACCGATCTGTGGATCGAGGCGGAGCCGAAGGAGACCGAACTGACGTATGTACGGCCGGGACAGACGGCGACGATCAGCGTCGACACCTATCCCGGCGCCGTGTGGCACGGCACGGTTGCCTCGATCAGCCCCGCCTCGTCGTCGAGCTTCTCGCTGCTGCCGGCGCAAAACACCACCGGCAATTGGGTCAAGGTCGTGCAGCGCATCCCGATGCGCGTGACGGTTGACGATCCCCAGGGCAAGCCGCCGCTGCGCGGCGGTATGAGCGTCGTGGTCGACGTCGACACCGGCCATACGCGCGGCCTGCCGGACTTCGTCACCAACCTTCTCAAGATGTTCGGACAGAAATCATGACCAGCGCAGCCGCGACAGGTGCCGCACCGGTGGTCGCCAATCGCGGCGCCATCACCGCCTGCGTGATCCTGGCCGTCATCATGCAGGCGCTGGACACGACCATCGCCAATGTGGCGCTGCCCTATATCCAGGGCAGCGTTTCGGCCAGCGCCGACCAGATCAACTGGGTGCTGACCTCCTACATCGTCGCCGCCGCGGTGATGACGCCGCCTTCGGGCTACCTGGCCAACCGCTTCGGCCGCAAGCGCATCCTCTTGACCTCGATTACCGGTTTCGTGGTCGCCTCGGTGCTCTGCGGCTTCGCGCAGTCGCTGCCGCAGATCGTCGGCTTCCGCCTGCTGCAGGGCCTGTTCGGCGCGGCCCTGGTGCCGCTGGCACAAAGCATCCTGCTTGATATCTACAGCGTGGAAGAGCGCGGCTCGGCGATGGCGCTGTTCGGCATTTCCGTCATGGTCGGACCGGTGCTCGGGCCGGTCATCGGAGGTTGGCTGACCGAAAACATCAGCTGGCGCTGGGTGTTCTATATCAACGTCCCGATCGGTG
Source organism: Mesorhizobium loti R88b (assembly GCF_013170845.1). Lineage (NCBI taxonomy): Bacteria > Pseudomonadati > Pseudomonadota > Alphaproteobacteria > Hyphomicrobiales > Phyllobacteriaceae > Mesorhizobium > Mesorhizobium loti. The sequence continues at coordinate 729,408 of NZ_CP033367.1, forward strand.
CGCTGGCCTTCGCCGGCGTGTCTCTGTTCGTCCTGGAAACCAAGCTGGATATCAAGGCCAGGTTGGACTGGCTGGGATTTGGCGCGCTCAGTGTCACCATCGCCGCCTTGCAGATGTTTCTCGATCGCGGCGAGCAGCTCAATTGGTTCTCGTCATCCGAGATCATCGTCGAGTCGCTGATCTGCGCATCGGCCTTCTACATCTTCCTCGTCCACACCTTCACCGCCAAAAACACCTTCGTGAACCCGCGGCTTTTCCTCGACCGGAATTTCGCCGTTGGCATGATCTTCATCTTCATCATCGGCATCACCTACCTGGCCTCGCTGGCGCTGATGACACCCTATCTGCAGACGCTGATGGGCTATCCGGTGGTGACGGCCGGCATCGTCATGGGCCCGCGTGGTCTTGGCACCATGGCCTGCATGTTCCTCGTCGGCAGGCTGATCGGCAAGGTGGATACACGATGGCTGCTGTTCATCGGCCTCGCGATCACCGCCTGGGCTATGTACGACATGACCGGCTGGACCCCCGACGTCTCGCAATGGACGATCGTCAGCACCGGCTTCATCCAGGGCGCGGGGCTGGGCTTCCTGTTCGTGCCGCTGACCACCATCACCTTCGCCACGCTGGCGCCGGAGCGGCGCGCGGAAGGCACCGGGCTTTACAATCTGTCGCGCAACATCGGCTCCAGCGTCGGCATCTCGGTGGTCACCGCGTTGCTGGTGCAGAACGTGCAGATCAACCACGCCAACATCACCACCTATGTGACGCCCTACAACCAGGCGTTCGGCAATCCGGCGATCTTCCAGGCGATGAACCCCTACACCGCCGCCGGCCGCGCCGCGCTGGATGGCGTGGTGACGCTGCAGGCGACTGTTATCAGCTACATGAACGACTTCAAGCTGATGATGATCCTGTCGCTGGCCGCGATCCCGCTGGTTCTGCTGCTGCGCAAGCCAGGCACGCCGGCCAAGGTCGATCACAGCGCCGTCATGGAGTGATGGGCGCGAAGCGGTCGACGTTCGACTGCTGAAGCCCCAGCCGTCCTCCCAGTACGCAAAAACAAACCGGGGTCCTGTGAGGGACTACAGGACCCCGGCCTCGCCGATACGACTTCCCAAGAAACATGGCACCTCGTCATGAGGCGGGGATGGCGGGCCGAGAAAGCCCAACGACCTGCCATTACCCCCTTTCGCCGGAAGCCGTTACTTCGGCAACAGCACCTTGTTGACGACATGGATGACGCCGTTCGACTGGTTGACGTCGGCGATCGTCACCTTCGCCTCGCCGCCGGACTCATCCATGATGTAGAGCTTGCCCTTCTTGACCTCGGCGGTGAGCGTGTCGCCCGAGACGGTCTTCATCTCGTATTTGCCGCCCATCGCCTTGGCCTTCTTCATCATTTCGGCGCCTGAAATCTTGCCGGCCACGACATGGGCGGTCAGCACCTTGGTGAGTTGGCCCTTGTTCTCCGGCTTCAACAGCGTATCGACGGTGCCCTTGGGCAGTGCCGCGAAGGCTTCGTTGGTCGGCGCAAAGACGGTGAACGGGCCGGCGCCCTCGAGCGTGTCGACCAGGCCGGCGGCCTTGACGGCGGCGACCAGCGTTGTGTGGTCCTTCGAGTTGACGGCGTTCTCGACGATGTTCTTGGTGGTGTACATCGGCGCGCCGCCGACATTCGGGTTCTTGGCGTAGGCGGGAGCGGCAATCGCCACGCTGGCAACGAGTGCGGAAAAGGCGATGGTCCTGAATGACGGCATGCGCATATGGTCTTCCTCCGGGTGAGGGCTGATCAGAATTGATAAGCCTTTGGAAATGCACACGCAGTCACGCCCTGCGACGGCTTGCAGTTTCGCCGATCACGGGAACGTGATCGATCGCTTGCCCAAAGAAAAAAGCCCGGACGAGCCGGGCTTTCTGGAAAAGAGAGAGACGTGTTCCGCTTCCTGAAGAAGAGCGGCTACTCCGCCGGCGACGGTTTCTTTCGAAACAATGCGACCAGATTGTCCCACAGCTCGATCTTGGCGCCCTGGCGTTTCATGATGACGCCCTGCTGGAGGATCGACAGCGAATTGTTCCAGGCCCAGTAGATGACGAGGCCGGCCGGGAAACCCGCCATCATGAAGGTGAAGATCACCGGCATCCAGGTGAAGATCGCGGCTTGCGTCGGATCCGGCGGCGTCGGGTTCATGCGCATCTGCAGGAACATGGTAACGCCCATGATCAGCGGCCACACGCCGATCATCAGCATGTGCGGCAGCGTCACCGGCACGAGGCCGAACAGGTTGAAGATCGAGGTCGGATCGGGCGCCGCCAGATCCTGGATCCAGCCGAAGAATGGCGCATGGCGCATCTCGATGGTGATGTAGAGCACCTTGTAGAGCGAGAAGAAGACCGGGATCTGCAGCGCCACAGGCCAGCAGCCGGCAAGCGGATTGATCTTCTCGGTCTTGTACAGCTCCATCATCGCTTTTTGCTGCGCCATCTTGTCGTCCGCGTATTTCTCGCGGATCTCGAGCATCTTGGGCTGCACCTTCTTCATGTTCGCCATCGACGCGTAGGACTTGTTGGCGAGCGGGAAGAAAAGCGCCTTGACGATGACGGTGGTGGCGAGGATCGCCAGGCCGAAATTGCCGAAGAATTTGTAGAGCGTGTCGATCAGCCAGAACATCGGCTTGGTGATGAAATAGAACCAGCCCCAGTCGATCACCAGATTGAACTGGCGAATGTCGCGGTCCTTCTCATAGGCGTTGATCTTGGCGACTTCCTTGGCGCCGGCGAAGATCTCGGTCTCGACCGTCGCGGACTGGCCGGCCTCGACATTGATTGCATCGGTGAGGAAGTCGGACTGGTAGCGGTGCCGGCCATCCTCGAAAAAGGCATAGCGCGGCTGGAACGGCTGCTTCTCGGTCGGTACCAGCGTCACCGCCCAGTATTTGTCGGTGATGCCCAGCCAGCCATCGGTCGACTTGCCGGGCGTGACCTGCTTTTCGGATTCGATCTTGGCGTATTTGTATTCGGCCAAGCCCTCGGTGCCGGTCACGCCGATCAAGCCTTCATGCAGCACATAGGTGCTGGCCACGGCCGGCTTGTCATAGCGCGTGACGCGGCCGTAATTGAACAGCGACACCGCGCTCGACCCGGCATTCTGCACCGTGTCCGACACCGTGAACATGTAGTTGGCGTCGACGGAGAAGGTGCGCTTGAAGGTCAGGCCCTTGTCGTTGGTGTAGGTGAGTGTCACCGGCGTCGACGGGCTCAACGTCGGATTGCCGTCCACACTCCACACCGTATCCGAACCCGGCACCACACCGGTCTTGTCGTTGCCGACAAAGCCGATCTCGGCGAAATAGCCGGTCGGCAGAGCCTGCGGGTTGAGCAAGCTGATCTCGGGCGAATTCTTGTCGACGGTTTCGGTGTAGTGCTTCAGCTTGAGGTCGTCGAGGCGCGCACCGGTGAGGTTGATCGAGCCCTCGAGGCTCGGCGTGTCGATCTTGACGCGCTTCGAAGCGGCAAGCGCCTGGTCGCGGCTGGCCGCGGTGACGGTATCGCCGCCGGGCGCATTGGGAATGGTGCCTGGCGCGGGCCCGGGCGCGCCTCCCGGATTGGCGGCGTCGGCTGCCTTCTTCTGTTCCTCGACCCGCTGCTGTTCGATACGGGCAGCATCGCGTTGCGCCTCGCTGCGCGGCAGCACATAAAAATACTGCCACAATGCCAGGATCAGCACCGACAGCGCGATGGTGATGAAGAAGTTCCGGTTGTTTTCCATCGAGAGCCTTGGCCTATCGTGTTCCGCGAAGTCGGCGGGAGAGTTCAGCCTTCAACTGGCCGAACGGGGCGCGTAGCGCATCATCGCGCCCGACGATGACATAGTCACTGCCGGGCACCATGTCATCGGCGGCATGGGTGCGGACGGCTTCTTTCAGCCGCCGCCGGACGCGGTTGCGCACAACCGCATTGCCGACCTTCTTGGTGACGGTAAACCCGACGCGCGGCGACAGGCCGTCGCCACGGTCGAGAACCTCAACGAGGAAAAACCGCCCGCGTCGCTTTTCACCACGACGGACGGCCAGGAATTGCGCGCGTTTCAGAAGCCGCTTGGGATTGGCCCCCACTGGCTTGCCGGTTGCGGGCAACGATTTCGTCTCGCTTAGGCGCTGAGCCGCTTGCGGCCGCGATTGCGGCGAGCTGCGACGACGCCACGACCCCCCTTGGTGGCCATGCGGGCACGGAAGCCGTGCCGACGTTTGCGGACGAGTTTGGACGGTTGGTAGGTACGCTTCATTTGTTTTAATACCGCGGGGTGCGGCCCTTCTTGATTCTGTCACTGTGTAACAGGAGCTTTGCCGGGCCGGCTTTGGCGCGATCGAAACCGCGCCGGGATGTATGGCCCGAGCGTGAGCGGGCTTATAGAAAGAAGGGTTTTGGAAGTCAATCCGGAGTCGTCGCGCCGTGGACGCCGGCTTCATGACAGTAATTTAATGTTCCGACCAAAGGATGAAATTGGCAAAAATGCCGTAATCCCCTAATGTTGGCTGATCAAGTGATTGTGAAGATCGAGTCGCATGAGCGAAGCCAGCCAAGCGGGGGAAGGGATCGGAACGGCGCCTGCCGCCGGCCGCAGCGTGCCCTTGTCGCGCGGTCTGTCGACAAAACTGCTGCTGCTCACCATCGTTTTCGTGCTCTTGGCCGAAGTGCTCATCTTCCTGCCCTGGATCGCCAGTTATCGGGTGAGCTGGCTCAAGGAGCGGCTGAGTACGGCCGCCGCCGTGTCGATCGTGCTGGTGCAGGGCGAGTCGACCTCCTTGTCGCGCACGGCCCAGAATGACGTGCTGATGGCGATCGGCGCCAAGGCGATCGCGGTGCGCGATGGCGGCGTCTCGCGGCTTCTGGTGGTGGCCGACATGCCGCCGCAAGTCGACGAGCATATCGACCTTGCCAGCGTCGGCATGGTCAAGGGCATGACCGGCGCGCTCGACACGCTGTTCTTCGGCGGCGACCGGATGCTGCGTGTTTTCGGACCGGTCGGCGACAGCGACAAGGAGTTCGAGCTGATCATGCCGGACTATTCGCTGCGCAAGGCCATGCTCATCTATTCGCGCAACGTCGCCTTCGTTTCGCTGCTGATCTCGCTGTTCACGGCAATGCTGGTCTATGCCGCGATCGACCTGATCATGATCGGGCCGATCCGCACCATGACGCGTTCGATGCTGTCCTTCTCCGAAGCGCCCGACGACCCCGGCCGCATCATCCATCCCGCCGCCCGCTCCGATGAGATCGGCGTTGCCGAACGCGAGCTGTCGCAGATGCAGGAGCGGCTGCAGAAGATGCTCTCCGAGCAGAAACACCTGGCCGATCTCGGCCTCGCGGTCTCCAAGATCAACCACGACATGCGCAACATCCTGGCCTCGGCGCAGCTGATTTCGGACCGCCTGCGCCTGGTCAAGGACCCGACCGTGCAGGCCTTCGCGCCAAAGCTGCTGCGCGCGCTCGACAGGGCCGTCTCCTATTCGGAAGGCGTGCTGGCCTATGGCCGCACGCAGGAGCCGCCGCCTTCGCGCCGCAGGGTGCGGCTGCGCCAGCTGGTCGAGGACGTGCACGGCCTGCTCGACATCGAGGAAGGCATCGAGTTCATCAATGCTGTCGAGTCGGCTTTCGAGGTGGATGCCGATTCCGATCAGCTTTTCCGCGTGCTCACCAATCTGTGCCGCAACTCGGTGCAGGCGATGGCCGGGGATACCGAGAGCGCCGTGGTGCGCCGGCTGGCTGTGTCGGCCGTGCGCATGGGCAGCGTCAGCCGCGTCACTGTGACCGATACCGGCCCCGGCCTGCCGCCAAAGGCGCGCGAGAACCTGTTTGCGGCATTCCGCGGCTCGGCGCGCAGCGGCGGCACCGGCCTTGGTCTGGCGATCGCGCACGAACTGATCCGGGCCCATGGCGGCACGGTGGAGCTGGTCGAGTCGATTGGCGGGCGCACCACGTTCGCCGTCACCATTCCCGACCAGCCGGTGCGGCTCGACCAAGCCCGCGGCAGCCTGCGCCGCCCGGCGTGAGGTCATCAGCGCTGGTTTGCTGACGCTCCCTGTCGCCTTCCCGGCCTATGCCTTCCCAGTCTCCACCTTCGATCCCCTCGGCCAAGACGTCGGCCCTCCTTGTGGCTGCTCCGAAGCGAAGCGCTCCAGGCTCGTCATCAAGAGATGACAGCCTTGCGACAAAACTTTTGTCGGATCGACTTGCTTTTCGCAAATTCAGTCGCTAGGGAACTGCACACATCGCGGCCGGTCCTCGGGATCGGATCGCGGGGCCGTTGAAAACATGGCCTGATGCGCGCCCGTAGCTCAGCTGGATAGAGCACCAGACTACGAATCTGGGGGTCAGGAGTTCGAATCTCTTCGGGCGCGCCACTCTTCAAGCAAGTGCTTGAAATCGCTTAAGGCGTTGATTTTACTGCTATCTGATCCGCACGCGTGCTACATTCGGGGTGTAAAATGGCGCGCATGAAATACATCCACGTCGCGCGAACCGGTTCGAATTCCGGTTCGCTCTGCCTGACGACATAGCCGGTCGGCCATTCCCGATGCCTTGGCCGGAAGCTATCGAATGGTGCGTGAACCGCAGGTCTGGCCGATTTAAGAACGAACTGGTCAAATCGTTGCGAACCAATGATCAGCGAACAGCCGAACGAGCCGCCCTTCCTTTGATCGAAGAAGCTCACCGTCTCGTCGATCTTGCCAGGAAATCAATTACCGACGGGCCGCCAGCAGAGATCGCGCCAGCCACGATCGATGCGCTTGCAGATGCTCACACCGCGAGGCTGATGAGAAACGACGAGGCATTGCGCAGGAAGGGCCTTGGACTCGACCTCGACACCGGTGCCTTTTCGCCAGATGGAGGCGGGATGACTGACGGTGACATTGCGGCGTATCGGCAATCTTATCCTCGCTCGACAAGTTGTCGCGTGATGAAGTTGCAAAAATGCGCGGCAGTGAAGCGATCCAGGATCATCAACAAGTCGGTCGAGGACGCCGGGATAGTCCTCCACCCGGATGATCCCGCCTGGCGGCAGCTTAAGCTAGCGTTCATCAAGGCCCAGAGGAAGGCCGTGCAAGCTATTACGGCACGGCTAGGCGGAGAGGAGATCGCATCCCCTGCCCCCCACGAAAGCTCTGCCACTAACAACCGCTCTAGCGAACTGGTCACAGTCGAACAGTCGGTCGGCTCGGAAGCCACGTCAGGAGTCAATCAACGAAGCGACGCGGGCCGTGCAGAGGTTCGTCGAGCTGCATGGTGACGCCTTGGCAGCAACGGCGTATGGCATCGACACAAAGCCGCTGCGCAAAGTCTTGAAAGCGGCAGTAAGGCACATGGCCGACGAGCACGAGATCCAAGTGATCGTCGCCCCATTGCTGCCCGGTACCGCACGTCCGTCATTCGACCAACTGGCGACCAAGATGTCGGAGCTCCTGGGCCAACCAGGTTGCGCGCTAATCGCCTCGTTTGCAGATCTTGACCATTGGGCCGCCGTGAGAAGCATCAGTGATCGCTGGCTTCAGCTCTTCGACAGCACCGGGACAACGCGGCTCAGCCTTCCGAATTGCCGGATGTCGTACGAACCACCAAACCACCGGCTCGAGCACGTCCTTGCATCGGCGGGCAATTTTCCGGATCGAGCGAGTGTCGTTGCTAGAATAGACCACGCAAAACTCTCTCTTGGTAGCCTGTAAAAGCTGGTCTCGCTCGACGCATGCCGTACTTTCCACGAGGCCGAGGCCCTAAGCGGTCAGCATATCTCGCGAGAGTCCATTTTCAGCGTCAACCGCCACGAGCGCTACCATGGCGCACCGATCAGTGGGTGGGATCTCACCTCTTTGTCTTTGCTCGTTTCAAAAGGTCCGAAGCTTCCACATTCAACGCGTTGGCTATCCGATCAACCACATCGATAGAAGCGCTATAAACGCTTCGTTCCAACGAGCTAACATTGGTTCTGTCGAGTTCCGCCCTATGAGCGAGCTCTTCCTGCGAAAGCCCAAGCTCGACTCTCAAGGCCTTCAAATTGAAGGCTAGCACCTCTCGTATCGTCATGCACGAGAGAGCAGCGCCTTGTCGAGTATTTCACCACGGAGTCTACTCTACATTTCTTCTCTCCAGCGCCAACTGATCGCCGGCACCCCACCGCCAAGCAAATCCACGCCTCGGCGCGCTCCATCACACACGGCTGCGCAAACACTTTTAATTTCACGGAGGACTAACATGTCGCTTTGGTCTTACTTCTTCAGGCGCGCAGCGGTGACAATGCGGTCAGCGCAAAAATACATTTTAATCGGGTCTGCCTCCCTGATCGTTTCAGTCATGGCGCCGGCGGGAACACCCAATCCTAAATTCGCCGTCCTGTTCGACGGGCTTATCCCCTCGGCGTCTGCAGCAACAGTTGTAAACCAGTCATCGAAAGGCGGAGCCGAGATCAATCAAGAGGTTTTGGACGACCTCGGTTCCCGCATTTTCAATTGCTGGAGTTATCCGTCGGATGCGAAAAACCCGGTTTCCATCCGCATGCGCCTATTGCCGACCGGAGAGCTCGATGGAAAGCCAACAGGGATTACCGAGGGATTGGCGTCGACTAAGTCGGACCAAGTCCTGCTCAATTCAGCTGTGCGTGCGGTATCCAAATGCGCGCCGTATGCCGACATCGTCGCAGCCTCGCCAGGGCTCGCGGGCAACGATGTGATTATCACGCTCAAACCAGAGAGTGTTTCATCTAGTGCGCAATTGGCAGAAGACGAAAAAATCGACGCTACAGGGACAAAATCGTCGAACGCGGATGAAGGGTCGACGGCTCAAAAAGTCGCCGCCTTATAACGATTTCAGGGAGCTCTTTTACGAGCATGCATTGCTCCTATCCAACCGCTGAATGCTGGAGAAGCCGAAGAGAAACTGAGGCAGCGAGGGGTGGCTCAAATGACAGCCTTTGTTGCTTATTACACGGAGGAGTCATCATCCTGCCTCGTCCAACTTGCGGCCGAGGTTGGGACAGCTCTTACGCCGGGCAAAGGGTTCTTTTGTCGGGTGTCCAAAGATGACGCAGAGAGCATGGCGCGTCTGCGGCTGGTTTCGGCTATTCGGCCGTGAATTGTCATCTCCGGTGAGCTGGGAGAATATAACGTGGATCTCCCGAACGGCGTAATGTCTATTGTGATTGAGCCGTGCCGGATTGTTGATATCCCTCCCCAATAAAACCAGGTGACCCCTGTGTCTCTTGCCAACGGCGCCAGTGAGCGCGTCGCTTCGGAGCTGCTCTATGTACGCTTGGATCGAAATAGCCAGTTGCATGGTAGTTGGTAGCAAACGTCGCGAGACGGAGCTCCTGCCAAGTTCACCGAGTGACTACAGGTGAAAACCTCGCATCGCACCTTACGTCCGCTTCGCGCCCAATCTCGTCATTCCGACCGACTTGCCCGCCTGCCAAAAGCGGACAAAGCTACTGCAGCCGCTGAGGTCGCGGTTGCCTAGAAATCGGGCGTAGGGCGCAATGAAAGCATCGGCGAAAGCACGAGCGCTCCGTTGTCGATGACACTGACAAGAAAAGCGTACTGAACGCGTGGACTTTCGCAGCCTGACCACGGCCGTTCTCGCGAGCTTTGAAAAACCAAGAACTTCCACTACCATCTGATTTCCGGCTCGCTTATGGAAGTTTTGGCGCAAGGGATGGTATTGAAACAGGCATGACCGCAAATACCGACCATGGTTTGCATTCTCGGATCATATCCTGCTTCCGCCGGCCCGCTGGCGGTTTGGCCATCGTGCTCTTCGTAGTTGTTGTCATTATTTATATCGCGATCAATATATCGTTGACCCTCTAACAAAAAGCACAAGGCCGGAACCGCCGCTCGGCAGGTCAATCGCGTGGGGCGCTGCTGCCGCCGCTGTGACGTTGGTGCTGCAACTAGATGACATGCCCGGCGTGATCCGGCATAGCCAACATGCTCCCTCCGCGTTCGGCCGCTGTGCCGCGCATTGGCAGGACAGCTCGGAGGGTGTCGGCGACGGTCAGCTTGGGGACGACGTCCTGCGGGATTGGCGACGCCGATGCCAGGAGGTCGTGGTTGTGCGAAGCCTTATGGAGCCGTCAGGATTGCTGGACCCTGGGGGTACATCGTCCGTCCAGTGGTCGCCACAGAAGGCTGGCGCATCCTCGGCCGGCGGCGGCGCATTTACCGCCAGTCCGCCACGGCCTCAGAAGCCTCGATGAGAAGCTTGGCATTCTCAGGCTTCGCATCAAGTCTGCCTTTCTCGATGTCGAGTGCTAGTTCAACAACGCGCTTGTTGACCGGCGCGTCCTGTCCGTGGCTGTTGAGGATGTCAACCACCCAGCCGTTCACTTCCTGAACCTCGGCGCGGCGGCCCTTTCGCCAGTCCTGCAGGGACGTGGTCAGCGTGTCCGGTTTGGAGAAGATGGTGAGAACCTCTTCGAAGATCCGGTCGACATAGCGCTCGGGATGATTCTCGGTCATCGGCGGCATGCCGATGATCGGGACAATCTTGGCGCCGTCGGCCAGCGCGGCGTTCATAGCCTCATAGCCCGCTGCCCGCATGACTTCGAGCATGCCCGGCGCCCGTGCGGCGTCGGCTAGCGGCAGGTTGACGATCGCCGAGGGGATCAGCTCGGCGGCATTCACCACCAGTTTCATCCACTTGGCCGAATGGATGTCCTCGGTGACCTCAACCCTTCCGGAATTTCGGAGCAGCTCGGCAACCGCTTCCACGCGAGGCTGGCTGGTCGGATCGAGGGCGCCAAGGGCGAACCACGAGGTATCGTGGTCATTTTGCCGGTTGGTGATTCCGGGCGTGAACATGTTGGAGGCGATCTCGATGACGGCGCCTACGGTTCGCTCCCGGCCGACGATTCCGGCGATGTCCTCGTGCGTCATGCCGTTCTGGAGCCCGACGATGAGGCCATCGGGTGCGAGACAAGACGAAATCAGTTGGGTGGCCCACTTGGTGTCGTAGGCTTTGACGATAAGGAACACCAAGTCGAACGGCTCCTTGACCTCCGCGACCTGGCAGAGATGCAGTACCGGGACCCTTGCGTTGATCGTTCGGGTGGGCAGATTGACTGTTATGCCGTGTGCGCGGATCGCGTCCACATGCACAGGCCACTGCTCGATGAATGTCACGTCGAGGCCGGCGAGCACGAAATCCGCGCCGATCGACGCGCCCTGGGCGCCGGTTCCCAAAAAAGCGATGCGGGGGCCACGCCCCTTAGCCCAGGTCATGAATGCCTCCTCCACTGTATTTCGACCCTCCGCCGTGGAGGAGATCGGTACAGCCGCCACGCTGGCCCCAGCGCGCCACCGATGCTCGACGGAAGATTCTCAAATTGGGAAAATTGCAGAACTGAAGCATCAGCTTTGTCTGGCAAATTCCACGCCTGACAAGGTCGCCCTTGAGGAGAGGCGCGGGAGGAACCGGTTACACAATGAAAGATTCAAGAGCTGGCCCGCGGCATCGCGGAGCGTTGCCGAATGACGACATCGGCGTCGAAACGCGCCTTGAAATGTTTCGGCTTCAAGTCGAGATCAGGGACTGCGAAAAACGGGCCCACGACCTGTTCCTGCAGAATCTCGTCAAAGGCACTAGCCACCTGTCACTCGGCCAGGAAGCGATCGCGGCTGCCTTCGGGACTGCCATGCAGCCGGGCGACAAATCCTTCTGCACCTACCGTGGCCATGCACACACGCTGGCGCGCGGCGTGGGCATGGAGAAGATGCTCGGCGAGTTGATGCTGCGAGACATCGGCCTGATGCGGGGCAAGGGCGGATCGATGCATCTGACCTCGGTCGAACATGGCGTGATGGGCTCGTACGCCATCATTGGTGCGCATCTGCCAATCGCCTGCGGCTCGGCCTGGAGGGCGCAGTATCTCGGTGATGGAGATGTTTCCGTCTGCTTCTTCGGCGACGGGACGACCAACATCGGCGCTTTCCACGAGGCGCTCAATTTCGCCGCCGTCTGGAAGCTGCCGGTCGTCTTCGTCTGCGAGAACAATCTGTACATGGAATACACACCGATCGCCGATGTAACGGCGGTTGCGCATCCCGCAGCGGATCGCGCGGCGGCCTATGGACTGGAGCGGATTGTCATCGACGGCAATGATGCCGACGTCGTCTACCGCACGGCGATCGCGGCCCTGGAAAAGGCCCGCGGAGGAGACGGACCTTCCCTGATTGAATGCCTGACCTATCGCCATTCCGGTCATTCCCGAGCCGATCCCGCCAAGTACAGGCCGGAGGGCGAACTGGACCGCTGGCTCGAACGCGACCCGGTCAAGATCTACCGCCAGCGCCTCCTCGATTTCGGTATCGCCCCGGAAGAAATTTCCCGAATCGAGGAGCGGAGCCGAGAAAAAGTCGACGAAGCCACGGCCGCCTGCAAGGCTTCCCCGCCAGCGCCGGAGGCGCTCCTGACTGCCGATGTTTACGACGATGGAGGCTGGGCATGGCGGAACTGACCTATCGCGAAGCGGTCGCGCGTGCCATCGCCCAGGAAATGCGCCGTGACGAGCGCGTGGTGTTCCTCGGCGAGGATGTCGCCAAGGCCGGCGGCGTGTTCAAGGCCACTGTCGGTCTTCTGGAGGAATTCGGCCCGCGTCGGGTCCGCGACACGCCGATATCGGAACAGGCCATTCTCGGCGCGGCTATGGGTGCGGCGATGACCGGTCTGCGCCCGATCGCCGAGATCATGTTTTCGGACTTCATGGCCGTTTGCTTCGACTATGTAGCCAACGAATTTCCGAAGACGCGCTACATGACCAACGGCCAGCTGTCCGTGCCGCTCGTTGTGCGCACCGGCAACGGAGGGGGCGTTCGCTTCGGCGCGCAGCACTCGCAGTCCATCGAGAACTGGTCGATGATGATACCGGGCCTCAAGGTCGTGGCACCGTCCTCGCCGATCGATGTGATCGGCCTGATGGCGGCTGCGGTGCGCGACAACAATCCAGTGATCTTCCACGAGCATAAGGCGCTCTATGCCGTGAAGGGCGAGGTGCCGGACGGGGAAATCGTCGACACGCTCGGCACGGCGAAGATCCTGCGCGCCGGCAAGGACTGCACGATTGTTGCGCTGGCCATGATGGTGCCTCGGGCGTTGGAAGCGGCCAACCGGCTTTCCAGGGACCACGGGATCGACGCCGAGGTGATCGATGTGCGCTGCCTGGTGCCGCTCGACACCCAGGCAATCCTCGGGTCGGTGGTCAAGACCGGAAGATTGTTCACCGTCGAGGAGAACCCCCGCCTGTGCGGCTGGGGCGCCGAGATCGTCTCCATCGTGGCGGACGAGGTGTTCTGGGATCTCGACGGACCCTGCGTCCGCATCACCACTCCGCATATTCCGCTGCCTGCCGCCGACCATCTTGAGGACATTGCCCTTCCAACGGCTGATCGGATCGTCGAGCGCGTCAGCCGCGTCATGAACGGGGACTGAGATGGGCGCCAATGTCGTCATGCCGCAACTCGGCGAGACCGTCGCCGAAGGCAAGATTGTCAGCTGGTTCAAGAAGGTCGGCGATAGCGTGAAAGCCGGCGATCGACTGTTCGAGGTCGAGACGGACAAGGTGACCATCGATGTCGAGGCCATCGAGGGTGGTACGATCATGGAGATCCGTGTCGTTGATGGCGCTACAGCACCGGTAGGCGCCGTGGTCGCCGTTTTGGGCAGCGGCGCGACGGGCTCGTCTGCGGCTTCGCCCGGCGTTGAGAACCCTGTTGCCGACAAAGCCAAAGTGTCACCGAAGGCCGCAACGGCTCTTTCTGTTTTCGAAGAGGTCCGGACCTCGCGGGGTTTGTTCGGTAAGGCCATGCAGGATGGCATTCGCCTCACCCCGTTGGCGCGCCGGCTGGTCGCCGAACAGGGCATCGATCTGAAGGGCCTCGTCGCTGACGCAAGAAAGAAGGGGCTCGACCGGATCGCGGTCAAGGATGTCCACGCCTATAGCGCTGCGCATTCGCAAGCCAGTGCCGTTCCCCCGACGTCGGCGCCGCAGGCGGGACCCGCCGCTCTTGCGTCTATCCCTTCGGTAAGCCTGCCGATCGGTCCTCGCGACATGGTCGTGGCCTTCTCCAGTATTAGAAAAAAGACGGCGGACCGGCTGGCCGAAAGCTGGCGCTCCATTCCACATGTGTTCCAGGCGCTTGAGGTGGATTTCACCGCCATCGATATCGTGCGCAAGCTGCGCAGGGACGCCTTCAAGGCCGAGTCCGGCCTAGCGCTGACGTTCCTGCCCTTCATTGCAAGGGCGGTCTCCATCGCGCTACGCGAATATCCCGACATCAATGCCAGGACGGACGGTGCCAGCCTCGTCCGTTGTGCCGATGTCAACATCGGGATTGCCGTCGATCTGGACCACAAGGGCCTCATCGTGCCGGTTCTGCGGAACGCGGACGAACTGACCGTTCCAGGTCTTGCCAAGGGCATCGGCCGCCTGGTGGAGAAGGCGCGCGCCGGCAAGCTCGGCGCCGACGACCTGGCTGGCGGCACCTACTCGATCACCAACAATGGCGCGTTCGGAACCCAGTTCACCGCGCCCATCATCAACGCGCCGCAGGTCGCCATACTGTCGACGGACGCGATCCGCCTGCGGCCGGCAGTGATTTCGACAGCCGAAGGCGACTTCATCGCTCCTAGAATGCTCGGAATGATCGGGCAGAGCTTCGACCACCGAGCCTTCGACGGCGCCTATTCAGCCGCCTTCCTGTCACGGCTGAAGTCGGTGCTCGAGAAACGAAATTGGGAACAGGAATTCGCCTGACACGACATGACAAGGATTGCGCCGTTCGCGGTCGCCGCCTGCAGGATAATCGGAGGAAATCGCCTTGAAGTACAACAGCCCATATTCGACAGCCGCCTACGGAACCCAGGCCAAGGATTGGGAGCAGGGTATAGATTACCACCGATTGTCCAAGGAGCGCCTGAAACGAGCCCAGGCTTCAATCCGGTTCGCCGGGCTCGGCGGCGTGCTCTGCTTTAACTTCGACAACATCCGCTACGTCACCGCTACCCATATTGGCGAATGGGCCCGCGACAAGTTCTTCCGGTACGCGCTCTGCCCGGTCGAAGGTTCGCCGTTCCTTTGGGATCCCGCGCCTCCTGCCAAACGAATCGCATCGCCGTGGATAGCCGACAACGTCGCCGCACCGATCACCACGATGCAGGGCGCCATACCCCCAGGCATGAATGTCGCGCGCGATTTCGCCCGCCAGATCAAGAAGGCGCTGGTGCATTACGGCATTGACAAGGAGCCGCTCGGCATCGACATCATGGAACTGGGCATGATCCGCGCGCTTGAAGCCGAGGGCATCGAGATCGTCGACGGCCAGCAGGCCCTTCTCGACGCGCGAGAGATCAAGACCGGTGACGAGATCGAGCTCCTGAAAATGGCTGCCGCGATGGTCGATGCTACTTACGTTGACATCGCTCGCGCCATTCGGCCAGGCACGAAGGAAAACGAACTTGTCGCCATCGCCAACGACCGTCTGTTCCGGATGGGCTCGGAGCGAGTCGAATGCGTGAACTCGGTGTCTGGCCGACGCGGGCGCCCGCATTCCCACACCTTCTCTGACCGCATGATACAGCCCGGCGACATGGTGTTCCTCGACATCATGCATTCCTTCAACGGCTACCGCACCTGCTATTACCGCACCTTCATCTGCGGCGAGCCGAACAGGCACCAGATCGATGCCTACGAGACCGCTTCGAAATGGATTAGCGCCTCCATCGACATGATCAGGCCGGGCGTCACGCCCGATGAGGTGGCCGCCGTCTGGCCCGACGCGCATGAGTTCGGCTATCGCGACGAGGAAGAGGCATTCCTGCTGCAGTATGGCCATGGCGTCGGCCTCTCGCTGTGGGAGCGGCCGATCTTCTCCAAGCGATTCCGGGGCCAGAACACCCCGCTTCAGGAAGGCATGGTCTTCGCGCTCGAAACCTGGAAGGGCGCGGAGGACGGCTCAGGTGCCGCGCGCATCGAAGAGGAGGTCGTCGTCACAAAGGACGGATGCGAGATCATCACGAACTTCCCCTCCGATCGGCTGATCTCCTGCGGCCTGCCGGGCTGCGAGGTGTTCTGATGCACCACCAGCGGACACCTTGAGATGGAAGCTGCCGGCGGCCGGACCCATGCCCGATTGCCCGTGACGCTCGTCACGGGCTTTCTTGGGAGCGGCAAGACGACGATGATCAATGCCGCCCTGAAGGCCCCAGAATTGCGCAATACCGTCGTGGTGGTCAACGAGTTCGGCGAGGTGGGCCTTGACCATTTGCTCGTCGCCAATTCGAACGACGCGGTCATTGTCCTCGAAAACGGTTGTCTCTGCTGCACCGTGCGCAGCGACCTCGTCTCCACCCTCAACGAACTCTACCAATCCCGCATTGCGGGGCGCATCTCCGCTTTCGACAACGTTGTCATCGAGACCTCGGGCCTGGCAGAGCCGGGTCCCGTGCTGCAGGCCTTCCTGTCCGAGCCGACGCTCGACGGCCTCTACCGCGTTGCAAGCGTTGTCACGCTCGTGGACGCGGTCAATTGGGAAGAAACGAGCCGGAACCATGATGAGGCGGCCCGGCAGGTCGCCCTCGCAGACCAGATCCGGATCACCAAGCTCGATCTCGCCGAGCCAGGCACCGAGGAGCGCCTCGCGAGCGAACTCGCACGCCTTAACCCGGCGGCCGACATCAGGCCAATAGTCTCCGCGACGGCAGACATTGCCGCCCTGCTGACAACGAAGGGTTTCGACGCGGCCGACCCGAGCGACGACCCCCGGCCATGGTTATCACTGTCTCGCTACCAGGCGACCGCAATTGAAGAGCACGTCTGCGACGACCATTGCGCGCACCACCATCACAGCACCAATCATCTCGCCGGCAAGGAGATCGAATCCTTTGTTCTGCTCCGGGACGAGCCGGTCTCGCGCGCCGAATTGCAGTTCCTGCTGGACGGCATTTCGCAGAATCTCGGCCCAGGTCTGTTGCGCGTGAAAGGCCTCGTCAACGTTGCCGGGGAGCCGGGCCGTCCGGCGGTCATCCAGGGCGCTCAGCACCTGCTTCACACAATGACGTGGCTCGACTGCTGGCCCGACGAGGATGAGCGCACGCGCGTTGTGTTCATCACGCACGGCATTCCCCACGACAGTCTTCGCGACGTCATCGAACTGCTCGACCGCATGAGCGCGCGGACCTTCAAGGCACGCGAGAAGGCAAAGGCCTCGCGGCAGGAGCCCTGATCATCAGTAATAACCGGCCTCGCGCATGACCTTGTCGATGCGGTTCTGCGAGCGCTCCAGCGCCTCCTGGTCGGTAATGTCTCCGGTCAGGGCCGCGTAGATCTCGGTGCCGAGGATTTCCTCGACCTGGTGGTATTCGGGGATGGGCGGACGCTGCCAGTTCTGCAGCTTGTTTTTCTTCGCCAGGCGGTCGACGAAGCGCACGATCGGCGTCGAGGCGGCGGCCTCCGGATCCGCGCTGACCGAGAAGCGTGGCGCCACCGGAAAGCCGTTCTTGACATATTCCTTCATCGCCGACGGCGAGGCCATCCAGGAAATTGCCTCGAATGCGAGCTTGGCGCGCTCTGGCGGCAGCGACTGCGGGATGATCAGCACGAATCCGCCGATCGGGCTGACGCTTGTCCCGCCCGGCCCATGGGGATGGGCAAGATAATCGACCTTGCGCTTCACCACCGAGCGAATGTCGTATTCGAAGCGCGCCGCGCGCATGGTCCACGTGTAAGCCATGGCGGAATGGCCCGTCATGAAATATTCGAGCCCCCTGTTCCAGTCGATGTCGAGGATGTCGGGTGGCGAGATCGACAGCAGCCGGTGCATGAAATCAAGTGTCTTGCGGCCGGCATCGCTGTCGAGGCGGGGCCGCATCTGGTCTCCTGAGAGGCGGGAGTAATCCAGGTACAGCCGCGCCGTCGGCAGGTTGATCACGGCGCTGCCGCAACAGGCCATGAAGAACATGAAGGAATGGGCGATGGGCATGCCGCGAGCGGCGTTCCACACCACGCCGTACAGGCCGCGGTGCGGCTGGTGCAATTGCTTGCCGACTTCGATGACACGGTCGAAGCTTGTTGGGGGTTGCAGCTTGTAGGCTTCCAGCAGGTCCCTGCGGATGGCGAGTGTCTCTACCGTGCAATAGATCGGAACGCCGTACTGAATCTTGTCCCATGACCCGGTCGCCCAGATATTGGGGTGGAAGTCGAGGGGATTAATCCCGCTTTTCTCGAGGAACTCGTTCAGGGGCTGGCAAACATTCCGCTTCACCGCCTCGCCGAGCCAGGGCATGTTGACGGCGATGACGTCGTACTTGCTGTGCTTTCTGCGGGCGTTCTCGAACACTTCCTCCTGGAGCTGGGGTAGCGGCAGAAGCGTGAAGTTCTTCCGCGAGGAAAGTTTTGCGCGGAAGTCCGACCACATGTCGCGCATCGAGGCGAAGTAGTTGTCGTCGTGAAGCAGAAATTTCAGATCTTGCCCGGTGTCCTGGCTGCTTGCCATGATCTCGAGGGGCGGAATGATCTGACCAGCCAGATAGGAGCCGCCGAAGTAGTAGTCCTCCTCGTCGCCGTTTCCGGACTTCAGCCCGAAGGTCTCGGCCAGTAGGGCTTTGACCTTGCGCGCATATTCGGTGAAGTTCTCGATCATCCGACGACTGGGAACGACATAGAACGTCTTTGAATCCGGCCCCTTTTCCTGCTTCTCCACCTCGCCGAGCTCGATGAGCCGGTGGATGCGCCGCATGGCGCTCGCGAAGGGAACCTCGGCCGACTGGGCTAGCGACGACATGCTCACCGTCTGACCCCGAAGGTAGCTCCGCATGAGGAAGATCACCATATTCCAGTTCTGGTCCGGTTCAGCGATCGGGAGGAGCTGATCATAGGGTTTGCGCATCCGCTCAAGGAAGCTGATGATCCGCAACAGTTCGTACTCGGTCATTTCCTCCGGCCTCCCAACCGGATTGTCATGTTGTCGCCTTCAGGCAGATAATCAAGGCTCGCGGGCCTCTCACCGTCCCCAGTGTCCCGCTGGGCGCGCGACTTGGGAGGAACCACTCGAATGCGCCGAGGCGGCTATTGTCCGGCGGCACTTCCCTGCGGCGCGCCGGCCACCAGATCGAAGAACTGGATATCTATTTCTTCCTGCAGGAAGTCATTCCGATTCTGCCAGAACCTTTGAGACTGCGGAAGGGCACCGTTGACATCGAAATCAGTCTTGCTCAACCAGTGCTCGTAGATCATCAGTCGACACGCATCTCTGGGGTCGGCATGAAGGTGCATGGCCACACATCCGGGGCTGTCGCGACTTGGAGCGATCAGGTTCTGCAATGCATCGATCGTCTGGGCGAGCCGATCGGGCCGGGACCGAAGGAACGTGAGCACCCCGATCATCAAAGCCTCCCTTCTTCGACCTCAGCATCGTAGGGTCGTGTCCCGCGGCACACCGGCAAATAATTCTCAAAACGAGAAACTTTCGCGGCTTAGCCATGACGGTGCTGGTCTAACACCAGCATGACTGGGAGGTGGCGAGCATGGCGACGAGCGCATTCCGAGCGGTGGGATGGATTGGCCTCGGGAAAATGGGCCTGCCGATCTGCCGGCGACTGAATGCGGCCGGTATCCAGGTAACCGTGCTGGCGCGAAATGAGGCGAGCGCCGCCAAGGCCGAGGCGCAACGATTTGCGATCTGCCGGGGCCTTGAAGCGCTTGCCGCCTCCGATGTCATCGTCTCGGCAGTTCCCGATGATGCGGCCCTGCTCGGTTTGATGACTGACGCCTTTCTCGCGGCACTCCGCCCCGCCCATGTCGTCGTCGATATTTCCACCGTGTCGCCGGCCGCCTCGGCCGAAGTCGCTCGCAAGCTGACGCCGACAGGGGCGAGATATCTCCGGGTGCCGGTTTCAGGTTCCACGGTGCATGCCGCCTCGGGCCAGCTGACCGCCATGGCGTCCGGCCCCCGGTCTGCCTTCGACGACATGCAGTCGATCCTGTCCGCTTTCTGTGCCAAGCAGTTCTATGTTGGTGCCGATGAGCAGGCGCGATATCTGAAGCTTGCCATCAATTCCATCCTGGCCGCCAACTCTGCCCTCCTGGCGGAGGCGCTGGCAATCGGCGAAGCGGGCGGACTGCGCCGATCCGACATGCTCGAGGTCATGACGCAGAGCGCAATCGCCACGCCACTGCTGGGCTACAAGAAGGACGCCCTCAACAAAGGCGAATATCCGACGGCGTTTTCGGTAAGCCAGATGGTGAAGGACCTCGATCTGGTGCTCGGTGCTGCCCGCGCCGATCATATACCCGTCCCGCTCAATGCAATCGTCAGGCAACGCTTTGAGCAGGCCTACGCAGACGGGCTTGGGGAAAAGGACTTTTTCTGTCTTTCCGGGGCGTCAAAGAGCTAAGCGGGATCGACCAAGCGCGCGACATGCCCGACGATCGTCAGCGAGGTCGTGCGCTGCGGTTCATGGCCAATCAGGTCCGCGCGCGATCATTTGCGCGCCACAGACGGTGCGGCGAGCTCTTCTCGTAGCCGAGCTTGTCGAAGCTGGCGATCTCAAGCATCTGCCCCCAGGGCGTGCGCAAATAGATCCAGTCGAAACCGGCAAGGGGACCGTCCTCGACCCTGTTGGGTCCCTCCAGCATCTCGACACCTTGTGCGCGAAGCCGTTCCGCCGAGGCGAAGACATCGTCAACTTCGAAACAGAGATGCATGCCACCGACTTCCGACGAACGCAGCGGAGGTGCCTTTTTATCTTCACCTTCGTATTCGAAGAGCTCGACGCTGGTTCCCTCGCCGCAGCGCAGGAACACGAGATCGCGAATGCGCGATCGTGCCGAGGCGCCCAACTTGTTCTTCATGAAGTTCTCGTCGACGTCAAATGCGCCCGTCCGGAAGACCTCGATCGCGCCGAAGACGGCCTTGAAGAAGGCGATGCCGTCCTCGATATCTGGTACGGTGAGTCCGATATGGTGCATGCCATTCACTTTTTCGGCCATGTGGTCCTCCTCATGTCTTGCAGCTTCGAGCATGAAGGCGTTGACGCCTTGAGCTCGTCTGTCGGCGGCCGCGCCCTCAATGCGCCGCGCGCTTCTGCGCGGCCGAATAGATCAGAGCGGCGACGACGATTAGGATGCCCTGGAACAGATACTGGTATGTCTGCGTCAGGCCGAGGAAGGTGACGGCATTGAGCACCTCGGTGATCAGAACCGCGCCAAGAACCGTGCCGATGAAGGTGCCGCGCCCGCCGGTGAGGCTCGTGCCCCCAAGGACCACAGCCGTAATGCTCGATAAAGTATAGTTCACGCCCTGGCGCGGATCGCCGACTCCGATCTGCGTCATCAGCATGATTGCTCCGAGCGCGGTCAGCAGGGAACAGGCGATGTATCCGGTGATGAAGGTGAGGTCGACGCGCGTGCCCATCCTCCGCGCGGAATCCTCGTCGGAACCTACAGCCCTCAGGCGCCATCCAGCCTTCGTGTGGCGCAGCACTTGCTCGGCACCGAGCGCTGTCGCCACGAGCACCAGGAATGCCACTGGAAACGGGCCCCATTGCCAGTTGATCCAGTCCGTGACCGCATTGTTGATATAGCCGTCCGGATTGTCGCGCAGCAGAAAACTGAAGCCTTGTATGGCGATATACATGGCCAGGGTCGCCGCGATAGGCGTGAAGTTCGCATAACGTATCAAGATCCCGTTCACGGCCCCTGCGATGAAGGCGCTTGCGAAGATCAACAGAAATCCCGCGACGATCATCACAGTCGACTTGTCGTCATTGATGAAGAAGGAAGCCACGACGACAAGAAAGCCAGCGAGCGGCCCAACCGAGAGGTCGATACCGCCCATCAGAAGGGCAATGGTCTGCCCCAGCGCAATGAACCCAAGCGCGGTCGCCAGCAGGAAAATGTTGTAGATGTTGTAGATCGAAAAGAAGTTATCGTTCTGACTGTAGACATAGAGCCCCAGCAGGGCGGTCACGAGAGCAAGCGGCACGGCCGGGGCGTTATCAGACTGCAGAAAGTGCCGTAACCCGCTTCCTCGAGGGGCAAGGGCATTTGAGACGCCTTCACCGCCATGGGTTTCCGCTCTGACCGCTGCGGCGACGATCCGTTCTTCAACGACGTCATCGCCTGTCAGGGTCTCGACGACATGACCGCGCGACATCACAATAACTCTGTCGCAAAGCCCCTCCAACTCGACGGCGTCCGACGAGTTGACGACGACGGGTTTGCCAGAATTCGAGACGTCGCGCAGAATCCGGTAGATTTCGAAACGAGCGCCCACATCGACGCCCTGCGTCGGCTCGTCTGCGATGATAAGGCCAGGCTCCGACAGAAGCGCCCGGGACATCACGACCTTCTGCTGGTTGCCGCCCGAAAGCGACAGGATGGGCGCTTCCATGCTCGGCGTCTTGACGGCCAATTCACCGAAGATGGACTTGACCCGTTCGAGTTCCTTCTTTCTGCTGACGATGCCGGCGACCGCGAATTTCTCCAGCGCCGAAAATGTCGCGTTCTCTCGCACAGTCAGTCCGCTTGCAACACCTTCGATATGCCTGTCGGAAGGCATGAAGGCTGCCTGGTGCAGCAGTTCAGTTTGCGTGATCTTGCGACCATGCAGGGCTATGGCGCCTCCAGCCGTTTGCAGGCCTGCCAGCACGCGCATGAGCTCCGACTGGCCATTGCCGGCAACCCCGGCGACGCCAATGATCTCGCCACGCGGCAGGCTGAAGCTGATATTGCGCAGACCCTTTCCGTTTAAGCCGGTGACCGAGAACGCTATTTCCTGGCTGGCGCACTGCGACTTTGGTGGAAAAGCCGACTCGAGCGTGCGGCCCACAATGAGGCGGACGAGATCGGTGTCACTGATGTCGTCCACCCGCGCCGCGCCGCGCACGCGCCCATCACGCAGGACGGTGACGCGATCGGCGATCTGGCGGATCTCAGCCAGACGATGGGTGATGTAGATGACCGACGTGCCTGTTTTCACGACTTCGCGAATACGGTCGAACAGCATGTCCGTCGCTTCCTGATCCAAGGAGGCGGTGGGCTCATCCAGAATAAGAACCTTGGGTTTAAGCGCGAGCGCTTTGGCGATTTCCAGCAGATGCTTCTGGGCGACGGTGAGACCCTCCGCGCGCATATGCAGCGGCACCTCCAATTCGACGCTATCCAGCATCCGCTTGGCGACCTCGTGCGGCGGCTCGCCCGAAAAAAGCGAAACGGGCAGCGCCACGCGGAGATTTTCCAGAACCGAGAGATCTTCGATAATGGCGGGATGTTGGAAGCAGGTGCCGATGCCCAGCGATGCCGCCACCTCGGGGGTCATCTGCTGGATCAGCCGGCCCTCGAACCTGATCTCCCCCTGGCTGGGAAGAAGCGTGCCCGAGATGATGTTCATCAGCGTCGATTTGCCTGCGCCGTTCTCCCCCAGTATGGCGTGTACCTCGCCGGCGCGAAATTCAACGCTGACGTCACGCAGGGCCGGAACGCCCGAGAAATACTTATGGATGCCAGCCAGGCGAATGGCTACCTCGCTGTGCGCCTGCTCATCGGCATCAATTGCGATAACGCTTGATTCCGCCATACCCTGTGGTCCGTCCTCGCGAAGACTTGCCCGGAGGTCTCCCTCCGGGCGTTCGTCAAATGCTATCGTTTATTTGCCAACAGCCTTGGCCTGATCCTCGGCCGGCAGTTCGGACGACAGATAGATAGCGCCCGGCAGATCCTTGCGGCACTGCACCGCCTTTGGCTGACCGGTCACCGAGTTCTCGAAGGCTGGCGCCTTGAAGACTTCGTCCTTTGGCGGCACGCCCTTCGTGGCGAGCGCGACGGCCCATTGCACTGCGAGCCGGACATTGTCGTTGCCGGTCGCGACCGTGAACAACTTGAAATCCGGATTGGTCGCCTGGTTTTCATTCCAGAAGCATCCAAGCGAATTGCCGTCCGAAGTCGCCAGGGCCGGGATAGACTTGCCCTGCTTGCTGAAGAGCGGCAACGCGCCGACGAGCGAGGGACCGAAGTCGGAAACGATGACATCGATCTTCGCATTCTTGGCGATTTCCGCCGTAAGCACCTTTTGCGTGAGTGCCGGATCCCAGTTGGTTACCGCGAACGGCGCCTGATTGACGAAGACATACTCCGGACCAAGGACGTTCTTCATCCCCTTGAGTTCGTCGAGGCCCTGACTATTGCCGGCCGGGCCGGAGAGGAACAGGAGATTTCCACCTTTGGGCAGGATGCTCTTGATCCAGTTGCCCCAGCTCTCGCCGTCATCGACGAAGGACGAGCCGATGAACTTCGAATAGTTCGTACCCTCCTTGCCGCCCACGTTGACGCGATAGGGCACGATGACCTTGCCCGCCTTGAAGACGCTGGTGATCGCGGGAAGGACGGCCGGGCCGGCGTCGCCGAACACGACCAGCGCGTCGACGCCTTTGGCCGCCATGCTCTTGATGTCCGAGATCGACTTCTGGGTGTCACCTTGTCCATCTGCATATTCGTATTTGGTGATGTTGGGGCAAAGTTCGACGGTCTGCTTGCCCGACGCCGTCGTCACCTGACGCCAACTGTTGCCGCCATAACCGTCGAGCAGCGCAAGCGTCGCCTTCTTGGGGCCGCACCAGGATGGGACTTCGGCCCGGGCGATGTTGGTGGCGCCGAATGCCATGACGGTGGCGGCTAAGGAAAAGGCCACGCCCTTTGCGACAGAAGAGTACTTCATTTGTTTTCCTCCACATTTTTTGTTCCAGTCGATTTCCTCACGTTTACCGTCCAGCGGATCGAGTAAACACCGATGCCAAAACCCAAGGCCAAGGCCTGGATGATGGTTTGAGCCGAAAACGGCACACCGACTGTCAGTGCGAATTGGCTCAATTGGTTCAGAAAAAAGGCTGAGACCACCGTCGAGATCGGGTAGCCACGCCCGCCGAGCAGAGAAGTGCCGCCCAGGACGACCACCGCGACAGACGGCAGCAACAGGCTGTCTCCCTGGAAGGCAGTCGGCTCGCGAGTGATGCCGGCGATCAGGACTCCAGCCATGCAGTAAAGAAGCTGCGCATAGACATACGCCATCATCCGGTGGATGCGCACGCGCAGCCCTGCCGCGCGCCCGGCCAGTGGATTGGCGCCGATTGCCTCGAACCTCCGCCCGATGACGGTCTTTTTCAGCATGAAGGAGACGAAAGCCATCGCGGCGAGAGCGAAGAATATCGAGTTCGGGATTTCGAGGATTTCGCCGCCCGCGATGTCGGCGAGAAGGTTTGTGGTGATCGACGGGACGCCGCCGGACACAGCGAAGACCGCGCCATAAAGCAGGGCGTTGGTGCCGATGGTGGCGATGATGGCGTTGAGCCGGAAGAAGCTGACGAGCACTCCGTTCAGGAAACCCGCGGTGAGCGCGAAGGCGATGGCCAGCAGGACCGCCTGGAAGAGCAGCGCGTCATTCTGCTGCGGATAATGCGTTGCGACGACCACGGCGAGCGAGACCGCGCCCGGCAGCGACAGATCGAAGCCCCCCTGCTGCACCACCAGCAGCTGGCCAAGCCCAACGATGGCAATGATTGCCGCGAAAGGCAGGCTTCCCGAGAGCGCGCCCCAGGACACGCTCGACGGCGCAAAGATCGCGCAGACAACGAGCAAGAAGAGTGTGGAGATAACGACGGTCACGAAGCTCCGCGCCACCGGCATGGTAATTACGCCCGGTTGGGGAAGAGCATCAGGAGTCATCGGGCTCGCGTTCATCTCGGTGCGCTTTCGTTTCAGCGTCAGGGCAGCACGTTGGCGGCTCGGAATCTGTCGAATGCATCGGTGAAGGAACGCACCGAGTTCTGGTAGGCCGTGAAACCCATGTCGCGGCTCTTGGTCATGTCGTTGAAGTTCTCGATGATCCGGCCGAGATCGGCATCGCTGTGCCACCACGATGCGACGGTATTGAGCGGGTTCGTCTGGAGCCGATGCTTGGCAACGATCTTGTCCCAGACAGGCTCCATACCCGCCATCTGCTGCTCGAGCGGCTGGGCATGGCCGGGATAATCCGCGGCTGGCACGCCGAGGTGCGCGGCGAGCTTCGGCCACAGCCAGCTCCAGCGGAAGACCTCACCGTTGACGATGTTGAAGGCATGGTTGCCCGCTACAGGTTCGGTCGCTGCCCAGTGAAGTTGCTTGGCAATGATCCGACCGTCGGTGATGTCGACCGCCGCTTCATATTGCTGCGGCGAGCCTGGGAACACGAAGGGACGACCGGTCTCCTTGCAGATCGCCGCATAGGCGCCGAGGGTCGCGGCCATATTCATCTGGTTGCCGACTGTGTAGCCGATCAGCGTATGTGGGCGATGCACGGACCAGCTGAACCCCTGGCGCTCCGATGCGGCGAAGAGCTCGTCTTCCTGGTCGTAGTAGAAGTTTTGGTAGGGAAGGCGCGGCTGTTCCTCGCGGAAGGGTGTGACGGGCTTCGTTTTCGCATACGCCTCGAACGGCCCCATGTAATGTTTGGCTCCGGTGACCAGCGCGGCATGGCCGACAGGCTTTCCCTCGACAGCCTTCAGCAGGTTGCGCACCATGCCGGCGTTGACGCGGCAATTCTCGGCCTCGGTTTCCTGGCGGAGCCAGGTCGTGATGAAGACGTCCGTGACCTTCACAGCGGCCAGTGCGCGCTTTGTCGCCTCGTCGTCGGTCAAATCGACGGCGATGTGATTAACGCGCTCAGGCAGGTCGTGCTTGTGGCGGGAAATCCCGGTCACGATCCAACCTGGCGTCGCGGTCAGGTGCTCGGCGAGATGGCGGCCGATAATACCGGAAACGCCGGCGATGAGTGCGTGGCGAGCCATCAGTTTAGTCCCTGCGTGTTGAGCGTCACCTTGATACAGGCCTGCGGATTCAGGCCGAGCTGGAAGGCTTCGACCGCCTCGGTGAGCTTGAAGTGGTGGGTCTGGATGGGCGATAGGTCGATACCGGTCCGCTCGAGAAAGCGGATGGCGGCTGGCCAAACGCCCGGCGAGCCGATGCAGCCGCGAACCGTAAGGTTCTTCATCTGGATGAGGCCGAGATTGACCGGGATCTTCTGGCCGATATTGATACCGACCATCGACATGCGTCCGTCCTGGCCGGCGTATTCGAAAGCTGCCGCAAGTGAAGCGCCATGGCCGGCGGCTTCGATCACCAGATCAGCGCCACGCCCTTGCGTGATCTCCATGATCCGCTCCGCCGCGCCGGATGGGTCGAGCGCTTCCGAGGCTCCGAGCTTCAGCGCGATGTCGCGCCGGGTCTGGATTGGATCGACCACGACGACGTTTGCGCCCATGCCGATCGCCGCCGCCGCCGACACGAGACCGATCGTGCCGCCGCCCGAGACCACGACGGTTTCGCTGGCATTGGTGCCACCCGAGCGGAGCACGGCGTAGAACCCGCAGGTGAAGGGTTCGATGAGAGCGCCGCGGTTATCGTCGACGCTGTCGGGCAGTTTGTGGAGCCAATCCGGATTGACGTTGAAATACTGCCGGTCGGCACCGTCCATGGAGAAGCCGAAATGATGCAAGCGCTCCGGCGTCCGAACCACGCATTCGCCGACAACGCGGTCTCCGACGCGGAAGTTCTTGACGGCCTTGCCGACTTCCACGATCTCACCGCACCATTCATGCCCCGGCGTCACCGGATAGGAGATGGGAATGATGTATCGCCCGGCCAGAAGCTCGTAGTCGGAATGGCAAATGCCGACGGTGCGCGTGCGCACCATGACCTCGGTGTCGTCAATGGTGGGCATCGCAACATCGACAACGACCGGTTGGTCGGGCTTTTCAAAGACGAGCGCTTTCATGGTTCCTCCTAGACTGCGACGACCGCGCCATCCTGCGCCGCCGAGGCGATGATGGCTTCGAGGATTGCTATATTGTTTACCAGTTCCTCGCCGGTGATCGGGTATGGCGCCTCGCCGCGCACGGCACGGGCAAAGGCCACCAGGTTGTCACGCACAGGTTCAGCTGGCGGCACTTCCGTCACGGTGATTGGCGAGCCGGTTTCCGCCGAGGTCACCACCCAGCCCGCGGGCGACTCGACATGCGCCTTGTCGCGGATGTCGATCCAGCCCTTGGTCCCGAACAAGGCGAAGCGGGAGACGAACGGTGTCACGAGCGTGGCGGAGATATAGGCCGTGCCGCCGGACTTGAACCGGATATGGGCGCTCATCGTGTCTCCCTGGGGAAACTCGGAGCCGAGATTCTCGCAGGATACGCGAACATCCCGCGCCGGGCCAAAAAGCGCGGTTGAGAGATCGGTGAGGTGAATGCCGGTTGCGGTCATGCCGGCGACTGGCGCCTCGGCGGCATTGAGGCGCCAGTTATCCGCGCTGAGAGCCAGGAACTTGTCATGGCTGAAATTGGCCTCGACTTGCAAGAGGCGGCCGAGCTTGCCCGAGCGGGCGGCATCGACCATCCTTGCCACAGGCGGTTCCCAGCGGCGCTCGTGGCCCATTCCCAGGACCAGGCTCTTTGAGCGGCAGGCATTGACCGCGGCCTCTGCCCCCTTTCGGGTATGGCTCAGCGGCTTTTCACAGAACACATGCTTGCCCACGGCGACCGCGCGCTCGATCTGTTCGGCATGCAGCGAATGTGGCGTGGCCAAAATGACCGCTTCGACGCCAGGGTGGGTCAGTGCTTCTCTGTCGCTGGGATAGCAGACCAATCCGTTCGCCGTGGCGAACTCGGCGCCGGCGGCCGTGGGCTCGGCGGCGCAGACGATCTCGATCTCGTCCGACGCCTTCTGGAGGACGCCGGTCATCTTCCTGCCCCACCAGCCGAGGCCGATCATTGCGACTTTCACAGGCGATTTCTTGCTGGTCATTTTGATCTCATATCGTCACGAGAATCTTCATGTGGTTGACGGACTTATCGAGCAGCGCCTCGAAACCCTTGGCCACGACGTCGTCGGCTGAGATCTCCGCGGTGCAGATCTTCTCGACCGGTAGCAGCCCTGCTTCGACCATGCGGATGATGCGCGGCCAGGACTGCACCGGGTAGCACCAGGTCGCCTCCACCGTGATGTCCTTGAGCGCCCAGAGCATTGCGTTGATCGAGGCCGGCTTCATGTGGAGGCCGGTCTGCACCACCTTGCCTTGACGGCGGACCGAGGCTGCGCAGCAGTTGAGGCTGGCCTCGAGGCCGACGCATTCGATCGCGACATCGACGCCGACCCCTTCTTCCGTGTGCTCGCGGATGAAGGCTGGCACGTCGTCCTTTGTGGGATCGAGACAGATCGCATCCGGTACCAGCTGTTTTGCAAGGTTGCGGCGATAGGCATTCGGCTCGCTTACGAAGATGACCGCGGCACCCGCTGCACGTGCGGCGAGCAATGTCAGGGCCCCGATAGGGCCAAGACCGGAAATCAGCACCGTCGAGCCCGAGGTAACGCCGCCGCGATCTACGGCGTAAACGGCAACGGCAGCCGGCTCGATCATGGCGGCTTGCACATCACTGACGCTGTTGGGGACCCCGGCCACATTGTAGTCGTTGACGACGGCGTACTCCGCCATACCGCCCCAGGCCCAGCTCAGTCCGACGCAACCCATCTGCTCGCTGAGATGATAGAGGCCTCTGCGGCCATAATAGTCGTTGCGCGGGGAAATCAACGGCTGGATCGACACCCGATCGCCAACCTTGACGTTGGAGACGGCCGATCCCCTGTCTGCAACGATGGCGCTGAACTCATGGCCGAGAATCTGAGGATTGGTTGCGCCTGTATAAACGTGCGGCGTTTGCGGCGTCACGATCGGGCCAGCGATGTATTCATGCAGATCGGTGCCACAGATGCCGGTCACCAGCGGCCTGATCAGCACGTCATTTGCGCCGAGCTTCTGCGAAGGCGCGGGCACGTCTTCGACACGGATATCCTTTGCTGCGTGAAATCTGACTGCTTTCATCAAATGCACCTCTGAGACAAGTTCATGTCAGTACCATTCCACCATCGACCATGAAGGTCTGCCCGGTCAGGTAGTCCGACCCGGTCGATGCCAGGAGTGTGGTCACACCCGTGATGTCCTGCGGCCTCGAATAGCGGCCAATCAGGATCGATTGGCTGAATTCGTTGATTGCCTGGTCCGGCTTGTCGGTCAGTCCGAGTTCCATGAACTCTCGGTCCAGCTGTTCCCAGAGCTCAGTGCGCACGACACCGGGCGCGAACGCATTTACCGTGATCCGGTCACCCGCCAACGCCCGCGCAGCAGCCTGGGTCAGCGCCACGACGGCGAATTTCGAGGCGCAATAATGCGCGAACAGGGGATAACCCTGTTTGGCGGCGATTGATGCCGTGTTGATGATCTTGCCTCCGGTTCCCTGGGCCTTCATCTGACGGGCAGCCTCTTGTGTGCCGATCAGCACGCCCAGGGCGTTCACGTCCATGATGCGATGCCAGTCATCCTCGGTCACATCCATGAAGGGACAGGTCTGGCTGATGCCGGCGTTGTTGAACATCACGTCGAGCCGTCCGAAGGATTTGACCGTGGTGGCGATCAGCTCCCGTGTGCCTGCCCTGTCGGTAACATCCACCTTCGCCGCGATGGCCGGGCCGCCGATGTCGCTCGCGACTTCGCTCGCGGCATCGATGTTGACGTCAGCGACACAGACCTTGGCGCCATTGCGGGCGAGGTCGCGAGCGATCTCCGCGCCAATTCCACGGCCCGCGCCGGTAACGATGATCGATTTTCCGCTTACTGAGCCCGACACCGCGTCCTCCCTGATCACGGTAAATTCTGGTTCGTTCATTGTTGTGTGGACGGATTATTTGCTTCTACAACAAGAACTTGCGGGACAAGCTCCTCTCAAGCCCACAGCCACGATCCTAGCTACTAGGGTACGCTCATCCTGTCCTATTTTTCTCAATTTGAGAATTCATGGAGCAGAAGGGGATCCCGCCGTCTGCCGTCTCAACCACTGCAGAAGGGAATTCGATCGAACGGCTCTGGTAAGGGCCATCGCAGGTCTTGGTGCGACGGGCGGCCCTCAGTCTGGCATCCGTCTTTCGCCAAGGAGCATCTGCGCGAGTTCGTCGAAATCATCGTTGAGCGGCTCCTCCTCCAAGTAGCGGCTCACTACCTCCTGCCGGAACACTAGCTGCTTCTGAAAATCAACGGCGTCGTATTTCATCTTGCCGCGCTTCATACATGCGCCCCCGGGTAGGCGTTGGAGGCGATCCTTGGGA
Organism: Mesorhizobium loti R88b; assembly: GCF_013170845.1. NCBI lineage: Bacteria > Pseudomonadati > Pseudomonadota > Alphaproteobacteria > Hyphomicrobiales > Phyllobacteriaceae > Mesorhizobium > Mesorhizobium loti. The sequence continues at coordinate 760,627 of NZ_CP033367.1, forward strand.
GTCGGGGAGTCCGGGTCGACCCCGCACTGCCTCGGCATGTCCCGGACGCTCTCACTGGCGCTGGGCCGCCTGAACATCTGCTAGTCGCTTTCTGATGCCAGGAGCTATCTGTCCGCTTTCGGCCCCAGATCAGTCATTGCCAACGCAAGCGTTGCAAGGTGGCCGCCCCAATCTTTCAGCTGGTCGCAACTGGCTTTTGTCACCGGTTCATGCTACAGTCGTGCTACGACACGATGAAAATAAACAAACAGAATCAATGCTTAAGGCGACCGTACGCTGCTTCTCTTCGGGCGCGCCATTTCATCCGATTGATTTCCCGCCGCTTTAATAGTCGCCATTGACCTCGATCCAGTAGCCATCGGGGTCGTTCAGATAGACGGATCGCTGCCCGTCCGCCCTCACGTGCTCCTTGCCGATTTCGCCTGCAAGGTTGCCGAACGGAATGCCCTTGCTGCTTAAATGCTGCAAAGCCTGCGCGAAATCGGTGGTGGAGATGCAAAAATGCGTCGACATCGTCACGAAGGTCTTGCCGAAATCACCTTCGATCAGATGAAGTGACTGTCCCTCGCCAAGGCCGAACCAGCGGATGTTCGGCTTTCCTGCGGCACAAGCAATCTCGGGCAGTTGGAGTGCATCCTGATAGAACTTCGCGCTGGCTGCCAGATCGCGGACGCGGAGGGAAACATGATTGAGGCGCAGTGCCACCACGACGGTCTCCTTCAGCCCCCGATGTGGGGATCGTGCGTTGGCCAAGCCTTTGCGTCAATAGCGCCATCGAGCGTCGATACGCCAGGTAATCGTCGTCGGCTTCGACATGCAGCTCGGCTCCATGTTCGGAGCGGAGGCGTTGGGCCAGGAGCTGGCGCTGCCTGGCACGATGATTGGCTTCTTCCCGTTGCCGGGGATCGCGCCCCTGGGCTCGCACGGCGCCAAACCTTCTTTATATAGTTTCTGCCGAAACAGCCGATACTGTCCGTTCGCATGCAGCGGGCGGAGCCTTTGGAGTAGATCCGACCATGCCCCATCCCAGCATCAAGCGTGCGCTGATCACCGGAGCGGGCGCAGCCGACGGCATCGGCTTCGCCATTGCCCGGCAGCTTGGCCGTTCCGGCCACGCCGTGGTCCTCACCGGTGCCAGTACGCGTGTGCTCGATCGCGCTGCCGAGCTTTGCGCCGAAGGCATCGAGGCCAGGGCCGTGGTCGCCGATCTCACCATCGCTGCCGATGTCGCGCGGCTGCGGGCTGATGTCGGCGCCATCGAAATCCTGGTCAACAATGCCGGCATGGGCTCGCTGGCATCACCTTCGGTCGACAAGGCGTTTCTCGCCATGACCGAGGCCGAGTGGGACCGAGGGATGAACGTCAGCCTGAAGACCGCGTTTCTGGTCACCCAGGCTTTTCTGCCGGCGATGGTCGAAGCGGGCTATGGGCGCATCGTCAATGTGGCGTCGGTGACCGGGCCGCTGGTGTCGTTCGAGGGCACATCGGCCTATTCCGCCGCCAAGGCCGGCATGGTCGGCCTGACACGCACGCTGGCGCTGGAAGTGGCGAAGCACGGCATAACCGTCAACGCCGTGGCGCCCGGCTGGATCGAAACCGGCTCGTCGAGCGAGATGGAGCGGGTGGCGGCCCTGCATACGCCGCCGGCGCGTGCGGGACGGCCGGGTGAAGTTGCCGCCGCGGTCGTGTTCCTGGCCTCGGAAGGCGCCAGCTACGTCAACGGCGCCCTTCTGGTCGTCGACGGTGGCAATAGCCTGCAGGAGCACAAGGGTTGAAGGCCCGGTAGGGGCTGGTGCCCTTCCCGCAATCGGCGGAACCAAACCGCTCGGCAGCGGTTTTCTCCTTGAAGGGACCGCAGACCTCAAGGGTTCGGAACAATGTACGACCATCTGGAACTGGAACTGGCGAGAGCCAGACAGCGCGTCATGCGTGCGGAACTGTTTCTCACGCAAGCCAATGAAATGCTGGACGACGAGCGCGGCGTCGGCATCAGCCTTGCCCTGTGCTGCCGGATCAGATCCGGGCAAAAACGTGTGGCTGAAGCGCGCGCTCGTCTCCGCCACATCGATCCTACGACACACTGATTGTCCGATGGCTATGATGCCCTTCGAATCTCCCGAAAAGAATGCCGCATCTCGCGCCGCAAAGCTCGCCGTGCTGCGAAAGCTGATGGTGAAGCATATCGAGCGCACCGATGCTCAGGCTCAGAATGTCGAACAGGCGCTGGCGGTATTGGCCGAGGCAACGTCTCGAGCCAGCGGCGCGCATCGATAGGGTCAGGCGGTCCGCTCAGGACGCCTTGGCGAAAAAGCTCTGATAGTCCGACTTCGCCTGCAGCAGCCGCAGCACGTTGTCGCGCGATCCCCGCACATGGGCGGCCGGCCGGTGACCAGGCCGTCGCGTTCGAGGCGGTTGAAGGCTTCGCGCACCGGCGTGCGGCTGACATTCAGTTTTCTCAAAGACTCGCCCGGCCCGAAATAGATCGGGCCGGTGGTGCGCTGCACCGGTATCGGCTTCTGAACGTCGTCACCGGGGTATTGACGATGAAATAAAATACGGATTTGATAATACGTGGATACAAAAATACTTTTAGGTGCCCCATGCCAGCAGCCTTTCCGGCGGAGCCACAGATGTCCGCCACTGCGGAGGAAGAGGCGTACAGGCACCTTCAGAGAGCCCTTCGCCTTGGCCGCTACAAACCGGGCGAGAGGCTTATTCCGGAGGAGATTGCCGCCGAGATCGGCATGAGTCGCATGCCTGTGCGGGAAGCCTTTCGGCGCCTGGCCTCCGACGGGCTGGTGGTTCTGCGGCCCAATCGTGGATGCGTGGTCGCAGGCCTGACGGTCGATGAGCTTTACGAGATTTTCGAAATTCGCTCGGTTCTGGAGGGACTGGCCGTAAGGCTGGCGATGCCCAGGATAGATGAGGAGGAGTTCGAGGAACTCGAGCGCCTGCTCGATCGCATGGAACGCGCGGGCCAGAGCGGCAGCAGCGACTGGGTGGTCCGCCACCAGGAATTCCATGGCCGTATCTGTGCGCTAAGCTGGAGGCCCAAGCTTATCCACCAGATATCGGCGCTGCATGTGGTGATAGAGCCCTACATGCGCATCTGGTTCGACGATTGTGACAAGCCGCATTCTGCGCGCGAGGAGCATGCCGCCGTGATCGCGGCCTTGCGTTCAGGCGACGAACTTCACGCGGAAAAGGTGATGCAGGATCACATTCTCAGCACAGCACCGATGCTGGCCGAGTTCGTGAGTCCGAGCCGGTGACGAACGCCGGCCGGACAAGAATGGCCTCGAACCGGCAATGCGGCCGGACGTAGGAACATCTCGATCAGCCTATCAAAAAAGGGGAACCACATGAAAGTTCGTCGTTTGGCCGCTGTTGCGGCTGCACTCAGCATGTTCGGCTTCATGCACACTGCATTGGCCGAGGACGCGCCCAAGACCATAACCATCGCCACGGAGGGCGCCTACGCTCCGTGGAACTTCACCAACGCAGACGGCAAGCTTGACGGACTGGAGATCGACCTCGCCAACAATCTTTGCGAGCGGATGAAGGTCAAATGCACCATCATCGCTCAGGACTGGGACGGGCTTATTCCTTCGCTGAAGGTCGGCAAGTTCGATGTGATCATGGCCAGCATGTTCATCACGCCGAAACGCCTCGAGACCATCGACTTCACCCAGCCTTATGCGATCGACCCGGGCGGGTTCGCAGCCGCCAAGGATAGCGATCTGGGGAAGCTCGGCGCTTCGGCCGAGAAATTCAAACTGGACGATGAGGCTGCTACCAAGGCCGCGGTCGACAAGTTGAAGCCCCTGCTGAAGGGCAAGGTAGTCGGTGTTCAGGCGGCAACGGCCATGCTCGAATTCGTCAAGAAATACTTCGGCGACACGGTGGAGATCCGTGAGTACAAGACGACCGAGCAGCACGATCTCGATCTGGCCGCGGGCCGCATCGATGCAGTATTCGCTCAGAAGACAGCGCTTGCCGCGACGCTCGCAAAACCCGAATTCTCGGGCTTCACGGTTGCAGGTCCGGGCTTTGTCGGCGGCCTGTTCGGTGCCGGAACGGGTGCGGGACTCAGGAAGGAAGACACCAAGCTCAAGGAAATGCTGAACGACGCAATCAGCGCCGCCATTGCTGACGGGACCATTAAAAGCATCTCGGAAAAATGGGTGAAAACGGACGTGACGCCGGTCAAGTAGCCACGTGTGTATTCTGTCCGGCCGATTGGTATCAACCGATCGGCCGGGCGCGGCGCTGAACGATCAGGTTCCACATGACGGACACACTCCATATCCTTTCCGTGGGCAAGGGCGGCTGGGGCGGAGCCCTGCTGCTGGCAGCTGGCGTGACATTTGCGCTGTCAGTCCTCGGCTTCCTGCTCGGCGCTCTCTTCGGCGCGGTTGCAGCAGGGGGCCGGCTCTCCACGAGAGCTTTACCGTCATGGGTCGCCAAGGGCTATGGCACGGTGTTCAGGGGTGTGCCCGATCTGTTGACGATCTACCTGCTTTACTACGGCGGCAGCATAGCATTGACTGAGATCGGCAAATTCTTCGGCAGCACAGGTTTCTTCGGGCTGCCGACATTTGCGACTGGCGTCCTGGCGATCGGCATCATTTCGGGCGCCTATCAAGCCGAGGTCTATCGCGGAGCGTATCTCGCCGTCGATCTCGGCCAGTTTGAGGCTGGCAAGGCGCTTGGCCTGTCCCGGTTCCAATTGCTGCGTCTTGTCATCGTGCCTCAACTGATGCGGCACGCCCTGCCGGGCCTCGGAAATGTCTGGCAGCTTGTGCTCAAGGATTCGGCCTTGATCTCCGTGATCGGCCTGGTGGAATTGATGCGGCAATCTCAGATCGGCGCGGGATCGATGCGGGAGCCCTTCGTCTTCTATATAGCAGCCGCGACGCTGTATTTCCTCATCGCTGCCGTGACCGGATCGGTCTTCCGCTACGGCGAGGCACGGGCGTGGCGAGGCATGGTCCACGCATGATCGACTTCGCCTTTTTTGCAGAGATCATTCCCACCCTTCTCTCCGGCTTGCCGTTAACCTTGCAACTTGCGGGGTTGTCGATCGGAATAGGCTTTGCCTTGGCCCTGTTGCTCGCACTGGCGCAGCAGGGAAACCATCGGATGCTGGTCTGGCCCATACGCTCCTTCGTTGCCGTCTTTCGCGGCACGCCATTGCTCGTCCAGATATTCCTCATCTATTACGGCCTCGGCCAGTTCCGCCCCACACTTCAGGCAGTTGGGCTCTGGTGGCTGTTTCGCGAGCCCTATTGGTGTGCCATCATTGCGCTCAGTCTCAATACCGCCGCCTATGGCAGCGAAATCCTGCGGGGTGCGATACAGGGTGTGCCGGGTGGCCTTGTCGAGGCGGCCTCTGCCTTAGGCCTGAAACGGCTCCAGACCCTGCGCCTCGTCGTTCTGCCTTTGGCGCTGCGCCAAGCCATACCGAGCTACAGCAACGAGATCATCCTCATGGTAAAGGGTACGTCGCTTGCATCGATCGTCACACTGATGGAAGTGACGGGCATCGCCCAGGGGCTTATTTCGCAGACCTATCGCGCCGTAGAGGTTTTCGTGGCCGCTGGCGCGATCTATCTCACCATCAATTTCACGATCATCTCGGCACTGAACGCGCTGGAAACCTGGCTAACGCCTTATCGGGTCCGAGCCTGATACGCGTCTGGCGTAACGAGGAGAATTGGCAAAATGCGCAGTGTCGACAAGCCGAAGCGATCCGTTGCCGTGTCGTGTTACGCCATGGCGGCAACGTCGCATCCATCAGACCAAGGGATACAAAGACAGAATGCGTGATTTCCAGTTTCCCGGCCGCTCGCCGGTTCGTGCCACGGAAGCGCTTGCGGCGACATCGCACCCGCTTGCCACCCTCGCGGCGATCGACATGCTGCGCGCCGGCGGCAATGCCATGGACGCCGCTGTCTGCGCCGCCGCCGTGCAAGGCGTGGTCGAGCCGCAGTCGACCGGCATCGGCGGCGATTGTTTTGTCCTCTACTCTCCCGGAGGACAGGGCGAGGTGCTGGCCTTCAATGGCTCCGGCCGCGCGCCGGCGGGCGCCACCGTCGACTGGTATCTGGACAAGGGTTTTAGCGAGCTTCCGAAACAGGGGCCGCATGCGGTGACCGTGCCGGGCGCCGTCGATGCCTGGAGCCGGCTCCTGGAAGATCATGGCCGCAAGAGCCTTGCCGAGGTGCTGGCGCCGGCTATCCATTATGCCGAGGCCGGCTATGTCGTGCATGACCGCGTCGCCTTCGACTGGGCCGAGCCGGAAACCGACCTGTCGGCGGACGAACATGCCGCGCGCATCTTCCTGCCGGGTGGCAAGGCGCCGAAGGCCGGCGATGTCCACCACCAGCCGGAACTCGCCGCGACCTTGCGGATCATCGCCAGCCAGGGCCGTGTCGGCTTCTATGAAGGCGCGGTCGCCGACGATATGGTGCGCCGGCTCAATGAATTGGGCGGGCTGCATAGCCAAGAGGATTTCGCGGCGACCAAGGGCGACTATGTCGCCCCGGTCAGCACTGCCTATGGCGGCTACGACATCCATCAGATGCCGCCGAACAATCAAGGGATGACAGCGCTGCTTATGCTGAACGTGCTGTCGGGCTTCAAGCTTGGCGGGCTCGACCCCAATGGCGCCGAGCGCCTGCATCTGGAAATCGAGGCTGGGCGCCTGGCCTACCAGGATCGCGACCGCTTCCTCGGCGACCCGAACCATGTTCCGGTGCCCGTGAGAGAGCTTCTGTCCGGCGCCTATGCCGACCGGCTGCGCGCCGAAATCAACCGCGACCGCGCCATGACGCATCTGCCGCGCCTGGACCTGCCGGGCAGCGACACGGTCTACATCTCGATCGTCGATCGCGACCGCAACGCGGTCTCCTTCATCAACTCGACCTATTATTCCTTCGGCAGCGGCGTCGTCGGCCCGAAGACCGGCATAGTGCTGCAGAACCGTGGCGCGAGCTTCCGCCTCGACCCGGCGCATCCGAACGCCATCGCGCCCGGCAAACGGCCGATGCACACGATCATGCCCGGCATGGCAACGAAAAACGGCCGCGTGGTGATGCCGTTCGGCGTCATGGGCGGCGGCTACCAGCCTTTCGGCCATGTCCATCTCCTGACCAACATGATCGATTTCGGCATGGATCCGCAGCAGGCGCTGGATGCGCCACGGGTGTTCTACAATGATGATACTGTGGAGGCCGAGCGCGGCGTCCCCGCTGAGGCGCTCGAAGGCTTGCGCCGGCGCGGCCATCGCATCGCCGAGCCGGATCACCCGCTTGGCGGCGGACAGGTGGTGCTGATCGACTGGGAGAAGGGAACGCTGACCGGCGCCTCCGATCCGCGCAAGGATGGGATGGCGCTGGGATATTGAGGCGACCGGGAGAACCGGTTTGCGATCGGCGATGCTGCCAGGATCGCAATCGTCTTCTGGGCTTTCTAGAAGCAGTCGTTTGAAACATAGTCGGTGACCATGAGCACGAATTCAAAAGACCTCTCCCGCCGCCTCGCTGCCGGCGCCGATGATGCTCCGGCGATCCTGGCACCCGACAGGGCGACGCTCACCCATGGCGGGTTGCGCAGCCTGATCGCGGCTACCGCCGAGCGGCTGCATGCGCTCGGCATCGGCCGGGGCGACCGGGTGGCGATCGTGCTGCCGAACGGGCCGGAGATGGCCACCGCCTTCGTCGCCGTGGCGGCCGCCGCCGCGACGGCGCCGCTCAATCCCGCATACCGCGCCGATGAACTCGATTTCTACCTCACCGACATCGGCGCCAAGGCGATCCTTGTCGCGGAGAACGAGACCGGCCCGGCGGTTGCAGTGGCCGAGCGGCTCGGCATCGGCGTGCTGCGGCTTGTCGTGCAACCGGACATGTCTGCTGGCAGTTTCACCATCGAGGGCGCGACGATCGGTCCGCAGGCGGCGCCCGATATGGCAGGGGATGGCGACATTGCGCTTCTGCTGCACACATCGGGCACGACATCGCGGCCAAAACTGGTGCCGCTCAGCCATGCCAACATCGCGGCCTCATCAGCCCACATTGGCGCAACCCTCGGCCTGACCGCCGATGACCGCTGCCTCAACATCGTGCCGCTGTTCCACATTCACGGCCTGATCGCGGCGGTGCTGTCGTCACTGGCAGCGGGCGGCAGCATCTACTGCACGCCGGGCTTCAACGCGCTGCGCTTCTTCCAGTGGCTGAGCGATGCCAAGCCAAGCTGGTACACGGCGGTGCCGACCATGCACCAGGCGATCCTGCCGCGCGCGGCGCGCAATGCGGAAGTGCTGGCGGCGGCGCGCCTGCGCTTCATCCGCTCGTCCTCGGCATCGCTGCCGGCGCAAGTGATGGGCGAACTCGAAGCAACCTTTGGCTGTCCGGTGATCGAATCCTACGGGATGACCGAAGCCGCGCACCAGATGGCGTCGAACCGGCTGCCGCCGGGCCTGCGCAAGCCGGGCAGTGTCGGGGCCGGCGCCGGTCCGGACGTGGCCGTGATGGCACCGGACGGCCGGCTGCTGACAGCCGGCGAGACCGGCGAAATCGTCATTCGAGGGCCCAATGTCACGGCGGGCTATGAGAAGAACCCGGACGCCAATGCCACGGCCTTCGCGCATGGCTGGTTCCACACCGGCGACCAGGGCGTGCTTGACGAGGATGCCTATCTCCGCGTCACGGGCCGGCTGAAGGAGATCATCAACCGCGGCGGCGAAAAGATCTCGCCGCTCGAGGTCGACGACGTGCTGATGGACCATCCGGCGGTGGCGCAGGTCGTCACCTTCGCCATGCCGCATGACAAGCTTGGCGAAGAGGTGGCGGCGGCCGTCGTGTTGCGCGAAGGCATGAGCGCCAATGAGAACGATATCCGCACTTACGCCGCGACACGGCTTGCCGACTTCAAGGTGCCGCGCAAGGTGCTGATCCTGGAGGAGATCCCCAAGGGTGCGACCGGCAAGCTGCAGCGCATCGGGCTTGCCGCCAAACTCGGGCTTTGACGATGAAGATCACCATTTTCGGCGCCGGCGCGATCGGCGGCTATCTCGCCGCCAAGCTGGCGATCGCCGGCCGCACCGACCTGTCGATCGTCGCGCGCGGCGCCCATCTCGAAGCGATCCAGGCCAACGGCCTGCGTCTGATCGAAGACGGCAAGGAATTGGTGGCGCCGGTCCGGGCCGCGGCGAAGGCCGAGGAGCTTGGCGTGCAGGATTATGTCGTGCTGGCGCTGAAGGCCCATTCGCTCACCCCGGCGCTGGACCAGATCGCACCTCTGCTCGGGGACCATACAGCTGTCGTCACCATGCAGAACGGCGTGCCGTGGTGGTATTTCCATGGCGTGGGCGGGCCGCTCGAAGGCACCAGGCTGAACGCGGTCGATCCCGGCGGCGCGATCTGGCAGCGGATCGGGCCGCGGCGTGTCATCGGGTCGGTCGTCTATCCCGCCGTCGAGGTCGATGCGCCCGGGCTCATCCGCCATGTCGAGGGCAAGCGCTTCTCGCTCGGCGAACCCTCCAGCGAGCGCAGCGAACGGGTCACGCTATTGGCCGAGGAGATGGTCAAGGCCGGCCTGCAGGCGCCGGTACGCGACGACATCCGCGGCGAGATCTGGGTAAAACTGTGGGGCAACCTCTCCTTCAATCCAATCTCGGCGCTGACCGGCAGCACGCTGGCCGCCATCGTCGGCGACGAAGGCACCCGCTCGCTTGCCCGCAGCATGATGCTGGAAGCGCAGGCGATCGGCGAAAGCCTCGGCGTGCGTTTTCCCATCACGGTCGACCGTCGCATCAAGGGCGCTGGCGATGTCGGCGAGCACAAGACCTCGATGCTGCAGGATTTGGAGCGCGGCCGGCCGATGGAGATCGATGCGCTGGTCGGCGCGGTGCAGGAACTTGGCCGGCTGACGGACAAGCCGACGCCGACCATCGACGCCGTGCTGGCGCTGGTGCGGCGGCTGGCGGTGGAGCGCGGGTGTTACGGGTGATGGGGGCGGGCTGAAGCCCGGGGGTAAGGCGTTCCACGGAAGGCGGGGATATTGGAAATGTCGTGCTTCTCTTGAGGTCTTTGAGCCATTCCTGACATCGCCAGTCTGCCGACGGAGTGTCATGATGTGGATCGCCAATGCACACGAGAATGATTTCATGTTCCCAAGTCGCCGCGTTGCCTCGAAATTTGTCGTTCTCCTCGGCGTTTCGATCGGTGCTTTTTGCGCTTCAGCCGCGGAAAGTGTCGATCCCGCACTTGAGAAACTGATCAGCGGACCTCAGCGCTCACAGCCCAACAGCGTACGCGACAAATATCGCCATCCCGGCGAAGTGCTGACATTCTTTGGCGTGAAGCCTGACAGCACCGTCGTCGAAATCCTTCCCGGCGCAGGTGGATATTGGACCGAGATCCTGGCCCCCTACCTGAAGCGGAACGGCCACTATATCGCGGCAAATGGCGAGAAGGCCTCGCCTTCCGCTGAAGTCCAAAAAGACAATGCCGCCCTGGCAGCCAAGCTTGCCGCCGACCCAGCCGACTATGACAAGGTCACCGTCACTGAATTTGCAGCCGACAAATATGCCATCGCGCCGCCGGGAAGCGCGGATTTCGTGCTGACCTTTCGCAACATCCACAATTGGATGAGTGCGGGCACCACCGCGGACGCTTTCGCCGCCTTCTATAAAGCGCTGAAGCCTGGCGGCATCCTCGGGATCGAGGAGCACCGGGGCAAGCCGGACGAGCCGCAGGATCCGCTCGCCAAGTCCGGCTATGTACGCCAGGACGTTGCCATCGGTTTTGCGCAGGCGGCTGGCTTCAAGTTCGTCGGCAGCTCCGAGGTCAATGCCAATCCAAAAGACACAAAGGATTATCCGAGCGGTGTGTGGACCCTGCCGCCAACCTTCAAGCTTGGCGCGCAAGATCACGCAAAATATGCGGCCATAGGCGAGAGCGATCGCTTCATCCTGAAGTTCCAAAAGCCATAAGAACGAACCAGCGGACGGCAGTTGCTTAGGCGGCGCTACCAGTCTGGGATTTGCCAGGCAAGCCTGCTGCGGTATCAAGGAAGGTCGCGAGGGAGTTGTCGAAGCGGCCTGCATCGAAGGCCAGCGCATCATGCATGGGAAGGGCGGCCGAGAAGAGAAAGCCCTGCGCGATCATGCAATCGAGCGAGCGGAGGATCAGGCGATCCGCGTCGGTTTCGACACCCTCGGCGACCACCTCCATTCCCAGCGTTCGCCCGAGGTCGATGACTGCCTTGACCAGGGCCTGATCTTCCACGGAGCTGGCGAGATCGCGAACGAAGTCCTTGTCGATCTTGATCTTGCGGATTCGGCTGTCCTTCAGCGAAACCAGCGTCGAAAAACCGGTGCCGAAATCATCCAGCACAATGGATATGCCCGCATCCGCCAGACGTTCCAGCTTTTCGTCAACCCTGTCGCGATCCACGGGCGCCTCTTCCGTGATCTCTATCTCGAGCATCGCCATGGGAATATTCTTCGTCTTGAGGCTGTCGAGGATCATTTCATCGACATTGCCTGCCTCGAGCTCGCGTGGCGAGAGATTCATGGCGACCCGAACATGCTGGCGCCCGTTTCTCACCAGCTCTTCAATCATGGCGCAGCAGTTGAGAAACACCGTTTCCGTCAACAGGGAAAGCAGCCCGGTTTCACGCGCCGCAGTGACGATCTCAGGCGGCGAAATGGGTCCATGAACCGGATGTTGCCACCGCAGCAGCGCCTCGAAGCCGACGATTGCATTCGTATCCAGGCGCACCATCGGCTGGAACCATGAGCAAAGAGTGCCTGTTTCAATGGCGCCGCGCAGATCGCGCTCGATGCAGTGCTTGCGTTCGAGGCCGCGGTCGAGTTCGGCGTCGAAGAGGCAGTATTGGTTCCTGCCACTGCGCTTGGCCGCATAAAGCGCGAAGTCCGCCCGCAGCAGCATCTCCGTCAGTCGTGGTCTCTCTGATACATAGATGCCGATCGATGCGCCGACGCGCACCGAATTCAACGCCGGATCCGGATTTGCGACGGCCGCGATGAGCGACGATGCAAGTTCGTCGATCGACGGCACGGATTTGCTGGCTGGAAAGAGCAGCACGAACTCGTCACCGCCGATACGCGAAATGGTTGCCCCTGGCGGCGCATGGTTTTCTATTCTGCGCGCAACCCGGACCAGCAGGTCATCGCCGATATTGTGACCATAGGTGTCGTTGACGGATTTGAAGCCGTCCAGGTCGATCAGCATGGCCACGAACGGACCGTCGGCAAGTCCGAGTTGGCGGATAGCCTGCTCGAGCCCGTAGCGGTTGAGCAAATTCGTCAGCGGATCGCGCCTGGAGTTTCGTTCCATCTCGGTCGCGAATTCCTTCGCCTCGTATTTGAGGCGGCTCGCCTCGCGAAAGCGGGCTTGTCCGAGAAGCGCGCTTCGGATCATTCCAGCGAGAAAGAGCAGGACCGTGAAAGCCAGAATATAATTTTCGATACCGCCTTTTGCTGAGAGGCATCCGATAGTGATCAAGAGCGGCAGTGTCATGAAGTTGATCGAGGACGGCGCGTATGAGGTTCCGTAGGTGACCGAACCGGCCGACGCGCCGGCCAGAACGATCAGATAGATCGGCGCCTGGGGCGTGGTGTATCCATCGGTCAGCACGGCCAGAAAAGACCAGGCGATGCCCGACGTCAGAGCCAGCATCCCATAAGAAGAAAGCCGTGCACCGGCCAGCCTCAGCCTGCTGTTGGCCGTATCCGATTGGGAGAGAGCAAGTGCTATGCGTGCGCAATTTATCGTGCCGACCGCGGCAAACCACAGCACCGCCGCAAGCCCGCCGCCCGAAAGCATCTGCACGGCCAGGATCAGGGCCGAGAGAACCGTGCCGATAGGCATCGAAATGAAGATCCCCGTCCTCAGATCAGCCAACTGATCCCGGAGAATCCCAACGTCCACGGATTCACTCTGCCCTTGAGGGGCGGACCCTGGAACAGGCTGCTTGGAATGCCTCATAGTGCCAAGTGGCTAGGCTAGTGGGGTGAAAATCGCGTTAAGGATTTCAGCAGCTTACAGTGCAATCGCTGGATTTCTGGCGAGCGCCACGTTCTTGTGCCCGCCCGCCAGAAGCGGACGGACCCATATGCTTACGAAGGCACCCCGGGGCGCGCTTGCTCGCACCGTGATGCTGAAGGCGCTGACGATCGAGCGCGGGCGGGTTCAGTTGGTGCTGGCTTTGGGTGTAAACCCGCACTGCTTCTGTTCCATATCGATCTGCTTCGTGATGCGGATGGCGTTCTGTGCGTAGGCCTCGGTCACGGAGCCGCTATTCACGGTCTTGTCCTTCAGCGGACTGACGCCTGCGCAGAGGTGGAAGACATGCGGCTCCGAGGACTTCTTGGCTCCGTTTTCGGGCGCTATCCAGTAAACGACATCCTGACCGGCCGGGTGGTTCGCGTCCTGCGTCGCCGCTGTCACCGCGGCGCTGTCCGTGGCGATCGCCTGCGCCTGAGCGGCGACATCGGGCGAACAGGCGGTGGTGGGCTGGCCCGACTTGATCTGGGCCGCGCATGCGTTCATGTCCTGGGTGTACTGTTCGACCGACGGAGGCTTGATGCTGACCCCCGTTATCGCGGCGACCACGGCCAGTACAGCACCGAGGCCGCCGGCAATCTTCTTGGTCTGCGGATCCATATTCTTGTCGGTGAGGATCAGGAAAACCAGCGGGAGGAAGGCGATCAGCGTGATGATGGCGCCGAGCTGGTTTTGGAAGAAGAAACTGGCCGTGTCGGATGCACGGGCCGGATCGTGCCTGTTGGCCGCCTTCCACAGCAAGTTGCCAGCAATTGCGAAAATCGCGATGCCGACCAGAAGGCCGATGATCAGTGGCAGGTGTCCCTGGTCGAACTTGTTCTGGCGAAGCAGAACAATCCCGTAGATTTCGCCGCCAATCGCCACGATCCATGAGAGTGCGGCGAACAGGCGAAGACGCGTGGCGGAGGACTTCTGGCCCTGCGTCGCTTGCCAATCCTTGGTAACGTCTGGCTTGTTGTCGGTCATTGATCAAATCCCCCGAGCGCCACAGCAGCCCTCATCTCTATCCATATTGCGCATGAGTGAACCCGTCCATACCCACGGAGACAGACGCCTCGTTTCCCCGGCGGTCACCTCAATCGCGCGCAGTCGATCTGGCACTGATCAGTCCTTGCCCGGCCGCCCGAGCACCCGCGCGTAAAGTTCGCCGACGATGCCGCGCCGGAAGATCAGCACGCACACCATGAAGATCAGCCCGGTGGCGATTGTCACCGGGAAACCCGAGGTGGCAAGCGTGTTTTCCAGGCCGACGACGAGGCTGGCGCCGATGATCGGCCCAACCATCGTGCCGATGCCGCCGAGCAGCGTCATCAGGATCACCTCGCCCGACATCTGCCAGGTGACGTCGGTCAGCGTGGCAAACTGGAAAACGATCGCCTTGAGCGAACCTGCCAGCCCGGCAAGTGCTGCCGACATGACGAAGGCGCCGAGCTTGTAATTGGCGACGGAATAGCCCAGCGAAATGGCGCGGTTCTCGTTTTCCCGGATCGAGCGCAGGATCATGCCGAAGGGCGAGTTGACGATGCGCCAGATGGCGAAGACGCCGAGCAGGACCACCGCCAGCACGAAATAGTACATGTTCAGCGAGACGTTCAGGTCCAGAACCCCAAGCAGCATGCCGCGCGGCACGCCCTGGATGCCGTCCTCGCCTTGCGTGAAGGGCGCCTGGACGCAGAAGAAGAAGAACATCTGAGACAGCGCCAGCGTGATCATGGCGAAATAGATGCCTTGCCGGCGAATGGCGAAGAAGCCCATGACAAGGCCGAGCAGGGCTGCACCCGCCATGCCGAGCAGGATACCGGCTTCCGGCGGCCAGCCCCACACCTTGACGGCATGCGCGGTGAAATAGGCCGCACCGCCAAAGAAGGTCGCGTGGCCGAACGACAGGAGGCCAGTATAGCCGAGCAGGAGATTGAACGCGCAGGCGAACAGCGCGAAGCAAAGCATCTTCATCAGGAAGATCGGATAGACCAGGAAAGGCGCCACCAGCAGCGCCAGTATGCCGAGCCCGACCAGCGTCCATTCAAGCCAGCCTGAGGTTCTGGCCGATGTCTCGCGAAGCGACAGTTCGGCCATGTCAGATGTCCCTTCCAAACAGGCCGGCCGGCCGGACCAGAAGCACGATCGCCATGATGACAAAGACCACGAGGTTGGAGGCCTCGGGGTAGAAGACCTTGGTCAGGCCTTCGGCGAGGCCAAGCGCGTAGCCGGTGACGATCGCGCCAAGGATCGACCCCATACCGCCGATCACAACCACAGCGAAGACGACGATGATGAGATCCGATCCCATCAGCGGGCTCACCTGATAGATTGGTGCCGCCAGAATTCCGGCAAGCCCGGCAAGGGCGGAGCCGAGGCCATAGGTAAGGGTCAGCAACAACGGCACGTTGACGCCGAAGGCCTGGACAAGACGGGGGTTCTCGGTTGCCGCGCGCAGATAGGACCCGAGCCTGGTCTTCTCGATCAGCGCCCAGGTTCCGAAGCAGACGATCAGCGAGGCGATGACGACCCAGCCGCGATAATTGGGCAGGAACATGAAGCCGAGATTGGTGCCGCCCGAAAGCAGCGACGGCACGGCGTAGGGATTTCCCGACACGCCGTAACTGTAGCGGAATATGCCTTCGAGCACGAGCGCGAGGCCGAAGGTGAAGAGCAGGCCGTAGAGCGGATCGGTATCGTAAAGCCGCGACAATGCCAGGCGCTCGACCACCATGCCGAAGAGGCCGACGATCAGCGGCGCAAGGATCAGAGCGGGCCAATAGCCGATGCCGAGATAGGTGAGCAGGAGATAGCCTGTGAAGGCGCCGAGCATATACTGGGCGCCATGGGCGAAATTGATGACGCGCAGCAGGCCGAATATGACGGCCAGACCCAGGCTCAGCATGGCATAGAATGAGCCATTGATCAGTCCGACCAGCAACTGGCCGAGGAGTGCCTGGACGGGGATTCCGAAGATCATCGTCATGGCGCCCTCATACACCCAGAACGTCGTGGAGTTGCGTCATGCGGTCCGCCAGTTCACCGGTCGGAAATCCGGCGACGACCTTGCCGTGTTCCATCAGGTAGAAACGATCGGCGACACGGCTGGCGAAGCGGAAATTCTGCTCGACCAGCAGGATCGTCATGCCGCGCTTTTTCAGCGTCACCAGCAACTCGCCGATGCGCTGCACGATGACGGGAGCCAGCCCCTCGGTCGGCTCGTCGAGAAGCAGCATCTTCACGCCGGTCCGCAGCATGCGCGCGATCGCCAGCATCTGCTGTTCGCCGCCCGACAGCCTGGTGCCGGGACTGTTGCGCCGCTCCTTCAAATTGGGGAAGAGATCGAATATCTCCGCGACGCTCATGCCGCCCTCGGCGACGACCGGCGGCAGGACCAGGTTTTCGTCGACGGTCAGTGTCGCGAAGATGCCGCGCTCCTCGGGCACGAAGCCGATACCTTGATGCGCGGTGCGGTGCAGCGGCAGCCGCATCAGATCCGCGCCGTCGAAAACGACCTCGCCGGTTCGCTTGCGGATCAGCCCCATGATGGCGCGCAGCGTCGTCGTCTTGCCGACGCCGTTGCGGCCGAGCAGCGTGACCGTCTCGCCGGCAAACACTTCCAGATCGACGCCGTGCAGCGCATGGCCCTCGCCATACCAGGCGTTGAGGCCACGAACCGCAAGCAGGGGCGCGGCGCTAGTCATCGGCGGTGCCCATATAGGCGACCTTTACCCGTTCATCGCGGCTGACGGTGGCGTAGTCGCCGGCGGCAAGCACCTCGCCGCGCTGCATGACCGTTATCCAGTCGCAGAGATCGGCCACGACCGTCAGATTGTGCTCGACCATCAGAACCGCACGGTCGCGTGCCACCGAACGAATGAGGGCGGAAACCGTGGCCACGTCCTCATGTCCCATGCCGGCCATCGGCTCGTCCAGCAGCAGCACTTTCGGATCGAGCGCCAGGGTCGTGGCGATCTCGAGCACACGTTTCCTGCCGTAGGAAAGATCGCCGGCTAATTTGTTACGGGCATCATCGAGGCCCACGGAACGCAGCAACTCCACAGCGCGCGGCGTCAACCGATCGAGCGCCGCCAGCGAGCGCCAGAACTGAACACCAAGCCCATTTGGCCGCTGCAGCGCGACGCGCACATTGTCGAGCACGCTGAGATGCGGAAAGATCGCCGATATCTGGAACGAGCGCACCAGCCCCATCCGCGCCACCTTCGCCGGCGAGGTGCGGGTGATATCGGTGCCCAGAAGTTCGATCCTGCCGCTGGTCGGCGCCAGGAATTTGGTTAGCAGGTTAAAGACGGTCGTCTTGCCGGCGCCGTTGGGTCCGATCAGGGCGTGGATGTTGCGATGGCGCACATCGAGGTCGACATTCCTCACGGCAACGAAGCCGGCAAAGTCGCGCCGCAACCCGCGGGCGGACAGCACCACAGGCGGTTCGTTCCCGTCGAGATCAGGCGGCGCCATGGCCGCGCCGGTCACTGGGCCGCCGTTGGACAGCCGCTTTCCTTCTCGCTCAGGAAGGCTTCCTTGCCGGGAATGGTGGCGAGATATTTGTAATAGTCCCAATCCTTGGTGCTCTCGCTGGGCGCCTTGACCTGGTAGAGATACATGTCGTGGACCATGTTGCCGTCCGCCTGCACCTTGCCGTTGGTGATCACGGCGTCGTCCACCGGCAGTGAATGCAGCTGCTTGGCAACGGCCTCGGTCTCGTCGGTGCCGGCCTTGTCGATCGCCTTCAGATACTGCGTCACCGCCGAATAGGTCGCGGCCTGGATCATGTTCGGCATGCGGTTGGTGCGCTTGAAGAAGCGCTGCCCGAATTCGCGGCTCTTGTCGTCGCGATCCCAGTAATAGCCCTCGGTCAGCACGACGCCTTGCGCCGCCTGCAGGCCTAGCCCATGCACCTCGGCCAGCGTGAACAGGAGGGCTGCAAGACGCTGGCCGCCCTGGACGATGCCGAATTCGGCGGCCTGCTTGATGGAATTGGACGTGTCCAGGCCGGCATTGGCCAGGCCGATGACCTTGGCGCCCGACGACTGGGCTTGCAAAAGGAAGGATGAGTAATCGGTCGACCCCAGGGGATAGCGCACCTCGCCCAGCACCTTGCCGCCGTGGGCCTCGACGAACTTGGTGGTCTGCTCCTTGAGCGAGTAGCCGAAGGCATAGTCGACAGTGACGAAGAACCAGCTGTCGCCGCCCTGCTGAACCAGGGAGCCGCCGGTTCCCACCGCCTGCGAATGGGTGTCATAGGCCCAGTGGAAGCCATAGGGCGAGCATTGCTTGCCGGTCAGCTCGGTGGTCGCAGCACCCGTAACGATATCGATCTTCTTCTTTTCCTTGGAAATCCCCTGGACGGCGAGCGCCACCGATGAGGTCGTCAGCTCCATGATGGCATCGACCTGTTCGGTGTCATACCACTGCCGCGCAATGTTGGAGGCGATGTCCGGCTTGTTCTGGTGATCGGCGTTGATGATTTCGATCGGCGCTCCCTGAACCTTGCCGCCGAAATCCTCGACCGCCATCTTGGCCGCCTCGACCGACCATTTGCCGCCGAAATCGGCGTAGACGCCCGATTGGTCGTTGAGGATGCCGATCTTGACTTTCCCATCGGAAATTTCGGCGGCCGAAGCGGGGACCGCGGCCGCGGCGAGAAGCGCGGCGGAAACGAAATAGCATGCCTTCATGGTCAACTTCCTCCCATTGTGAATGCGACCGTCCCCCAACGATCATCAGCAAACGGTATTGAACATGAGCAAAATGAGCATGAACGGCAAGGGGCCGGTGCGGATTCATATTCGAATCCCTGCAGGGGATCGCCGCTGCAGCGGATCGCGGCCAAGCTTGAGATCGAGATCGGCGAAGAGTTGCCCCTTTTTTAGTCAGGAGTATGGACTCGACCCCCGAAGTGGCAACGCCTAGATTGGATCGCTAGTCTTCCAACGGGGGAAGCCAACTGAGATATCAGGGTGGCTTTGGTAATGAACAGGTCGATAAGCGTTGTCACCGTGACGCATAACAGCGCGCATACCGTGCGCGGCGCGCTGGCTCGCCTGCCGCCAGGCCTGGAGATCGTGTGCGTCGACAATGCAAGCACCGACGATCTTTCCGCCGCCCTGTCAGGCTTTGCCGTTCACCGCATTGATAATGCTGTAAACCTCGGCTTTGGCCACGCCTGCAACATTGGGGCGGCAGCGGCATCGGGAGAGTATCTGCTGTTCATCAATCCCGATGTGCGTCTAGGGACCGGCGCCGTCGATGCGCTCATGCAGGCGGCTGGGCGCTATCCGAATTGCAGCGTCTTTGTGCCACTCACAAACACGGTGGACGGGCGGCTGTGGCTTCGCGAGCAGAGCGAGATTGATCGCCTTTCCGGCGTGTCGCTGCCCACACGTATTCGGCAGGTCTGGGGGGATTGTTGCGTCCGCTTCGTCAATGGCGGCGTGTTCATGATCAAGCGAACGCTGTTCCTGGATGCCGGAGGGTTTGACGAGGAAATCTTCCTGTATTTCGAAGATGATGACCTCTCGCACCGTCTGATTCAGCGCAATGAGCCGATGATCCTTGTCAGTGGCGCACATGCTGTCCACGACATTGGCACCTCCGTTGCGCAGTCGATCGGGTCTCGGATCTTCCGGCATCGGTCGAAGATGCGATCGGAGATTCACTTGCGCAGAAAATATGGCATCGCCTACAGTCCATTTGTGGACATACTCCGTTATTCGACGAAAATAGGTTTCTATTGCCTGACGCTTAACCGAAACAGACTGATCAATTCCCTGGGCCGGCTGATCGGTATCTTCGACAGTATCCTTGACCGATCGCACGCGAATCGGAACAGCGGCTATGTCGCCTGACGCTGCCGGCACAAGAGTTGCCTTGCCTGATGTCCTGTCCAGCAAACCGCAAATAGGCGGGGCATGCGGTGTCGACCGAAGCGGTGCCTTGAGCGAAATCCACATTCACGCGCCAGGACGCTACATCGTGGAGCTTTCGCCAACGGACAGGCGGATGCCGTTTCTCCGGCTAAATGTATGCCGCCGGGGACATCCCGACAGGGTCGTCTATGTGCCGGTCGCCAAGCGGACGTCCTATCTGCTCAAAAGCAGCGAAGGCGGCGTGTCGCTGCAATTCGACAGAAGCGACATCATTGCCTCAGGCATCCGCCGGATAGGGATTGGCGATCTTGGTTTAGTGTTGCGCCGCCGCCGACGGCAGAAGCAGTTTGAACTGCCGCTGGGCCAGGGCATCGTCCTGCGGCCTCTGCTGCATCTGGCAGGAGCAGAAGGGCAGCATTTGACCGCTGCGCTGGTCAGCCTCACCGGGTGGGGCTTTGGCGTGGCGAGCGACAATCTGCAGAAAACCCTGTCGCGACTTTTCGACGGCCCACCGGCACAAGCCAGGGAACGCCTGCCTGCCGCCGAGCCAAAGATCGCCGTTGCGATGCATCTGCATTACTCCGATCTCTGGCCCGAGTTCGAAACGCTGCTGGAGGCGATCGATCGGCCGTTCCACCTCATCCTCACGCTGACCGGGCCAGACGCGACACTGACGGAACGCGTTCAGGCAAGATTTCCGGCTGCCGAGATCATGGTCTATGACAATCGCGGCCGCGACATCGGCCCCTTCGTGCAATTGCTGCGCGAAGGAAGGCTCGATCGCTTCGATCTCATCTGCAAACTGCACGGCAAGAAGTCGGGATCGAGCGGGCCGCGCATGGTTCTGGGCGAGATCTGGCGCCAGGCAAGTGCCTTCGACCTGATCGGATCGCGCGATGTGGTCGACCGAATTGTAGCCGCTTTCGAGCGTTCGCCGGAAACTGGGATGATCGGATCCCGTCGCTTTCTGCTGCCCAATGAATGGAAGGCCGAGGCAGCGGGGTGGGGCAAGAACAGGGAGGCGATCCTGACTCTGCTGGAGATGCTTGGCATGGCCGCTGACTCTCCTCTCCACTTCTTTGCCGGAACCATGTTCTGGGTGCGCCGCCGCGCACTGGAGCCGCTCAAGCGGCTCGATCTGTCCTTGGCGTCATTTCCCGGCGAGACAGGCCAACTGGACGGCACTTTGCAACATGCCCTCGAGCGGATCCTCGGAATGATCTGCACGAAAGTCTCCGGAACTGCCTGGGACGATGAAAATGAAGCCTGATCGCTAGAAGGCGGACGTCGTTGAACAAAGCCGACTTCATGATCCTTTTAAGATCGATGACCAGCAGGAGGCGGTGGAAGAGATTTCGCGTCTGGCAACGCATTCGAGCCAGCGGACAGTTCGACGGGCCTTGGTATCTTGCTCAGAATCCCGACGTGGCCAAGCGCGGGGCCGACCCGATCATGCATTATATCGATCACGGTGCCGCCGAGTCTCGAGATCCGAATATTGATTTCGACACCGAATACTATCTCACCAGATATACGGACGTTACAATCACCGCGATCAATCCGCTGGATCACTACATCCGTTTTGGCAGGAAAGAAAAACGTGAAACCCGGCGCATCCCGGCAACTTATGTGCCGCGATCGAGCGAAAGGCGGCCAGCCGGATTGAGGGCGCGGGTCATCGCATTCTATGTCCCGCAGTTTTATCCGACTCCTGAAAACGACGCCTTTTGGGGAAAGGGCTTCACGGAGTGGACTGATGTGACACGCGCGGTGCCACAGTTCAACGGTCACCATCAGCCCAGGCTGCCGGCGGACCTCGGTTTCTATGACCTCAGGATAAAGGACGTCCAGAAGCAACAGATCGAGATTGCCCAGCAATACGGCCTCTCGGGATTCTGCTTCCACTTCTACTGGTTGAACGGCAGCCGCCCGCTCGAGATGCCAATCACCCAATTCATCGAAAACGACACGCACGAAATGGACTTCTGCATCAACTGGGCAAACGGACAGTGGGGGCGCCGTTGGGGCGGACGCCATCAGGAGGTTCAGGTCCTGCAGTCGCATTCACCCGAGGACGATCTCGCCTTCATCGAATATGTAGCCGGCTATTTCCGCGATCGGCGCTATGTACGCATCGGCGGCAAGCCGCTGCTCATGGTCCACCGGCCCGGACTGCTTCCGTCGGCGGTAGAAACGGCAGAGCGCTGGAGGACCTATTGCCGGGCTGCCGGCATCGGCGAGATATTTTTGGCCTATCCGCAGTCTTTAGACACTATTGACCCAGCGGAATTCGGGTTTGACGCCGCTGTCGAATTTCCGCCCAATCTCGGAACATTTCCCGAAAGCAGCGCCAGCATGCCGCCGTTCAAGAGCGATTTCTGCGGGGATATCCATGACTGGGCAGACCTTGTTGGTCGCAGCCGAGCCTATCCTCAGGTCCCCTACACACTGTTTCGCGGACTTTGCCCGTCATGGGACAACACGGCGCAGAGAAGGGAGACAACCAGCATCTGGATGAATGCGTCGCCGTCCGGCTATCGCGAATGGCTCGCCAACGCGGTCGCAGATACATGCAATCGTTTTGCCGATTTCGACAGTCGGCTGATCTTCGTCAACGCCTGGAACGACTGGGCTGAGGGCGCATATCTCGAGCCGGATGCCCGCTATGGCTACGCCTATCTGCAGCAGACGCGGGACGTCGTGGCTGCTCCGCCGGCGGCCGGAAAATTGCCTGGGAGTTCTTCCTGGCGCGTTCTGTTCGTGTCGCATGATGCGCGCCTCGGCGGCGCACAGGGGTCGTTGCTCGACATCCTCCAATGGCTGCAAGCGCACACGGACTTGGAGATCAAGGTGCTGTGCCTGGCAGGCGGTCAACAGCTTGAACAGTTTCGACGCATGGTCGATACCGTGCTCCTGGATGATCTGGTTTCGAAGACCGACACGACGCCCACCAAACTGGCCCGCATCACGGCCTGGTGCGGTGGCCGACCAGACCTGATCTATTGCAACAGTCTTGCAACCGGCCGTGTGCACGCGCTGCTCGGTCAACTGGACAGTCCTATCCTGACGCATGCCAGGGAATTGGCAACGAGCGTGGCCCGATTCGCAAAGGAGGACATGGAGGAAGTCGTTTCCCACACGCGGAAATTCGTAGCGTGTTCCCGTAGTGTCCGGGACTATCTGATAGCCGAATACAGTGTCGGCTCGAACATCATCGACGTACTTCCAAGCGCGGTACCGCAGTCCAGCGCGGATCACAATCTTACCGAAATCCAGCGCCTTGGAAGTCGTCGGCTGGCCGGCTGGCCGACGGACAGCACCATCGTCGTGGGGTCCGGCCTCGGAATGCCATTCCGCAAGGGGGCTGACCTGTTTATCGAAGTGGCCAGGATTCTCCGGGCACGCGGCGTTGAAGACTGCCATTTCTATTGGTTGGGCTTGTTTCCGGGGTCGGAGCGGGATGAGGCTCTGGGTACGTGGTCGCAGCAAGTCGACAGGTTGCTGGCGGACGGATTGGGCGAAAAGGTCACATTCCTGGGCAATGTCGACGATGTGCGCCCTTATCTGCGGGGTGCCGACCTGTTTCTGCTGACATCGCGCGAAGAGCCGTTCGGCCGCGTCATCCTGGAGGCGGCCTTCGCCGAATTGCCTGTAATCTGCTTTGCAGGCAGCGGTGGGGCACCGGATTTCGTCGAAGACGATGCCGGTATCATCGTCGATTGGGCTGATCCCATCGCGATGGCCGATGCGACGCTGAAACTGATCCAGGACCGGCCTTTGCGGATGAAGCTCGGCAAGCAGGCGAGCGGCAAGGCAAGGCGGCATTTTTCCACCGATCGGGTCTTCCCGCGCCTGCTGTCGACCATGCGCGAGGTCGCAAACAAGCCGCCCGCCGTATCGATCATCGTGCCGAACTACAATTACGCCCGCTACCTCAGCGAGCGCATGGAAAGCATTCTGGGGCAGTCCTTTCAGGATTTCGAGCTCATCATCCTGGATGATGCCTCGACAGACGATAGCCGATCGATTCTGGATTATTATGCCGGAATCTATGGCACCCATGTCATCGTCAATGAGAAGAACTCCGGAGCGCCCTATCCGCAATGGTTCAAGGGCATAGCGCTCGCAAGAGCCGATCTGATCTGGATCGCCGAAGCCGACGACGTATCCGATCCGGCTTTCCTCGAAACCCTCGTGCCCTTGTTTCGCGATCCAAGCGTGAAATTCGCCTTTTGCGCATCGAAGATCATCAACGATCGAAGCGAAATCGTCGGCGACTATCTATCCAGCCGGTATCTCACCGATCTCTCCGATTTCAAATGGAGACGCAGCTACCAGGTTTCGGCGCAACAGGAAGTCAACGAGGGGCTGGGCGTCAAGAACACGGTCCCTAATATCAGTGCGGCTGTTTTCCGGAAGTTCGACATCACGCCCGACTTTGTCGAGCATGTCCTATCCCTGCCGACGAGCGGCGACTGGTACTTTATTCTCGAAGCAATCCGCGACGGTTCCGTCGCCTATGAAGCCGCGGTGCTCAACCATCACCGTCGACACGTGAACAGCGTGAGCAGCGTCATCGTGGCATCCCGAGCAGAGGCGCTCGTTCGAACGCGGCAGAGGATTCACCAGCATGTGCTGCAAACATACGAAACGGATTTGGCGATCAGGCTGAAGATGGCCGAACATATCGTGCAGCTCTGGAGTGACCTATTCCCCGGACGCCCTGCCGAAGAGATGGAAAGCTTGTATTCGCTAGGCCAATTGGCGGGATTCCCCCAGAGAACCCCGGAGAGCAGTGACATCGTTCCGGTTTAATTGCCGGCAGCAACGAGATGGCCGTTGCCGACATCTTGCAAGGCCAGCTTCGGGGGCGGCTCGCCGATCCTGCGGGTGGCGCTCGGGATCTCCTGGTCGAGACGGGCGAAGCGGCTTCTTCGTTGCGCCGGATCGGGCACTGGCACGGCTTCGATCAGGCGTCTGGTGTAGGGGTGGCGGGGGTTGGAAAAGACCTGGTCGCGGGTGCCCATCTCGACGATCTGGCCGAGATACATGACGGCGACGCGGTCGGAGATGTTCTCGACCACCGCCATGTCATGCGAAATGAAGAGATAGGCGACGCCGAATTCACGCTGCAACTCCTTCAACAGGTCGAGCACGCGGGCCTGCACCGAGACATCGAGCGCCGAGACGCTTTCATCGGCGATGATCAGCTTCGGCCGCAAGGCCAGTGCACGGGCGATGCAGACGCGCTGGCGCTGACCGCCGGAGAATTCATGCGGGTAAAGCTCCATCTGGTCGGCCGACAGGCCGACGCGCTCGAACAGCGCCGCGACACGCTGGCCGCGCTCGTCCTTCGAGGCGATGCCGTGGATGACCAGCGGCTCGGCGACGAGGTCGCCGACGCGCATGCGCGGGTCGAGCGAAGCAAAGGGGTCCTGAAAAATCATCTGCACGTCGCGGCGCACAGCCTTGCGCTCGTCACGGCCGAGGCCTGACAAATTGCGCCTGCCAATGACGATGTCGCCGCTATACGGCACAAGCCCGGCCAGCGCCTTGGCGGTGGTCGACTTGCCGCAGCCGGACTCGCCAACCAGCGCCAGTGTCTCGTTGGGCGCGATGGAGAAGCTGACGCCCTCGACGGCATGAACGCGGCGGGTGACCCGGCCGAAGAATCCGCCATGCAAATCAAAGCGGACATGCAGGTCTTTGATCTCAGCGACATTGGCCGGCGCTGGGGCCTCAACGTCCCTGGATGGAAGGCGGCCGACACCGCTGCTGATGCGCGGCACGGCGGCCAGTAGCTCGCGCGTGTAGTCGGCTTGCGGCCGGGCAAAAATGTCCGATGTCTTGCCCTCCTCCACCATGCGGCCGTGCCGCATGATGATGACTCGATCGGCCATTTCGGCGACCACGCCCATGTCGTGGGTGATCAGGATGACGCTGGTGCCATGCTGGCGCTGCAGGTCGCGTAGCAACTCGAGCACCTCGCCTTGCACGGTGACGTCGAGTGCCGTCGTCGGCTCGTCGGCGATCAGCACATCGGGTTCGAGCGCCAGTGCCATGGCGATCATCACCCGCTGGCGCATGCCGCCGGACAGTTCGTGCGGAAACTGCCTTAGCCGGCTTTCGGCTTCCGAAATGCGTACCGCCTTCAGCGCCTCTATGGCGCGCTGGCGGGCTTCAGCCTGCGAGAGGCTGGTATGCGCCTCAATCGATTCGGTGAGCTGCCGGCCGATCGACAGCACCGGGTTGAGCGAAGTCATCGGCTCCTGGAAGATCATAGCGATGCGGTTGCCGCGAATGCTGCGCATCCGGCGCTCGTCAAGCGTCGCCAGGTCGGTATCGCCGAGACGAATCTTACCGGATGATATGTGGGCGGCAGGCTGCGGCAGCAATTGCATGATCGCCAGCGCCGTCATCGACTTGCCGGAGCCGGATTCGCCGGCAATGCAGAGCGTTTCGCCGCGTTTGAGCGTCAGCGATAGGTTGGAGACGACCTCGCGTTCGCCCTCCTCGCCGCGCACGCTGACGGAGAGGTTGGCGATATCGAGCACCGGTCCCGCCGCCACCGGGGCAGCCGCCCCGGTCCGCTTCCTGGCCACGCCTGCGTTCATTCGAAGACGCAGCGCGGGAAGTAGAACGAGACCACCCAGTTCGGCATGTCGACGATCTCGCTGATGCGGAGATCGCCGCACACCGAAGCCAGCATATAGGCTTCGACCGGGTCGATCTTGTAGCGGCCGGCGAGCAGGTCGACCATCTGGGCGACAGCTTCCTTCGCACCAGCCATCAGGTCCGGACCGACACCGGTCGTCACCTCATAGCCCTTGGCATCGAGATGGCGCGTCACCGGGCCCGAAGTGGTGAAGCGCGGCGTCTTCAGCCTGGCATCCTTGACCAGGTCGAGTTTGAGCACGACGTCCATCGGGCTCTCGATCGCCGTGCCGCAGACCTCTCCGTCGCCTTGCGCGGCATGGGTATCGCCGACCGAAAACAGCGCGCCCGCCACTTCCACCGGCAGGTACAGCGTGGTGCCGGCGGCGAGATCGCGGATGTCGAGATTGCCGCCGACGCGTCTCGGCGGGACCACCGAATGATGACCCATCTCAGCCGGCGCGTTGCCGATGGTGCCGGCAAAGGGTTTCAGCGGCACACGGGCATTCTTGCCTAACAGCGCCGGCTCGAGCGAGGCGGCGTCGTATTTCCAGATGTTCAGCGCCGGCTCTTTGAAGTCGTCGGCAAGCAGGCCGAAACCTGGAATGTTCGCCGTCCAGCCGAAGCCGGACGGTTTGAACAGCTCGATCGTCACCTTGAGCGCATCGCCGGGCTCCGCACCCTCGACAAAGATCGGTCCGGTCACCGGGTTGATCTGGGCGAAATCGAGCTTGGCGATATCGCTGACCGTGCTGTCGGCCTTCAACTGGCCGCCGGAGGAATCCAGGCACTGGAACTCGATGGTCGAGCCGGGCGCCACGCGCTCGGCCGGGACAAACGAATTATCCCAGCCGAAATGGTGGTGACGTCCGTGGATGGTGTAGTCGCAGCTATTGCACATCTTTTACGTACACATTGTCATAGTTGATCGGAACGTGGACCGGGTCGACATAGAGGTTGTCGGCGCCGCCCATGCGCGCGGATTTCATGGTGAAGCGCTGCTCGTTGAAGACCGGCGCCCAGGGCGCGTCCGCCATGATCTTGGCGTAGATGTCGCTCCACATTTTATAGCGCTCATCGGACTTCGCCGGATCAACGATCGAGTCGGCTTCGGCGGCCTTGGCATCGAGATCCTTGTTGCAATACCAAGACCAGTTCCAGCCGCCGGGAACGGCACCGGCGCAGCCAAGGATCGGACCATAGAAATTCGAGGGATCGGGGAAATCCGCGATCCAGCCCATGCCGCCGGACCAGATCATCGGTGCGCCGGCCTTGTCGCCGCCGGCGGCGATGACGTTGGCCTGTGCCAGCGCCTGGATGCTGGCCTTGATGCCGATGGCAGCCAGATCCTGCTGGATGGCCTGGGCGATGCGCGGATTGGGGTCGGTGTTCATGGCGAACAATTGCGTGTCGAAACCATCGGGATGGCCAGCCTCGGCAAGCAGCGCCTTGGCCTTGGCAACGTCATAGGGATAGCCCGTGAAGGCCTTGTCGTAGGCCGGCATCGACGGCGGCAGCGGCTGGTTGGCAGGCACGGCACGGCCATTGATGATCTGGATGATGCGCGCCTTGTTGATCGCCATGTTGACGGCCTGGCGCACTTTCACATTGTCGAAGGGCGCCATGGTGGTGTTCATGGTGATGTAGCCAGTGTGCAGCTGGCCGCCCTCGACGACGCGCGCCTTCTGTTCAGGGTCGGACATCACCTCCTGGAATTTTGCCGGCGGAATGCCGTCGAGGGGCAGATCGATCTCGCCCTTTTGCAGGCGCAGCAGCGCCACGATCGGCTCCTGGCCGACCTCGAAGGTGATCTTGTCCAGATGCGGCAGGCCCTTGTGCCAATAGTCCGGATTGCGCACGAAGACGATGCGCTGGCCGAGCGTCCATTCGGCCAGCTTGAAGGCACCGGTGCCGACCGGATGCTTGCCGAAATCAGCGCCGTATTTCTCCACCTCTTCTTTCGGCACGACATGCGAGAAATTGATGGCCATGACATGCAGGAAGGTGGCGTCGGGCCGACTTAGTTCGAACTTGACGGTGTAGGGGTCAACGACAGTGACACCCGCGAGGCTGTCGGCCTTGCCGGCCGCGACATCGTCATAGCCCTTGATCGAGCCGAAGAAGCCGGCGCCCGGGCTTTGGGTCTTCGGGTTGGTGACGCGGTCGAGCGAATATTTAACATCGTCGGCCGTCATCTCGCGGCCATTGTGGAATTTCACGCCGTGGCGCAGCTTGAAGGTGAAGGTCTTGCCGTCCGGCGAAATCTCGTAGCTTTCGGCAAGGTCGGGTTTCAGCTTGGTCGTGCCCGGTTCGTAATCCATCAACCCGTCGAACAGGCTCTTGATCATCGACCAGTTCTGCCAGTCATAGCCGATGGCGGGGTCGAGCGTGGTGACGTCATCCTTGTAGGTGGCGATGATCTCTCCGCCCTGCTTGGCGTTGGGATCGATGGTGTCTTCGGCGCGGGCGCTTGCCATGCCAAGCATCAGCGCCAGCGCTGATGCCGCGATGGTCGATGCGAGAAACTTTTTCATTGTTATGTTCCCTTTCTCTGTTTGTTTTCTTGGTTTCATCTGAGCTTGATGCGTGGATCAATGAACGGTGCGATGATGTCGGCGAGCAGGTTGCCGAGCACGATGGCGAAGGCCGAGACCAGCGTGACGCCCATGATGATCGGAATGTCGACGCGCTGGATGGCTTGCCAGGCGAGTTGCCCAATGCCGGGCCAGCCGAACACGCTTTCCACGACGACGATGCCGCCCATGAAGATGCCGATGTCGATGCCGATCATGGCGATGACGGGCAGGATGGCGTTGGGCAGTGCGTGGCGGAAAATGATGGCGCTTCGTGCCAGACCTTTCGCACGGGCGGTTCGCACATAATCCTGGCGCAGCACGTCGATCATCGACGACCGCATCATGCGCGCGTACCAGCCGGCGCCAAGGATGCCCATGGTCAGCGAGGGCAGCACGAGATGACGCCAGGTGCCGTAGCCGCCGATCGGGAACCAGCTCAGCCGCACGGCAAAGACATAGAGCAGCAAAAGCCCGACGACGAATTGCGGCGCCGAGACACCGACGAAGGAGGCGACCATCAAGGTCTGGTCGGTGGCGGTGCCGCGCTTGACGGCGGCGATCAGGCCCATCGAGAGCCCGATCAGCAGTTCGCACAGGATGGCGCCGACCATCAAAAGCAGGCTGGCCGGCAGCCGCGAGACGATGAGCTCGGTGACCTCGGAGCGCTGGATATAGGAGCGGCCGAGATCGCCGCTGACGAGCTTGGTCAGGTAGCGCCAGTACTGGACGACAAAGGGCTGGTCGAGGCCGAGCTGCTGGCGGATGTTCTCGACCGTCTGCGGTGTGGCGCTGCGGCCGGCGATCTGGCGCACCGGGTCGGCCGGCAACAGGTAGAGCAGCGCGAAGGTGATCAGCGAGACGCCGAGCAGGATGAGCAGCGACTGGATCAGGCGGCGGCCGAGATAGGCGATCATGCCCGGCCCCTCTGCGTCGGATCGAGGATGTCGCGCAGCGCATCGCCGATCAGGTTGAAGGCCAGCGCCAATGCCAGGATCGCGGCACCCGGGAAGAACACCAGCCAGGGTGCTGCCTGAAAATAGGTCTGGTTCTCGAAGATGATGTTGCCCCAGGAGGCGGTCGGCGGCTGCACGCCGATGCCGAGGAAGGAGAGCGTCGCCTCGAGCAGCACCGTGGTCGAAATGCCGAGCGTGCCCCAGACGATGATGGTCGGAAGGAGATGCGGCAGGATGTGGCGAAACAGGATGCGCGGTGCACTCGCCCCGATGGTGCGTTCGGCGTCAATGAACTCGCGCTCGGCCAGCGAGGACGTCTCGGTGTAAATGACGCGCGCGGTTTGCACCCAGTTGACAAGCGCGATGACCATGGCGACGATCCACAGGCTGGGCTGGAAAACCGCCGCCAGGCATATGGCGAGCAGCAGCGCCGGAAAAGCCATCATCAGATCGGTGAAGCGCATCAGCGCGCTGCCGATCCAGCCGCGGAAATAACCAGCGGTGACGCCGACCAGCGTGCCGATGAACAGCGCCACGCCATTGGCGACGATACCGATGATCAGCGAGGTGCGGGCGCCATAGAGGATGCGGGTCAACAGGTCGCGGCCGAGCAGGTCGGTGCCGAGCCAGAATTTGGCATCCGGCGGCAAGGGCGAGCCCTCGATGGTCAGGCCATCGAACATCTGCTCGTTGGGATCATAGCCGGTCAGCCATGGCGCCAGCACAGCGCCGGCAACGACGACGGCAACGATCACCAGCCCGAGCAGCGCCAGACGGCGCTTGACCAGCCGGCGCCAGACGCCGGCGCGCGGCTTGGCCGGCATGCGCGCAGGCGCCGTGAGATCAGGCGCGATGGGACTGGTCATCGCCGCCTTCCTCACCCGTTGCTTCTTCACTTGTCATCGCCACGATCCGGCGCGCCGCATCCTCGACGCTGATCTGCCAGCTCATCGCCAGCGAGCGCAGCTGCGCATAGGCGCGCTCGTCATCCGATCCTTTCGACAGTGCCGCCACCGCGCGCACAATGGTCTGGCGTTCGGCGACGCGCTGGCGGAGTGCTGAAATTTCGCCGGCTAAGTGTTTTCGTGCCTCGAAACTCTGGCGGGCGATCAGCAGCGCGCTGTAGACGCCGGCAGTGCCGACCGGCTTCAACAGTTGCGCGTCGGCCTTATGCGACAATGACCATTCGATGCGGCCGGGCGCCTCGGAGCCGATCAGCGCCACCAACGGCATCGGTGCTTCGCCCGGCTTCCACGGGAATTGCTCGTCGAAACCGAGATCGGCATCGAAGAAGACGAAATCGGCAGCCAGCGCCTCGGGTGGCAGCTCTGGCCAGCAGTCCAGAGCGATCAGGCCGATGGCCGACAATTGTCGTGTGATGGCCTGCACCGTCGGATGCGGGCGATGCAGGATAAAGGCCCTGGCGCCACCAAGATTGGGGATGCGCGGCGTTCTGCTCACGACACCACCCTCAGGCGCGGACGGCCGAATGTTTTGGCGGGGTCGTAGCGCGACAGATAGGGGTCCGGCGCCACCTCATCCTCGCGGCTGACGACCTCGAAGAAGCCGTCGGCGATGCGCCCGATGATCACCGGCAGTGTCGCGTGCTGGGAGTGGGCGTCGATGGCGATCGGCCCGAGCCGGGTGGAGAAGCGTCGCTCGGCGAAGGCTTTCGAAAATTCCGCCGGGCCGGCTTCGGCATCGCGGGAGAGCACGTCGGCCATCACCTGCACCGAGGCATAGGCGGAGGCCTCGAAGGATGAGGCGAAGGCCGCTGGTCGCGGCGCGAAATAAGGCCCGACCGACAGATGGCCCTTCCCGGTTTCACCAATCGCCGGCAGTTCACCCTCGGTGAGGTTGCAGGAGATGACGGGGCAGGTTTCCGGACGGAAGGCCGGATCCTCGTTGCCCAGTTCCTGATAGGCGGCCAGAAAGGCGTAGGACGAGGTGCCGATCAGATTGTTGAGAACGAAGCTCGGCCGTGTGGCGCGGATTTCGGCGATCAGACGCGACACGTCGGTCTCGCCGATACGCAGATACCGCTCGCCCAGCACCTTGCCGCCGGCGTCCGCGATCAGGTCGCGCGCGACGCGGTTCATCTCCCAGCCCCAGATGTAGTTCGAGCCGAGCAGGAAGCCGTTGGCGCCAAAGCGCGGCACGACGTGGGCCATCAGCGGCACCAGGTGCTGGTTGGGGCAAGCGTGCATGTAGACGACGTGCTCGTTGGCCTCGAACCCTTCATAAGGACAGGCATACCACAGCATGCCGCCGGCCTTCTCCAGCACCGGGATCGTCTCCTTGCGGCTCCAGGAGGTGACGCAGCCGACGACATGACGCGCGCTGCTGGTCTTGAAAATGTCCTCGCAGAGTGTCGCGTAGCGGTCGGCGTTGCTTTGCGGATCGCGTTCGACCGGCACCAGTTCGATGCCGTAGCTCCGGTCGGCATTGATGTCGGCGATGGCGCGCATGGCACCCATGCGGCACGCATCGGAGATGAGCTGATAGCTCCCCGAGCGGGAATAGAGGATGCCGATCTCGATGCGACGTTTCAAACAGAACCCCAGAAATGACAATGCCCCGCAGCCAGCGCCGCAAGGGCGAGGCATACGAGGCATGTTTGCCGCCCGGCGATCAGAGCCGGTATGTTGCCTTAGCGTATTCGGTCCGGCTGGTCAGTCAAGCGGGAAAGTGCGTGGGCGGGAAAGTGCGTGGGGTCAGCAGATCCGGGCGCACACGATGTCCATCATTTTTGAACGATGTCCTCGAAGCTGAGGTCGAACCGCATGAGATATTTGCGCAGCCGGTCGGCGTCGTTGCCGCTGGTTTTTTGCAGCCGCGAGACCGCGAACAGTTTCCGCCCGGCGGCGCTGACCGAATTGCTGTCGCGGCAAACCGCGAGCACCGTGGCCAGTTGCGACCGATCGAAGATGTCGATCTGGTTTCGCCGCTCGGGACCGAGAACCTCCGACAGGATGGCCTCCCGGTCGTCGGCATCACCGGCCCGCCAGAGCGTGGCCAGACGGTCGATCTCGTCGCGCACCGTCTCCTCGTTGATGCGGCCAAGCGGCGCCAGCGTCGCCATGCGCGTCACCGAAGCCGACAGATCGCGGAAATTGGCCCGCCACATCGCCTCCGGCACAATCGAGAATTTCAAATAGAGGTCGCGCGCTTCCTTGTTGAAGGTGACGTTCTGCCCCTCGCGCTCGCTGAAGCGTCGCAGTTCGAAGTCGAGGTTCGGCTCGATGTCTTCCTTGCGGTCGCGCAGCGCCGGCAGCTGGAAGGTCCACAGGTTCAGTCGTGCGAAGAGATCCTCGCGGAACTTGCCTTCCTTGACGCCGATCGACAGATCGCGATTGGTGCCGGCCAGAAGCTGGAAGTCCGACATCACATCCTGATCGGCGCCGACCGGCAGGAAGCGTTTTTCCTCGATGGCCCTGAGGCACATGGCCTGTTCGTCGAGGCCGAGTTCGCCGATCTCGTCGAGGAACAGCACGCCCTTGTTGGCCGATTTCATCAGCCCGGCGCGCTCGTTCTCGGCGCCGGTGAAGGCGCCCTTGACGTGGCCGAACAGGGTCGACATCGCCTGATCGCCGCGCAGCGTCGCGCAATTGACCTCGATGAAAGCGCCGGAAACCTGCCGCTGCGCCTTCTTGAGCTCGTAGATACGCCTGGCCAGCTGCGACTTGCCGGCGCCCGTCGGCCCGGTCAGCAGCACCGGCGCCCGCGAGCGGATCGTCACCTTCTCGATCTGGTCGATCATCTGGTTGAAGGCCGGATTGCGGGTGGCGATGCCCGATTTCAGGAACGACGTCGCTTCGTCGCGCTCGGCGGTAAAGCGCGTGGCGATCGCATCGTAGCGCGACAGATCGAGATCGATGATCGAATGGCTGCCGGAAACATCCTCGTCTGCGCCCTGCTTGCGGGGCGAAAGCTGCAGCAGGCGCGCCGGGATGAAGCGGGCCTCGGTGAGCAGGAACCAGCATATCTGGGCGACATGGGTGCCGGTGGTGATGTTGACGAGGTAGTCCTCCTTCTCGGGATCGAATTGATAGGCGCGGGCGAAATCGCGCAGGCCGGTGTAAACTTCGCTGAAATCCCAGGGATCGCGCATGCTGATCAGATGGGGCCTGACCTCCGTGGCAGGCGAGACCTGCTCGATGTCGGCAATGATCTGCGTGGCCAGCTGCCGCGACTGAGTCCCATGGATGAGTTCGAGGCGATCGATGAAAAGCCCCGGCTGCTGGCACAGCGCAACCGTTGGCCGCCATTTTCGCCAGCGGTCATCCGTGCGGCCCGCGTCAAGCGTCGTTCCCAGGATGCCAATGGCGACGCGTCTTCTCA
Source organism: Mesorhizobium loti R88b (assembly GCF_013170845.1). Taxonomy (NCBI): domain Bacteria; kingdom Pseudomonadati; phylum Pseudomonadota; class Alphaproteobacteria; order Hyphomicrobiales; family Phyllobacteriaceae; genus Mesorhizobium; species Mesorhizobium loti. The sequence continues at coordinate 795,111 of NZ_CP033367.1, forward strand.
TTCTTATCCCTTGGTATAAACTACGATATCATTCTATCGCTTTTCTGCGTCGCCGTAAACAGCGTTCGTCGCAGTCCTGATTTCGCGGTAAAAATTATATGCAATAAAAACAACATCTTGATACAGCGTGACCATAGGAAAGCGCGCGCTCCCTTCAAACTGGCACGCCGCCTGCAGTGATGCTGGTGTGAAATGAAGGATGAAAACAATGGCGAACAAATCCGTGTTTGCGACGATTGCAGGAAAGCTGCTCCCGCTGGCTGCCGCCAAGAACCATGAAGGTGCCCGGGCTTACCGCCTGACACCCCATCAGGCCTTGGCGCAGCTGGCGGCGACGGGAACGTTCAACGCGACTTTCTATGCCGAGCCGCGTGAGCAGTTCGACGAGGTGTTGAAGCTCGCCTGGCAGGTGGAGCCGGAATTCCTGGCACGCACCGCCGTCCACGCTTTTGAGCAAGGCTACATGAAGGACATGCCGGCATTGTTGCTTGCCATCCTGTCTTGCATGCAGGGCGACGAATTCAACCGTGCATTCGGGCGCATTGTCCGAAACGGAAAGATGCTGCGCAACTTCGTGCAGGTGATGCGGTCTGGAGCCACCGGGCGCAAGTCGCTTGGATCGCGGCCCAAGCGTCTGGTTCAGGCCTGGCTTGAGCAGGCGGCCGACTTCGAGATCATGCGGGCAGCGGTCGGGAACGATCCGTCGCTGGCCGATGTCATCAAGATGGTTCACCCGAAGCCGAAATCGGCATCGCGTGAGGCGCTTTATGGCTACCTCTTGGGCAAACCGCATGACATCGCGGCCTTGCCGAACGTGGTCAAGGCTTTCGAGGCGTTCAAGCGCGATCCGTCGCTGCCTGTGCCTGATGTGCCGTTTCAGATGCTGACCTCGATGCCGCTTTCGCGTGAGCATTGGGTGCAGATAGCGGAGACGGCCGGATGGCAGATGCTGCGGCAGAACCTCAACACTTTCGCCCGCAACGGCGTGTTCGAAGTGGAAGGGTTCGCGGAAAAGCTGGCGGCGCGACTGCGCGACCCCCAGGAGATCCGGCGCGCCCGGGTGTTCCCGTATCAGCTCATGGTGGCGTTCACCATGGCCGGTGCGGAGGTGCCCGGCGAGGTCAGGGACGCGCTGCAGGATGCGATGGAAATCGCGCTCGGCAACGTGCCCCGGATCAAAGGCAATGTGGTCGTGTGCCCTGACGTTTCAGGGTCCATGAGCTCGCCGGCGACCGGGTACCGCAAGGGTTCGACTTCGGCCGTGCGTTGCATCGACGTGGCTGCCCTGGTGGCCGCCGCGATGCTGCGGCGCAACCCGACGGCGAAGGTGCTGCCGTTCGAGAACGATGTGGTGGATATCCGCCTCAACGCTCGCGATACGGTGATGACCAATGCCGCCAAGCTGGCTGCCATCGGTGGTGGCGGAACCAACTGTTCGGCTCCGCTGGCACGGCTGGTGCGTGAGAAGGCCGATGTCGACCTTGTGGTGTTCGTGTCGGACAACCAGTCCTGGGTGGATGCATCGGCGCATGCGCATCAGGGGACGGCGACGATGCAGGAATGGCGCAAGCTGAAGGCGTTGAACCCCAAGGCCAAGCTGGTCTGCATCGACATCCAGCCCTACACAACAACGCAGGCCGAGCCTGAGGTCGACATCCTGAATGTCGGAGGGTTCTCCGACCGCGTCTTTGACGTGATCGGGACAATGCTGTCCTCGAATGCCGACCCGGACCACTGGGTGCGCACGATCGAGGCGGTCGAACTCTGAGCAATTCCAGGAAAAGTGTTAAGCGGTTTTCCGTCCGGAATTGCGTCAAATAAAGTGGTCCCGGCGGCGCGTCCGCCGGGACCACCGGAACAAAAACAGGGCATGACGAATGCCGATGGAACTACAGGCTGTTACCCTCCAGGTCGCGGGTTCGAATCCCGTCGGGTCCGCCACTATGGACCCGTAGCTCAGCGGATAGAGCAGGACGTTTCGTCAAACCTTGTCGTCATGCCCGACGACTTTTACGCGGCTTCGGTCGTTAGAAAATGAAAGGAACTGAACACAAGGCGTGACGAATGCCTGTGGAACTACATCCAACTTTCGGGTCGCGGGTTCGATTCCTGCCGGAGCTGCCAATCGGCTCCGTAGCTCAGTCGGTAGAGCAGAAAGGCAGTTTCACAACAGACTTGTCGTCACCCTCAACAGACAGCCGCGGCGAATGCCCGATGGAACTACAGCTCCAAATGAAGGGATGCTCCGTGAGGTCGACTCCTCACCTTGCTGGCGCTCTTTGGCACGAGCGGGACTCCCGATGTTTCATCATCTTTTTGTCGCCGCGGCTAACGACTCAAGCATGACCCGGAAAAATGGAATCCGGTTTTCAAACGGTTTCCGTTTGTCCAGAGGTAATGCACGGGAATGGCGAATGCAGGCAGGACTACAGGTAGCGCGCCCGTCGAAAAGACGGGAGGTCGGGTGTTCAAATCACTCTCTCGCTCTGCGGAGCGGGGTGGCGCAGTCACCGTCTTGCCGATCCTTGTCGCCAGCCGATCGAACAGGGCGAATGCCTGCGGGAATACATTGGGATCTGGCGGTTCGACTCCGCCCGTCGGTCGGTTGACCGATCGGTTTCTCGCATCGACTTGTTGCCCGCTAGAGAGAAAGAATGAATGGCGAATGCAGGCAGGACTACAGGGATAGAGCGTCCGCGACGAAAGTCGCGGAAGGTCGGGTGTTCAAGCCATCCCTTCCGTCTCCGGATGGAAAGTAGCTCAGTAATTGTCTTGCCGACCCTTGTCGCCAGACCGAATAGAAGGACGAATGCCTGCGAGACTACAGGTAGACGCAGCCCGCTTTTGCGGGTGCCGAAAGGCGTGAGGGTTCGTGTCCCTCCTTCGCATCTTCGCGAAGTGGCGGAAAAGATGTCTCGCATTCTCTTGTCGTCCGTCCAAAATGCGAAGTGTACCGAAAGTGAAAGACATGACCGAGATTTTGAGTGGACAGGATTTGATCGACGCCGGCATGCCGCAGGGCAAGTGGTTCGGCAAGGCGCTCGCGGCCGCCAATGCGGTGCTGGAGAGCGGCGGATCGCCAAGCGATGCGCTGGAGGCCGCGCGTGCGTTCGCGCCCGCGCCGGCCATACCGTTGCATGCGCCCGGCTCCATGCCGTTGCATATCAACATCAAGGCCGAGACGCCTGACGAGGCGGCCAATGTCGAGGCGGTCACCCGCAGCATGGTCGAGCTGATGCGCACGCCGGTGATCCGTGCCGGCGCCATCATGCCGGATGCCTGCCCGACCGGCCCGTCGGGTACGATTCCGGTTGGCGGTGTCGCGGTGTCCGAGGGTATCCACCCCGGCATGCATTCGGCCGACATCTGCTGCTCGATGGCGATCTCGGTCTTCCCTGGCGTGGCGCCGGCAGCACTGCTCGATGCCGTGCATGGGGTCACCCATTTCGGACCGGGCGGGCGTCCGCGCGGCCAGCAGATCCGGCCGGGCAAGGAGGTCTTCGAGCGTTTCGAGGCCAATCCCTTGCTGCGCGACCTGACCAGTGCCGCGATCGAGCATTTCGGCACGCAGGGCGACGGCAACCATTTCGCCTATGTCGGCACGCTGAAGTCGAGCGGCGAAACGGCGCTGGTCACGCACCATGGCTCGCGCTCGCCGGGCGCGCGGCTCTATACCAAGGGCATGAAGATCGCCGAGGGCGTCCGCAAGACGCTGTCGCCGGAAACCTTGCCGCAGAACGCCTGGATTCCCGCCGACACGCGGGAAGGCGATGACTATTGGGAGGCCCTGCAGACGATCCGCGAATGGACCAAGGGCAACCATATGCTCATCCATGATCTCGCGGCCGAAAAGCTGTCGGCGAAGGTGTCGGACCGGTTCTGGAACGAGCACAACTTCGTCTTCCGCCGGTCGGACGGGCTGTTCTACCACGGCAAGGGCGCCACGCCGGCCTTCGACAACTGGGCTGATGACGCGACCGATCTGACGCTGATCCCGCTCAACATGGCGGAGCCGGTGCTGATCGTGCGCGGCAAGAATGCCGAAAGCGGGCTTGGCTTCTCGCCGCATGGTGCCGGGCGCAATTTTTCGCGCACCCAGCACCGGCGCATGCAGGCGGGGCGCAGCGACGCCGATATCTTCGCGCAGGAGACGAAGGGTATCGATGCCCGCTTCTTCTCCGGCGTGACGGATATTTCGGAGCTGCCGAGCGCCTACAAGAACGCGGCCTCGATGCGCCGCCAGATCGAACATTTCGGCCTGGCGGAGATCGTCGACGAAGTGCTGCCCTATGGCTGCATCATGGCCGGCGACTGGGAAGCCAATGCGCCCTGGCGCAAGAAGCGGGAAGCGCGCCAGCAGCAGGGGCGTTGACCCCAGATGGATGCGGGCCGCAGGGCCTGCATCCATCGTTTCATCAGTGCCCCCGCAACTGCTTGCGTCGCCAGGCGGCGGGCGCCTCGCCCATCCGTTCACGGAAGAACCTCGAGAAATAGGCGGGATCATCAAAACCGATCTCGTAGGCGATGTCCTCTACCGTGCGCACGGTGAACAGCAGCAGCCGCTTGGCTTCCAGCAGCCGTCGCTCGCTGACGACGCGTTTGACGCCGCTGCCCAGCACCGCGCGGCTGGCCTTGTCGAGGAGATGCGGCGTCGTGGCCAACGTCTCGACGTAGCGATCAACCGGCCAGTTGTCGCGGAAATGCGCGTCGACGAGACGGCGCAAGCCCATGGCCAACGATGCATCGGAAGACGGTGCGGCGGCAATTGCCGCAGGCGCGAGACGCGCGATGTGAGAGAGCGCGACGGCGATCAGCGACGGCAGGACCTTGTCGTTGCCGGCCTGCGCCTCGGCGTATTCGGCGGCGATCATCTCCAGCACCGCTGCCAACCCCTTCCATGCGGCGCGATCCGGCAGGCCGTCGGCAAACACCGGTCTGTCCAGCGGCAGCAGGCTATGATCTGCAATCGCGGCGAGCGCATCGTCGGCGACCGAGACGACGATGGCGTCGGTGCCAAGTCCGATCGAGAAGCCATGCACGATGGTGCTCGGTACGAAGCTGACGGCTGGCGCCGAAAAGTCCCAGGAGCGGTCCTCGATGCGGTAGATGCCGGAGCCGCTGGTCCAATAGGTGATCTGACCCATCTGCGGATGCTTGTGCGCCGCGACCTGGCCATGATGAATGCTGCCTCGTGCCAACACTGTCTCGACATGCAGGAAGCCGACATCGAGCGGGCGAACCGGCTCACCATAGACGAAGAAGTCGGGGATGGAACTCTGGCTCATGGCACCGGAAAAAGTCCAATCGGTTTTGCCGTTCCGTCCATAACCGATCCTCAGGCCAGGCGCTAGGATCGGCGTTGCAAGTGGAGGAACATCATGCGGTCAGAAGATTTTCGCGCCGACAAAGCGCGCCCATTCACCGGGGCCGAATATCTGGAGAGCCTGCGCGACGGCCGCGAGGTCTATATCAACGGCGAACGCATCATCGATGTCACCACGCACCCGGCGATGCGCAATTCGGCGCGGTCGCTGGCGCGGCTCTACGACGCCCTGCATGATCCGAAGCGGCGAGACACGCTGACCTCGGCCACCGACACCGGATCGGGCGGCTACACCCACAAATATTTCCGCGTCGCCAAATCCTCCGCCGAACTGGCGGCGCAGCAGACGGCGATCGCCGAGTGGTCGCGGATGTCCTATGGCTGGATGGGGCGCACGCCCGACTATAAGGCGGCGCTGATGAACACGCTGGGCGCCAATGCCGACTGGTACGGGCCGTTCAAGGACAATGCGCTCGCCTGGCACAAACGTGCCCAGGAAGCCGTTCTGTTCATGAACCACGCCATCGTCAACCCGCCGATCGACCGCCACAAGCCGGCCGAACAGGTGAAGGACGTCTTCGTCCACATCACCAAGGAAACCGATGCCGGCATCTATGTCTCCGGCGCCAAGGTGGTGGCGACGTCCTCGGCGCTGACCCACTACAATTTCCTGGCGCAGAGCTCGGCGACGGTCACCGAGGATCCATCGCTGTCGGTGATGTTCATCGTGCCGATGAACGCGCCGGGGATAAAGATGTTCTGCCGCGTCTCCTACGAGCAGACCGCCAACACGGTGGCGGCACCCTTCGACTATCCCTTGTCGTCACGCTTCGACGAGAACGACGCGATCCTGGTGCTGGACAATGTCTTCATCCCCTGGGAGGACGTGCTGGTGCTGCGCGACGCGCAGAAAATCCTGTCGTTCCACCCGGCGTCGGGTTTCATGCATGGCTATTGTTTCCAGGGCTGCACGCGTTTCGCCGTCAAGCTCGACTTCCTCGCCGGCCTGCTGGCCAAGGCGCTGCGCGCCACCGGCGGCGACGCCTTTCGCGGCAACCAGGCGGCACTGGGCGAGGTCATCGCGCTCAGGCACATGTTCTGGAGCTTTTCCAACGCCATGGCCTACAATCCGATCCCGTGGGCGAACGGCGCGGTGCTGCCCAATCTGGAAGCCGCACTCGCCTACCGCACCTTCATGTCGGAAGCCTATCCGCGCGTCATCGACACGGTGCGGCGGGTGATCGCGTCGGGGCTGATCTACCTGCCGTCATCGGTGCGCGACTTCAACAATCCGGAGATCGACAAGTACCTGGCGCAATATGTGCGCGGCTCCAACGACATGGGCCATATCGAGCGCATCAAGATCATGAAGCTGTTGTGGGACGCGACCGGCACCGAGTTCGGTGGCCGCCACGCGCTCTACGAGCTCAACTATGCCGGCGCGCCGGAAGAGGTGCGGCTGCAGGTGCTGAAGGGCGCCGAACGCGGCGGGCGGCTGAAGGCAATGGAGGAGCTCGTCGACACCTGCATGGCCGACTATGACGAGAATGGCTGGACAGGCGATACCTGGCTCAATCCACTTGCTTCGCCGGCTGGGTGAACGCCAATGGCCACGCAGATTTCGAAGACCGATTTCCGCGACGCCATGGCAAGGGTCTGCGCGCCGGTCAACATCGTCACCACGGATGGCCCGGCCGGGCGCGGCGGCTTCACCGCCACCGCCATGTGCAGCGTTTCCGACGAACCGCCAACGCTCCTGGTGTGCATGAACGGGCGTTCGACGCAGGCGGCCATGTTCCTCGCCAACCGGCGTTTCTGCGTCAACGTGCTGACGCATGACCACATGCACCTGGCGGGAAAGTTTGCCGGCGCGACACGGGACATGGAGGCACGCTATTCGGCGGCGCGCTGGCAGACACTGACCTCGGGCACGCCGGCGCTGTCGGACGCGATCGTCAATTTCGATTGCGAGATCGAGGACGTGCACATCGTCGGCACGCACAATGTCATGATCGGCCGGGTCATCGATGTCAGGCACGGCAGCTGCGGCTCGGCCCTACTCTATGTCGACCGGAATTACACGCAGCCGACGCGGCTGGGGAGTTTTGGCGGGTGAGTCTCAGCTCTCGCCGTCGATCAGCGTCTCCAGGAGATCGAGCAGTTGCTCCAACTTCTCGTGGCCAAAGCGCTGCTCTATGTCGTCGTAGATGATACGGCGCTCGGGCGACAGGGCGTCGATCAAGGCGGAACCGGCCGGGGCGATGGTCAGCACGACGCGGCGGCCGTCGCCTTCGGCCTTGTTGCGGGTGATGAATTTTCGGCCTTCGAGCGCCTTGATGATGCGGGTCAGGCTGGGCGGCAGCACCGAGGCGCGGTCGGCAAGCTCGGTCGCCTCGACCGAGCCGGCCTCGCTCAGCACGCGTAGCACGCGCCATTGCTGTTCGGTCACGTCATGCGCGGCCAGCATCGGGCGAAAGCGCGCCATCACCGCTTCACGGGCGTGAAGCAGCGCCATTGGCAGGGAACGACGAGTGTTTTCAGGCAGCAAGAAGCAGCGTCCCCGATAATGCGGTTGTTCGTCGGATTTGACCCGATATGGACAACGCCAAAACCCGACCTTTTCATCCCGTATCGTCGCCGCCAGCCCGATGCAAGACTTGACTTCGGCGACACCTCATGTAATTAACGCGTTAACTACAACAATGCAATGATCCTGGGAACGAAACGCCGTGCCTCACTTCTCCATCGAGTATTCGGCCAATCTCGATGCCAAGGTCGACATGGGCGAATTGTGCGCGCTGGTGTTGCGCACCGTGCTGGACACCGGGCTGTTCGAGACCGGGGCGGTGCGGGTGCGGGCCTTTCGCGCCGAGGCCTATGCAATTGCCGACAATCTGCCGGAAAACGCTTTTCTCGACATGTCGTTTCGCATCGGCACCGGCCGCAGCGCCGAGGACAAGAAGCGAACCGGCGAGGCTGTGTTCGCGGCGGTGAGCCAATATCTGGCCACTTTGTTCGAGACCCCGCATTTCGCCCTGTCGCTGGAGATCAGGGAAATCGACCCGGTGCTGAGCTGGAAGAAGAACGCAATCCACCCGCGGCTGCGCGGCAAGTGACGGAAGACTGACATGTCCGACCTCGAAGGCAATCTGAAGAAGGCCGAGGCCTATCTGGCGCGCTTCAAGCGCGGTGGCGTGCTCAACCAGATCGGCGGCGAGGCGGTGCCGGCGATCGACGGCTCGACCTTCGAGACGCTGTCGCCGGTCGATCTCAAGCCGCTGGCCAAGGTGGCGCGCGGTGGCGCCGCCGACATCGACCGCGCCGCCAAGGCGGCTAAGACGGCATTCCCGGCCTGGGCCGCCATGCCTGGCGAAGCGCGCAAGAAGTTGCTGCACAAAATCGCCGATGCTATCGAGGCGCGCGCCGAGGAGATCGCCTTCGTCGAATGCATGGACACCGGCCAGGCGCTGAAGTTCATGGCCAAGGCGGCGCTGCGCGGTGCGGAGAATTTCCGCTTCTTTGCCGACCGCGCGCCGGAAGCGCGCGACGGCGAGACGTTGCGCACGACAGGCCAGGTCAACATCACGACGCGCGTGCCGATCGGCCCGGTCGGCATCATCACGCCGTGGAACACGCCGTTCATGTTATCGACCTGGAAGATCGCGCCGGCGCTGGCGGCCGGCTGCACCGTGGTTCATAAGCCGGCTGAATTTTCGCCGCTGACGGCGCGGCTGCTGGTCGAGATCGCCGAGGAGGCCGGTCTGCCGAAAGGTGTGTGGAACCTGGTCAACGGGCTCGGAGAACATGCCGGCAAGGCGCTGACCGAACATCCCGACATCAAGGCGATCGGCTTTGTCGGTGAAAGCCGCACCGGTTCGATGATCATGCGCCAGGGCGCCGATACGCTGAAGCGCGTGCATTTCGAACTTGGTGGCAAGAACCCGGTGATTGTCTTCGCCGATGCCGATCTCGAGCGCGCGGCGGATGCGGCCGTGTTCATGATCTACTCGCTCAATGGCGAACGCTGCACCTCGTCGTCGCGCCTGCTGGTGGAGGCCTCGGTCTACGACCGGCTCACCGATCTGGTGGCGGAGAAGGCAAAGCGCATCAAGATCGGTCACCCGCTCGATCCGAAGACGGTGGTCGGCCCGCTGATCCATCCGGTGCACGAGGAAAAGGTGCTGTCCTATATCGAAATCGGCAAATCGGAGGGTGCTGTGGTTGCCGCCGGCGGCGGCAAGTTCGCCGGACCGGGCGGCGGCTGTTATGTCAGCCCGACGCTGTTTACCGGCGCCACCAACAAGATGCGCATTGCCCAGGAAGAGATTTTCGGGCCGGTTTTGACAGCCATTGCCTTCAAGGACGAGGCGGAAGCGCTGGCGCTCGCCAACGACACGCAATACGGCCTGACCGGCTATCTCTGGACCTCTGATGTGACCCGCGCCTTCCGCTTCACCGATGCGCTGGAGGCGGGCATGATCTGGGTCAATTCCGAGAATGTGCGCCATCTGCCGACGCCGTTCGGCGGTGTCAAGAATTCCGGCATCGGCCGCGACGGCGGCGACCATTCCTTCGATTTCTACATGGAGACCAAGAATGTCGCCTTCGCCACTTCAGCGCACGCGATCCAGAAACTCGGCGGCTGACGGGAGGAGATCAGAATGCCCTTGCCCAAACCCAACCTCTATCCCGCCTTCAACATCGTGCGGCTCAGCCATGTCGAGCTGGCGGTGACCGACCTTGCCAAGTCGCGCGCCTTCTATGTCGACACGCTCGGCCTGCAGGTCACCGACGAGACCTCAGGCGCCATCTACCTCAGAGCCATGGAGGAGCGTGGCCATCACTGCATCGTGCTGAAGAAGGCAACGATGCCGGAAGCGCGCGACCTCGGTTTCAAGGTCTTTTCGGACGAGGATTTGGACAAGGCCGAGCATTTCTTCAGGGCCAAAGGCCTGCCGGTGGAATGGGTGGAGCGGCCCTACCAGTCGCGCACCTTCCGCACGCGGGACCCGCACGGCATTCCGCTCGAATTCTATGCCGAGATGACGCGGCTGCCGCCGATCCACCAGAGATACGCGCTCTACAAGGGCGTGAAGCCGTTGCGCATCGACCATTTCAACTGCTTCTCGCCCAATGTCGACGAGTCCGTCGCCTTCTATAACGAGCTCGGTTTTCGGGTCACCGAATACACCGAGGATGCCTCGAGCGGGAAGCTGTGGGCGGCCTGGACGCACCGCAAGGGCGGCGTCCACGATATCGCCTTCACCAACGGTGTCGGGCCGCGCCTGCACCATGTCGCCTTCTGGGTGCCGACGCCGCTCAACATCATCGACCTGCTCGATTTGATGGCCACGACCGGCTACCTGCCGAACATCGAACGCGGTCCCGGGCGGCACGGCATTTCCAACGCCTTCTTCCTTTATATCAGAGATCCCGACAACCATCGCATCGAGATCTATTGTTCGGACTACCAGACGGTCGATCCCGATCTCGAGCCGATCAAATGGGACCTCAAGGACCCGCAGCGCCAGACGCTGTGGGGCGCGCCGGCGCCGAAAAGCTGGTTCGAGGAAGGCAGCAGCTTTGCCGGCGCAGCAGCGCGGCAGCCGGATTTGACGGCGTCGCCGATCATTGCGCCGTGATGATAGCCCCTACGAGGAGATGCGGATGACTGCACATGGGCGGCTAGCCACCTTCACCGCCGGCGGCAAGACGCGCTACGGCGCGGTCACCGACAAGGGCATCATCGACCTGTCGGCCCGCCACAGCCAGTGGCCGACCCTGCGCGAGGTGATCGAGGCCGGCGCCTTGCGGCGGCTGGCGGAAGAGGCCGAGGCCTTTGCCGTCGATTTCCCGCTCGACGCCATCGCCTACGACATCCCGATCCCGTCGCCGGAAAAGATCATCTGTGTCGGCGTCAACTATCCCGACCGCAACGAGGAGTACAAGGACGGCCAGGCGGCGCCTGCCAACCCGTCGCTGTTCATCCGCTTTCCCCGCTCCTTCGTCGGCCACGGCGCGCCGCTGGTGCGGCCACCCGAATCGCCGCAGCTCGACTACGAGGGCGAGATCGTCATCGTTATCGGTAAAGGCGGACGGCGCATCGCCGAAGCCGATGCGCTCGGCCACATAGCCGCACTGTCGCTCTGCAACGAAGGCACCATCCGCGACTGGGTGCGGCACGCCAAGTTCAACGTCACGCAAGGCAAGAATTTCGACCGCACCGGTTCGATCGGCCCATGGCTGGTGCCATACACCAGCGAGGCGCAGATCGCCGACATTGCTCTGACCACGCGCGTCAATGGCGAGATCCGCCAACAGGACCGCACCAGCCGGATGATCTTTTCCTTCCGCAAGATCATCAACTATGTCTCGACCTTCACCACGCTGGTGCCCGGCGACATCATCGTCACCGGTACACCGACCGGCGCCGGCGCCCGCTTCGACCCGCCGGTCTGGCTGAAACCGGGCGATGTGATCGAGGTCGAGGCCGACGGCATTGGTGTGCTCCGAAACGGTGTCGTCGACGAGGCTGCAGCATGACCCCGGAGCAAGTGGAAGACGCCGCAGCACGGCTGTTCGAAGCCGAACGTTCGCGCCGCCAGATCCGGCTGCTCAGCCTCGACTACCCGCAAGCGACGATGGAAGACGCCTACCGCGTGCAGGCGGCGCTGGTGGCGCGCAAGATCGATGCCGGGCTGAAGCCGAAGGGCTGGAAGATCGGCCTGACCTCGAAGGCGATGCAATATGCGCTCGCCATCGACACGCCGGATTCCGGCGTGCTGTTCGACGACATGTTCTTCAACGACGGCGCGACGATCCCCGCCGGCCGCTTCATCCAGCCGCGCGTCGAGGCCGAGATCGCCTTCGTTATGAAGGCGCCGCTGAAGGGTCCCGGCGTGACGATTTTCGACGTGCTCAACGCCACCGACTACATCACCCCGGCGCTGGAAATCCTCGACACGCGCATCGAGCGCGTCAATGCCGAGACCAAGAAGGTGCGCAGCTTCTTCGACACGATTTCCGACAATGCCGCCAATGCCGGCATCGTCATCGGCGGTCGGCCGCAGCGGCCCGATGAAGCCGACATGCGCTGGATCGGCGCCATCGTCTCGCGCAATGCCGAGGTCGAAGAGACCGGCCTTGGCGCCGGGGTGCTCAACCACCCGGCCATGGGCATCGCCTGGCTGGCCGACCGGCTCGCCCGCTACGGCCTATCGATCGCGGCCGGCGAAGTGGTGCTGTCGGGCTCCTTCGTGCGACCGGTCGAGGCACGGCCCGGCGACACGATCGTCGCTGATTTCGGCAGCTCGGGCACGGTCAGCATTCATTTCGCAAAGGGCTGACGGCGCTATCGCCGGCCCTTATTCGCCGCGCAGGTAGTCAATCACCACGTCGGCTGCGATATCAGACATGCGCAGGCCAACCTCCCTGGTGATGTCACCTTCGACGCGGCTCTGCACCCAACCGAGGAAAGCGAAGGCCCGCAGCGCCGCGAACAGGGGCAACGCAGCGACATCCTGCGCCGTCAGCGCGCGCTGCTGCCGATAGCCATCGAGCAGCGCCGCCTCGATCAGCGGATAGATCGCCTCGTCGCGGTTCTGATACAGGGCAACGGCAAGGTCGTACATGTGCCAGCCATGGCCGCAATCGTCGAAGTCGATGATGCGCACCGCGCCGTCATGGATGAGCACGTTCTCGCGCACCAGATCGGCATGGATAATGCCGAAATTGCGGGTGCTGCGTTCATACGCCGACAGCACCTTCACGGCCTTGTCCCGGGCCTGGAGAACAAGCTCGCGGCGCGAACCGTCGAGAAACGGCGAGGTCTCGAAGCGGCCCCAGGTCGGGTTAGCGCCGAAGAAGCCGTCGAAATCCCAGGCATGACGGGCAAAGCCAGCGGGCGGCGTCCAGGCGACGCTGACATTGTGCATGTGCGCGATGGCCCGCCCGATCGCCGTGAAGATCTGTTTTGACTGTTCAGCCGTGTAGGCCAGCGGCACGCCCCGCGCGCCGACGGCCCTGCCTTCAAGCCAGCTCAGACAATCGGCCTGGCGGGGCTGCATTGAGGCAGCCGTTCTGACAAGCACGAACGGATCGCCGGACTGTGTCGGCACCGGGGACGGCGTGGCGACACCAGCGGATTGCAAAAAATCCATCCATTGCAGTTCCGAGCGCAGCGCGGCATCCGTGTGATAGCCAAGCCGGTGGATGCGCATGGCTGCCGGCCGGCCGTCGGGTAAACGGACGCGGAAGACGGCATTCTCGCGGTATTTCAGCAGCTCCGGTTCACCGTCGTGGACGCCCCAATGGGCAAGCGCCTGCCGGGCAAGCTCTGTAACATCTGCCGCCGTCTCAGGCTCGGATCGCGCGGAAACTGCGTTCACGCCGCCACTCCGCCGACTTCACCAAGCACTTCGTCCAACGTGCCGATCAAAAGGTCGGCATTGTCGCGGGAGAACGGCATGGGCGGGCGGATCTTCAGCACGTTGCCGTGGATGCCGGTCTTGCCCATCAGTACGCCACGGTCACGCATGGCGTTGATGACGCGCCCGGCGATGTCGGGCGCGGGCTCACGCGTCTGACGGTCGTGGACCAGCTCGGCGCCGAAGAACAGGCCCGCGCCCCTGACCTCGCCGATGCAGTCGTGGCGATCGGCGAGCGGCCGCAACAGATCGAGCGCATAGGTGCCGACATCATGCGCGTTGGTGACAAGGTTTTCCTGTTCCAGGACATCGAGGACGGCGTTGGCCACGGCGCAGGAAACCGGATTGCCGCCAAAGGTGTTGAAATAGCGGAAGGCGTTGCGGAAGGTCGCCAGGATTTCCGTGGTGGTGACGACAGCGGCGACCGGATGGCCGTTGCCCATCGGCTTGCCCATGGTGACGATGTCGGGCACGAAACCGGCGCGCTGGTGGCCCCAGAAATGGCTGCCAGTGCGGCCGAAGCCTGGTTGCACTTCGTCGGCTATGACCAGCCCGCCGGCTTCACGCACCGCTGATATGGCATCGTCGAAGAAGCCGCTAGGAAGCGTTGGAAAACCTTCATTGGCGAGCAGCGGGCACAGGATCATGCCGGACAGGCCGATGCCGTCCTTCGCCAGCGAAGCGATGGCTTCGCGCACGGCGTTGCCAAACGCCTTGCCGTTGGCCATCGCGTCGGGCTGACGAAAACTGTCGGGTGCCGGCACCAGCCTGACGTACGGAGCGCGGCCACCGACCGGCGGCATACGCGTCGAGAGCTGCGAAACCGCCGTGGTGTTGCCGTGATAGGTGGCATCGGTGGCGATGATGCCCATCTGGCCTGAAGTCGCCTGCGCCATGCGCAGCGCGATGTCGTTGGCCTCGCTGCCGGTGCAGGTCAGGATGGCGGTCGACAGGCTGGCATCGAAGGTCGCGGTCAGCCGCTCGACATAGTCGAGGATGGCGGTGTGGAGATAGCGCGTGTGGGTGTTGAGCAGGCTTGCCTGCCGGCACAGCGCGTCGACCACATGCGGATGGCAATGGCCGACATGGGCGACATTGTTGTAGGCGTCGAGATATTTGCGGCCGTCGGCATCGTATAGCCAGACGCCTTCGCCGCGCACCAGATGCACCGGTTCGTCATAGAACAATTGCGATTTGGCGCCGAGCAGGCGGGAACGCCGGCTAAGGAGCACTTCCTCGGCCATTACTTTGTGCGATTGAGTCATCCGTTGGTCCCAAAATCTCGTTGTATCTGCCGGCTCATCAGACCTTCGACAGGCCGGCGCCTATCGCCTCGCCGATCTTTGCGACGTCGGCGGCGCTGATGATCAGCGGGGGCGAGAGGATGATGTTGTTGCCGGACACGCGCAGCATGACGCCGGCTTCGTAGGCAGCCTCCGAGATCACGGCCATGGTCTTCTTGTCGGCGGGTTTTTTCGTCGCGCGATCGGAAACGAGTTCGACCGCCGCCATCAGGCCCTTGTACCTGACGTCGCCGACGATCGCGTGCTTGGCCTTCAGCCCTTCCAGCACCGCCCCCAGTTCGACGCCGCGCGCGGCGGCGTTTTCATTCAAGCGAAGCCGCTTGGTTTCGGCGAGCGCAGCCAGCCCGGCCGCGCAGCCGACCGGGTGGCCGGAATAGGTATAGCCATGGCCGATTGTGCCGAAGCTGGTCTTGTCGGACTCGAAGACATCGGCGACCTTGGCGCCGATCAGTGTGGCGCCGAGTGGGAAATAGCCTGATGTGATCGCCTTGGCGATGGTCATGAAATCCGGCTTCACGCCGGACAGCCGCGAGCCCGACCAGGCGCCGGTGCGGCCGAAACCAGTCACCACCTCGTCGGCGATCAGCAGGATTTCGTGGCGGTCGCAGATCTCGCGCACCAGCGGCATGAAGCTTTCATGCGGAACGATGACGCCGCCGGCGCCGAGCACCGGCTCCATGATGAAAGCCGCGATGGTGTCGCCGCCCTGGAAGGCGATCTCGTCCTCCAGCGCCTTGGCGCAGAGCTTCGCCAGTCGCGCCGGATCGGTCTCGTCGAACGGGTTGCGGAAGGTCCAGGGTGCCGGAATGTGGAAGACGCCGGGCAGCAGCGGCTCGTAGTTGCGGCGGAAATTGGCGTTGCCGTTGACCGAGGCGCCGCCGAAATGGGTGCCGTGATAGCCCTTCTTCAAGGCAAGGAATTTTGTGCGGTCGCCCTGGCCGCGGATCTTCCAGTATTGGCGGGCGAGCCGCAGTGCCGTCTCGACCGAATCCGAACCGCCAGATGTGAAGAAGGTCCGCACCATGCCTTCCGGCGCGAACCATTCAGCGAGTTCGTAGGCGAGCTCGATCGACGGTCCCGTCGAGGTGCCGCGAAAACCGGAATAGTAAGGCAGGGCGCCGAGCTGGTCGGCGATGGCCTTCTTGATCGGGTCGCAGCTGTAGCCGAGATTGACGTTCCACAGGCCGCCGACGGCGTCGAGCACGGTGTTGCCGGCGATGTCGGTGACCATCACGCCCTCGCCCTTCATGATCACCTTGGGCGGGTTGGCCCGCATCTCCGCCGGATGCGCCATCGGGTGCCAGATCGGCTTGGCGTTCTCTTCTGTGAGGAAATTGATGTCGCGCATAAAAAGGCTCCGCAAATGGGTCTCAGGCAGCTGGGATGAGGTCGAAATGGCCGAGTGCCTCGGCATAGGAAAGTGCCGGCCGGGCAACGTCGAAATGCACCGTGCGCATGCCGGCGGCACGGGCGCCATCGATATTGCGCTGCTGGTCGTCGACGAACACGCAGGTGTCAGCCGGCAGGCCGAGCGCCTCGGTGACGAAACCATAGGCGCGCGGGTCGGGCTTGAGGATGCCGGTATGGGTGGCATCGACGATCGTGTCGAACAGGCCGAGCAGCGGCAATCGCTGGCGGAAATCGGCGCCGTAGAACAGGTCGAGCTCGTTGGACAGGATCGCCAGGCGAAACCCCGCGGCATGGACGGCGCGGATGGCGGGGTCGGCTTCCGGCCGCACCACCTTTTCCGGTTCGGCACCGCGTGCGCGTTGGACAAACGTTTCCATCGCCTGCCAGTCCTCGCCAACGAGCCGGCCGACCTCGCTTGTGCGGGTGCGCCAATAGTCGCGTTCGCTGATTTCGTCGGCCTGCATCGAGCGCCACAGCGGGTCACTGTCCGGATCGAACGGCCCGCGCCATTGCAGCGTGCCGGGCTTCAAGCCAAGCGCCTGTTCGGTCAGGGCGTGGGTCTCGAACAGCGTTCTTGTGACGACGCCGCCGAAATCGAGAACCAGCGCCTGGGCCGGGACAGCACTCACGCCGCCACTCCCTTGGCCGGCATGCCGCGCGGGATGATGCCTTCCTCGACCCAGCGGTCGAAGATTTCCAGCGCCTTGGCGACGAAGTCGTCACTGTTGATGTGGGAGTCGATCTCGTGGAACTCGACGCCGGCTGGAATGGCCTTGCGCATTTCATCGACGAAGGCGGCAAGCGCCTCCGGCTCGTAGAGCGGCTCGCCCTCAACGTCCCATTCCTGGATGCCGCCCGATGGCAGGATGAAGGCCGAGCGCGCCTTCGAGGCGCCGAGCTTGGCCGCGATGGTCCTGGCAACCTGGCGGCGGTCATCGGCATCGACGGTGACCGGGGCGATCAGCCTGTTATGGGCATGAAAAGGGCGTTCGGAGAATTTAGCCGGCAAATCTTGCCAAGTCGGCAGGTCGACCATATCGACCGCGCCGGGTGCGGCGATCTGCGGAATGCCACGCGCGCCGGCATTCTCCAGCCGGTCGGCGCCCGAACTGACGACGGAGCCGGCCAGATGGTTGGTGATTTCCTGCAGGCTGAAATCGAACACGGCGCAGAAATGATCCTGGCCGGCGATCGATTCGAAGGCGCGGCCGCCCATGCCGGTGGTGTGGAAGACGGCGACATCATAGCCGCGCCGCTCCAGCGCCGGCTTCAGCGTCTTCATATAACGCAGGCAGCTACTCCCGAGCGACGTCATGCCTATGGTCGGGCCGACCGCCAGCGCCGACACGCGGGTCTCCAGCACGATTTTCGCCGCGCCGACCACCGCGCCGCAGGCCTGCGACAGGACCAGCTTGCAGATCGAGTTGAGGCCGTAGAGGCCGCCGGCCCAGAGGATCATCATCAGGTCGGGCGCGACGCGCTCCGGCGGGATGAGGTGCGAATAAGCGATGGTGGAGACGACGAATTTCGGCACGCCGAGCGGCAGCGAAAGCGCCACGTCGAGCGCCAGGTCGGTTCCCATCGAACCACCTATGGCGATGAAGGCGTCGATCTCGCCATTCCCGTGCAGCTTGCGCACCAATTGCACGGCGCCGCCCGCCATCAGCGTCATGGCGGTGTTCTCGTCACCGCTGGCGACAATCTCCTCGATGGTCACGTCAACCGCTCGGGCGACGGCATGCTTGTCGTGATCGGGACTGTAGGGCGGATTGCCGAGAACGCTGACATCCATCATCACGGCGCTGCCGCCCGATGCCTCGATGCACGCTTTCATGAACAGCAGCTCGTCGGCCTTGGTGTCGCCGGTGCCGATGACCAGGATGCGGGGCGCAATCTGTGCAGACATCAGGCCTGCCTCCTCAGGGTTTGCAAATTGTCGCCATTGAGGCGCATCGAAATCTCCCGTGCCGCGTCCATCACCGCAAGTCCTCGTTCTACGATATCCGCCGCCGTCGTCCTGGCCTTGGGCGCCGCCACGGCGATGGTGCCGAGCGCAAACCCGTCCGCCGCCAGGATTGCCGACGCGACACTGATGACGCCTTCCTCCAGTCCCTGATCGCAGATCGAATAGCCGCGCTCGCGCGCGTCGGCCATGGAGCGGGAGATGGCGGCCGGCTCGATCAACGTATGCGCCGTGAAGGCTTCGAGCGGACCCGTCAGACATGCCTTGACGGCCTCATCCCTGGCGAAAGCCAGATAGGCGATGCCCGACGCGGTCGAATGCAGGGGCAGAAGCTGGCCGATGTCGATGTTGACCCGGTTTGCCCAGCTGGGATGCTCGACATGGACGGTGACCAGCCTGTCGATGCCGAATTCCGACAGATGCACGGTCTCGGCCGTGGCACTTGCCAGATCCCGCACCAGCGGCACCGCGGTCTGCAGGAAGGGAAAGCGCGCCTCGCGGATGCGGGCCAGCCGTGACAGGCCGGCGCCGAGCCGATAATGCCGCGTGCCGGCGTCTTGTTCGACGAAGCCGTGGCCGGTCAGGGCCACCAGCAGCCGGCGCGTCGTCGCCTTGTCGAAGCCCGACCGGCGCGCCAGCTCGGTCAGCCCGAGCTCGGGCTCGGCCACGCTGAACAGCTCCAGAAGTGAAATCGCCTTGCCGACCGTACCCACCGCATCCTCCCGGATTGGGTAATCATTTAACGTGTGAATTAACTTGACAGGAAGCCGCTTTGTTTGCAAGTCTATATTCAAAATAAGGGTTCAAATAATGAACCGGCATCCAGAGCGTATGGGACAGGCCATCAGGCCGGCGAACAGGAGGGACCAATGACAGCAGTTTCGGAACAGGCGCCGGCCAACAGGCTGCGCAAGAACAGTCTTGGCGTCGGCGCCATCACCTTCATGGTGATCTCGGCAGCCGCGCCGCTGACGGCAGTGGCCGGCGGCACGCCGCTCGGCATGCTGATGGGCAATGGCGCCGGCTTTGCCGGCACCTATCTGATCGTGACCATACTGCTGCTCCTGTTCGCGGTCGGCTATGTCGCCATGTCGCGCCATGTCGGCAATGCCGGCGCCTTCTATGCCTATGCCGCGCGCGGCCTCGGCGGTCTCGCCGGCGGCGCCACGGCGCTGATCGCCATCCTGTCCTACAATGCCATGCAGATCGGCGTCATGGGCCTGCTGGGCGCCGCCACATCAGGGCTGTTCGCCGGTTGGGGCATCAACCTGCCCTGGTGGGTGTGGAGCTTCCTCGCCATCGCCATCGTCGCCGTGCTCGGCTACCGCCAGGTCGACCTGTCGGCCAAGATCCTGACTGTGCTGGTTCTCTGCGAATACGCCGTGGTGCTGATCCTCGATTTGACCATCCTCAAGACCGGCGGCGACAGCGGCCTGTCGGCCGCCCCGTTCAGTTGGAGCCAGATCACGTCTGGCGCGCCGGCGATCGCCATCCTGTTCTGCTTCGCCGCCTTCATCGGCTTCGAGGCGACGACGATCTATGCCGAGGAGGCCCGCGACCCGAAGGTCACCATTCCGCGCGCCACCTATTTCTCGGTGCTGCTGATCGGCGTCTTCTACATGGTCACGGCCTGGCTGATGGCGGTTGGCGCCGGTGTCGACAAATTGCTGCCGGCGCTGCAGGGCCTGCAGGACCCGACGACCTTCCTGTTCGGCCTGTCCGACCGTTATGCCGGCACGCTGCTCACGCATGCGATGAGCATTCTGTTCGTGTCGAGCCTGTTTGCCGGCGTGCTGGCGTTCCACAATGCGGTTGCTCGCTACATCTATGTCTCGGGCCGCGAGAAGCTGTTGCCGCAGTCAATCGGCGTGACGCATCCGGCGCACCAGAGCCCGCATGTCGCCTCAGTGATCCAGAGCGTGCTGGCGGCTGTCGTCGTCGGGCTGTTCGCCGTGCTCGGCCTCGATCCGGTGCTGGCGCTGTTCTCCTGGCTGACCAATGTCGCGACGCTCGGCGTCATCGTCATGATGGCGGTGGCCTCGCTTGCAGTGGTGATGTACTTCCGCGCAAATCCATCGGCGCAGGAGAATGCGGTGAAGACCACCATCCTGCCTGGGCTGACCTTCATCGCCTTCGTCGTTATCATCTACCTGATCGTCATCAATTTCGGCAGCCTGTCGGGAGCCGGCGGCTTCCTCGGCGTGTTCCTGCCGGGGCTGGTGCTGATTGCCGCCGTGGTCGGGCTGCTGCTGGCCGCCGCCTTGAAGAACCGCGACCCGGTCGCCTACGAAAGCCTCGGTGTGCCACTGAAGGATTGAGCGAAATATCTGGGCGGCGTACCAAGCCGCCCAGCAAAGACCCCACTTGAAATGAGAAGATCATGATCGTTAAAAATGCCATCGACACGCTGCGCAAGACGGAGATCGGCACGCGCGCCCTGTTCATCGATGGCGTGCAGGCCGAGGCAACGAGCGGCGCGACGCTGCCTGTCATTTCGCCGATCGATGGCCGCGCCTTCGCCAGCATCGCCGACGGCAATGCCGCCGATGTCGACCGCGCGGTGAAATCGGCGCGCAAGGCATTCGAGAAGGGCTCGTGGTCGCGGGCCACCCCCACCTTTCGCAAGAAGGTGCTGACCAGGCTCGCCGAGCTCATCGAAAAACATGTCGACGAACTGGCCGTGCTCGGCGTGCGCGACAATGGCACCGAGATCGGCATGGCCTACAAGGCCGAGCCGCTGTCGGCCGCCGGCACCATCCGCTACTATGCCGAGGCGATCGACAAGGTCTATGGCGAGATCGCGCCGACGGCCGACAATGTGCTGGGGCTGATCCACAAGGAGCCGCTTGGCGTCGTCGGCGTCGTCGTGCCGTGGAATTTCCCGCTGATGATCGGCGCCTGGAAGATCGCGCCGGCGCTGGCCGCCGGCAATTGCGTGGTGGTCAAGCCGCCGGAAATCGCCTCGCTGACCCTGCTGCGGCTGGCGGAACTGGCGGCCGAAGCCGGGCTCCCCGCCGGCGTGCTCAATGTCGTCACCGGCCGCGGCGCCGTCACCGGCGAGGCGCTCGGCCTGCATATGGATGTCGATGCCATTGCCTTCACCGGCTCGGGGCCGGTCGGCCGGCGGCTGCTCGAGTACTCGGCCCGCTCCAACCTGAAGCGCGTTTTCCTCGAACTCGGCGGCAAGTCGCCCAACATCGTCTTTGCCGATGCACCTGATTTGAAGCAGGCGGCGGTCGTCTCGGCCAATGGCATTTTCCGCAATTCCGGCCAGGTCTGCGTCGCCGGTTCACGCCTGCTCGTCCAGGCTTCGGTCTATGATCGGTTCATGGACGAACTGCTCTCGGCGACCACGCGGCTCAAGGTCGGCGACCCGCTCGATCTCAAGACCGATGTCGGCGCGGTGTCGAGCGCGGAGCAGTTGGACAAGAATCTCGGCTTCGTCGCCAAGGCCAGGGAAGAAGGCGCAAGGCTGGTCACCGGCGGCGACCGGATCCTGGCCGAGACCGGCGGCAGCTACATGGCGCCGACGATCTTCGAGAATGTGACTGAGGATATGCAGCTCGCCCGCGAAGAGGTCTTCGGACCGGTGCTCGGCGTGATGCGTTTCGACACCGAGGAGGAGGCTGTGCGGCTTGCCAATTCGACCGTCTATGGGCTTGCCTCAGCCGTGTGGACATCAAACCTCTCCACCGCACACCGCATGGTGCGCGCCATCCATGCCGGCGTCGTCCACGTCAACACCTATGGCGGCGCCGACATCACCGTGCCGCTCGGCGGCGTCAAGCAGTCCGGCTTCGGCCGCGACAAGTCGCTGCACGCGCTGGAGAAATATCAGGAGCTGAAGACCGCCTGGATAGCGCTTTGAGGACCCGCCGGGCTTTCTGAGAATGTGACCCACGCGATACGCCTCGGATCGCAGTGCGACAGCGCCGCGGTCGATCCCGTGCGTCTTGTGCTCCCGCCCTTCAGATTTTTGAGAGAATATTCCCGGCTTTGCCGAGAACGGCGAAACACGTTCTTTGATAAAATCGATAGAATTTCTGATGATGTGACCAAGCCTAGGCAATCCGCCCTTGCTGCCATGACTTCACAACTGCAGAGATCGAACATGACTGACTTGAACAACACTTTGCCATCTTCCCTTTGGTCAACCATCAACCGGCGCGGCAGCCTTGCTCTGCTGTTCGCCTCGGCCGTGGCGATCGGCAGCCTGATGGCGCCGCATGCGTCCTTCGCCGAAGACAAGAAGGCAATCAAGGTCGGCATCATCAGCGGCGAGGACGAGGATGTGTGGCGCGTCGTGGTTGCGCAGGCCGCGGAAAAGGGCCTGACCATCGAGACCGTGGTGTTCAACGACTACACCCAGCCCAATGAAGCGCTGGAGCGCGGCGAGATCGACGCCAACGCCTTCCAGCACCAGCCCTATCTCGACAACCAGATCAAGACGCAGGGCTATCACATCGTGCGGGTCGGCTATACCGGCGTCTGGCCGATCGGCCTCTACTCGAAGAAATACACGAAGGTCGCCGACCTGCCGGAAGGCGCCGTCATCGGCGTGCCGAACGACCCGTCCAATGAAGGCCGGGCGCTGCGCGTGCTGCAGAACGAAGGCGTGATCAAGCTAAGGGATGGCACCGGCATTCTGGCCACCACCGCCGACATCGCCGAGAATGCGAAGAGGGTGCAGATCAAGGAACTCGACGCCGGCATCGTCGGCCGCTCGGTCGAGGATCTCGACGCCGCCGTGGTCAACACCGACTGGGCGCTGAAAAGCGGGCTGACGCCGGACAACCGCATCGCGCAGGAACCGATCGCTGACAATCCCTACCGCAACTTCATCGCGGTGAAGGTCGGCAATGAGAACGAGGCCTGGGTGAAGACGCTGGTGGCTTCGTACCAGAATGACGCGGTGAAGGCCGAGTTCGACAAGGTCTACAAGGGCACCGGCCTCAGCGCCTATTGATCCGACCGGTTCGAGAGCAAATGCGGTCCGCGCCTGAGCGCGGGCCGCAATTGCGTTTTCAGATGGCGAGAACAGGGAACCGCATGAACCAGCATATAACGGCGTCCCAGGAGATTGCCGATCCGACCCACGCCCAGCCCGACGCGTCGCAGGACGTGGTGCGGCTTGTCGACCTGAAGCGCCGCTTTGGGGCCACGCCGGCGATCGATGGCATCTCGCTGACGGTGCGCAAGGGCGAGATCCTCGGCATTATCGGCCGCAGCGGCGCCGGCAAATCGACGCTGATCCGCTGCCTGAACGGGCTGGAGCGTCCCGATTCCGGCGAGGTGTTCATCGAGGGCCGCGAGATCAGCCGGCTCGGCGAGCGCGACCTGCAGCCGCTGCGACGGCGCATCGGCATGATCTTCCAGCATTTCAACCTGTTGTCGGCCAAGACGGTCGAGGACAATGTGGCGCTGCCGCTGAAGATCGAGGGCCGGCCTAAGGCGGAGCGGCTGGCGCGGGCCGCCGAACTGCTCGATCTCGTTGGCCTGTCGGAGAAGGCCAAGGCCTATCCGGCATCGCTGTCGGGCGGCCAGAAGCAGCGCGTCGGCATTGCCCGGGCGCTGGCCGCGCGCCCGGCGCTGCTGCTGTCTGACGAGGCGACATCGGCGCTCGATCCGGAGACGACACGCTCCATTCTCTCACTGCTGAAAGACATCAACCGGCAGCTTGGCCTGACCATCCTGTTGATCACCCACGAGATGGAGGTGATCCGCTCGATCGCCGACCGCGTGGCGGTGATCGACGCCGGACGCATTGTCGAGCAAGGGCCGGTCTGGTCGGTGTTTGCCGACCCACAATCGGACATTACGCGTAGCCTGCTCGGCGCCATCCGGCCGCAACTGCCGGCCGATCTGGCGGCGCGGCTGCTGCCGGCGGCCGGCCCGGAGACGATCCTGCGCGTCGATGTTGCCGGCGAGGCCGCACGGGCACCGCTGCTCTCCGACCTCGCAGCCACGGTGCCTGGGCCATTCCGCCTTGTTCATGGCGGCATCGACCATATCCAGCAGCAGCCTGTCGGCACGCTGTTCCTGTCCATCCCCGGCAGCGATGCAAGGCATCTCGCCGAGGTGATGACATTCCTGAAATCCCGCCAGGCGCGGGTGGAGGTGCTTGGCCATGTCGCCGATTCTGTTTGAGCTTTTGCTGCGCTCGATCTGGGAGACAATCCTGATGACGGCCGCCTCCGGCCTCATCTCGCTGGTCTTCGGCCTGCCGCTCGGCCTGGCCTTGATATCAACCGAACGCGGCGGCATTGCCGAAAGCCTGTGGGTCAACCGCGCGCTCGGCGCCGTCATCAACGGCTTCCGCTCGGTGCCGTTCATCATCTTGCTGGTGGCGCTGATCCCACTGACGCGGCTGATCGTCGGCACCTCGATCGGCACCTGGGCGGCCATCGTGCCGCTGTCGATCGCCGCCACGCCCTATTACGCGCGCATCGCCGAAGTGTCGCTGCGCGAGGTCGATAAAGGCCTGATCGAGGCGGCGCGCGCCATGGGCGGCAACCGCTGGACGATCATCCGCGAAGTGCTGGTGCCGGAAGCCCTGCCCGGCATCGTCGCCGGCTTCACGGTGACACTGGTGACGCTGATCGGCGCCTCGGCGATGGCCGGGGCGATCGGCGCCGGCGGCCTCGGAGACCTGGCCATCCGCTATGGCTACCAGCGGTTCGAGACCTCGGTGATGGTGGCGGTGGTGATCGTGCTGATCATCCTGGTCTGCGGTATCCAGTGGGTGGGG
Organism: Mesorhizobium loti R88b; assembly: GCF_013170845.1. NCBI lineage: Bacteria > Pseudomonadati > Pseudomonadota > Alphaproteobacteria > Hyphomicrobiales > Phyllobacteriaceae > Mesorhizobium > Mesorhizobium loti. Next base: position 820,285 of record NZ_CP033367.1, read on the forward strand.
GACCGGCTGGTGGCGCGGCTGGACAGGCGGGGGTGAGCCGGCGAGCTAGGCGACGATGTCTTCAATGAGAGCCTGTAGTGGTGCTTCGGACCCGCTGAAACTGTCGACCATGGCCTGGATCACCCGGTCACGGTCGAGGATATCAGCGTTGAACGTGAATCCTGCGTGCTCGGCGAGCATGGCAAGGAAAGTGAGCTGGGTACGACCATTGCCTTCGCGAAACGGATGAACGGCATTGATCTCCGCGATGATGTGCGCCAGATGCTTCGCAAAGCTGACTCTGTCAAGGTCAGCCAATCGGTCTGGATTGCCGAGTTCGCCGAACACCCTCGCCATCTCAGACGCAATGTGCTCGGGATAACAGAACCAGCTGCCGCCCTTTCCGATGCGAATGGAGCGCGGCTGACCGGCCCAGGCATACACGTCCTGGAATAGGTGCCGGTGCAGGCTGCTATAATGAGGGTAGTCCAGTTCGCCTGCCGGAAGAGGTTCGTCAGCGCGTGTCAAGAACAGAGCGAGTTCGACCTCATCGAGTTCGGTCTGGTCGCGGATGTCAAGCAGATTGATAAGCACCGTCGTGCCGGGGTAGCAGAGAGGATCGAACTCGGCGGCGTAGGCCAACGTCTATTTCTTTTTGCGGATTTCTTCCTTGATGAGCGAACGCCGCTCATCACCGGACAGTCCGTGCCGCACACTATGATTGAGTACCTTAGCCATGCGGGGCGACAGCTTCATGCCTTCGACGGCGCTGATTTTCTCGCCATGCGCTCTCGTCAGCACAAAATGACCCGTCTTGGCTGAACGGCCGATTCTTGAACTAGGAGACTTCATTCGCAAACCATATCATGGACCCGGAAAGGAAACCAAAACGATTTCCCGGTAAATCCAAGCTAAGCTCTCAACCTAGCCCCTTCCGGGTCGAAGAACGGCATCGGCGCCACGACCGCCCGCGTTGGCTTGCCGTCGATATCGATGCTGAGTTCGGTGCCGATGGCCGTAAACGGCAGCCGCAGATGCGCCGTCGCCAGCACCTTCCCCAGCGAATAGCCGTGGTCGCTGTAGGTGACGACACCGGCATCCTCGCCATCGGCCAGCACCCTGGCATCCGTCGCGGCCGGCTTGTCGCCGTCGAGGATCAGGCCGGTCCAGCGTTCGTCGAGGCCCTTGTCGCGGATCTTGAGCAGCGCTTCGCGGCCGATGAAATCGCCCTTGTCGAATTTGATCCAGCGGTCGAGGCCGACATGGAACGGCGTGCGGGTCTCGTCCATGTCGATGCCATGCGCCGGATAGGCCTTTTCCAGGCCGAGCGTGAACATCGCCAGTACGCCATAAGGCTTGAGGCCGAAGGCCGTGCCTGCCCGCATCAGCACGTCCCAGACGGAAGCCGCCTCGTCGGCCGGCACGAAGAGTTCGAAGCCGAGTTCGCCGGTCACGCCGGTGCGCGAGATCAGGACCTTTGTGCCGTTGACATGGCCTGATGTGAACGCCCAGCGTTTCAGCCCATCCAGATCGGCATCGCCGATCATCGCCTTCAGCAGTTCGCGCGAGCGCGGGCCCTGGATGGTCGGGAAGGCGACGGCAGCGGTGATGTCGGTGACATAGGCTTTCCGCCCCTGCGCGTGATGCTGCAGCCAAGGCAGCATCTTCAGGCGATTGACCGAACCGGTGACCAGCATGAACTGTTCCGGCCCAAGCCGGAACACGGTGAGGTCGTCCATGATGCCGCCGTCCTCGCGGCAGATGGTGGAGTAGCGGACCTGGCCGTGTTTCATCGCCGCGGCATCGTTGACGATGACATGGTTGACCAACGCCTCGGCCTCCGGCCCCTTGATGTCCATCTTGCCCATCGTGCTGAGATCCTGGACGCCGACATTCTTGCGCGTGTTCAGGTGCTCGTCGGCGATGCCGGAATAGTATTTGGCCGAGATGAAATCGCCGCCGACCCGGCCCATGGTCGCGCCCAATCCGACGATGCTGCTATAGAAAGGGGAACGCCGCTCAGCCAAGGAAGTCTCCATCATAAAAAATCGGCAGCGCCAGTGGCGCCGCCGAGGTTGATAGTGCTGGGATTAATTCCCGTAGACGTCGAAGGCAAAATACTTGTCGTTGATTTCCTTGTATTTTCCGTTGGCGCGCAACGCGTCTATGGCCGCATCGAACTTGTCGGCCAGTTCCTTGTTGCCCTTCTGCAGCGCGATGCCGACGCCAGGGCCATGGATGGCCGGATCGGCCGTCAGCGTGCCGAGCAGCTTGCAGCAGGCGCCATCGGGCTTCTTCAGCCATTCGGTCAGGATGATCGAGCCATCCATCATCGCATCGAGGCGGCCATTGGCCATGTCGGTGCGGGCGTCGTCGCCGGTCGGATAGGCTTTGATGGTCGAGCCTGCATATTTCAGCTCGGCGAATTTCTGATGGATGGTCGCGGTCTGCACGCCGAGAGCCTTACCCTTCAGATCGTCCGGCGAAGTGCCTGCAATGGTGGAATCCTTCGGCACGGCGATGGCCGGCGGCGTCTGGTAGTATTTATGGGTGAACTCGACCTTCTCGGCCCGCTCCGGCGTGATGGTGATGTTGATGATGGCGTCGAACTTGCCGGCCTGAAGTGCGGGTATAGAGCCGTCGAAATCCTGCACGATGAATTCGCAATCGGCATTCATCTGAGCGCACAGCGCCTTGCCGAGGTCGATGTCGAAGCCGCCCAGCGTGCCGTCGGCATTGGCGTAGTTGAAGGGCGGATAGGCGCCCTCGGTGCCGATCCTGAGCTTCTTGTCCTGGGCGGAGGCTGCACCCGTGGCGAGAGCCAGGGCGACAGAGGCGGCAAGCACGAAACGACTGAAAAGACGCATGTTCCAGATCCCCGTTGAGCACCAGAAGTCTACGGGCTTCCATACATGCGGCGGAGACGGAAACGACATGTCATGCGGCGATCACGGCGCGACAGGCTGTCCGCGTGACTGTGGCCGGCTTGGGTTAGCCGGCGCGCTGTTTGTTTGTCGCCTTGTGGTCAACGGCGAGGTCGCTTCCTGACAGGACCACGCCAAACTTTTCGCTGGCTTCCTCTGAGGTGTAGTACCCCAGCGCAACATCGCGCTGCACCTGGTTGGCATCGCGCTGGAACGGATCGCCATAGCCGCCGCCACCCGGCGTGCCGACGCGCACGCGGTCGCCGGCCTTCAGCGGGATGTCCTGTTCCTTGGAGAGGTGGGGCGGCACATGCTGCTCGCCGTTGCGGAACACTGTCACCGTGTTCATCGCGCCATCGCCACCGCCAAGTGCGCCTTGCGGGCCGAAGCGGCCGTGATCCATGACGAAGGAGGCCCGCGCCTCGCCGCGCAGGATCTCGACCTCATAGGAGAGGCCGAAACCGCCGCGATGCTTGCCGGCGCCACCGGAGCCTTCGCGCAAGGCGTAATGGCGGTAGAGCACGGGAAAAGCCTGCTCCATGATCTCGACCGGCGGCGATTTGGAAATGCCGATGGTCGAGCAGCCATTGGTCAGGCCATCATGGCCTGCATTGCCGCCATAGCCGCCGCCGGAGATCTGGTACATGACGTAGTCGCGGCCGCGCGTCGGATCGTTGCCGCCAAGCGCGAAATTACCGCTGGAACCGGCGGGTGCCGCCGTCACCTTGTCCGGCAGCGCCTGCACCATGGCCGCGAACACCGCCTCGGCGATGCGCTGCGAGACCTCCGCCGCACAACCCGAGACCGGGCGCGGGTACTTCGCGTCGAGGAAGGTACCCTCCGGCCGCTTGACGATCAGCGGCTCGAAAGCGCCGGCGCTGATCGGCACATCGGGGAAAATATGGCGCATGGCGAGATAGACCGACGAAAGGGTCGTTGCCAGCACGCTGTTCATCGGCCCGGCACAAGGCTTCGACGAGCCGGTAAAATCGAAGGTCAGTGTATCGCCCCGCTTTTCCACCGCGAGCGCGATGGTCAGCGGCTCGTTGACCACGCCGTCGGAATCGACAAAGGCCTTGGAACTATAGGTGCCGTCGGGGATGGCTGATATGTTGGCGCGCATCTGTTCGGCGGCGCGGCGGCGCAGTTCGGCAATCGCCTCAACAACAGTTTCGTCACCGTAACGATCCAGGATACCATTGAGCTGGTCCTGCCCAATCAGCAGAGCGGCGGCCTGGGCTCTGATGTCGCCGATACGTTGGTCGGCAACGCGGATGTTGGAGCAGATGATGGCGTAGATTTCGGGATCGAGCACGCCCTTCTTGAACAGTTTTACGGGCGGCAGACGCAGGCCTTCCTGCTCGACTGCTGTGGCCGAAGCCGAAAACCCGCCAGGCACCGAGCCGCCAATATCAGGCCAATGGCCGGTGTTGGACAGCCAGCAGAAGATCTTGCCGCTCCGATAAACCGGCATGGCGAAACGCACATCCATCAGATGCGTGCCGCCGAGATAGGGGTCATTGACAATGTAGATGTCGCCGGGTTCCGGCGGCAGGCAGCGGCCATCGGCGATCATTTCGATCACCGTTCGCGTGGAATACTGCATGACGCCGACGAACACCGGCAAGCCTTGGCTGCCTTGCGCGATCAGCGAGCCGTCGACAGCGGAATAGATGCCGTCGGATCGGTCATTCGCCTCAGCGATGACAGGCGAGAAGGCGGCGCGGGAGAATGTCAGGTCCATCTCGTCGCAGACCTGCTGCAAGGCGGCCTGGAGAACCGAAAGGGTGATGGCGTCGAGCTTTGCCATATCCATGTCAGGCATCTCAGGCCTCGCCAATGTCGATGATGATGTTGCCGTCGGCATCCGAGCGGGCGCGGTCGCCGGGTTCGAGCACGGTGGTCGCGTCCATCTGTTCGAGGATCGCCGGCCCTTGAATGACCGCGTCGAGCGGCAGTTTTTCACGTGCGTATACCGGGGTGTCGTGCCAGCGCCCGGCATACCAGACCGGTCTTGTCTCACGCAGCGCCTGGTCCAGCGTCTTGGCGCGCCCGGCCGGGTCGATCAGTCGGGACAAATCGATCGCGGGGCGCACGCCGGTGACCGAAGTGTTGAGGTTGACGAGGTTGGCGCGGATCTCCGGCAGCTCGACCTTGAAGCGGGCGAAATAGGCTTTCTCGAACAGTGCCTGCAATTCCTGCCGGGTCACCGAGGAGGATGGCAGTGGCACGTTGATGATGTGGGTCTGGCCGACGAACTGCATGTCGGCGGAGTGGGTGACGCGGATCGCCTCCGGCTTCACCGCTTCCTTGCCGATCAGCTCCTCGCCCTCGTTTCGGTGCCGTTCCAATACTTGCTTAAGCTGAGTTTCGTCAACTACAGCGACTGGCTGATTGATGGTGTTGACGAAATCATGGCGCAGATCGGCGACGACGCAGCCGAGCGCGTTGGTGATGCCGGGCCGCGCCGGCACCAGCACACGCGGCAGGCCGAGTTCGCGCGCCAGGGCAGTGGCATGCAGCGGCCCGGCGCCACCGAAGGCGAACAGCGCGAAATCGCGGGGGTCGTGACCGCGCGACACCGAGACCATGCGGATGGCGCCGGCCATCTTCATGTTGCCGAGCCTGAGCACGGCACCCGCCGCCTCGACGCCGGACAGGCCGGTGGCCTTGCCGATCCTCTCCTCGAAGATGCCGGTGACGCGCTCTGATGTGACCGGGTTTTCGACCGCCAGCAGCTTCTTCGGCGCCAGCCGGCCGAGCACCAGATTGGCGTCGGTGATGGTCGGCTCCAGGCCGCCGCGTCCATAGCAGATCGGGCCGGGATTGGCGCCGGCGCTTTCCGGGCCGATCTGGATCAGGCCGGCCGCATCGACACGGGCGATCGAGCCGCCCCCGGCACCGACCGTGTGCACCGCCACCATCGGCACATGGATCGGCATGGCATATTCGATCTCGATCTCGTTCGACACCGCCGGCTCGGCGTTGCGGATCAGCGCCACGTCGGTCGAGGTGCCACCCATGTCGTAGGTGACGAGGTTTTCGAAGCCGGCGCGCTTGCCCGTATAGGCGGCGGCGATAACGCCGGAGGCCGGGCCCGACATCACGGTCTTGGCCGACTCACGTGTGACGAAGCGGGCCGAGATCATTCCGCCATTGCCGTTCATGATCAGGAAGTCGCGCGCATAGCCCTTGGCGGCCAATTCCTTGCGCAGCCGCTCGACATAGCGCTCGAGGATCGGCTGTACCGAAGCATTCACTGAAGCGGTGACGCCGCGCTCGAATTCGCGCGCTTCCGATAGCAGCGCATGGCCTGTGGTGATGTAGCTATTCGGCCAAAGCTCGGCGGCGATCTCGGCGGCGCGCCGCTCATGCCTGGGGTTGGCGTAGGAATGCAGGAAGTGGATGACAAGGGATTCGCAGCCGGCCGCGATCAGCGTCTTCACAGCTTCGCGCATTTCGGCTTCGTCGAGCGGCGTGCGCACTGCACCGGAAGCCTCGACGCGCTCCGACACTTCGAGCCTGAGATTGCGCGGGATGATCGGAACGAAACTGCCGGTCATGCCATAGGGTTGCGGCCGCGTGCGTCGGCCAAGCTCGATCACGTCGCGAAAACCACGTGTCGTGATCATGCCGGTCCTGGCCAGCCGGCGCTCCAGCACTGCGTTGGTGGTGGTGGTCGTGCCATGCACGATGAGGTCGATGCCGTCGATCGCAAAACCGGTGGCGCCGAGTGCCGAAACCACGCCAAAGGCCTGGTTATCGACCGTGGTCGGGGTCTTGGCGATGTGCACCTTGCCGCCGTCCCTGCCGTCGATCAAAAGCAGGTCGGTGAAGGTTCCGCCCACATCGATGCCGGCAACGACATTTCCCAGGGAATCGCGCGCTTGCGCTGGAAAATTCTCTTTCATCGTCGAAACCCGAAATGCTGAGACTACGGATATGCGTCAGTTTGGAAAGCTGTTTTAAGGTAGCATCTTGACGCAAATATCGTTTGTATACTAATAAATTCCGGACACAAGAGCTTACCGCTTTGGAGTGTGCGAACAGCCCGCCGGGACCTGAATGGTCCGGGCGCGTAGGTGAAGGTTTGGCGCCCGCGTCCGCAGCTGGGCCAGAAGGTTGGATTTGATGAACACCACATCCGCTCTCAGCACCGCCGGCGCCCGCCCGCTGCAATTTCCGATTCCGGCCAATGTTTATGCCGAGACCGTCGTCTCGGTGAAGCACTACACCGACCGGTTGTTCTCGTTCCGCATCACCCGCCCACAGTCGCTGCGCTTCCGCTCCGGTGAGTTCGTCATGATCGGCCTGCCCAATGCCGAGAAGCCGGTGTACCGCGCCTATTCCGTGGCGAGCCCGGCCTGGGACGAAGAGCTGGAATTCTTCTCGATCAAGGTGCCGGACGGCCCGCTGACCTCGGAACTGCAGAAGATCCAGGTTGGCGACACCGTCATCATGCGCCAGAAGTCGACCGGCACGCTGGTGGTCGACGCGCTGACGCCGGCCAAGCGGCTGTTCATGATCTCGACCGGCACCGGCATCGCGCCCTTCGCCAGCCTGCTGCGCGATCCCGACACCTATGAAAAGTTCGATCAGCTGATCCTGACCCATACCTGCCGCGACAATGCCGAGCTGACCTATGGCCAGGAATTGGTGGCAGCGCTCGAAAGCGACCCGCTGATCGGCGAGCTGACCGCTGGGCGTGTCACGCTCTACAATTCGACGACCCGTGAAGATTCGGCACGCATGGGCCGCATCACCGCGCTGATCGGCTCGGGCAAGTTTTACGCCGACCTCGGCATCGAGAAGCTCGATCCGGAGACGGACCGCATCATGATCTGCGGCTCGATGCATATGCTCAAGGACGTCAAGGAACTGGCCGAAAGCCTCGGCTTTCAGGAAGGCTCGCTCAGCCATCCGGCGACTTTTGTCGTCGAACGCGCCTTCGTCGGCTGAACCGGGCGCCGACGCTTCAAAATCCGCATTTTGACCACACGGTCAAAAATTAGCTGCTTTTGCGGCCTTTTTCAGCTATCGCTCGCTTGAGGACTCGTGAAGCACGACTTCACGGGCTATCTTTGTGCATGTCGGGAAACGACGCGCACCAAGACATCAAGCGCAAGTCGCTGAATGAAAGGGCAGGAGATGAGCAGCACAATCCGCGAAGCCGATCTTGGCACCAAGGTAACGCCGCTGCCCGCGCGTGCCGCCGCCAACACCCCCGCCCCGCTGGACCACCGCATCGCCCGCAATCCCGGCATGAAGCTCGATCTCGGCTTCATGGAATCGGTGCGCAGCGTCAACCGCTCGGCGCTGGAACGCCGCGTCGCCAGCCTGACCAAGCGACGCTCGATCAAGGCCGACAACCAGGCAGCCTGGCTTCTGCGCGCCGTCGCCTGCATGGATCTGACGACGCTCAATTCCAACGACACCGAAGAGCGTGTGCGCCGGCTCTGCGCCAAGGCGATCAACCCGTTCCGCCGCGATATCGTCGAAGGCCTTGGTATTGCGGGCGAAACCATTCGCCCGGCCGCAGTCTGCGTCTATCATCCCTTTGTCGCCACGGCCGTGGACGCCGTGCGCGGCACCGGCATTCACGTCGCCGCCGTATCCACCGCCTTTCCGCATGGCCTGGCACCGCTGTCGACCCGCCTCCAGGAGATCGAGGCTTCTGTCCGCGACGGCGCCGACGAGATCGACGTCGTCATTCCGCGCGGGCTGGTGTTCGGTGCCAAATGGCGGGAGCTTTACAATGAGATCGTCTCGATGCGCGCCGCCTGCGGTGACGCGCATCTGAAGGTCATTCTCGGCACCGGCGACCTCGCCACGCTGCGCAATGTCATGCTGGCCTCGATGGTGGCGATGATGGCCGGCGCCGATTTCATCAAGACCTCGACCGGCAAGGAAAGCGTCAATGCCACATTGCCCGTCGGTCTCGCCATGGTGCGTGCCATCAGGGCCTATTTCGAGGAAACCGGCTATCTCATCGGTTTCAAGCCGGCCGGCGGCATTTCCACGGCCAAGGCCTCGCTCGACTGGCTGGTGCTGATGAAGGAAGAGCTCGGCCGTCCATGGCTGGAGCCCGAGCTGTTCCGCTTCGGCGCATCGAGCCTTTTGACCGACATCGAGCGCCAGCTCGAACATCATCTGACCGGGCACTATTCGGCCAATCACCGCCACGCAATGGCTTGAGCACCCCACCCCGATCGGCCCTTGCCGATCGACCCTCCCCACGCGGGGGAGCGTGAAGGAGGCACCTGATGAACATTCTCGATCGCTATCACGCCATGGAATACGGCCCGGCGCCAGAAGCCCGCAACGAGGCCGATGCGTGGCTTGCCGGGCGCGATTTTGGGAAGGCGCTGTTCATCGGCGGCGACTGGAAAGCCGCTTCGGGTGGCAAGACCTTTGAGACAAGCGAGCCCTCTTCCGGCAAGCTGTTGGCAAAAGTCTCGGATGCCAGCGCCGCCGACATCGACGCAGCCGTTGCGGCTGCCACCAAGGCGCTGCCGAAATGGGCGGCATCCACGGGCTACCAGCGCGCCAAGGTGCTTTATGCCATCGGCCGCGCCATGCAGCGACACCAGCGCCTGTTCGCGGTGCTGGAGTCGATCGACAATGGCAAGCCGATCCGCGAGAGCCGCGATATCGACGTGCCGCTGGCGATCCGCCATTTCATCCATCATGCCGGCTGGGCACAGGCGCTGGACAAGGATTTCCCCGGTCATAAGGGCGTCGGCGTCGTCGGCCAGATCATCCCGTGGAATTTCCCGCTGTTGATGCTGGCCTGGAAGATCGCGCCGGCGCTTGCCGCCGGCTGCACCGTGGTGCTGAAGCCGGCCGAGTTCACGCCACTGACCGCCATCCTGTTCGCCGAGATCTGTGAACGCGCCGGCGTGCCGAAAGGCGTCGTCAACATTGTCCATGGCGGCCCTGAAGCGGGTGTGGCAATCGTCAACCATGCCGGCATCCAGAAGATCGCCTTCACCGGCTCTTCGGAAGTGGGCAAGATCATCCGCAAGGCGACCGCCGGCTCGGGCAAGAAACTGTCGCTGGAGCTTGGCGGCAAATCGGCCTTCATCGTCTTCGAGGACGCCGATCTCGACAGCGCCGTCGAAGGCCTCGTCGATGGGATCTGGTTCAACCAAGGCCAGGTCTGCTGTGCCGGCTCGCGGCTTCTGGTTCAGGAAGGCATTGCCGATGCCTTGATCGCCAAGGTCAAGACGCGGATGAGCCGGCTGCGGGTCGGCAGCCCGCTCGACAAGAACACCGATATCGGCCCGCTGGTCGATGCCACGCAGCTCGACCGCGTCAAAGGCCTGGTCGCCGAAGGCGCCAGGCAGGGCGCCGTCTGCTGGCAGCCGGATGCGGTGCTGCCATCCTCCGGCTACTACCATCTGCCGACGCTGGCCACCGGTGTTTCGCCGGCTAATATCCTTGCCCAGGAAGAAGTATTCGGTCCGGTGCTGGCGACCATGACGTTCCGCAACACCGAGGAAGCGATCGAGCTTGCCAACAACACGCGTTACGGCCTGGCGGCCTCCGTGTGGAGCGAGAACGTCAACCTAGCCCTTCACGTCGCGCCGCAGCTCAAGGCGGGCGTAGTCTGGGTCAACGGCACCAACATGTTCGACGCCGCCTGCGGCTTTGGCGGCTACCGCGAAAGCGGCTTCGGCCGCGAGGGCGGCCGCGAAGGCATGTTCGAATACCTCGCGGCAAAGCTGCCGCTCGGCCCGGTCATCAAGCCGGCGACGGTCTCGGCGCAACCTGCCGAGCAATCGGACGGCGACAGCATCGACCGCACGGCCAAGCTGTTCATCGGTGGCAAGCAGGTACGCCCGGACGGCAATTATTCGCTGGCGGTCGGCACCGCCAAGGGCAAGCTTGCCGGCGAGGTCGGTCTCGGCAGCCGCAAGGATATCCGCGACGCCGTATCCGCCGCCCGCGCCTGCAAGGCATGGCCGGAAGCGACCGCCTACAATCGTTCCCAGGTGCTCTATTATCTGGCCGAGAACCTTTCCGGTCGCGCCGGCGAGTTCGCCATGCGTCTCAGCGAGTTGACCAGTGCTACGCCCAAGGCCGCGCGGGAAGAAGTAGAACAATCCATCGAACGGCTGTTCCTCTATGCCGGCCTTGCCGACAAGTTCGAGGGCCGCGTGCACCAGCCACCGGCCCGTGCCGTGACACTGGCGCTGCATGAGCCGGTCGGTGTCGTAGGCATCGTCGCGCCGGATTCCTCGCCGCTGCTCGGCCTGATCTCGTTGGTTGCACCGGCGCTGGCCATGGGCAACACGGTGGTTGCGGTGCCGTCCGAGCGCTATCCGCTGCTCGCCACCGACCTCTACCAGGTCATCGAATATTCCGACGTTCCGGCCGGCGCCATCAACATCGTCACCGGCCGCACGGCGGAGCTTGCCGGTGTGCTGGCCAAGCATGACGATGTCGACGGGCTGTGGGTGTTCGCCGATGCCGAGACCTGCGCCAAGGCGGAGGCCGAGTCCATCGGTAACCTCAAGCGCGTCTGGAGCGGCAATGGCCGCAGCCTCGACTGGGCTTCCGACGAGGCAGCCGGCGATGCTTTCCTGCGCCGCGCCATCGAGGTCAAGAATGTCTGGGTGCCCTACGGCGACTGACGCTTCCAGGCTGTCGCAATGGTGATCGTGTTCGGACTTGACGCCCGGACACATGTTCTTTAACGAGAAAAAACATCTTTATCTGTGAACTGGCTGCGACACAGGCCGCATAATGGCGCCCGACTGGCACACGACGCCGTTGCCGGCCGCCGATAAAGGCAGTTGCCCAAGCTGACGAGGAAAAAAGGCATGGCGGATCTGGCAGGCAAGGTCGTTGTCGTCACAGCAGCGGCGCAAGGCATTGGCAAAGCGAGCGCTCTGGCCTTCGCCAAGGCTGGCGCCACCGTCTACGCCACCGACATCAATGAGACGCTCCTGGCGGAACTCGCCAAGACATCTGACATCAAGACCCGCAAGCTGGATGTGCTGAACGACGATGCAGTCAATGCGGCCTTTGCCGAGATCGGCCCTGTCGACGTGCTGTTCAACTGCGCCGGCTTCGTCCATTCCGGCTCGATCCTCGAGATGAAGGATGCCGATCTCGATTTCGCGCTGAACCTCAATGTCCGCGCCATGGTCCGCACCATCAAGGCCGTCCTGCCCGGCATGCTGGAGCGCGGCGACGGCGCCATCATCAACATGGCTTCGCTGGCGAGCTCGGTCAAAGGTGTGCCGAACCGCTTCGTCTATGGCCTGAGCAAGGCCGCCGTGATCGGGCTGACCAAGGCGATCGCCGCCGACTATGTCGGCAAGGGCATACGCTGCAACGCCATCTGCCCCGGCACCGTCGAGAGCCCGTCGCTGCAGGACCGCATGCATGCGCAGGGCGACTATGAAACCGCTCGCGCCGCCTTCATTGCCCGCCAGCCGATGGGCCGGCTCGGCACACCGGAGGAAATCGCCGATCTCGCCGTCTATCTGGCCGGCGCCACCTATACATCCGGGCAGGCCTACAATATCGACGGCGGCTGGTCGATCTGAACCAATCTGACTGAGGAGAGAACACCATGAAACTGCTGCGCTATGGCGAGGTCGGAAGCGAACGTCCCGGCCTGCTCGATGCGGATGGAACGATCCGCGATCTCTCCGCTCATGTCGCCGACATTGCCGGCACGGTGCTGCATCCGGCTTCGCTGGAGATGCTGTTGAAGGTCGATCCGAAGTCGCTGCCGGCGGTTGCCGGCAAGCCTCGGCTCGGCCCCTGCGTTGCCGGCACCGGCAAGTTCATCTGCATCGGCCTCAACTATTCCGACCACGCCGCCGAAACCGGCGCCACCGTGCCGTCGGAGCCGATCATCTTCATGAAGGCAAGCTCGGCCATCGTCGGCCCGGACGATGACGTGCTGATCCCGCGCGGGTCCGAGAAGACCGACTGGGAAGTCGAACTCGCCGTGGTCATCGGCAAAACGGCCAAATATGTCAGCGAGGCCGATGCGCTCGATTATGTCGCCGGTTATGCCGTCGCCCACGACGTCTCCGAGCGCGCCTTCCAGGCCGAGCGCCAGGGCCAGTGGACCAAGGGTAAGAGCTGCGACACATTCGGCCCGACCGGCCCCTGGCTGGTGACCAAGGACGAAGTGGCCGATCCGCAGAACCTGAAGATGTGGCTCACCGTCAACGGCAAGACCATGCAGAACGGCTCGACCAAGACCATGGTCTATGGCGTCGCCTTCCTGGTGTCCTATCTCAGCCAGTTCATGTCGCTGCACCCCGGCGACATTATTTCGACAGGCACGCCGCCCGGCGTCGGGCTGGGCATGAAGCCGCCGGTGTTCCTGAAGGCTGGCGATGTGGTGGAGCTGGGTATCGAGGGTCTGGGTCAGCAGAAGCAGACGTTCAAGGCGGACGTTTAGGCGGCAGCTCTTAGCTTGGCGCCCTTCCTCTACCCCGTCGATCGGGGGAGAGGAAAGGAGCCTTGGCATATCTACTTCACCACCTTCCCATCCGCCCCAAACCGATAGGTCTTCCCAGGCTCGGGCGTCGCGTACAGCGTCGCGCCGGGCTCGGCATCATACACACCGAAAATCCGCACCGTAATCAGCCCGGCTTTCTCGCAATCGAGATAGAGATTGGTATCGGCGCCCAGATGCTCGGCGTGCACCACCGTACCCTTCCAGGCACCTGACTTCGTATCGACCGTCAGATGCTCGGGCCGCACGCCGATGGTCTTGGCCGTCTCGCCAAGCCTGGCGCCGTCGATGAAGTTCATCTTCGGCGAGCCGATGAAACCGGCGACGAATTCATTTGCCGGCGAATTGTAAAGCTCCATCGGGCCACCGATCTGCTCAATGCGGCCGGAGTTCAGCACCACGATCTTGTCGGCCAGCGTCATTGCCTCTACCTGGTCGTGGGTGACGTAGATCATCGTTGCCTTCAGCCGGCGGTGCAGCTGCGCAATTTCCAGCCGCGTGTTGACGCGGAGCGCCGCATCGAGGTTCGACAGCGGCTCGTCGAAGAGGAACAGTTTTGGCTCCCGCACCACGGCGCGGCCGATGGCGACGCGCTGGCGCTGACCGCCGGAGAGTTCGGCCGGCCGTCGCTCCAGATAGGGCCCCAGCGACAGCATCGACGAGGCGATGCCGATGCGGCGCTCGATCTCGGCCGCCGGCGTGCCGGCCTGCTTGAGGCCGAGGCCCATATTGTTCTTCACCGTCAGATGCGGGTAGAGCGCGTAGGTCTGGAACACCATGGCGATGCCGCGTTTTGCCGGCGGTATGGTGGAGACGTCCACATCATCGATGACCACCCGGCCCGAGGTCGAATCCTCCAGCCCGGCGATAACCCTGAGCAAGGTCGACTTGCCGCAGCCGGACGGGCCGACGAAGACGACGAATTCGCCATCGGTCACTTCGAGGTTGATGCCCTTCAGCACCTCGACCGGCCCGAAGGCCTTCTTCACATTTTCGATCTTCAGCGAGCCCACGGCTTCGTCCCTGTTCTAGAGTTTGACGGCGGCGCCGCTGCGCACGCTCTCGTCGGCGGCAAGGCAGACGGCGAGCGACTTCACCGCGTCGTCCATGTGCTTGGTGAGATCCAGATCCTCGCGGATCGCCTTCAGCACGAAGGCCTGTTCGAGGTCACAGAGGTCCTGGTGACCGGGTTCGCCTTCCATCGACAGCATTTCATCGGGCTTGACGAACTTGCCGTCCGGGCCGGTCTCCGCACTGTGCAGGCGGATGGTCGAGGTCTTGGTGTGGGTGTCGATATCATCCGACTTCACACCCTCTTTCATGACGATCGACACGCAGCCCTTGGGTGAGATGACATCCTTCACGAAGAAGGCGGTTTCGGAAATCATCGGACCCCAGCCGGCTTCGTACCAGCCGACCGAACCGTCATCGAACAGCACCTGCAGATGGCCGTAATTGTACATGGTCGGCGCTACTTCCTCGGTCAGCCGCAGCCCCATGCCACGCACCTCGACCGGCCTGGCGTCGGTGATCTGCAGCATCACGTCGAGATAGTGGACGCCGCAGTCAACGATCGGCGAGGTCGTCTGCATCAGCTGCTTGTGCGTCTCCCAGGTCGGCCCTGAGGATTGCTGGTTGAGGTTCATGCGGAAGACGTAGGGGCCGCCGAGTTTGCGCGCCTCGGCGATCAGCCTGACCCAGGACGGGTGATGGCGCAGGATGTAGCCGATCACCAGTTTCCTGCCATTGGCCTTGGCGGCCGCGACGACGCGCTTTGCATCGGCCACTGTCGTTGCCAGCGGCTTTTCGACGAAGACATGGCAGCCCGCCTCGAACGCCTTGACCGCATAGTCGGCATGGCTGTCGGAATAGGTGGCGATGCAAGCGATATCGGGCTTTTCGTCAAGCAGCACCTCGTCGAAGGAGCGCCTGATGCCATAGCCCGACAGCCCGTCCGGCAGGGGCACGTCGGAGCGGTTGATGAGTGCGGCGATCTCGAAGCCCGGATTGGTGTGATAGGCCAGCGCATGGCTGCGGCCCATATTGCCGAGCCCGGCGACGACGACACGAAGAGGTTGAGCCATTTCAATCTGCCTTTTCTTGCTTGCGGGCTGCGAGAGCTACCCTCACATTCGGGCCGTTCTCATCGGCGATCTGCAGGGCAGCCTCTTCGCTCTCGCAACGGGCCAGAAGCCCAAAGCCGTATGTATCGACCCCTTCTTTGATCAGAGAAGATCTCCGGTCATCCGGGATCGAATGAGCCAGATTGAGCGCCCCTTCAAATGCTTTGGATTGCTCGCTAGTCATCAACGAGTCGACTCGCCAGATGATGTGGCAATTGTATTCCTTCGGCCGGCGCTCCGGCCCAAGCCGCGTGAACCACACTGCGGCGTTCAGATAGAACTGTGGCCCCCAGGAAGACTTCTGAAGGTTCAGCACACAGATCGTTTCCGGCCGCTCTCGATAGAAATTTTTGGCGCGAACGCCCCGGAATCCATAGCGGCTCCCTGTCTCAACGAGAGCCTGCACGATGGCCTCTTGCCCCTCGCTCACTTGACGGCTCCGGAAGTAATGCCGCGGATCAGCTGCCGCGAGAAGATGACGTAGAGGATCAGCACCGGCATGATCGCCAGCGAGAGCGCCGCCAGGATGGCGTTCCAGTTGGTGACGAACTGGCCAAGGAACAGCTGGGCGCCGAGCGTCACCGTCTTGGTCTCTTCCGACGGCGCCAGGATGAGCGGGAACCACAGATCGTTCCAGATCGGGATCATGGTGAAGACGGCGACCGTCGCCATCGATGGCCGCACCAGCGGCAGCACCAGGCGGAAGAAGATGGTGTATTCCGACAGGCCGTCGATGCGGCCGGCATTCTTCAGATCGTCGGACACCTGCTTCATGAATTCCGACAGGATGAATACTGCCAGCGGCAGGCCTTGCGCGGTGTAGACCAGGATCAGCGCCGTCAGTGTGTTGACCAGCCCGCTCGCCACCATCAATTGCAGGATGGCAACGGTGCCGAGACGGATCGGGATCATGATGCCGAGGGCGAGATAAAGCCCCATCAGCGTGTTGCCGCGAAACCGGTATTCCGACAGCGCAAACGCCGCCATGGCGCCGAACAAAAGCACGAAGAACAATGAGGCGACGGTGACGACGAGGCTGTTCTGGAAATAATGGATGAAGTCGCCCTGGCCGATCACCATTGTGTAGCCGATCAGGTCGAAGGTCTTTGGCGTCGGCGGCGTCAGCGGTTCACTGAAGATGCCCGCGCGGGATTTAAACGAGTTCATGATGACCAGGATCACCGGAAACAGCGCGATCGCCGTGTAGGTCAAAAGGATCGCGTGGGCGCCGATGGTGCGGGGGAGCGAACGGGTGGCGGTGCTCATCTCTTGCCCCTCTAAAACTGGTAGCGACGCAGGCGCGTCTGGACGAGGAAGAGGTAGACGCAGACGCCGCCGAGGATGATCAGGAACATCATCGTGGCGATCGCCGCACCCATGTTGGGATCGCCGACCTGCAGCTGGAAGCCGAAGAAGGCGCGGTAGAGGAAGGTGCCGAGAATATCGGTCGAATAGTTCGGCCCGGCGAGCGCGCCCTGCGCGGTGTAGATCAGGTCGAAGGCGTTGAAATTGCCGACGAAGGTGAGGATCGAGATGATGCCGAT
Organism: Mesorhizobium loti R88b; assembly: GCF_013170845.1. Lineage (NCBI taxonomy): Bacteria > Pseudomonadati > Pseudomonadota > Alphaproteobacteria > Hyphomicrobiales > Phyllobacteriaceae > Mesorhizobium > Mesorhizobium loti. Next base: position 837,341 of record NZ_CP033367.1, read on the forward strand.
GGACGGCAGGATCAGCGGCAGCTTGATCTTCCAGAACTGCGACAGGCCGGTAATGCCATCGCATTCGGCCGCCTCGATCACTTCTTCGGGGATCGAAAGCAGCGCTGCGTAGATCAGCATCATCGGGATGCCGACGAACTGCCAAACCGAGATCAGGCTGAGCGCGGTCAGTGCATACTGTTCCTTGCCTAGCCATGGCGTGAACAGGCTTTTCAGGCCGACCAGATCCATCAGATGCGGCGCCACGCCCCACAGCGGCGACAGGATCAGCTTCCAGGCGAAACCGACGATGACGAAGGACAGGATGGTCGGCACGAAGATCGCCGTGCGGTAGAAGGCGGCAAATCTCAGCCGCGGGCTGGACAGAAGTGCGGCCAGAAGAACGCCGATCGGGTTCTGCACCAGCATGTGGGTCATGAAGAACCAGGTGTTGTTCCTCAGCGCATTCCAGAACCCCACCGACCAGTTGGGGTCGCCGAACAGGGTGCGGAAGTTCGCCAGTCCGACAAAGACCTGGGACTCGTTGATGTTGCGGAACAGCGACAGCTGCAGCGTGCCGGCGAGCGGCAGGATCATGATCGCCGTGTAGACCAGCACGGCCGGCGCCAGGAAGACGCCGATGTGCCAGCGGGTCGGTCTTTTCGGTCGTGTTTCTGCGGCCATGAGTTCGGTCCCCGCCGTCTCTCGGTTCCAAATGGTGTCGATGCTAGAAGTGCCTCGATGCACGACCCGAAGCCCTTGCCCAATATGGCAAGAACAAAGGCCTGCGACTGATCAGCTAGCCTTCCCCAGGAACGCAAGGGTAAGGCCGCGAGGCGGTGCCGACAATCGCTATCTGAACGGTCTGAAAGCTAGGGTTGTCCGGAGCCGGCCGGGCTTGCGCCCGGCCGGCTCCGTTGCCTGAGCTCTTACTTCGCCGGCTTATACCAGCTGTCGAGACCGGTCTGCAGCTTCTTGGCGGCAGCTTCCGGCGTGTCGGTGCCGTTGATGACGTTGGCCGATTCAACCCACGTCTCGTTTTCGAGGTTCGGCGTGCCGCGCGACAGGATCTGGTAGGTCGAGCGGATCGTCGACTTGCACTTGCCGCGCCAGGAGACGAATTCCTGTGCCAGCGGGTCCGCCATCTTCACCGGCGCGGAGTTCAGGCTGAAGAAGCCCGGCAGCGCGTTGGCGTAGATGGTGGCGAAATCCGGCGAGGCGACCCAGGACAGGAAGGTCTTGGCCGCGTCGGCGTGCTTCGAACCCGCATTCAGGCCCATGCCGATATCGGTATGGTCGGAGATGTAGCAAGTGTCGCCGGCCTTTTCGACCGGAGGCGGAAAGGCGCCCATCTTGAACTGGGCCTGGGTGTTGAACAGGCCGATTTCCCACGAGCCGGCCGGATAGATGGCAGCGCGGCCGAGCGTGAACAGGTTCTGGCTGTCCGGATAGGTCTGGGCTTCAAAACCGTCGCCGAGATACGGCTTCCATTTGGCCAGTTCCTCATAGGGAGCAACCCAGTCCTTGTCGGTCAGCTTCTGATCGCCCTTGATCAGCGCCGCACGGCCGTCCTCGCCCTTCCAGTAGTTGGGGCCGATGTTTTGGTAGCCCATGGTCGCGGCTTCCCAGAGGTCCTTGGTGCCCATCGCCATCGGGATGTAGGTGCCGTCGGCCTTGATCTTGTCGAGCGCGGCGAAGAACTCGTCGCGGGTCGTCGGGATCTTGATGCCGAGCTTTTCGAAGGCGTCCTTGTTGTAGATGAAGCCATGGATGACCGAGGCCATCGGCACGCAGAAGCTCGCCTTGCCGTCATCGGTCTGCCAGGCGGACTTGGCTACGGGCGAGAAATTCTCCATGCCGGGCAGCGCCGAGAGATCGGCAAGGTTGCCCTTCTTGAACAGTTCAAGCGACTTGTCGAACGGGCGGCAGGTGATCAGGTCGCCAGCCGAGCCGGCGGCGAGCTTGGCGCCCAGCGCAGCGTCATATTCGGTTGGAGCCGATGGTGCGAACACCACCTTGATGCCGGGGTTCTTGGCTTCGAAGGCCGGGATCAGCTTGTCCTTCCAGATGGCAAGGTCGTCGCCGCGCCAGCTTTCGATGTTGAGCGTTACGTCCTCGGCGTGGGCAAGCCCGGCCGAGCCGAGAATGCTGGTACCCAGAAGCAGTGCCGTCAGTAGTTTCGTTGTCATGCTCAGTCTCCCTGTTGACCTTTTTCAGGTTCGGTTTTGATGAGAACAGGGGCTTTTGACCCCTTGCTCCCCTCGCAAGCCCGTTTCACCCCGATGGAAATCGGGATGAACCAGGCCCTACTTCTTTGTTCGGGCATGATCTTTTCCGAAAAGCGGGTTCCACTTTTCGGGATCATGCCCCAGCGCGGAAAGTGCCGGCCGCAGCCTTTGGCCGGCCCCTTCCAGCAGTTTCTCGGCCGCATCGGCGTTGTCGGCGCCGGCGGCAAGCAGAATGGCGGTCTTGACGGCGCCGCCGCTCCTCTCGAGCAGGCGCGCCGCATCGTCTGTGCTGCGCCCGCTGACGGCAGCGACGATGCGCGCCGCGCGGTCGCGCAGCTTGATATTGTCGGCCGTGAGGTTGACCATGTAGCCGTCATGGACATGGCCGAGATGGACGGCGGTCAGTGTCGACAGCATGTTGAGCGCGATCTTCTGGGCCGTGCCGGCGCCCATGCGCGTCGAGCCGGCGATCACCTCCGGCGGCGTCTCGAGCAGGATGGCGGTTTGCGCCTGACGCAGCAGGGCTGAATCCCGGTTGTTGGCGATGCCGATGGTGGCAGCACCGCCGCGCGCCGCCTCCTGCATGGCGCGCACCGCATAGGGCGTCGTGCCGCTGGCGGAAATGGCGATCAGGCAGTCACCCCTACCGATGCCAGCATTGATGACCGCTCCGGCTGCCTCCTCGGTATCGTCCTCCGGCCCACCGGCCAGCGTCCTGAATGCCTCGTCGCCGCCGGCGATAAGGATGGCGATGCGGTCGCGCTGGATACCAAAGGTGCCGGGAAGTTCTAATGCGTCGGCCAGCGCCATCAAGCCGGAACTGCCGGCCGCGGCATAGGCAAGCTTGCCGCCGCTTTGCAGCCGGCCAGCGATGATTTCAGCGGCCACAGCGATGGATGGAATGGCGTTGCGGACGACTTTCGCGGCCTCGACTTGGGCGTCGGCCAGCGAAGCAAGGATGACTTCCGGGGCCTGGATATCCAGCCCCTCGGCATTTTGGTGAAGCGCTTCGGTGCGCGTTTCGGCCATCCCGGTTCCTCCAATGCGGAAACAATACCAAAAAAATACCACTTGTCCACACGCATTAACGAATTCGCAGGCAGGAAATCACTGAGCCGGCGAAATGCGTAAGTTTTTCAATAAAATACGCCTTAATCTTTTTGGAACGGAAATTAATCCTTGGCTATTGGTATTTTATTGGTATTATCCGCCCGGAGGAGAAATCGCGTGAAATTCGTGCTCGGTATCGATGGCGGCGGCACCAGCTGCAGGGCCGCTCTTGCAACGGTGGACGGCGCTGTGGTCGGCCGCGCCAAAAGCGGCGCCGCCAACATCCGCACCGACCTGACCGGCGCCCGCTCGAACATTGTCGAGGCGGCGCGGCAGGCGTTCATCGCCGCCGGGCAGAATCCGGAGCTGATCCCGCAGACACCAGCCATTCTCGGCCTCGCCGGCGCCAATGTCGGCACCTACCGGCAGCAGCTCGAAGCGATCCTGCCGTTCAGCATCAGCCGCGTCGAGACCGACGCCGAGATCGCACTTGAAGGGGCTGTCGGCTCGGGCGACGGCGCCATGGCTATCCTCGGCACCGGCACCGCCTATATGGCGCGCAGGAACGGCAAGTCGCGCGCCATCGGCGGTTGGGGTTTTCAGGTCGGCGATCAAGGCAGTGGCGCCCGCATCGGCCGCGACCTCTTGGAACAGACATTGCTCGCCTATGACGGCGTCCGCGAGGCATCGCCGCTGACGCAGAGCATGCTGGCCGTCTTCCGCAACAATCCCGAGGATGTGGTCGAATTCACCACCAACGCCAAGCCCGGCGATTTCGGCGGTTTCGCGCCGAAAGTGTTCGAGCATGCTGAAAAGGGCGACAGCGTCGCCAACTGGATCCTGGACAGGGTGGTCGCCGATGTCGAGGCCTCACTCGGTGCGCTCAACCTCGCGGACGACGCGCCGCTTTGCCTGCTTGGCGGGCTGGCACCGCTTTACGCGCCACGCCTATCGGCACGCTATCGGGCGCTCCTGAAGCCGCCGCTCGACGACGCATTGGGCGGCGCCGTGCAGATGGCGGCTCGTCTGTTTGCCAAACCGGAGGCGGCGCGATGAGCGACGCCGCCGACCAGATCTTCGCCACGCTGAAACAATCTTCGCAAAGCGGCGCGCCGCTCTATCTGCAGCTGCGCAAGAGCATCGAGGATGCGGTCAATCGCGGCCTGATCGGGCCGGGCGATGCCCTGCCTTCCGAGCGCGACATCGCCACCAAGGCCGACATTTCGCGCGTCACCGTGCGCAAGGCGGTGCAGGATCTGGTGAAGGGCGGCATCCTGGTCCAGCGCCACGGCTCCGGCACCTTCGTGGCGCCGCGCATGGAGCGCGTCGAGCAGTCGCTGTCGCGGCTGACCTCCTTCACCGAGGACATGGCTCGGCGCGGCATGGCGGTGCGTTCGCAATGGCTCGACCGTGGGCTCTACGCGCCCTCGCCCGACGAGATGATGGTGCTTGGCCTGTCGTCGAGCGAACTGGTGGCGCGCGTGGCGCGCCTGCGCATCGCCAATGACACGCCGCTGGCCATCGAACGTGCCTCGCTGTCGGCCAGCGTGCTGCCCGACCCGGCGGGCATCGGTTCCTCGCTCTATGCGGCGTTGCAACTGACCGGCAACCGGCCAGTGCGCGCGGTGCAGCGCATCTCGGCCGCCAATCTCGGCGACAGCGATGCGCGCCTGCTCGAAGTACCGCCTGGCATTGCCGGCCTGCACATCGAACGCATTTCCTATCTGGCGAGCGGCAAGGTGATCGAATTCACCCGCTCCATCTACCGGGGCGACGCCTATGATTTCGTCGCCGAACTGCGGCTGACAGGGCCGAGCGAAGAGGGCCGACCATGATCCCCAACACCACCCATATGCAGCGCGAGATCGAGGAGATCCCGCAAGCCGTTGCCCGCCTGCTCGATGGCTCCGGCGCCGTGCTCGCCGAGGCCGGGCGCGGCATTCGTGAACGCGACCCGCATTTCGTCGTCACCGTGGCGCGCGGCTCGTCCGACCATGCCGCCACCTTCATGAAATATGCCGTCGAACTGACCGCCGGCCTTGCCGTCGCCTCGGTCGGCCCCTCCATCGCTTCGATCTACGGCCGCAAGCTGCGGCTTGAAGGCTCGGCGTGTCTGGCGATCTCGCAGTCGGGCAAGAGCCCCGACATTGTTGCCATGGCTGAAACCGCACGCGCCGGCGGCGCACTGACCATCGCCATCACCAACACCGCCGATTCGCCGCTGGCGCGCGCCTCGGACTATGCGATCGACATCCTGGCAGGCCCCGAGCGCAGCGTCGCGGCAACCAAGACCTTCGTCAATTCCGCCGTTGCCGGTCTCGCGCTGATGGCGCATTCCACCGGCGATGATGCGCTTCTCGCCGCACTTGCCCGCTTGCCTGAGCATTTCGGCAAAGCGATCGCCTGCGACTGGATGGGTGTGCTCGCCGAAACCATCGAGAAGCAGAAGTCGCTGTTCATCCTTGGCCGCGGCCCATCGGCGGCAATGGCCAATGAGGCGGCGCTGAAGTTCAAGGAAACCTGCGGCATGCATGCCGAGGCCTATAGTGCGGCCGAAGTCATGCACGGCCCGCTGGCGCTGATCGGCCCCGACTTTCCGGTATTGGCGCTGGCCGCGCGCGATGCCTCCGAACCGTCCGTCGCCGAGGCGGCCGACGGCCTGGCGGCCAAGGGCGCGCCGGTGTTCGTCACCTCAGCGCTTGCCAACCGCGCCACGCGCCTGCCGCATGTCGCCACCGGTCACCCGCTGACCGATCCGCTGACGCTGATCGTCTCCTTCTACGTGTTCGTCGAGGCGTTCGCGCGCCATCGCGGCCTCGATCCGGACACGCCGCGCAACCTTCGCAAGGTGACGGAGACGGTATGAGCGACCGTTTTGCCCTGACTGGCGCCCGCATATTCGACGGCGACGACTGGCATGAAGGCCACGCCCTCGTCGTGCGCGACGGCCTCGTCGAGGCTATTTTGCCCATAGGCGCCATTCCCTCTGATATCAGTGTCGTCGAGACCGGCGGCGGCATCCTGGCGCCGGGCTTCGTCGACATCCAGGTCAATGGCGGCGGCGGCGTCATGCTCAACGACCACCCCGATGTCGCGTCAATCGAGACCATCTGCAAGGCGCATGCGCCGTTCGGCACGACAGCGCTGCTGGCGACGCTGATCACCGACACATCAGCGATCACCGCCTCTGCCGTTGCCGCCGGCGAAGCGGCAGCGCTGCAGAAAGTGGCTGGATTTCTCGGCCTGCATCTGGAAGGCCCGCATCTGTCGATCGCCCGCAAGGGCGCGCATGATCCGGCGCTGATCCGGCCGATGACGGATGCCGACCAGGCAATGCTGATCGCGGCGCGGCAGAAGCTGCCGGTGCTGCTCACCACGATCGCGCCCGAATCCGTCGAACCGGCGCGCGTGGCTGCCTTGGCCAAGGCCGGAGTCATTGTCAGCCTCGGCCATTCCGACACCGGTTATCTCAAGGCAAAGGCCTTCGCGGAGGCGGGTGCCAGCGTGGTCACCCATCTGTTCAATGCCATGAGCCAGATCGGCAATCGCGAGCCCGGGCTGGCGGGCGCGGCGATCGACATCGGCGCCTTGTCCGCCGGGCTCATCGCCGACGGCATCCATGTCCATCCCGCCACCATCAGGATTGCGCTCGACGCAAAAAAAGGCCCCGGCAGGATCGTTCTGGTCTCCGACGCCATGGCGACGATCGGCACCGACATGACCTCATTCACCCTCAACGGCCGCACCATCTACCGCCGGGACGGGAGTCTCAGGCTTGCCGACGGCACGCTGGCGGGCGCCGATCTCGACATGATCTCGGCCGTGCGCTTCATGCACAATGTCGTCGGCATCGATCTGTCCGAGGCCTTGCGCATGGCCTCGCTCTATCCGGCGCAGGCGATCGGCCAGTCGCACCGGCTTGGGCGCTTTGCCAACGGCACGGCCGCCGATATCGTTGCGCTGTCGGATGGTCTCGACATAGAAAGCGTCTGGATCGGCGGCGGCAAGGTGTTCGAGGCTGTCGCTCCACACTGAGAGCGAGGCCATGCAGACAATCGATTGTGTCGTCGCCGGAGCGGGCGTCGTCGGTTTGGCCATTGCCCGTGCGCTTGCCTTGTCGGGCCGCGAGGTGGTGGTGGTCGAGCAGGCCGACGCGATCGGCACCGTCACCAGTTCGCGCAATTCGGAAGTCATCCATGCCGGGCTCTATTATGCACCGGGGAGCCTGAAGGCCCGGCTCTGCGTCGAAGGGCGCCGGCGGCTCTACACTTATTGCGCCGAGCACAATGTCGCTCATTCCCGGACCGGCAAGCTGATCGTTGCCAGCGTGCCCGGCCAGACGGATGGGCTGCGGGCGATCGAGGCCAATGCACGGCGCTGCGGGGTCGATGATCTCGCGCTTCTGACGCGTGGCGAGGCAGAAAGCCTGGAGCCGGCGCTGACATGCAGCGGCGCGCTGCTGTCGCCATCGACCGGCATTGTCGATAGCCATGCCTTGATGTTGTCGCTGCGCGGCGACGCCGAAGCGGCCGGAGCGTCTTTCGCTTTCCTCACCTCGGTCACCGGGGCTACGATCGACGCCGACGGGATCCGGATCGACACGCGCGATGCCAATGGCGAGACCTTCGTCCTGGAGGCCGGTGCGTTCATCAATGCCGCGGGCCTCGAGGCGCAGGCCGTGGCCGGCCGGATCGAGGGTTTCCCAGAGGGGCTCATCCCTCGGCAATGGCTGGCGCGCGGAAATTATTTCGCGATTTCGGGCCGCTCGCCCTTTTCGCGGTTGATCTATCCAGTTCCAGTCGAAGGCGGCCTGGGCGTCCATCTGACGCTCGACCTCAGCGGCAGTGCACGCTTTGGACCTGACGTCGAATGGGTCGACCATGTGGATTACACCGTCGATTCCGGCCGAAGCGCTGTCTTCTATGAAGCGATCCGGCGCTATTGGCCCGACCTTGCCGACGGCGCCTTGCAGCCTGCCTATGCCGGCATCAGGCCGAAACTGTCCGGTCCCGGCCAGCCTGCGGCCGATTTCATGGTCCAAGGCCCCGCCGATCATGGCGCCGGGCGGATCGTCAATCTGTTCGGCATCGAGAGCCCCGGCCTGACGGCAAGCCTGGCGATCGCCGACCATGTCGTCGAGCTGCTGTATACCCGGTTATAGGCGCCGCTGAGAATTTGTCCCTCACCGGCTGAAGTCATGAAACCTTTCGATTTCGAGGCCGTTGTCGGGGCGCATGTCCGACGCGAAACCCAGATCGAAACCGGCCGACGGCGATAAACCGCGCGGCGCCCCTAAGCCGAGACGGCAAAAGCCGCTTGACGAGAGGACGCGCGACCAAGTTCCGCGCGAAAAGAAGCCACGCGACAAGAGAGCCTCGACCGTCGAAGCGGCAGCTCCCGAGATCGTCGACGAGACACCGCCGCCGGAGGCCGTCGAGCCCGATCCACAGCTGACGCCAGAGCAAGTCGAACAGGCGCGCAAGAAGTACCTGCTGAAGCGGTTCTGGATCAGCGGACGCGGCTATTGGGGCCGGCACGGCGACAGGCTCGGCTGGCCGTTGACGATCGGGCTGCTGATCCTGATCGTTATCAATGTCGGCTTCCAGTACGGGATCAATGTCTGGAACCGCTCGATCTTCGACGCCATTGAGAAGCGCGACGCCCATAGCGTCTATTTCCTGAGCGCGGTGTTCGTGCCGCTCGTGCTTGGCAGCATCAGCCTTGTCGTCGCGCAGGTCTATCTGCGCATGACCATGCAGCGCCGCTGGCGCTCCTGGCTGACCACCTCGGTGATAGCGCGCTGGCTCACCAACGGCCGCTACTACCAGCTGAACCTGGTGCATGGCGACCACCAGAACCCCGAGGCCCGCCTCTCGGAGGATTTGCGGGTCGCCACCGAGGCGCCGGTCGATTTCGTCGCTGGCGTGATTGTCGCCACCCTTTCGGCCTCGACCTTCATCGTGGTGCTGTGGACGATCGGCGGAGCCTTGAACTTTACATTGGGAGGCTCGACCTTCACCGTCCCCGGCTTCCTCGTCATCACAGCGGTGATCTATGCCGCGATCACCTCCACCTCGATGTTCTTTATCGGTCGCGATTTCGTGCGGCTGTCCGAGGAGAAGAACCAGACGGAAGCAGAATTCCGCTACGTGCTGACGCGCGTGCGCGAAAACGGCGAGAGCATCGCCTTGCTCGGCGGAGAGGAGGAGGAACGCAGCGGCATCGACAGGACCTTTGCCGGCGTGCTGAAGCGATGGGCGCAACTGACCGGCCAGCACATGCGCACGGCGGTGGTCTCGCAAGGGTCGAGCCTGTTCGCGCCGGTCGTGCCGGTGCTGCTTTGCGCGCCAAAATTTCTCGAAGGCTCGATGTCGCTCGGACAAGTCATGCAGGCTGCCTCCGCCTTCGCCATCGTGCAGGGTGCATTCGGCTGGCTGGTCGACAATTATCCGCGCTTGGCCGACTGGAACGCCTCGGCACGCCGCATCGCCTCGCTGATGATGTCGCTCGACGGGCTGGAGCGCGCGGAACAGAGCAACGAGCTGGGGCGCATCCAGCGCGGCGAGACCAAGGGCGATACGATGCTCTCCCTCGACAATCTCTCGGTGACACTCGATGACGGCACGTCCGTGGTCAAGGAAACGGAAGTCGGCGTTGAAGCGGGCGAGCGGGTGCTGGTGTCAGGCGAATCCGGCTCGGGCAAGTCAACGCTGGTGCGGGCGATCGCAGGGCTGTGGCCATGGGGAAGCGGCAGCGTCAGTTTCCATCCTGACAAGCGGTTGTTTATGCTGCCGCAACGGCCCTATATCCCGTCCGGCACCTTGCGCCGGGTGGTTGCCTATCCCGCTGCCGCCAACCACTGGAAGCTGGAGCAGATCAACGCCGCCCTCGACAAGGTCGGCCTCGGCCATCTCGCCGGCCGGATTAAGGAGGAAGCGCCCTGGGACCAGACCCTGTCGGGCGGCGAAAAGCAGCGGGTCGCCTTCGCGCGCCTTTTGCTGCATCGCCCAGACATCGTCGTGCTGGACGAAGCGACCTCGGCGCTGGACGAAAAAAGCCAGGACCAGATGATGGAAACGGTGATCCGCGAATTGCCCGATGTCACCATCGTCAGCGTCGCGCACCGCGCCGAACTGGAAGTCTATCACACCCGCAAGATCACGCTCGAGCGGCGCAAGGGCGGTGCAAAACTGGTCGGGGACATTGATCTTGCGCCACGCAACCGCAAACGCAGCCTGCTTCAGCGCGCCTTGTGGGGCTCCGGTACAAGGACCGAAAGGCCGCGTAAGCTGAAGTAAAGCGGCACCGTGCATCTAGAGCCCCGGCCTGACGGCAAGCTTGGCCATCGCCTAGCCGACCCGGGAAGCTAGGTGAACCCACGGCAGTGTATCTGGGTCGAGCGACCCGATTTATAATTCACGCTGAGCGAAGAAAAATCGCTTCGTCTGAGCCAACCCCCTATCAGATCGACTCTATCTTCCTCGGTCGGCGTCAGCTGCGAAAATTTCCACAATTTCCGTCTGTCGGCATCTGCAATTCGCGGATCGCACATCCAGCGTTCTACGAATAGGTTCCGAAGGTTTTTACGAGGCGGGCGTATCCAGCGACCTTGGGCAATCCAAGCCTTTGCACTCCCTGCCGAAAGCGAGGATCTTGCCGCTGAGGAGCAACCCCAAGATACAACGAGTTCTGACAGGCGTCTGCATACATATTGATTAGCCAACTCACCTATCAAGGGATCACTGTAGTACTGAGCACGATACCCACCGGCGCCGTTATGAAACAGATCAACGGCTTTGACGTCAGTTTGTAGCCGCACCCGATATCGGACAAGAGAATGGCGGCAGTATCTTCCAGATGGGTCATCGTTGAACTCCCCCCTCACCATTGAACGTCGAGCGCCAGAAACTAGCATTTCCACGATTTGGGCAAACTCAAACGTGTACAAGTCCTCCCGACGAGTCTCCGCCATTTTGTCCGAGAAGGGCCAAATCGCAGATGGGACAAGCGTAAATGTCATGGACCTACGATACCATTACAAACACAAAATCGGGATGCCCTGCGGCTACTGGTTGCCAGATCGAAGGAAGAATTCACGCCGGTCATCTCACGGCGAGTGTTCAAGACGCGTAGAGATCCTTGTAGGCATCGCGCAAGAGATTCTTCTGCACCTTACCCATCGTGTTGCGCGGCAATTCGTCGACGAAGATCACCCGTTTCGGGTGCTTGTACTTGGCCACCCGTTCGGCGATGGCACCGAGGATCTCAGCTCCGGTGATCTGCGATGCCGGCGTCCGTACGACGACCGCGGTGACGCCTTCGCCGAAATCCGGATGGGCGACGCCGATGACGGCGCTTTCCAGGACCCCTGCAAGCGCGTCGATCTCGCTTTCGAGTTCCTTCGGATAGATGTTGTAGCCGCCTGAGATGATCAGGTCCTTGCCGCGGCCGACAATATGGACATAGCCGTCGGCGTCGACCCTGCCGAGGTCACCTGATATGAAGAAGCCGTCGGCGCGGAATTCCGCCCTGGTCTTTTCCGGCATGCGCCAGTAGCCGGAAAACACGTTCGGGCCTTTCACTTCGATCATGCCGACCTCGCCCTGGACCAGCGGCTTGCCATTGTCCGGATCGGCGATGCGCAGCGACACGCCAGGCAAGGGAAAGCCGACCGTGCCGGCGCGGCGCTCGCCATCATAGGGGTTGGAGGTGTTCATGTTGGTCTCGGTCATGCCGTAGCGTTCGAGGATGGCGTGGCCGGTGCGCTCGCGCCAGGCCTTGTGCGTCTCGGCCAGCAGCGGCGCCGAGCCTGACACGAACAGCCGGATGTTTTTCGTGGCCTCGCGATCCAGGCCCTCCTGCTGCAGAAGCCTGGTGTAGAAGGTCGGCACGCCCATCAGTGCCGTGGCGCACGGCAGCAATGAGACGATGCGGGCCGGATCGAATTTCTGTTCGAACAGCATCGAGGCGCCGGCCATCAGGATGACGTTGGTGGCGACGAACAGGCCGTGCGTGTGGAAGATCGGCAGCGCGTGGATTAGCGCATCACTCGGTGTGAAGCGCCATTGATCGACCAGCACCCGTGCGTTCGAGGCCAGGTTCTCGTGGCTGAGCATGGCGCCTTTCGAGCGGCCGGTGGTTCCAGACGTGTAAAGGATCGCGGCAAGATCGTCCGCGCCCCGCTCGACATCATGGAATTCGGAAGATTGCCTAGATGCCTGGTCCGCAAGGGATCCCCGGCCATTGCGGTCGAGCGTGACCACGACAGCACCGGATGGCTCGACCATCCGGCCGATATCCACCGACCTTGCCGGATCGCAGACGATGATCCGAGGTGTTGCATCCTCGAAGAAATAGCCGAGCTCGGTCAGCGTATAGGCGGTGTTGAGCGGCAGGAAGACGGCGCCGGCGCGCACACAGGCAAGATAGAGCAGCAGCGCCTCCGGGCTCTTCTCGACCTGCACGGCGACCCGGTCGCCGGGCTCTACATCCAATTGCAGCAGCGCATGCGCGAGCTGCGCCGATCGTGCCAGCATGTCGCCATAGCTGAGCGAGCGCCCATCGTCGGTTTCCATCAACAGACGTTCGGGTGCCGGCATCCGGGACCGGAACGCATGGAACAGATGATTGCTCATGAAGTCTTCCTGCGGCGGGGGCAATGGTGGCGCCGCGCTTGCTCTTCGGGCGGCATGCGTCGGCGGCGAAGAGTTCGCGTTTCCCGGCCATGCCGTCAAGACCGCAAACGGCGATCCAGCACGTCACATCTGCTGAAAAGGTGGGGTGCGATTGTCGGCAGGGCCTAACAACCGCAATGAACGCTACCTCCGGATCCGTTCTGCCGAAGGGGCGACCTTTGCGGCCTCGCTCTGCTTGAAGCGTTCCAGGCACATGGCCGCGGTCAGCTGGTAGTGATCGATCAATGCCTGGACGGCACCGTCGGCATTGCCATCCAGCGCGCATTCGGCGATCAGCCGGTGTTCGCCGAAATCGTCGCGCCCGATGCTTTCGCCGTCATTGGCCATTTGCCGGTAGCGGTAGGCATGATCGGAAAGCTGATCGCAGAAACCCACCAGCCAGTGCGACCGGCAGGCCGAAATCAGCGCCCGATGGAAGGTGCGGTGCAATTTCTCCCAATCCGGATTGAGCGACGACGAGAGAACTTGCGGCGAAAGACGCGAGGCGCGGCCCAGGCGATGCAGCGCCAGCACCAGCTGTTCTTCCCATTCGGCGGTGCGGTGGGCGATGGATTCGCGAAGCGCCCGCTCCTCGATCCAGCAGCGGGTGCGCGTCAGCTCCTCGAGCTCCATCGCAGTGACCGGCATGATGAAGAAGCCGCGCTGGTCATGACGACCGAGAAGCCCCTCGGAGGCAAGGCGATTGAGGGCTTCACGAACCGGAGAGGCACCAGCGCCATATTTGGAAACAACCCACTCGACCCGCAGCTTGCTTTCAGTTTCAAGAGCACCGCCGAGAAGATCATCTCGCAGTTGATGATAGACCGTGCTGGCCAGCGTGCTCTTGGATCCCGTGCCGTCGTCGTTCAGGTTGGCAGCTCCGTATGTCAAAGTTGACTCCTTGTCCCCATTTTTTGTGGGCAATTCGAGTCCGAACAGAATCCTTCCGTACATGTACCATACAGTGCTTGCATCCGGCAGTTCAAGCACAAGATGACCTTGTTGTACTTAAGCACAAAGGAATACGCATCACTCCGCTGCGTGATCGGGTAAAATCGCGCGCTTCTACAACCAGTAGAAGCTTAACGTGTTTTGTATGCACGCAGGATCATCTGCTTCCTGTGTGCCCGCGCGATCATCTTTTCTATCGCGCGCAAAGGTCAACGGGCGACGCCCCGAATCAGGCCTCTTGTCTGGCCGACTGTTCGGTGCCGAGGCCAATCACATCCGCACGAGGACCTTTAGCCGGCCCGCGGAACTGGAAGCGGGAGGATGGCGGTGAGTTAATGCATGTCGCCCAAAAGTGACCTCGGTTTTGGGAAAACGACATGCATAAAAAACAAAGACCGAAAGCGCGACGCGCTTTAGGTGGCGGCCTTGTCGGCCGCCGTCCTGATTGCCTCGATGTTGGCGCGGTAGGCTTCGACGCTGCCGCCCTTGAAGATGGCAGCACCTGCCACCAGGACATCGGCACCGGCTGATGTGACCAAGGGGGCTGTCTCCGGCGAGACGCCGCCGTCGATCTCGATGCGGATCGGCCGGCTGCCGATCAGTGCCTTGACCCTTCTCACCTTGTCGACGATCCCCGGGATGAAAGCCTGGCCGCCGAAACCGGGATTGACGGTCATGATCAGGATCAGGTCGAGCCGGTCGAGCACATATTCGATCATCGTTTCCGGCGTCGCTGGATTGAGCGCCACTCCGGCTCTCTTGCCAAGGTTTTTGATCGTCTGCAGCGAACGGTCGAGATGCGGCCCGGCCTCGGCATGCACCGTCATGCCGTCACAGCCAGCCTCGGCGAAAGCGGCGAGATAGGGATCGGCCGGCGCGATCATCAGATGGCAGTCGAAAAAGGCCGTGGTGCGGTTGCGGATCGCCTTGATCACCGACGGGCCGAATGTGACGTTGGGCACGAAATGCCCGTCCATGACATCGAGATGGATCCAGTCGGCGCCAGCCGCCGCCACCGCCTCGACCTCGTCGCCCAGCTTCGAAAAGTCCGAAGCCAGCACCGAAGGTGCGATCAAGGTCTTTTTGCTCATCGTGCGGCCTTTCCGAGCGCCTTTTCACGCGGTCACTCCGGATCGACTGCCTAATGCGCGGAGGGGAACTTGTCGAGGGTGAAGACATGACGGCTCCCAGGCTTGGGTGGCGTTCTCGATCGTGTGTAGCCAATTCCAGCCTGTCCGGGCCATGAAGAAAACAGCCCGCCGGATTGCTCCGGCGGGCTTTGGTCTGGGTTCGAGCAGATAATTACTGCTGCTGGAGTTTCAGGATCCTGTTTGGAACCGGATCCTGTTCCTGGTCGGTCTGCTGCCTGCGCCGTGGCAGTATCTGCAGCAGCTGTCCCGGGTTGATCTCCAGCGACGGCCGGCCGCGGATCGGCCGGCAGTTTGGAAAGCGCCCGATCGTGCCTTCCGGGCAGTGCCGCCTCATGATCGGCTGGCACTGGCCGTTGATCATCTGCGAGCCCGGTGCGCATTCGGTCTGTTGCCTGGGCTTGCGGCATGCGCCGTTGATCACCTCGGTCCCACGCGGACAGACACAGTCGCCGCTCTGGTTGTGGACCTGGCCGCGTATGTCGCACTGCTCTTGCGTCGGCTGCTTGCGCCGGCAGGCATTGCCTTGCACCTCGGTACCCCTTGGGCAAACGCAATTGCCGTCGCCATCGTGGACCTGACCACGGATGGTGCACTGGTCGGGCTTCGGCCGGACCGGTCGGCAGACATTGCCCCTGACTTCCGTGCCATCCGGGCAGACGCAATCGCCATTGGCATTGTGGATCTGGCCACGGATCGTGCACTGGTCAGGCTTGGGCCGGATCGGCCGGCAGGCATTGCCCCTGACTTCCGTTCCGCTCGGGCAGACGCAATCTCCATCCGAGTTCTGGATCTGACCACGGATCGTGCACTGCTGGGGCTTCGGCCGCACCGGGCGGCAGGCGCCGTTGCGCACCTCGGTCCCTTGCGGGCAGATGCAGTCGCCATCGGCGTCGTGGACCTGGCCACGGATGGTGCACTGCTCAGGCTTCGGCCTGTCCCTCACACACGCATTCGCTTGCCTGTCGAGATGCGTGCCGTCAGGGCAATAGCAGCTGTTGCCGTCCGAGGTCGGGACCGAACCAGGTATGGTGCAGTTCGGCTGGTCGATCTTGACGCAGGCGCCGTTCTCCAGCTCCGTGCCGCGCGGGCAGACACAACGTCCATCCTCGGTCCGGATCTGGCCTTCGAGCAGCACGCAGCGCTTGGGCGGCGGCACGGGAAGCGGCAGAAGGTGGGTGCCGCCGCCGGTGCACTGGCCATTGCGGAAGGTGGTGCCTTCCGGGCAGACGCAGCGGCCGGCGTCGTTCATGACGAAGCCTGGCGAGCACTCGTTCTTCACCTCATGGGTGATGATGAAGGGGTGGCACGCATAGGCCTTGCCGCGATCGCCCTGCACGTTGGTCTGGTCGCCGGCGAGCACGTCGCCGCCGCCTTGCACCCGTGTGTCGGGAGACAAGACGCCAACGCAGTTCTGGCCGTTGACGTTGCCCTGCAGATTGGCCAGACGTCCGTCGTCGGGAATGACCACGATGACATGATGCGACTGGCTTTCGCCGGCGCCGAGCGTCAGGTTGGCAATGCAGGAGGCAGGCAGTGTCGTCGGTTCCGGCGAGCAGCCGAAGGGCGGCTCGATCGAGGTGATCGCAACGCCATCCAGGCGACCCAGACCGTCCACGCCGATCGCATCACCGATGCGGACCGGACCGGAGAAGGGGCTCGTCCCATCATTCGTGATGGTGATGTCGAACGAGCAGGGCTGGCCGAGCTTGCATTCGCGGTCGCCGGTCTTTTCGACACGGATGGTCGAACCACCACCGCCTTTCACGCAGGCCGGATCGATCGGGTGGACGACATCGTCTCCCGGTGCCGGTCCATAGGAGCCGCGCGCGCAGTTCTCGAACGGCTTTTCCGACGAGAGCGTGACGTCGAAGTGACGGCTGGTTCCAGGCGTCATGACGGAGCCTGGAATTCCACACGATACCGCATTGGCAGGCACCGGAGCGCACGACCAATCCGGACCGTCCGGCGTGACGGTCTGGATCGTCACATTGGTTCCGCCACTGATCAGCGTCGCCGATTCAGTGATCCGGACCGGACCGGTGGGTGCGGTCGTGCCGGTGCTGATGACGGTGATGCGGCACGAGACAGTTGCGGCACCGGCGAGCGAACCGTTGCACACCTTGGTGATACGCAACCCCGGCTGGCCGCCATTGGGATGACGGAAGCCTTCCTTGGCGCAGGCCTTGTTGTTGGTGAGGTCGACCTCACCGGGAATGGCCTTCACCTCGGCGCAGTTCTCAACCGTGTCGGACCGATAGCTGGCCGGCATGACCGCCTTGACGACGATCGAGGTCGAGGCCCCCGGGGGCAACGCGATGCCGGGGTCGTCGCAGCGGAACTGGCCGGGACCGTTCGGTCCGCATGTCCAGGGCGGGCTCGGCCCGAAGGTCGAGGAGGTCGGCGCGCCGCCGGGATAGGCGTCGATCACCGTCAGCGGCCCGTTATAGGTCGATGTGCCGTTGTTGATGATGTCGATCACGAAGAAGCAGACGCCGTCGGCCGTGCAGACTTCCGAGCGGGCACGCTTTTTCAGGATCAGGTCGACCTTCTTTTCTACCGGCGGCTGGCAGTCGCGGTCACGATCGCCACGGCGGCAGATCGGGATCGAGGCGCAGCCACGGTCGTTCGACTGGCTGCCGAACAACGGCTTGCCGCTGGCGGCATAGTTGTAGGTCGCGCAGTTGCGCAGTGCACTGCCTTGCCAGCCCGCGGCCGGCTTGAAGCCGAGCTTGAGGTCGACAAAAGCTCCGGGATTGAGCGTGGTCACCGGATAGGTGCAAACCATTGGGGTGGTGCCGGGTACGCAGACCCAGGGCGGATTGGGCCCTGAACTCAGCGTCGAGCCGGCCGGCAGCGTCACCTCGTCGAGCACGATCTTGCCGTTGTAGGGCGCGGTGCCGACATTGGTGACCCTGATGGTGAAGTCGCAGCCGCCGGCCATCGTGCAGCGCGGGACATCGGCATGCTTTTCCACCTTGAGGTCCGGCTCCTTGTCCCGTGGCGGACATTTCAGGTCCGGCGGGATGACGATGTCGATCGTCTGTGTGCAGCACAGGCCCCAGCCTTCCTTCGGGCCAGCATAGGTGTTGATGCCAGTGACGATGATATGGATCGTCTCGCCGGGTGACGCGCCGATGATCTTCCAGTTGAGCACACCGCCGCCCGCCGGCACCTGCTGCGTGTCGGGGATGATGGTGATGCCTGATGTGGTGGTTGAAAGCTGCACCCACTTGCCGCCCATCTCGGGGCCGACAGGCATGTGGTAGATGAAGGCACCGCCGCCGGGCACGCAGTCGACCGTGCCGCGTTCGACCTTGAAGCATTCATGGTCGGTCGGGGGCGGGGGCTGCTTGTCGCATTTGGTGACGTCGATCTTGATCGACGTTTTTTCGCCGGTCGCGATGTTGCCGTCGTCCGGCTTGCCCGGATCCTGCGACGGGATGATGGAGCCCGTGCCGGTTCCGTTCGTCACCTTGATCAGGCCCTGGTTGTCGACCATCGTCGGCGCGGGAAACGCCGCGTGGTCGATCTTGGCCGTGATCTGGAAGGTGATGACGCGTTCATTGGGAGCGCCGACGCCGTCGAGATCGTCGGCGGAAAGCCGGAAATCGGAAACCGTCGCCGTATCGTTGGGATTTGTCGACGTGCTGGTCGAAGCGCCGGGCAAAGGCCCGCCGGACGAATCCGTGCCGTCGCCGGCCACATGCACGCTGACGATCTGCACGCCGTGCGGAAGCACGTCCTTGAAGTCGAGCTGGGCTTTCTTCAGCAAGGCCGCCAGGCTCGGGTTGGTAAAATTCTGCGGATCGCCGCGCACGCCGAAGCTCAGGAAATATTCGACATAGTCGCAGCTTCGTTGTCCGCCTTTCTTGGTGAAGAAGGGGACGAGCCGGCCCGGCTCCGGATTGACGACGCGTGGGTTGTCGAAATCGAGCTTGGGCTGGGTAACAGCGGTGTAGACATCAAAGGCGAAGCTTTGCACCGGGGTTAGGGTGGCGACCGCGATACCGGCCGCCATCAGCCAGCGCGCGCCGCGCCTGGCGTATGACAGGGGTTTCATGATCGTCTCCATGACGGTTGTTTGAGTGTTGGCCACGAGCGGGGAGAGTGCGAGATCTTTCATCTTCCCCTCCTCAACGGTCGCAGCTGACGGCTGGGGTGCGGAGCGGCAAGGTCATCTTGCAGCAAGGGTAATAGCCACCCTTGTCCTTGTCGGACTTCCTGTAGAAGCAAAGTCCAACATCCACTCTGTCGCCCGGATAGTGGCCGGTGATGTTGATCGTGTACGGCTTGCCCGGTGCATGCGACATGGGTGAAGTCACCCCGACGCCTGGCGTCCGGGACTGGGCCTTGATCGAATCGCCGCCGAAGCCGGCATGGTCATGGAGATAGAGATCAGCCTCGAGGCCGGACGGCGTGCAGTAGTACTGGACGTCCTCGACATCGAGACAGGGAGGCAGATTGCCGGGCGGTGGGAAGTCCGGCGGGTAGAAGGGAGGCAGATAGCCGCCCGGGATTTCTTCATAATAGCCGGCGTGGCCCTCGCAAGGATGCCAGACAGCGACGTCGCCGACATGGCCTTCCACTTCCGGATCTTCGAAATAGCCGTCGAAGTCGACGAACCAGGAACCGAAGGGCGGCACATTGGCCGGCTTGACCAGGTCCTTGGGTGTGATCTGGACGCCATGCACCGCAAGCGGCCCGCCAGCGGCGAGCTGCTCGGCAAGGGCTGGATTGTCACGCAGTTTGTCGCCGGTGTTGACCAGCGTCTGGGTGCAGACCGAGGTGTCGAGATTGCCGTCGGCGTCATAGCCATATTGCAGGTCGAGGCCGCCGGCCGACTGCCGGTTGCCCTGCGGGAAGCCGACCGCATATTCCTGCGGCGCTTCCACCCAGACCGATTCCGTCGCCGGATCGTCCGGGTTCTCAAGCCAGTAGCGGATGACCTCGCCTTTGCCGGAATCGGCGAAGCGGCTGTAATCGTAGCGGTTTTCCACCGGGCCGCGCTGGGCCAGATACATGAAGCCGCTGTTGTCGAAGGCGATGTCGGTGACCGCGTAATCCTTGTCGGCCTTGACCGTCAGTTCCCAGCGCGGGTCGCCGGCGAAGGTGCCGTCGCGGGCTATGCCCACCGACCAGATTTCCGACTTTTCGCCGACCGAATAATAGAGCCGGCCGCCATGATAGGAGACGGCCCAGACACGGCGTTCATCCTGCGTGTAGCCCCAGGTCTCTGGGTCTTCGGAGTCGAAGGCCGCGCCCTGTATGTCCATCACCGCGCCATCGTCGGCGACGGGAGCCAGGCCATGCGCCGGTCGCCCGGCCACGCCATGGTCGAAGGTGTCGATCAGCTTGCCGTTGGCATCGATGCGATGGATCAGTCCGGTATCGAGGTCCGAGGCGAAGAACTGGCGGTGATTGGGATCGAAGGTGATATTGCCGATGCCGGGACCGCTGTTGGTGTCGATGTCGGCGAATTTGGCGACCTGGCCGGTAATGCCGTCGATTTTCCAGATGGTGCCAGGTCCGCCGCCATTTTCGGTGCCGAACTGGCCGTCCATGAAGGAGGCGCCTGCCGTTCCGCGACGCTGCCGCTCCGGCCTGCCATCCTTGTCGGCGTCCGGCGTGACGATCTCGATGCCGTGCAGCGAGGTGGCGGCGGCATAAAGGTTGGGAATGCCCGACGGCACACCATCACGCACGCCGTCATCATAGGTGAGGCCGAACACTTCGCCGATCTGGCCTGATGTCACCTCGAAAGGCGGCGGCGTGAAGACAAGCTGGCCCGATGCCGGCCCACCCAGGTGCGAAACGTCGAAAACGCGCAAGGTGGCGCGCGTGGTGTCGATGAAGGTTTCGTCGACCGGATCGACGCCGGGCGGCAGACCCGCATCGAAATTGGGGATGACGGTCCCGGGAAATCCGGTGACCGCCATCGAACCGGGATAGATGATCTGGGTGTCCTGTGCCTGGGCAGCCCCGCCAAACCACAGGCTGGCGGTGAGTGCCAGCGCCAGCAATCCGCCGCCTGCATGGGCAGCATGACGCAAATGGCCATAGAGAGACGATGCGAACGAGCCGCGGATGCGAGACATGACACTACCCCCGTAGTCGAGGGGAGAAACGTCCGGGGCCGCCGCGCAAATCAGGGCAAGGCGCGGTGGTCCGGCTCGTTCTTCCCTGATCGAATTGTCTGCTTTCCTCACAGGCACGATACGCCTGGTCTTCCGCAGGGTCAACGGAATCAACGGAAAGCCCAGCGCATCGACCTTATCCCGAAGGCGGTGATCGCGCTGAGCTCCTGTTGTTCCCGGAGACCGCGGAGCCTCTGGGTTACTGGTCATGGGGGCTTCCTTTCCGGTGCGCACCATGCGGCACCTGGAGATCAGTCGCAGGCAGGGGCGGAAAGGTTCATTGCCGGCAGGCTGCTTACCGGCGGTGCGGCCTTCTGATAGCGTCCGTACCAGCCAAGGGGGGCATCATGACAAGAAAGCGCTTCGTTCTGTTCCTGGCGACGTTTTTTCTGACCGCGTTGCCGGGTTTCGCATCGGCGGCCAAGACGCTGGTCTATTGCACCGAGGTCAGTCCGGACACGTTTGATCCGGCGCTCGCGTCTGGCACGCGCGATGCCTCGGCCACCGCTCTCTACAACCGCATCGTCGAGTTCGAGCCGGGCACGACGAAGGTGCGCCCGGGCCTGGCCGAGACATGGGACGTCTCGGACAACGGCCTGAGCTATACCTTCCACCTGCGCCACGGCGTGAAATTCCACAGCATCGACGGCTTTACACCGACGCGCGACTTCAATGCCGACGATGTGCTGTTCACCTTCGACCGGCAGGGCAACAAGCAGAACCCCTTCAACAACTATGCCGGCCGCCAATACATCTATTTCGACGGTATCGGCATGCCCGGCCTTGTCGCCGGCTGGCGCAAGCTTGACGACTACACCGTCGTCATGACGCTGAAGGCGCCGCATGCGCCGATGCTTGCCGACCTGGCGATGGATTTTGCCTCGGTTGTCTCCAAGGAATACGCCGACAAGCTCGCGGTGAAAAAGCGGCTTCTCGATCTGGCGGTCAAACCGGTCGGGACCGGTCCGTTCCAGCTCGTCGACTACCAGCAGGACGCGGTCATCCGCTACAAGGCCAACCCGGACTACTGGCGCGGCAGGCCGAAGATCGACGATCTCATCTTCGCCATCACCACCGACGCCAATGTCCGCATGGCGAAACTGCGTGCCGGCGAATGCGATCTGATGCCCTATCCCAATCCGGCCGACCTTGAGGCGATCAAGGCAACGCCGGGCATCAAAATCATGCGGCAGGAGGGCCTGAACACCGGATATCTTGCCTTCAACACGCTGCAGAAGCCGTTCGACGATCCGCGCGTCCGAAAGGCGATCGACATGGCCATCGACAAGAAGGCGCTTGTCGATGTCGTGTTCCGCGGCACCGGCGAGGTCGCACGCAATCCGCTGCCGCCGACCTCATGGGCCTATGATGGGACGGCCCCTGACGATGTCTACGATCCGGATGCCGCCAGGCAGGCGCTCGCCGCGGCCGGCATCAAGGATCTGCACATGAAAATCTGGGCCATGCCGGTGCAGCGTCCGTACAATCCGAATGCGCAGCGCATGGCTGAAATGATGCAGTCCGATCTGGCAAGGATCGGCGTCACAGTGGACGTCGTTACCTACGAATGGGCGGAATACCTCGCCCGCTCGAAGCCCCGCGATCGCGACGGCGCCATGTTGTTCGGTTTCACCGGCGACAATGGCGACCCCGACAACTTTCTTTCGGTGCCGCTTGGCTGCGCCGGCGTCGGCGCCACCAACCGCGCCAACTGGTGTTTTCCCGCCTTCGACGATTTGCTCAAGCAGGCCGCCGGGATCGTCGATCCCGACGCCCGCGCTAAACTCTACATGCAGGCGCAAAGGATATTCCGGGAACAGACACCGTGGGTGGTGATTGCCCATTCCGTGGTGTCGATACCGATGCGCGAACGGGTTCACGGTTACGTCATGGATCCGTTCGACCATCACGACTTCTCGAACGTCGACGTCAGCGAATAGCGCCCCCGCAATGCCGGCCGATCTCGATGTCTATGTGGAGAGCCTGGGCAATTTTCGTTCGGGGCGGGAGTATTCCGTCCAGTCGCTGCTGTCGCATCTGCAACAGGCCGGGATGACGGTGCGCGTGCTCGACCGCCCGGCGCGGGAGAATCTGGCGCCGGCGGCTCTGCTGCACATCGACCTGACCGAGGTGCCGCAACCCTACCACGACCTCGCCCAGCGCTATGTCCGCACCATCAACGGCCGGGCGCTGTCGATCCACCGCCACCTCTATTCATCGCTCAGGGTAAGCGCCGGTGACAGCCATTCCGGTCCGGTCATCGTCAAGACCGTACTCAACAGCAGGGGCCGGCCCGAACTGCGCTGGCGGCAGTACCGCAATCCTTGGACGCGGGCGGCGCATTTCGCCCGCAAGACCGTTGACCCCGGCTACAAGGCGCGGCTGTGCCCGCCCTATCGCGTCTACGACAATTTGGCGCGGGTTCCGGCACAGGTCTGGCTCGACGATCGCCTGATGGTGGAGAAATTCGCCTTCGACAGCCTCGAGCTGCCCATCGTCAAGCATCGCTACATGTTCCTGCTGGGCGCCGAGGTGAACATGCGGCAGGTCTACAATGATGTGCTTTGCGCCGGATCGAAGATCCTGAGCAACGAAGAGGGCGGCGCCATTCCAGAGGAGGTGAGGGCGGTGAGGCAGCGTCTGCATCTCGATTTCGGTGCGATCGACTATTTTATCGTCGATGGCAAGGGCATCATCGTCGACGCCAACAAGACAGTTGGCTCGAACCCGGAATGGCTGAAGAAGAACCGCTTCCGGCAGGAATTCGACGATCGCATGGCCGCGGCGCTGATTGAATTCGTGCGCGGCTGATCCGATGTAAGCGGCTTACCCGTTCCTGGGGGCTGATCGCACCGTGACGCGGTCGATGACGCCACGTAATGCCGCCAGATTGCAGTCGACGACATTGCCCGCCTGCAACGATCATGGAAGCCTTGCGCAGAATGCTTGCGCCCGATGCCGGCTGTTCTTATATACGCGCCAAGCCCTGCGGCGCCGGAACAACGGGCGCCGGACGGCATTTCTTGTGAACAGGGGCTTTCGTCGGAACGCCTTCATGGGTCCTGAAAGCCTGCTTAGAGGAGAGACTTAGAAAATGGCAAAAGTAATCGGTATCGATCTCGGCACCACAAACTCCTGCATCGCCATCATGGATGGCAAGGAACCGAAGGTGATCGAGAATGCGGAAGGCGCGCGCACGACGCCTTCCATCGTCGCCATTTCGGGCGACGGCGAACGTCTCGTCGGCCAGCCGGCCAAGCGCCAGGCGGTCACCAATCCTGAAAACACCATCTTCGCGGTCAAGCGCCTGATCGGCCGCCGCTATGACGATCCGGTGACGGAGAAGGACAAGAAGCTTGTCCCCTACAAGATCGTCAAGGGCGACAATGGCGATGCCTGGGTCGAGGCCGGCGGCAAGAAGCAGTCGCCCTCGCAGATCTCGGCCATGATCCTGCAGAAGATGAAGGAAACGGCGGAAGCCTATCTCGGCGAGAAGGTCGAGAAGGCGGTCATCACCGTTCCGGCCTATTTCAACGACGCCCAGCGTCAGGCGACCAAGGATGCCGGCAAGATCGCCGGCCTTGAAGTCCTGCGCATCATCAACGAGCCGACCGCGGCAGCGCTTGCCTACGGCCTCGACAAGAAGGATGGCAAGACCATTGCCGTCTATGACCTTGGCGGCGGCACGTTCGACATTTCGGTGCTCGAGATCGGCGACGGCGTGTTCGAGGTGAAGTCGACCAATGGCGACACGTTCCTCGGCGGCGAGGATTTCGACATGCGCCTGGTCGAGTACCTGGCAGCCGAATTCAAGAAGGAACAGGGCATCGACCTGAAGAACGACAAGCTTGCCCTGCAGCGCCTCAAGGAAGCGGCTGAAAAGGCCAAGATCGAGCTGTCGTCGACGACGCAGACCGAAATCAACCTGCCCTTCATCACCGCTGATGCGACCGGCCCGAAGCACCTGACGCTGAAGCTGACGCGTGCCAAGTTCGAGCAGCTGGTCGACGACCTCGTCCAGCGCACCATCGAGCCCTGCAAGGCTGCGCTCAAGGATGCCGGCCTGAAGGCTGCCGAGATCGATGAAGTCGTCCTGGTCGGCGGCATGACCCGCATGCCCAAGATCCAGGAGATCGTGAAGCAGTTCTTCGGCAAGGAACCGCACAAGGGCGTCAACCCGGATGAGGTCGTCGCACTCGGCGCCGCCATCCAGGCCGGCGTGCTGCAGGGCGACGTCAAGGACGTGCTGCTGCTCGACGTGACGCCGCTGTCGCTCGGCATCGAGACGCTGGGTGGCGTGTTCACCCGCCTGATCGAACGCAACACGACGATCCCGACCAAGAAGAGCCAGGTGTTCTCGACGGCTGAGGATAGTCAGTCGGCCGTGACCATCCGCGTCTTCCAGGGCGAGCGTGAAATGGCCGCCGACAACAAGGCGCTCGGCCAGTTCGACCTGGTCGGCATTCCGCCGGCCCCGCGCGGCGTGCCGCAGATCGAGGTCACCTTCGACATCGACGCCAACGGCATCGTCAATGTTTCGGCCAAGGACAAGGGCACCGGCAAGGAGCACCAGATCCGCATCCAGGCATCGGGTGGTCTTTCGGACGCCGACATCGAAAAGATGGTGAAGGACGCCGAAGCCAATGCCGAGACCGACAAGAAGCGGCGTGGGCTGGTCGAGGCCCGCAACCAGGCCGAGGCGATGCTGCATTCTTCGGAGAAGTCGCTGAAGGAATATGGCGACAAGGTCTCGGAAGCCGACCGCAAGGCAATCGTCGATGCCATCGCCGCTCTGAAGACGGCTTCGGAAGGCGACGACGCCGCCGATATCGAGGCGAAGTCGCAGGTCCTCGCCGAAGCTTCGATGAAGCTCGGCCAGGCCATGTACGAGGCCTCGCAGAAGGAAGCGGCGGAAGCCGACGCCAAGGCGGATGCCGCCAAGGATAGCGACGTTGTCGACGCCGATTTCGAGGAAATCAACGAGGACGACGACAAGAAGAAGTCGGCCTGAGCCACTTGTCGGCAAAATAATGCAGAAAGCCCGGCGCAAAGCCGGGCTTTTTTGCAACCCTTGCTGAAAAAGTGCGGGCCTTTGTAGAAAAATCACCGAAAAACATCGACAGGACAGCGGCGGCCCTAGCATCCGGGCAGCACCGCTCCTAAATCGAGAAAACGTGCCGGCAAACGACGCCACAAGCATCAAGACGTTGAGCATCCGGACTGCGGGAAAAAATGAAAGCTGATTTCTACGAAACGCTGGGCGTCCAGAAAGGCGCCGACGAGAAGGAGCTCAAGAGCGCTTTCCGCAAGCTCGCCATGCAGTTCCATCCCGACCGCAATCCCGGCGATCATTCCTGCGAGCACAAGTTCAAGGAAATCAACGAAGCCTACGAGACGCTGAAGGACCCGCAGAAGCGCGCGGCCTATGACCGCTTCGGTCACGCCGCCTTCGAACAAGGCGGCATGAATGGCGGTGCGCAGGGCTTTGGCGCCGGCGGCTTCGCCGACATCTTCGAGGACATCTTCGGCGACATGATGGGCGGCCGTCAGCGCCGCTCGTCGGGCGGCCGCGAGCGCGGTGCCGATCTGCGCTACAACATGGAAATCTCGCTGGAAGAGGCTTTTGCGGGAAAGACCGCGCAAATCCGTGTGCCGGCTTCGATTTCCTGCTCGGAATGTTCGGGCAGCGGCGCCAAGCCAGGCACCCAGCCCGTCACCTGCTCGATGTGCAATGGCCACGGCAAGGTGCGCGCGACGCAAGGCTTCTTCTCGATCGAGCGCACCTGCCCGCAATGCCAGGGCCGCGGCCAGACCATCAAGGACCCGTGCCCGAAATGCGCCGGCCAGGGCCGCGTCACCGAGGAACGCTCGCTGTCGGTCAACATTCCGTCCGGAATCGAGGACGGCACCCGCATCCGCCTTGCCAATGAGGGTGAGGCCGGCCTGCGCGGCGGACCTTCGGGCGACCTTTATATTTTCCTGGCGGTGAAGCCGCACGAATTCTTCCAGCGCGATGGTGCCGACCTCTACTGCAAGGTGCCGATCTCGATGACGACGGCAGCCCTTGGCGGCTCCTTCGAGGTGACGACGCTGGATGGCACGCAGACCAAGGTGAAGGTGACCGAAGGCACGCAGAACGGACGCCAGTTCCGCCTCAAGGGCAAGGGCATGCCGGTGCTGCGCCAGCCCAATGTCGGCGACCTCTATATCCAGACCGCGGTCGAGACGCCACAGAACCTCACCCGACGCCAGCGCGAATTGCTGGAAGAGTTCGAGCAGCTCTCCTCGCAGGAGAATTCGCCCCAATCGAGCGGCTTTTTCGCCCGCATGAAGGATTTCTTCGAATCCTTTGGCGAGCGTTGATAGGGCAGGAATGGCGCGTCATCCAATGAAACGCGCCGTGTCCTGGGACGCGACCAAATCTATCTTATCCACGACATCGGCAGGGTCGTGCCTTGCCTTGCGCTGCTCAGGTGTTAAGTAGCCTTGGGGGAGCGCTGAGGAGAGCTTGCATGACACGTGGTCCCGGACTGCGGAAGGCGCTTGCCGAAAAGTTCGACGACGAGCTCAAGTTCTTCAAGGGCTGGATCGACAAGCCGAAGACGGTCGGCTCGATCGTTCCGACCAGCTCGATCACCGCGCGCAAGATGGCTTCGATCGTCAATCCGAAGTCCGGCCTGCCCGTGCTCGAAGTCGGTCCCGGCACCGGCGTCATCACCCGCGCCATCCTGGCGCTCGGTGTGCGGCCTGAAAACCTCTACGCCCTCGAATACAATACGGATTTCGTGCGCCATTTGCGCGGACTCTATCCGGGCGTCAACGTCATCGAGGGCGATGCCTTCAACCTCAACGCCACGCTCGGCGAGAGGAGCGGGATGATCTTCGATTCCGTCGTGTCCGGCGTGCCGCTGCTCAACTTCCCCGTCGCCCAGCGCATCGCCTATATAGAGAGCCTGCTCGACCGCATCCCGGCCGGACGGCCGATCGTGCAGCTGACCTACGGCCCGATGTCGCCGATACCGGCTGGCCGCGGCAACTACACGGTCAAGCATTTCGACTTCATCTTCCGCAACATCCCGCCGACGCAGCTTTGGATCTACCGCCGCGAAGCGCATTGATTTGAGCCGCCCCTGGCTGTACCTGTCCGGGAACAAGGGTGGCCAATGGCAGTGATCCCGAAAATCCTCGTCTTCGCCGGCTCGGTGCGCAGCGGCGCTTACAGCGGCAGGACCGCTGACGTGGCGCAGAAGGAGCTTGCGGTGCAGGGCGCCGAGGTGACCCGCATTTCGCTCGCCGACTATGTCCTGCCGATCCTCGACGAGGACCTCGAAAAGGAAAAAGGCGTTCCCGAAAACGCCGTCAAACTCGGCCGTCTGATATCAGCCCATGATGGGCTGCTGATTGCCACGCCGGAATATAACGGCTCGATCCCGCCGCTGCTCAAGAACACGATCGACTGGGTGAGCCGGGTGCGCAGGGATGGCGGCCGGCCGGTCAGGCCGCTGGCCGGCAAGGTCGCCGGCCTGTGCTCGTCCTCCAACGGCCACTTCGCCGGCATCCGCTGCATCAACCATCTGCGCGCCGTGCTGGTGCGTTGCCAGATGGAGGTGGTGACGCCGGAATGCTGCGTGCCCGACGGCGGCGACGCCTTTGACGAAGGCGGCAATTTCCGCGACGAAAGACTGTACAAATCGATGGAGCATCTATGCCGCACGCTGATCGAAACCTCGCGCATGCTGTCAACGCGGATCGAAGCGTGATTGCCACGACCATGCAAGACCGGTTGATCGTTGGCCTCGACGTGCCAACGGTGAAAGAGGCCGAGCAAGCGGTGCGGGAACTCGACGGCGTCGTCTCCTTCTACAAGATCGGCTATCAGCTGGCCTTTGCCGGCGGGCTCGACTTTGCCAGGGAACTGGCCAGCGGCGGGACAAAGATCTTCCTCGACATGAAGCTGCTCGACATCGACCACACTGTGGCCAAGGGCGTCGAGAACATCGTCAAGATGGGCATGACCATGCTGACCATCCACGCCTATCCCAAGGCGATGCGGGCTGCCGTGGAGGCGGCGAGAGGCAGCGACCTTTGCCTGCTCGCCGTCAGCGTGCTGACCTCGATGGACGAGCAGGACATGATCGACGTCGGTTATGAATACGACCCGCACACGCTGGTGCTCAGGCGCTCGGAACAGGCGCTGCATGCCGGCATGGGCGGCATCGTCTGCTCGGCCGAGGAAGCCGAAGCGGTGCGCCGCATCGTCGGCCCCGACATGGCGGTGGTGACGCCCGGCATAAGGCCGGCGGGCAGCGACCATGGCGACCAGAAGCGCGTGGTGACGCCAGGCCAGGCGATCCGCAATGGCTCCAGCCACCTCGTCGTCGGCCGCCCGATCGTCGCGGCAAGCGACCGCCGCGCGGCGGCGCAGGCAATTGTCGACGAAATGCGCTCTGCATAAGGGAGAAGAGAATGCCAAAGGGATACTGGGTCGCTCGTGTCGATGTGCGCGATGCCGAGGGCTACAAGGACTATGTGGCCGCCGCCAAACCTGCCTTCGAGCGGTTCGGCGCGAAATTCCTGGCGCGCGGCGGGGCGCATGAGCTGGCCGAAGGGCAGGGCCGCGCCCGCAACGTCATCATCGAATTCGAATCGCTTGCGGTCGCGCATGACTGCTACCACTCGCCGGAATATCAGCGCGCGGTCGCCATCCGCCAGAAGGTCGCCGATGGCGAGATCGTGCTGGTCGAGGGCGCCTGATTCCTTCGTCCGAATCCGGATAACGCAGGAAGATCACATTCAAAGGCTCGGTTCGCTTCAGGCTTAGTCCTGGGGCTCGATCACCGTTCAGCCGGCCTATTACCGGTACGCGCCCATTAAGCCGTGACTGACTCGCCCGGGTGGCGTTCGCCCGGGCAATTCGAGGCATGAACAGCTGTGGATTGACATGCAGGTATTTACCTGCATATTATGACCTCACAACAGAGTGAGGCCTATGGACGCCGACAAGGTTTTCAAAGCGCTGGGCGACCCGACACGCAGAAGGCTGCTCGACCTTCTGTGTGGGAAGAACGGGCAGACGCTTGGCGAGCTTTGCGAACATCTCGACATGGCCAGGCAGTCGGCCACCCAGCACATCGACCTGCTGGAGGCGGCCAATCTGGTGAGCACGGTCAAGCGTGGCCGCGAAAAGCTGCACTTCATCAACCCGGTGCCACTGCACGAAGTCTACGAGCGCTGGGTGCGAAAATTCGAACGGCAGCGGCTCAGCCTGCTGCATGACCTGAAACAGGAACTCGAAGGAGACGACCAATGACCACCAGAGAGACGACCAGTTTTGTCTACGTGACCTATATCCGCTCGACGCCAGAGAAAGTGTTCGAAGCCATAACCAGGCCCGATATCGCACGGCGCTATTGGGGCCACGAGAACGTCTCCGACTGGAAGCCGGGATCGAAGTGGGAACATATCCGCGCCAATGACGAGCGCACCGTCCAGATCGTCGGCAAGGTCGTCGAGGTCTCGCCGCCAACCCGCCTCGTCATGACCTGGGCGAGCCCTTCGCAGGCCGCCGATCCGGCGAGCTACAGCCGGGTGACCTTCGGCATCGAGGAATACGACGCCATGGTCCGGCTGACCGTCACCCATGACGAACTCGAAGCCGGCTCCGGCATGGCAAAAGGCATCAGCCAGGGATGGCCGGTTGTGCTGTCCAGCCTGAAGTCCTTGCTGGAAACCGGCAGCGGCATCGACGTTTTCGCCAAGCCGAAATCGGCCTGATCGAGGAGAGACCGATATGACCAAACGCTATATGGGCGGCTGCGCCTGCGGCGCCATTCGCTATGAGACGAGCGGCGAGCCGATCTTCCAGAACCATTGCCAATGCCTGGATTGCCAGAAGCGCGCCGGCACCGGCCACGGTTCCTACCTGACCTTCGGCCGGCGCGCCGATATGGCAATCACCGGCGAGGCGAGCACGTGGCGGGTGGCCGGCGCCAGCGGCAACGAAAAGATCCATGCTTTCTGCCCGACCTGTGGAACGCCGGTCTATCTGACATTCGTCGCCATGCCGGAACTGATCGCGGTGCACGCCACCAGCCTTGACGACCCCAGCGCTTTCGAGCCGCAAGTGGTCACCTACACGACATCAGCCCATGGCTGGGA
Organism: Mesorhizobium loti R88b; assembly: GCF_013170845.1. Classification (NCBI taxonomy): domain Bacteria; kingdom Pseudomonadati; phylum Pseudomonadota; class Alphaproteobacteria; order Hyphomicrobiales; family Phyllobacteriaceae; genus Mesorhizobium; species Mesorhizobium loti. The sequence goes on from NZ_CP033367.1 coordinate 868,666, forward strand.
CACGATCGACCCCTCGCTGCAGGCATTCGAGCGAATGCCTCGGGGATAAATTTATGGGGAGCGGTCCAGCGGCGGCCTATGCCGCGCCAGCGCACTGGCGAGCCGAGAGGCAAAGCTCAACGCGGTCACGATGGTCAGGTCGAGATCAGCCGGTTCACAGCGGTCTCGGCCATCGCATCGGCAAGCTCCAGGTCCCATTGCGACCGGCAGTAGGCGCGGAAATCGAAGCAGGGCAGGCCGGGACAGACCTCGAACTCGATCAGGTGGACCGTGTCGTCGGCCTCGACCCGCAGGTCGACGGAGAACACGTCGCGCAAACCAAGGCCGCTGATCAGCTGGCTTGCGATCGCCCTGATCCTGACGTCCGCGATCGGTTGGGCATCGGCAACCGCGACGAGTTCCGGTTCGACATACTGTCCTGCCGCCTTCGCCGCCTCGCCCGTTTCGCCGTAGAGCGCCATACTGTCGGCCATGGTCTGGAAATCGGCACCTGAATCGACAAAGGCCACACCAAGCGCCTCGACACCCACTTGCGGCGTCAGTCCGAGGAAGCTGGCACGCACGTTGCGGCCGGCGACATAAGGCTGGACGACGACATCGTCGCGATAGGCGGCGAAGACGCGCCGGCTAAGCTCCAGCGCGTGGGCGAGATCAGCCACGCGTGAATCCGGCCAGATGCCGATCTTGGCCCCGAGCCGGTTGGGCTTGACGAACCAGCCGGCGGCGGAAGCCGGCGGCTCGACCAGCCATTTGCCATTGCGGGCAAGACCGGCCTGCGGCACCGGCAGTCCGAGAGCGCCAAGCACGGCGCCGGAGCGGAACTTGTCCTGGCAGAGCGCGAACAGTGAATCATCGGCGCCGATCGTCCTCAACCCCTTGAGCCGGGCCAGCGCTGGTGCCGTGCCGCCGCGGAAATAGGCGATGCCGTCGGACAGCGTCCAGATCAGCGTCTTCCGCGGATCCTCGCCTTCCAGCACGTCGGCGACATCGTCGAGCGCCACCGGCGCAAAGGCGAGACCCCGCGCCTCGCAGGCGGCGGCAAGCGCATCAAACTCGAGAGCCAGATCGGTCGACTGCGCCAGATAGGACGAGATTTCGGTGGCGCGCTGCTGAGGATAACCGTCCGATATCAGGCGGTCGAAGCAAGCCTTTTCCGGCTCGTAGACAAGGATCAGCTTTGGGTTGCGGCTCGACATGAGATGAACGGTTCCCGGCGGTGCGATCGCCTACCATCGCACGGTAGACGCAAACGGCTTTCGCGAAACCGACCCGAGCCGGGCGCTTGGGTGACAGCACCGCTGTGAATACCGATCGCCAGTCGCTCAGGCGATCAGCACACGCGGTTCGAAGCGGCCATTGACGGGAATGTCGATGAGGAAGGTCATGCCCGCTTGCGGGTCGAGCTTGCGCTGCTTGTCATCCTTGCCTTTCCAGGCCGAGGTCACCGCCAGCCGGTCGGCCTTGGCGCCGACAAAGGCCGGGCAGGACGCCTGCGTCACCGGCATGGAAATCTCGCGCAGCAATGTGCCATCGGGCGAATAGGCCTTCACCGCCTTGCCGCCCCAGACAGCGTTCCAAAGCACGCCATCACGGTCGACGACGGAGCCGTCGACGTAGCCCTTTGAAGAACGATGGTCGACAAAGACTTTCGGCTCGCCAACCGGTAGGCCCGTCGCCGGATCGCAGGCGGTACGCATCAAAAGGCCGGTCGCGGTGTCGGTGTAATAGGCGATCGTGCCGTCTTGCGAAAAACAGATCGAATTCGACACGGTGATGCCGGTGTAGAGCGTGCGCAGCTCGCCCTTGAAGAACCAGTAGATCGAGCCCGCGCCCTTGCTCTCGTCCTTGGCCATCGTGCCGACCCAGAAGGCACCGCAGGGATGGACGCGGGAATCATTGGAGCGGGTGATCGGATTGTCGGCCTCGATCGGCGTATGCAGCGTCATCTTGCCGGTCGCGACATCGCGGACAAAAAGCCCGGTCTCGGTGGCGATCAGCTGGCGATGATCGTCGATAATGGCGATGGCGCTCGCCATCTGGCCAAGCTCGTGAATTTTCAACGGACCGCCGGCCACCGGTTTTTCCAAAAGCTTGCCGTTGACGATGTCGAACCAGAACAGCGCATCGGTGGCGGGATCGTAGCTCGGCCCCTCGCCGAGCTGGCAGACATGGTCGGAAAAAACCGAAACCTCGCTCATCATGCGTCTCCGAAGACCACATCCCAGGCAGCGACAGCGGCGTGCGCCCGCGCGGCCACTTCGTCGACGCTCATGCCGGGCTTGAACAGGCTGGAGCCAAGGCCGAAGACCGTAACGCCCACCGCCTTGTAGCCGGCAAAGTCCTTTTCCGAAACGCCGCCGACCGCGCCGACGAGCGTCTGCGCCGGCAGCACCGCCCGGATGGCGGAAATGCCTGATGCACCGAGCGCGCTGGCCGGAAAGAATTTCAGCGCCGAAGCGCCGAGCCGGATGGCCTGGAACGCCTCTGTCGGCGTGAACACGCCGGGCATGGTGACCATGCCGTAATGCCTGGCGCGTGCCATCACCTCGGCGTCGATGTTGGGGCTGACCAGAAGCCGGCCGCCGGCCTGGTGCAGGCCGTCGACATCGGCCGCCGTCAGCACCGTGCCGGCGCCGACCAAGGCCGACTTCGGCAGCACTTGGACAATCCTGGCGATCGACGAGAAAGGCTGGGGCGAGTTGAGCGGCACTTCGATCGCCTCGATGCCGGCATCGAACACCGCCTGCCCCATGGCAATCGCTTCAGTGGCTTTCAGGCCGCGCAGGATGGCGACCAGCCCGCGCTTGAGTTTTGGAAAGGCTGCGGTCTCGGTCATGCCTAGGCTCCGGTTCTGGCGATCATGCCGTTTTCGCGCGCGGCTTCGATGAGGCCGGCGCGCACCGCTTCATCCGCATCGACGGTGCGGAAGGCAAGCCCTGCAAGGTCGAGGGCGGCCTGGTAGAGCATAGCGAGCGCGCCGGAAGCAATCAGCACGACCGGCGCGTCGCCTGCGCCAAAGCGGCGCTTCGCCGAGGCGATCTCGCCGCCGATCAAAAGCCCGGACAGACAGGCCGCCGCATCCTCCGATTTCAGGTCCTGCAAGAGCCCGGCGGCGCGGATGGCAAACAGCTTCGAGGTGACATCGCCGCCCTCGCCAAGCGCCCGTTCGCACCATTGCCGGAAGAATGGACTGTCCGCGGTGACCGCAGCCGGATGCTCGCCCAGAGAATGTTTGAGGATCGAATGCGCGGCCAGTACCGAAAACAATTCGCCGGTCGGCCAGGTGCCGAAACCGGCAACCGCGCCATCCTCGACCAGCACCCATTTCGAATGCGTGCCCGGCATGCAGGCGAGATGTCGCCCCTTTGCCGGCAAACCAGCACCGGCAAGCTGTGTTTCCTCGCCGCGCATGACATCGGGCGCATCGGTCAGGCGCTGGGCGAGGCCCGGCACGATGCGGATGTCGCGTTTCTGATCAGCCACCCGGGCGGCACCGCCGAGGATGGCACTGAGCGGCGCCGGCACGGTCACATAGGGAGCCTCGATCCAGCCCTGACGAGAGCCGGCCATGCCGCAGATGATGACGGGCAGCGTGTCAGGCGCGCCCATGGCGGCCAAATGGCCTTCCAGCACGTTCGAAAAGCCTTTTTCGCGCGCGGTGATCAGGCCGTCGTCGCCGCGGCGTTCGGCAAGCACCTTGCCGCTGCCATCGATCAGCCATGCCCGGAGCCGGGTCGTTCCCCAATCGAGCGCCGCTACCGCCGGAACCGAACTCACAGGAAGCCTCCGTCGACAACAAGCATTTGCGCGGTCAGCATGCGCGAGGCATCCGAGGCCAGGAACAGCACCGTGCCAACCATGTCGTCCGGCCGCATGACCTCCTTGATGCATTGCTTGGCGACATGGGCCTCAAGCGCCCCTTCGGTCACCCAGCGTTCCTGCTGCCGTTCGGTGATCACCCAGCCGGGCGCGACGGCGTTGACGCGGATGCGGTCGGGCCCAAGCTTGCCGGCCAGCCCCTTGGTCAGGCCCAGGATACCCGCCTTGGCGGCAGTGTAGGCCGGCATGTCAGGGTGGTTGATGAGGTAGGATGTTGAGGTGAAATTAATGATCGAGCCGCCGCCGGCTCGCTTCATGCCCGGCGCCACCGCCTGCGCGGTGAAGAAATGTGGCCGCAGATTGATCGCCTGGTTGTTGTCCCAGAACTCCACGGTGACATCCTCGACGGCGTGGCGTTCGTCCCAGGCGGCATTGTTGATGAGCACCGTGACATCGCCATGCGCCTCGGCCGCCTTGGCCGCCGACGCCCGCAGCGCCTCGATGTCGCGCAGATCGGTCTTGAGGTAGAGCGGCCGCCTCTTGAAGTCTCTCTCTATGCGGTCGGCAAGCAGCGCGCTCGGGCCGTCGGCGATGTCGATGAAGGCGACATTGGCGCCCTGGCGGACAAAGCCCTCGGTCAGGGCCGCGCCGATCCCGGATCCGCCACCGGTGATCAGCACCGAGGCCCCCTTGAGGTCGGCAAAATCCGCCGATGGCATCATATTGTTCTCTCCGCACTTAACCGGCGCGCATCCTAGCCAGAGAAGCCGCACGGGCAAGGGCGAAACGTCGGATTTGCCGGCATATGTCAGACAAAACGACAATGCGCCGCACCGGGCGCAAAGTCGCGATGGTGGACAGAAGTCGAGATCGCCGGTCAGATCGCCTTGGCGCGCAGCGCACCACGGAAGGTATCGCGGAGATAGCCGAGCGTGGCGTCGGCATCGACCGGCTTGCCGAACAGATAGCCCTGCCCGCCGGCGCAGCCGAACTGGACCAGGCGGTCGGCCTGCGCTTCCTCTTCGATGCCTTCGGCGACCACATCCATGCCCAGCCCCTCGCACATGGCAAGGATGGCGCGGATGATGTGTTCGGACGGCCGGTCGTCGAGAATGGAGGAGACGAAGGCGCGGTCGATCTTGAGCTTGTCGAAATGGAATTCGCGCAGGCGGCCGAGCGAGGACTGGCCGGTGCCGAAATCGTCGAGCGAGACGCGGATGCCGACGCGGCGCAGGTCCTCGACGATCTGCGCCGCCGAGGCCGGGTCGTTCATCAGGCCGGTTTCGGTGATCTCGATCTCGAGGCGGCGCGGATCGAAGCCGGTGCGATCGAGGATCGCCAGTATGTGCAGGCCGGTGTTCTGGTCGACGAGCTGCGAGGGCGACAGGTTGAACGACAGGAACAGGTCCTTCGGCCAACTCCTGGCGGCCTCGGTCGCCTTGCGCAGCACCAGCTGCGACAGCGGGCCGATGATGCCGCGCTCCTCGGCGATGGGAATGAACACCGTCGGCGGCACCGCGCCGAGGTCGCGATCGGTCCAGCGCGCCAGCGTCTCGAAGCCGATGGTGCGGCGGGTGTTGAGATCGACAATCGGCTGGAAATGCGGCTCAACCTCGCCGGCGGAGACGGCGCGGCGCAGCGCCTGCTCGATGCGGGTGACGCGCTTGGCCGCCTCTTCCATCTCGCGTGTATAGACGACGACCCGGCCCCGGCCGGAACGCTTGGCGTGGTAGAGCGCCGTCTCGGCCTTGTTGACGAGGATTTCGGTGGTCTCGTCGCCGGAATAAAACAGCGAGCAGCCGACCGAGGCCGACAGCCTGGCGGTGCGCTCGCCGACATCGTAAGGCGCCGACAGTATCTCGATCAGCATGCGGGATTTTTCCGCCGCCGCCTCTTCCGAGAAAACCAGCGGATAGAGGAAGGCGAATTCGTCCGCGCCGATGCGGCAGACCGTCGAATGGCCGTCCATCGAGGCGCGCAGCCGCATCGCGACCTGAATCAGGATATCGTCGCCTGCCTTGTGGCCGAACAGATCGTTGATCGGCTTGAAGCCGTCGAGGTCGAGAATGCCCACTGTGAAGGGTGCGGGATCGTCGGCACGGTCGCTGATCAGGCGATCGACCTTGTCGAAGAAGCGGCGATGGTTGCCAAGCCCGGTCAACGGATCTGTAAATGCCAGATCCGTGCTCTCCCTGTTTGCCTGACCGGTGCCAAACGAAGTTTGCATCGGTGTCCCTGTTTTTTACGTCGAAATTTATTTTCGAGACTGGCAGCAAACCCTTTAGGAAACGTATCCCGAAAATCGATTTTTCGCGGCTAAAGCATGATCCCGAAGAATGGTATCCGTTTTGCTAAAAAACCATGCTTGGCTGAACGTCAGATGCTCTGGGGACACCCGCCGAAAATCTGCATCAAGCCTTTGTCTTCGCGCGGATATTCAGCCGCTGGACTTGACGCGGTAGAGCTCCAGCGGGGCGCCACGGGTCTCCGCCACCGGCTCCAGCCAGTCCGGCACGTTGCCGCGCATCAACCCGGCGAGGAAGCCGTCCGGTGCCTTGGCCGCGAACAGCCGGCTTTCCGGGTTGTCGCGGCAGAGCGCGACAAGGCCGACATGGTGGCTTTCGACGATGGCTTTCGCGTCGGCGGCCGAACCCAGCAAAGCATCGAACACGAGCAGATTTCCGGCGACGTTGCGATGGTAGGGTCCGGCAAACACGCGATGACCGGTGAAGGCGAGGATCGGCGAGCCGAGATTGGAGATGGCAAGCACCGTGGTGGGGGCCATCCGGCCGAGTGCGGCGAACGATGCCTTGCTGTTGCAGGGTGCATCGATGCTGGCGTCCTGGACAGGTGCGCCGGCCTCGAAAGCGTTCGATGCGGCCTCAGCGGCGCCCGACCAGATTGCATTGACCGAGATCAACCAGGCCGCGGCCATCCTGAGCACCGAACCGCTGGACGGGCTGGTCTCGGCCCGCTGCCGCCATTTGGCGATCCAGGCCGAAAGCGGGATCACCGCAAAGGCTATGGAGAAGGTCGAGCCGCGCACTTCCCAGGCGCTGACCAGGACCGCCACCACCAGCAGCGCGCCGACGAGGCTGTCTTGCCGGCGCCAGCCGCCATGGCTGAAGTGAAGCGCCATCAGGATGATCGCCACCAATGGCGTGGCAAAGCGCGCCACCGCTCTTGCCGGATCGTCGGAGACAAGCTGGACGATCGACTGCGCCTCCTCGATATAGCCGAGCCACATCTGCTGCAGACGCGGGTCGAGATGGGCATAGGGCGCCGCCAGGCATTGCGGAAACAGCAGCACGACGACGAGAGCGAGTGCCGCGGCAAGCAGGCCAAGCGAGATCAGGCGCCGGGCAGCCGTCGCGTTGGCGGCTTTCCATGAAGTGATGATCGCCAGTCCAGCGCCGGCCAGCCCGGTGACGGCGAACTGCACGACCGAGAACGTGTCGCACTGGGCCTGGCCCCAGGACGAGACCGGGATGGTGGTGACGAAGACGACAGCCGAAACGCCGGCGACCCCCAGTCCGAAATCCCTGGCGATCAGCCTTTCGCCGTCACCCCTGGCGAGAAACAGTAGGGCGACGATAGCGCCCAGGGTTCCCGCATAGGGAGCGCTTTCCATGCCTATCGCGAGCGTCAGCGTGGCGCAGATACCGGCGACAAAGGGAGCCCACCGGTGCGTAGGCGCCTCGAGCAGCAGAGCGAGGCTCGCCAGCGTCAGCATCAGCTGGACATTGTGATGATCGAGCGCTCCGGGCGAGAAAATCCCGATGTAATACAGGGCAGCACTTCCAACGACGGCAGCGGGCAGCACGGCATGCGCGCCGGCGAATGCGCGCGCGGCGCGGATGATGAAAAAGATCGCAAGCCAGAATTGCAGGGCAGGCCAGAATATCTGCACGATCTGTTCGGCCAGGGCGGTGCTGCCCGTCAGCGCCGATACTGCAAGCATGGCAAGCGCCAGCGGTGCGTCCAGCAGCCGCGACCAGTGCATGATGAAGCCGCCTGCCAGCCCCATCCGGTACTGGTGCAGATCGAACCAGCCCTGGCCGCCCATGAGGTCGCGGACCTGGACCAGTTGCAGCAGGCTGTCATTGTCACCAGCCGGATTGGCCAGTTGCGGGAACCCGGCATGGGCATTGAGCGCCAGCAGCAACAAGGCGGCAAGCAGCGCGAACGCGATATCGGACTTCCCTGAGGAAGTTCCCCTTGCTGTGCCCATCCCGATCGCCCTTGGCGGGAATGCCGGGCCTTATCAGACCAATCGGCACTCATGAAGTCGGTCTTAAACCTAGCCTTAACGGCTTCAATAAATAGTAAAACCGCCTGAACGGGGCCGGTTTCCGGCGTGCGACCTGTGGTCGACAAGGCATTCGGAGACGAAAATGCCGCAAGACATCAGACATGAACCCGTCATCGCCGTGCTCTTGCCTTGCTACAATGAGGAGCTGACCATCGCCGAGGTGGTGCGGCGGTTCCGCGAAACACTGCCGGCGGCGACCATCTATGTCTACGACAACAATTCCAAGGACCTGACGGCGCTGCGCGCCCGCGCGGCCGGCGCCATCGTGGTTCGGGAGCCGCGCCAGGGCAAGGGCAATGTGGTGCGGCGCATGTTCGCCGACATCGACGCCGACATCTATCTGATGGCCGATGGCGACGGCACCTATGCGCCCGAGGACGCGCCGCAGCTGATCAACACGCTTGTGACCGAACGCTCCGACATGGTGGTGGGCACCAGACGCGGCGTTACCGATGACGCCGGCCGGGCTGGCCATGCTTTCGGCAACCGCATCTTCAACAGCCTCTACAAATGGCTGTTCGGCAGCGATTTCACCGACATCTTCTCCGGCTACCGTGTCTTCACCAGGCGCTTCGTCAAGAGCTTTCCCGCCGTCTCCGGCGGCTTCGAGATCGAGACCGAAATGTCGGTGCACGCCTCGCAGCTCAAATTGCCTGTCAGCGAAATCGCGCTCGACTATGGCCGCCGGCCGGAAGGCTCGTCGTCGAAACTGTCGACCTTCCGCGACGGCGCGAAAATCCTCTGGATGTTCGCCATGCTGATGAAGGAGACGCAGCCGCTGCGTTTCTTCGGCGCCTTTTCGCTGTTCTTCCTGACCTCCAGCCTGTTGCTGATGGCGCCGGTGCTGATCGAGTTCGCCGAAACCGGCCTCGTGCCGCGCATGCCGACCTGGGTGCTGTCGGTCGGCCTGCTGCTCTTGTCGATGCTGGCGGCGGTGACCGGGCTGATCCTCGATTCCGTCTCACGCGGCCGCGCCGAACAGAAGCGTATTTTTTATCTCTCCATGCCCTCCGGGCGTGTCGAGCGCCGCGCCAGCGAAGTCGTGAAACCGCAGCCGGGCAAGGCCCCGCGCGCGGCCTGACCATGCAACGGCTCGTCCGCTTTGTCTTCGCCGGCGGCATAGGCTTTGTCACCGATGCGGCAGCACTCTGGCTGCTGCTGGCCGTCACGCCGCTCGGGCCCTTCGTCGCCCGCGTGCTGTCGATCGGCTTCGCGCTCTGCGTCACCTGGCAGATCAACCGTCATCTGACCTTCTCGCCGTCGCGGCGCGGCGTCGCACAGGAAGGCGCCCGCTATGGCGGCGTCGGCATCGCCACCAGCGTCGTCAACTATCTCGTCTATTCTACCATTCTGCTCGCGCTGCCGGCGACCCCACCGCTCGCCGCCCTCGCCGTCGCTTCGCTGGCCGCCATGGCGCTGTCTTTCCTCGGTTACTCCAGGCTGGTCTTCGACCGTTAATGCATGTCGCCCAAAAGTGGCTTCCCGGTTTTGGGGCAACGACATGCATAAAAGGAAAGGCTGCTGGCCCGATTGGCAGAAGGCGCGGCGACCCTTATATCGCTCTCGTCGACTGCGCTGGGGACCCGCCATGAAGCTGAAAATCGCCGTCCAGATGGACCATATCTCCACCGTGTCGATCGCCGGCGACACTTCGTTCGCGCTGTCGCTGGAAGCGCAGCGGCGTGGCCATCAATTGTTCCACTACACGCCCGACCGGCTGTCGCTGCGCGACGGCAAGGTGTTTGCCCGTATCGAGGAGATGCAGGTGCGCGACGAGAAGGGCAACCATTACACGCTGGGCGACAAGGTGCGCGCCGACCTGTCCGAGATGGACGTGATCCTGCTGCGCCAGGATCCGCCCTTCGACATGAATTACATCACCACCACTCACATTCTCGAGCGCATTCATCCGAAGACGCTGGTCGTCAACGACCCGGCCTGGGTGCGCAACAGCCCGGAAAAGATCTTTGTCACCGAATTTTCCGACCTGATGCCGGACACGCTGATCACCAAGGATCCGATTGAAGTCGCCGCCTTCCGCAAGGAGTTCGGCGACATCATCGTCAAGCCGCTCTACGGCAATGGCGGCGCCGGCGTCTTCCATCTGCTCGAGGGCGATCGCAACCTCGCCTCGCTGCTCGAAATGTTCGGCCAACTGTCCCGCGAGCCCTATATCGTGCAGCGTTATCTGAAGGACGTGCGCAAGGGCGACAAGCGCATCATCCTGATCGACGGCGAGCCGGTCGGCGCCATCAACCGGGTGCCGGCCGAGCATGATTCCCGCTCCAACATGCATGTCGGCGGCCGCGCCGAGAAAACCGAACTGACGGAGCGCGAGCGCGAAATCTGCGCCCGCATCGGACCGGCGCTGAAAGAACGCGGCTTCATCCTGGTCGGCATCGACGTCATCGGCGACTACATGACCGAGATCAACGTGACCTCGCCGACAGGCGTGCGCGAAGTGCAGCGCTTCGGCGGCGCCGACATCGCCAGCCTGTTCTGGGATTGCGTGGAGGAAAAGCGGCGGAAGTCGGCCGCGTAATGTGCTTTGTTACGGAGGACTTTGGTGGGTCCAAAGAAGCATCGAAAGATGCTCTTTATTGAATAAGGCTGCCGAGCAAGCGGCTCATCACATCAAACTCTGTCCCGGAAGCGCCGAGGCCTCAGTTTCCGAGGAAGGAGACCGATAAGTCTGGTCTGCAATTTTCGCTGTGGTGTTGCCCAGTCTTTCAGCAGAAAACCCGCATCGGAGTTCTTTTCCAGCAATTCAAAAGCCGCAGACGGTCCGATCAGGTCGACCAAGGTCCTGCGCATTGAGTGGCGCGAGATCAAATGCTCCAGTCCCGGCGCCACTTCGCACCAACGATTGGCCAGTGCCCGCCGTACCACTATTTCGATATCAGGCGACCTCCTGCCGACGGCAACTCCGGCACCCAGGACGCGCCCATCCGCCCAGCCATTGCCGCCGTGAAGCCGATAACTGCCAAGAGCCCGCCCAATCCTCACGGTTCCGCCGATCATATGGGCGGCACGAGCCACATAATCGTCGGCACACATCCTTATTTCGTCCGGATCAGATGGACGCATGATTTCAAGCGGAGCTCGACGAAACATCATCCCCGATGTGGTTGACCAAAACCAACCCACTGTACCCCGATCAACAAATAGCAAAGTTGGGTCAGCTTCGGTATTGACATGCAGGTAGCCGTTCATTTCCGGCATCGATCGCGGGTCATTCGCGTGGAATACGGGGTGACCGCCCGCAAGCAGGTTGCCGGCCGCATCTATCAACACCTGATCGGAGCTCGACATCGCCGCGATACGGGTGTGGCTGAGATGCGCTCTCGCATGGCATTCTAGGAAGTCAGGATGCCAAGCATCGTCACCGTCAAGAAAGGAGATCAGAGGTCCGGCTGTCGCGTCAAGCCCGGTCATCATTGTTGCCAACTGCCCGCCATTTTGCAGCCGGGGCAGAAAGCGGAAACGACTGTCGCCAAGCTGGGACAGACACTCTTCGATCCTTCGGCGGGAACCGTCGGTCGAAAAATCATCGACCACCACGCACTCGAACGCAGTGTACGTCTGCGCCGCTACGGATCGGATCGCGGTGTCGATGAATGCCTCTTGATTGAAACAGCCTACGCAAACGGATACGGTTGGTAGTGCGATGTGAGAGCCAGCCCCGCTTGGGACGATGTTTTCTTTCAAGAGGCGCTTCTCCTTACACCAGATTTGATCGCCGCCGTATCACGTCTTTATCAACGACTTTTGACGGCACCGGCAAGCCTGTCCGATTGGCACCGGCTCAGGTGAACACGGCCGTGCGTAAGCGGAAGCTGCCGTTTTCATTTCGTATTAACCATGTTCCGTTTTTGCAACCGGGCACAACGCCGCTGCAACTTCCGCGCCCATATGTTCCTGTATTGTTCTTGATCTGATCAAGGAACTGTGATTGTCTTCCCAAGAGGCCGTTCGTGGCCTGGTCGCAAGGGCTGGGGGCAAGCCCGTATCCGGGGTGGGAAAATGGTGGCGCGGGTTCGCACGGTCGCTTTCCAGGGCATAGAGGCCGTGCCGGTCGACGTGCAGGTGATGATCGCGCCCGGCAAGGTCAACATGCATATTGTTGGCCTGGCCGACAAGGCGGTGGCCGAAAGCCGCGAGCGGGTGCAGGCGGCCCTGCATGCGTCGGGCCTGTCGATGCCGTCGAAGAAGGTGACGGTCAATCTGGCGCCCGCCGACTTGCCCAAGGAAGGCAGCCATTACGATTTGCCGATCGCGCTCGGCCTGATGGCGGCGCTTGGCGCCATTCCAGGCGACATGCTGGCCGGCTATGTCGTGCTTGGCGAATTGTCGCTCGACGGGACGATTGCCGCGGTCGCCGGCGCCTTGCCGGCGGCGATCGGCGCCAATGCCGAAGGCAAGGGCCTGATCTGCCCGTTCGCCTGCGGGCCGGAAGCAGCCTGGGCCGGCAAGGACTTCGACATTCTGGCACCGCGCAGCCTGATTGCCATTGCCAACCATTTCCGTGGCACGCAGGTGTTGTCGCGCCCCGAAGCCGGCATCCACGCCGCGGCGCGCGACCTGCCCGACCTCGCCGACATCAAGGGCCAGGAGACGGCCAAGCGGGCGCTGGAAGTGGCGGCGGCCGGCGGCCACAATCTGCTCATGCTGTGGACAAAAGACCCCCGCCTCATAAAGGCGTTCTCACACCGTGCTTAGGCCCTGCCGGACGTCCTCAACGTACCACTGGAGGGCCTGCCACGGATCATCGTCGAGCAACCTTACCGCCTCGGCATAGGCCTCGCCCTCGCCGCAGTGTTCCTTGACGCGCTCAACGTGGCCCCTCATCCACTCGGCTACGTCAGCCTCAAGGGTGCCATAGTCGATGGTCTTCATTGGTCGCTCCTGTTGCCGCCATCGGATAGCTCGCAGCCGTCAACCCGGTCAAATCAAATAAAGTCAATGCGTTAGAGGAACTATTCCCTTAGCGGAGACGTCTCGCCGGTGGAGCAATTTCGGCCGCAAAGGCCCCCGACACACCTCTTGGGGCGATGCATCGGGGGATGGGATAGGCGTCAGTCAGTGAAGGCTGTGCCGGTCTTCCGGGCAGCTGCTATCACTTGGGCGTGGCCGTGGAAGACGTGCCATTCACCCTTGGCCGCAGCCCTGCGAAGCGCTGGGTAGTCGGCCTCGTCGACATGCTCGAAGTAGGTCTGAAGGCTCAGCCCATGCTGCCGCAAAACGTTGCGGTCGAGGTGCTGGCTGAACGCAGTCTCGACCACAGCCGCCTCCACCGTGTCGATGCCGTAGGCTTCACCAGTAAGGATTTCTCCGGTCTCCACATAGGCATCCACGATGAACTGCTGTTGGGGTTCGCTGTGGGTATCCCGGAAGCGGTCAAGGCTTTGGTCGGCCATGCGCGCAAACTCGGCATGCTGCTTCTCTTCCTTCTGGTCGGCTGTCAGTTCGTCGTCGTCGGTCTGGTCGTCCACGGTGGGCAACTCAGGAGCCGAAGCCCCGTCGTCACTCTCGGCCCCCGTGGTTACCTGAAAGAATAGCCGTAGGGGACCAGAGCCGCGTTCACAGCCGCGACGTAATCGCCTTGGCTGATCTCCCCACGTGCCGCCATGTCCTTGGCCTGCTGGGGTCCCAACTGGATGCCACCAACGGTCACCGCAAGCTGATCGACAAGAACCTGCGGTGCCGAGCCATTCATGGGCTTCGCTGCTGCTATCTGAGCCCTCTGGCCTTCGTTCAGCGCCTGTCCAGTGTTAATGCCCATACGCTTAGCCTGAAGCTGTTGATTTGCCCGAAGGCCTGCCTCCGTCTGGGCTGCGATCTGCTCTTGAAAGTCGGCTTCCTTGCGGTCCTTCTCTGCCTGCTCATGGTCGCGCCGCATCTGGTCCACGCGGTCTTCAAGGCCCTGTCGGTCCCGTGCTTCCCGCCCGCGAATGTCGATCTGGTTGCTGTTGATCTGGAGCCCGGAGGCCTTGCTGAAATCGTTCATGGTGTTCGTTCCTTCTGGTCGTGATGGATCGCCCCGGCGCGTCATTGCTTCGGGTGCGGTATGTCGGTCTTGGTGGTGGCTTAGTCAGCGCCGTGGTGTGAACCCAAAGGTCATTGTTTGTGGGGCTTCAGGACGCGCGCTAAGGCCGCTTGGGGTAGTTGCTCCGGTAAGACCATCGCTGACTCCGGCGACCCTTCCACGCGGCGCTGTGGGTCTCATAGACATCTCGGCAATACGCCGTGCGACTGCCACAGCCTCAAGCTCGGGATAGCCGTAGACTTCAAAGCATCGTTCAGCAGCCGTGTTGAAGCTCTGGGTCCATTCGATGCCGATCCCCGGCAGTCTTCGGTCTAGCTGCGAGATCGTCTCCCAGTCATCGGCCTTGCTCCATTCGACTAAGGCAATGGCTGCCTCTCGCGTGGGATAGGTCGCAGCCCAGTCACGCCGCCTGATGTCATCGAACGTCATGCCCGGTCACCCTTGGCGGTCATCCGACCCATGCGGTAGAGATACGCAATCGGCGAGCCCTCGGGGTTCTCGATCTCGTCCACCGCGAACGGATCGAGGGTGCCTATCGTAACCAGCCGGTCGATGGTCTGGTGGTATTGCTTGACTTGTTCAGGGTTCATCGCTCGCCACTCATCCTTGCTCGGCTGTACCACGATGCCCTGCGCTATCATTCGTCTCGATTTCCTTCGCTCCTGTGCTGCTTTCAGTGATTTCGTTCGGCGCATCTTGGCGCGCTGTGAGAGGGCCTCGTCGGGGATCACCCGCTGGCCCGGTAGGTGGTCGAGCTTCAGCCGTTCCCGGCCTCCTCGCTCGGCCCTGTCGTCGTGGTCCAGCTTGTGCCGCTTGCTGCGCCTGTCCTCGTCCTGGCGAACCTTGGCCGCAGCAATCTTGCCCTCGACCATGGCGTTCCAGTCGGCCTGGGTGAAGCTCTCGGCCTCGGTCGAGGTCATAACCAGATACACCACCAGAACTGTAGTCAGTTCGCGGGGATCGGCCACTGTGTCAAGGATGACCCATAGCGACGGGAGGTAGGTCTGGTCGCCGGCTGCATTCCTTGGCCCCTGCCACGGGTCAGCCGGGCTGGCCTTCTGGTACAATGGTGTCCCATCGGGGTGCTGGTCGAGGTATTTCGCCATGAACGCCGTGATGGCCTCATGGGTGACGTATCGGTCTATGTGGTCGTTCGGGTCCCATCTGGGCGACCGCAGCGTGACCAACGCTTTCTCATCTGGTGTCATCGTCTCCTTTCCTGCCTTGATGTGGAAAGAGCGCCCCGGTCTGGAACGCTCTGCCTCCCTAAAGTAGGGAGCGTAGTGATTAGGGATGTGGGGGCGTCAGAACTCGTCGTTGTCGGCCTCAATGGCCCTTCTATCGTCCTCGCCTAGATGCTCCCGAAGGAACCCGTAGACCTCCGGCAGTTTCCGCCCGAAGTAGCTCGCCAGCGCCATGGCAGCGACCTCGGGGTTCAGTGCCAGCTTGGTCGAGAACTTCTTGGTCAACTCATCGGCGTATCTGTCAGCGACCTGTTGCATCCATTGCTCCCGCTCGTCTTCTCCGTTGGCCTCATGATCCTTCCCGTTGGCCGCAAGGCGAGCCCGGAACCATGACACATGGTCTCCCGCCTGTTGCCCTAAGGTCCTCTTAGCCCGGCGCATGATGGTCACCTGCGCCGCCGAGATGCCGGACGCTCTAGCCACCCGCGCGATGCTATGTCGGTCGATCAGCACCAGCCGCCACGCGAAGTTCTGCCGGTCGGTATTGTCCATCGGCAACTTGGCCTTGGAGTTGACCTCCCCGGCTACCAGAACGGCCTCTTCAGGCGTCCCCTCGAAGTATCTCACGGGCACCGGAGTGGACCACCTAGCAGCCCCGTATGCCTCGAACCGGTGATGTCCGTCGATCAGAATAGTCCTGTTCCCGACCACCATGACGGTTACCGGGTCGAGGGCTCCAACCGCCTTGATCGCCTTGATCAGGTCCGACACATGCCGCTCGCTGATCCCGCCTCTCGGCTGGAACAGTTCGGGCACGGTCTCGATGTTATCAATGCGCAATTCAGATGGGCCTTGGGCTGGCCCTGTGAACTGGCTCATTAAATCCCGGAGGTGATCTCCAGCGCTCATTCTCTCTCCTTGTGTTTGAAATGGTCTCCGGCGACCTGTCCACCGGGAAATGCATGGATAGCCAGACAAGCGTCTGAACATTCGTAGGCCCACACCTCACCAAGACCGACCACCCCGGAGACACCTTCAAGCGCCCCGGAAGGAGCAACGGAGATGCCTGTCAGGGCTCAATGGGATGATCGATCTGGGTGAAATGCGCTGCGTAGTGCTAGTGGAAGGCATTGTGAGCGGCCACCAACGTTTCGCCCTCACAGCTGGTGGGTCCCGGCTGGGAGAGAATTGCAACGTGCGTTCCAAAAGTGGAGCAGCCCGCATGGGAATGGTTCGTCGGTGCTAGTGGGACACTTATTCAGCGACTTCTAATGTTCGACCGTCACAGCTAGTGGAGGCCTTATTCAGACGGCATCAATCAACCGCTGCACCTGAGACGCTGAGAACGGTTGTCCGGTCGCCGTCGTATAACCGATCTTCGCAAGCTCCCCAGCAATCTCGCGGAGGCTCCTCGCCTTGCCCGTCTTAGGGCTCTTGCGGGCTAGGCGCTTGGCTTCCTTGATCAGGTCTGGCTTGTCCACGCGGTAGCCGTGGTTGCCCTCGACGCGCCTTCCCGCAGCCTTAGAAGCTCTGTCACGGGCACCTCGTAGCTTCGCCACAAGCTGAGCCTTCTCAAACTCAGCCACGGCCCCGAGTATCTGTCGCACCATGCCAGCGGTCGGCGTGTCATTGGTGAAACTGTCCGGCGCATCGACCGGGATCAGTTCATAGCCGAGACCTTGCAGGAGCTTGTGGCCTGCTATCTGGACGGCGAGGTCCCGCGCGAACCGACTGGCGTTCTCGATTAGGATCACCCGCGCGCCATTACCGGCCATATACTCAAGGAGGTCTTGGAAGCCGGGGCGCGTGTCAATCGGGTCAGCTCCGCTCACAGCCGCATCGTGGAACCTGTCCACCACCTTCAGCCCGTTGCGCTTGGCATAGTCCTCGATAGCTTGTAGCTGCCTCGGCGCGCTGTCACCGTCGACATTCGTCCGGCTGGAGGTCCGAAGGTAAGCAACTGCCGTGGTCATTCTCTTAGGTCCTCTCCTATGCATCGCAAGCCATTAGGCTCTCTTTGTGTACCTTGTACTTGAGAATTAGGTACACTGTCAACGGCAACCGCGCCACCCAGCGTCCTCGCTTGGGGCCTGTGTGGTGAAACAGAAGGGGGTACGGGGGTCGGCGCGCGTGCCTGTTTATCCAATCACCCGCGCGCATTTTTCCACCAAACATTCCCGGCTTAAGAGATGGGTTTGACGCAACAGCACTGGCAGCCTACTTTACTGTGTAATTAGAGGGGAAATATCGCATGAGTATCGACGAAGTCGGGGACGAAAGTGTCTCTACCCCCACTGCCGAAGTCACTAGGAAGCCGGCGACCAAACGACTACGTCAAACTCGCAAGACAGAAATAGAAGTGCCGGTCAAGCCGGAACCAAAGAGGTCGCGCACACAGCGCCCGTTCCCAGCATCTTCTTTTGAAGAAGCCATCGCATTTGCCCGAGATTTGCACCGAGTAGGAAGCGGTCAGCCCGTTCGGCGACTTACGTTGTTTAATGATCTTGGAAAGGCTCCCGATAGTGGGACGAGCCGTATGCTCATCACCAACTCGAACCGCTATGGCCTCACAAAAGGCAGCTATGCTTCTGAGCATTTGGAATTAACTAGTGACGGACTGAAGGCTGTCGACGAACAAGTTCCGGAGCGCGAACGGCGGAGGGCGTGGGCCAAACTGGCTATTCAGGACATCGAGCCATTCCGCGCCGTCTACGAACGCTTCGTGAATGCGAGGCTTCCGGCTCGCGCGGTGCTAATCGATGCTCTCAAAGAGGCTGGCGTCGCGGCAGATGCTGCCGAAGAAGGGGTCGACACCCTCGTAGTCAATCTGCGGTTTGTCGGCCTGCTACAGACACTGTCTGGTGCAGATCGTATCGTGGCAGTCGATCACATGTTGGATGAGCTTCCAGCGACCACCATGTCCGCACTGCCCTATGCGGCACCAGCCGAACAACGGAGCCTTGTAACGCAAGAACATGCCGAGTTTGACACAACATGCTTCTACGTTACCCCCATCGGCGAGGCGGGGTCTGAGCAGCGCCGACACTCAGACTTGTTTCTCAGCACATTCGTGGAGCCTGCTCTGCAACCATTCGGACTGAAGGTGGTGCGCGCCGACGCCATTGAGAAGCCAGGGATGATCACGCGGCAGATCATCGAATACCTACTCCGGTCCCGCCTCGTGGTGGCGGACCTGTCGTTTCACAATCCCAACGTCTTCTATGAATTGGCACTCCGCCATGCGGCGCGCCTGCCGATTGTTCAAATCATACGTTCAAGCGACCGCATACCGTTCGATGTTCATCAAATGCGAACCATCCCGATTGACAATACGGACATCTACTCCCTCGTACCGAAGATCGAGACTTACCGTTCGGAGATAGGCAACCAAGTACGGAGCGCGTTGGCTGCTGATAGGGAAGTCGACACTCCGATCTCCGTTTACTTCCCGAGTTTCCGTGTCTCAATCAACGGTGATGCCAAGCCAACAACCTGAGTGTCGCTGATCTGCCTGTGGTGGCTCCACTAGGTTATCAGGCGTCCTCCTCTTTCGGCCACGCATACATGATCCCGGTCGCCTCCCCCGGCGCGTGTTTCCAGTGAAACCAAAGACGCCCGTTCGGCCAGTCAACCTCGACCTTGGTGAAGAGTTGCCTCAGGGTCGCGTTGATGAGCGCCACGTCTCGCGGCTCCTCGGCCTCGGCATGGTCGACTAGCTGCCCGGCAGTGACCTGAACGCGGTTTGTTAGGGTGTCAGCAATGCGCCGCTCTAAGTCCGTGATGGAGCGCCGGATATCCTCCCTTGTAGCCTCGTTCTGCCTGAGGCGGTCGAGCAATGCGGGCGAGTGCCCCGTCTGGCCAATGGCCGCGACTACGTTCTCAATCTCGTCACTCACCGCCATGTCCAGATTGTTCGCCCCCTCCAGCTCCATCTGCAGTGCTCCGTCCGTGGACGGCAGTGATGCGTTCAGCCATTCTGCGTTCTTAATGATCGCCTCTTCAACGTCGCCAATGCGAACCTGACGATACTCGCAGCCGGCTCCGGCCTTGGCCGTAGTGCAGACCAAGTACGGCTTGCCACCCTTCTTGCCCCCCTTGTTCACGCGCGTCATGGTCGCTTCGCACTTCGGGCACTTAGCAAGACCGGCGAGGATGTTCATCATGCCGCCACCGCTGGTCTCCTTGACGGCCCTGCCGCTGGATAGGGCGCTCACCCGGTCGAACACCTCGCGGTCGATGACGGGCGGGAAATACCCTTCCACGGTCTCCGTTGGAATGCGCCGTTTCTTGCCTCCCACGGTCTCGACGCGGTGGGGTGTGAATGCGCCTATGGTCGAGGCGTCGGCCAGCATCTTCTTGATGTAGCTGCGGTGCCAGTGACTGCCCGTACCAAACACCGGAACGGCTTCCTTGTTGAAGGCCTCGGCAATGGAGTGTTGGCCCCTGCCTGCTAGCGTCATGGCAAACACCCGCCGCACGATGTCAGCCCGCTCCGGTATCAAGTCGAACCCCTTCTTGTCCTCCCTGAGACGCAACCAACCGGGGCAGAGCGCGGACAGCGGCTTGATGGCCGCGTTGCGTCGCTTGTTGGCCCACGCTTCCCCGACGCGCCGGCCCTTCTTGGCGCTCTCCTCGTTCGCCCTGGCTGCCACCAGAAGGGCCACCATTAGCGCCGTTGGGTCATCGTCCAGAACTTCCTCGGTGTACACCCGTCCGTCATCGAGCGTGACCACGGTGATACCCGCCTCGCATATCCGCTCCAGCACCTTGACGGCCTTGCGCGGCTTCTGACGGCTCAGTCGGTCAAGGCTTTCGACGAGGAGGTAGCTCCCTGCCTTGATGTCCTGAAACTCTACGGCAGCAAGGAACTCACCAAGCCGCCCCGTCTCCTCATTCGCGCCCTTGAAGGCAGACACGCCAAGGTCTCGGAACGTCAGCTTGTCATCGAGGTCGAGCCCGTGTAGCGCGGCGTATCGTGCCGCCCCTTCAGTCTGTCGCCTCAGGCTGTCGCCACGCTCCTGCTCTGGTGTCGAGAACCGGACGTAGGAGTACGCCTTAGGTCGATTGGTGAGAGTGGCGCGTGGGGTATGTTTCGTCATAGCTGGGCCTTACAGGGGTGAGGGTCCTATGTCCATAACATGCTGATGATCGGCCCGCCTGGCTCGGGAAAATCGATGCTGGCGCAGCGGCTGCCGTCGATCCTGCCGCCGCTGGCGCCGAAGGAATTGCTCGAGGTCTCGATGATCGCCTCGGTGGCGGGCGAGCTCGGCGAAGGCAAGCTGACCGACCGGCGGCCGTTCCGCGCCCCGCACCATTCGGCCTCGATGGCGGCGATGGTCGGCGGCGGGTTGCGCGCACGGCCGGGCGAGGTCTCGCTGGCGCATCACGGCGTGCTGTTCCTCGACGAGTTTCCCGAATTCACGCCACAGACGCTCGATGCATTGCGCCAGCCGCTGGAGACCGGCGACTGCATGATCGCGCGCGCCAACCATCGCGTCACCTATCCGGCGCGCATCCAGCTGGTCGCGGCGATGAACCCGTGCCGCTGCGGCATGGCCGGCGAGCCGGGCTATCGCTGCCTGCGCGGCGATCGTTGCCGCACCGACTATCAGGCACGCATCTCCGGTCCGTTGCTCGACCGCATTGATCTCAGGATCGAAGTGCCGGCGGTGTCGGCCAGCGACCTGATCCGGCCCGACCGGGCGGAGAAAAGCGCTGACGTGGCGCTCCGTGTGGCCCGCGCCCGCACCCTCCAGCGCGAGCGTTTCGAGCGGCTCGGTGTGACCAGCGCCACCACCAACGCGCATTGCGCACCGTCGGTCATCGAAGTCATCGCCATGCCCGACGCCGCTGGCCTGTCACTGCTCAAGGACGCCAGCGAAAAGCTCGCCTTTTCGGCCCGGGCCTACCACCGCGTGCTGAAAGTGGCGCGCACGCTCGCCGATCTCGACGCCAGCGAAACCGTCGGCCGCATTCATCTGGCCGAAGCGATTTCCTATCGCATGAGTTCGGAGCGCGTGGCGCAGGCGGCATAAACGCCACTGCCTTCAGGTCTTCAAGCTGCAGTGTTCAGATCGTTTTTACCTGGCGCCCAGGATGAGGCATGCGCCAGTTGCGACGATGACCAGCCCTGTAAGGCCATGCATGCCGAAGGCGAGGGCGCGGTTTCCCCGCGAACGGAGGACTGTCACCATGTCGCCAAACGCGATGAGGCTCGCGATGAGCATGAATTCGCCGAGCAGGCGCGGCGGCCCATTGACCATGAGCAGGATGACAAAGAGGCCAGACGCGATATCGCGCGTGCCCTTCACGGACAGCCACGCGGCAAATCCGGTCGAGGACGGGGGTGAACCGGCAATGCCGAAGCCCGCTGAAGCGGCGTCAGGAGCCCACCAAAAGCGTGCGCCGAGGACCATAATAGCGGCCGCGATCAGGCCGGAAAGCACATATCCAGTTTGTAGCATGCGTCACTCCTATCATATGCAATAATTCTAGCGCTGCTAGAATTCCACGTCAACAGAAATCTAGCGTTGACAGAAAATGGTGCGTCGGTAGGATTTCTGGATGTCAATCGCCGAACGCAAAGAGCGCCAGCGCGCGGAGCGCTATGAACTCATTCTGTCCGCGGCCCGCGAACTCGCCGAGGCCGAGGGCTGGGACGCCGTCACCACCCGACGTCTCGCGGACCTGATCAACTACAGCCAGCCGGTTCTCTACAGCCACTTCAAGGGCAAGGCCGACATCATGGCCGCAGTGGCCACCAGAGGATTCGAGGACCTTGCGACGCGATTGACAAAGGAAGCGGGGAGCGGTGCTGGCGCTCCGGACGTCTTGCGCAATGTCTGTGCCGCTTATCTTGATTTTGCCCGTTCGCGGCCGGTCGTTTATGAGGCGATGTTCGTCTTGCCGACAAAGATCAAATTCGCCAGCGAGGAAACGCCGCCGGCTCTGCGTGCCGCCTTCGCCGCCTTTGTCAACGCACTAGGCGCCGATCGGCAAGACTCGGTATTCTTGGCCGAAGTGCTGTGGAGCGCATTGCATGGACTGGTGGTCCTCGAGCAATCAGGACGCATCCCTGCTTTCGGCGCGGAGGATCGATTGAAAATTCTGGTCCAGAAGTTCAGCAGCGTTCAGTGAGACCGTCTTGACGCGCTTTGGCCGGGACGAGGCCGATTCGAGTTCATGACGCCGCCGTCCACCGCGATCACGCCGACATCTCATTGATGTGATCGTGCCACCCTTGTGCGGCGCGAGCGGTCGAGAATAAAAGCTGACTGCTCTGCACAAGTTTTTGGCCCCCTCCTGAAGGGCCGCTGCTTCAGGCAGGTGCAGCCTTCAAAAACGCCTCCTCGTCGGAGCGGCTGGACAGACAATGCTGGTACCGTTCCTGATCATGTTCCGCGAGGGCGTCGAGGCCGCGCTCATCGTCGGCATCATCGCCAGCTATCTCAAGCGTACCGGCCGCGGCGCCTGGATGCCGGTGGTGTGGATCGGTATTTTCCTGGCGCTCGCCTTCTCGCTCAGTGTCGGCGCCATCCTGCAGTTTGCCAGTGTCGAGTTCCCGCAGAAGGCGCAGGAGCTGTTCGAGGCCATCATCGGCCTCGTCGCCGTCTGCGTGCTGACCTCGATGGTGTTCTGGATGCGCAAGGCGGCGCGTTCGATCAAGGCGGAGCTGCACAATTCGATCGACGCCGCCTTCGAGACGCCTTCGCACAAAGGCTTCGGCCTGATCGCCATGGTGTTCCTGGCTGTGGCGCGTGAAGGTGTCGAGTCGGTGTTCTTCCTGCTCGCCGCCTTCCAACAGGAAAACAGTTTTGCACCGCTGGCAGCGCTTGTCGGCGTGCTGCTGGCGGGTGTGGTCGGTTACGGCATCTATGCCGGCAGCGTGCGGCTGAACTTCAGGCGCTTCTTCCGCTGGACCGGCGCCTTCATCCTGATCGTCGCTGCCGGCCTGCTCGCCAATTCGGTCAATGCGCTGCATGAAGCCGGCCTGTGGAACCACCTGCAGCAAGTCGTGTTCGACATCAGCGCCATGCTGCCGATGGACAGTCCGCTGGGTTCGGTGCTGTCAGGCATTTTCGGCTATATCGACGCGCCTACCGTTAGCGAGATTGTCGTCTATGTCGGTTTCCTCGCGCCGTCGCTGTGGCTCTTCCTGGCCGACCGGCCGGTCCTGCAGGCGGTTTCCAAGCAAGGGCGGCCAGCGACATGAGCGCGACGCCGCAATCCCCCGCGCTGCCGCGCATGGCGGTCCGCATCGGCCTGGCGCTTTCCCTCGTTCTGCTGGTCGCAGCAGCGGCCGCCTTCACCTATGCGACGCGCGTCGCCCAAAAAGGCCGCCACGAGACGGCATCCGCGACGTCCGTGGCAATCACCGGCACATCCTGCGAACCCAATGAACTGACTGTTGCCGCCGGGCGGCATGTCTTCCAGATCGAAAACCGCTCCGACCGCGCCGTCGAATGGGAGATCCTCGACGGCGTGATGGTGCTGGAAGAGCGCGAGAACATCGCGCCAGGTTTCACCCAGACTTTGGCCACACGGCTCGAGCCGGGCGACTACGCCATCACTTGCGGCCTGCTCTCGAACCCGCGCGGCCGGCTGCATGTGCTGCCAGCCGCCAAAGCCGGCGCGGTGCAAAAACCCGATCTCGCCGCCTTCATCGGCGCGCTCGCAGAATACAAGGTGTTTCTGGCGACCGAGAGCGATGCCTTCCTGCAGGCGGCCGACGCCTTCGCCGGCGCGGTGAAATCGGGCGATCTGGCGGCGGCAAAAGCGCTGTATCCGCCGGCCGAGACCGCCTACGCGCATCTGGCGCCGGTGTCGCCGCTGTTTTCGGACCTCGATGCGGCGATCGACGGGCGCGCCGAGGCGTTCGGCCAGCGCGAGGCCGATCCGGCTTTCGGTGGCCTGCATCGTCTCGAATACGGGCTGTTCAGCCAGGGCAGCACCGACAGCCTCGCTCCCGTCGCCGACAGGCTGGTGAGCGACGCGGCACTGCTCAAGACGCGCATACACGATCTGCGCATCATGCCAGAGAGCATGGTCAGCGGATCGGTTGCGATACTGGAACGGCTTGCCGCGCCAGGTCCCGATTTCGGCGACAGCCCCTACGCGCATGGCGACCTCACCTCCTTCGAGGCGGCGGTGACGGGCGTTCACCGGGTATTCGACCTGTTGCGGCCGGTAGCAGCCAAGACCGCGCCCGACATCGTCGCATCGCTCGACAAGGATTTTGCCGTGCTGGGGGACATGATCGCGATGCGCCGCGCCGAGGCCTCCGACGCGCTCTCCGATTCCGCCAAGACCGAGCTTGGCAAAGCTGTAACCGTGCTCGCCGGCGATTTGTCCCGACTGCGTGAAACCATGGACCTCAGCCAATGACCGCCAGGGAAAAACCTTTCGACCCGAATGCGGCCTTCTCACCCTCGCGCCGCTCGGTGCTGATCGGTGCGGTCGCCGGGGCGCTTGCTCCTCAGGCTGCGGTGGTGGCCAATGCCGGCAGCGTCACCAATGCGCCGGAGAGCGACACGCTCGACCAGGTGCAACCTTTCCATGGCGAGCACCAGCCGGGGATCGTCACGCCGCGGCCGGCCGCCGGCCTGGTCGCCTCGTTCGACGTGCTTGCCCAGAACCGCGCCGGGCTGCAGAGGCTGCTGCACACGCTGACCGAACGCACGGCCTTCCTGATGGCGGGCGGAACGCCGCCCGCGCTCGACCCAAAGTTTCCCGCCCCCGATTCCGGCATTCTCGGCCCGGTGGTGACATCAGACAATCTGACGATAACCACGTCGCTCGGCGCGTCGATCTTCGACGAACGATTCGGCCTGCAGGCGCTGAAGCCGAAACATCTCACCCGGATGGCGTCGTTTTCCAACGACGCCCTGCAGGAGGAGCTCTGCCATGGCGATTTGTTGCTGCAATTCTCCTCGAACACGCCGGACACCAACATCCACGCGCTGCGCGATATCGTGAAGAACACGCCGGACACACTGCTCCTGCGCTGGAAGCAGGAAGGCTCGGTGCCGGTGCGGCCGCCGAACCCGGGAAAGCCCAAGCAAAGCGCGCGCAACTTCCTCGGTTTCCGCGATGGTTCAGCCAATCCGGATTCCACCGATGCCGCGCTGATGAAGCGGATCGTCTGGGTGCAGCCGGGCGGCGGCGAGCCTGGCTGGACAGCGGGCGGTTCCTATCAGGTGGTGCGCCTTATCAGAAATTTCGTCGAGCGCTGGGACCGCACGCCGCTGCAGGAACAGCAGACGATCATCGGTCGCCAGAAGGCCAGCGGCACACCGCTGGAGGGCGGCACAAGCGAGGCCGATGTTCCTCATTTTGCCAACGATCCCCAGGGCAAGACGACGCCGCTCGACGCGCATATCCGTCTCGCCAATCCGCGCGACGCCGAAGCGCAAAAACACCTGATCCTGCGACGGCCCTTCAACTATTCAAACGGCGTCAGCAAATCCAACCAGATGGATATGGGCCTGCTGTTCATCTGCTACCAGGCCGATCTCGAGCAGGGTTTTGTCGCCGTCCAGACCCGCCTCAGCGGCGAGGCGCTCGAGGAATACATCAAGCCCTTCGGTGGCGGCTATTTCTTCGCCCTGCCGGGCGTGAAGGACGACCAGGACTATCTCGGCCGCTCACTCATCGAAATGGCCGCTTCGACGCATGCCTGAACCCCGACCACAGCTTTCCAGCATGAGAGGATATCCATGAGAAACCATCGCCTGCTTGCCGTCTCCGCCATCGCCCTGCTGACCAGCTTTGCGCCGGCTCATGCCGCCGTCTCGCCGCTCGATCTTGTCCAGCCGATCGCCGACTACAAGCTCTACGTCCAGGGCAAGATCGACACGCTGGCGACCAGCACCAGGGCGTTTACAGACGCGGTCAAGGCGGGCGACCTCGCCAAGGCCAAGGCGCTCTATGCGCCGGCTCGCGTCAACTATGAGACGATCGAGCCGATCGCAGAACTGTTCTCGGACCTCGACGGCGCCATCGATTCGCGCGCCGACGACCATGAGCAGAAGGAGAAGTCGGCGGATTTCTATGGCTTCCACCGCATCGAATACGGCCTGTTCAGCCAGAACACGACCGATGGCCTCGGCCCGCTCGCCGACAAGCTCAACGCCGATGTGCTCGACCTGCAGAAGCGCGTTGCCGGCCTGACCGTGCCGCCGGAAAAAGCCATAGACGGCGCCGCCGGCCTGCTCGAGGAAGTGGCCTCCAGCAAGATATCGGGCGAGGAAGACCGCTACAGCCACACCGATCTCTGGGACTTCCAGGCCAATATCGACGGCGCGCAAAAGATCGTCGCTTTGGTGCATCCGCTGGTCGAGAAGGAAAACCCCACCTTGATCAAGACCGTCGACGACAATTTCGCCACCGTCGACGCCATCCTGGCCAAGTACAAGACGGCGGATGGCTACGAAACCTATGACAAGCTGTCGGACGCCGACCGCAAGGCACTTGCCGGCCCGGTGACGGCGCTGGCCGAGGATCTGTCGAAGCTGAGGGGTACGCTGGGGCTGAACTGAGACTTTGCGCAAATAGGCCGCGCAGCCGGCGCCTCAGCCCTTCGCCTTCAGCTCCAGCCGCCGCGCGTGCAGCACCGGCTCGGTGTAGCCGTTGGGCTGGCTGGTGCCCTTGAACACCAGGTCGCAAGCGGCCTGGAAGGCGATGGACTTGTCGAAATCCGGCGCCATCGGCCGGTAGAGCGGATCGCCGACATTCTGCCGGTCGACGATGGCCGCCATGCGCTGCAGGGAATCGCGCACCTGGATTTCCGAGCACACTTTGTGGCGCAGCCAGTTGGCGATATGTTGCGAGGAGATGC
Organism: Mesorhizobium loti R88b; assembly: GCF_013170845.1. Classification (NCBI taxonomy): domain Bacteria; kingdom Pseudomonadati; phylum Pseudomonadota; class Alphaproteobacteria; order Hyphomicrobiales; family Phyllobacteriaceae; genus Mesorhizobium; species Mesorhizobium loti. Next base: position 895,863 of record NZ_CP033367.1, read on the forward strand.
GCAGCGTGGCGCGGTCTTCCATCAGGCCGACATCGTTGATATCGGGCACTTTGGAGCAGCCGACGCCCTGGTCAATCCAGCGCACGACATAGCCCAGAATGCCTTGTGCGTTGTTGTCGAGCTCGCGCTGGATCTCGTCCGGCGTCCAGTTCGGCCGCACGGCGACCGGCACCGACAATATGTCGTCGAGCTTCGCCTTCGGCCGGCTCTTCAGCGCCGCCTGTACGGCATGGACGTCGACCTTGTGGTAGTGCGTGGCATGCAGCGTCGCCGCCGTCGGCGACGGCACCCAGGCGGTGTTGGCGCCGGCCCTGGGATGGGCGATCTTCTGCTCCAGCATCGCCGCCATCAGATCCGGCATCGCCCACATGCCCTTGCCGATCTGGGCATGACCGGCCAGCCCGCATTCGAGCCCGGTGTCGACATTCCACGCCTCGTAGGCGGAAATCCAGGCGGCCTGCTTCATGTCGCCCTTGCGGATCATCGGGCCGGCTTCCATCGAGGTGTGAATCTCGTCGCCGGTGCGGTCGAGGAAGCCGGTGTTGATGAACACCACGCGCTCTCTTGCCGCGCGGATCGCCTCCTTGAGGTTGACGGTGGTGCGCCGCTCCTCATCCATGATGCCCATCTTGATGGTATTCCTGGGCATGCTGAGCAGCGCCTCGACCCGGTCGAAGATCTCGACGGCGAAGGCGACTTCCTCCGGCCCGTGCATCTTGGGCTTCACAACATACATCGAGCCGGCGCGGGAGTTCATCCGCCGCCCCTTCGCGCCGACATCGTGCAGCGCGATCAGTGCCGTCATCGCCGCGTCCATGATGCCTTCCGGCACCTCGTTGCCGTCACGGTCCAGGATCGCCGGATTGGTCATCAGGTGACCGACATTCCGCACCAGCATCAGCGAGCGGCCGGGCACGGTGAGCGTGCCACCGGCCGGCGCGGTCCAGGCGCGGTCGGGGTTGAGCTTGCGGACAAAAGACTTGCCGCCCTTGCTGATCTCTTCCGCCAGATCACCCTTCATCAGGCCGAGCCAGTTGCGGTAGACGACGACCTTGTCCTGCGCATCCACCGCCGCGACCGAATCCTCGCAGTCCTGAATGGTGGTCAGCGCCGATTCCAGGATGACGTCGGCAATGCCTGCCGGATCGGTGCGGCCGATCTGGTTGGCGCGGTCGATCAGGATTTCGATATGCAGGCCGTTTTTCACGAGCAGCACGGCGTCGGGGTTGGCGGCATCGCCGCGATAGCCGACGAACTGCCTGGGGTCGGCGGGTGTCGTCGAGCCGGCACCGGCGCTGAGCTTCAACGCGCCCTGCGCCAGCGACAAGCCGTTCACCCCTGCCCATTTGCCTGATGTCAGCGGTGCGGCCTCGTCGAGGAAGCTCTTCGTCCAGGCGACAACCTTGGCGCCACGCACCGGGTTGAAGCCCTTGCCCTTTTCCGCGCCGCCCGTTTCGGGGATGGCATCGGTGCCATAGAGCGCGTCATAGAGCGAGCCCCAGCGTGCGTTGGCGGCGTTGAGCGCATAGCGCGCGTTCATGACAGGCACGACCAGCTGCGGCCCGGCAACCACAGCGATTTCCGGGTCGACATTCTCGGTCGAGACACTGAAGGCCGGCCCCTCGGGGACGAGATAGCCGATCTCCTTCAGGAAGCCCCTGTAAGCCTCCATGTCGATGGGCGCGCCATTGTCGCGATACCAGCCATCGAGCTTTTCCTGCATGGCGTCGCGTTTCGCCAGCAGCGCCCGATTCTTCGGGGCGAGGTCGTGGACGATGGCCGAGAAGCCGTTCCAGAAGTCCGCCGCTTCGATGCCGGTGCCGGGCAAGGCCTCGTTGGCCACAAAATCATGCAGCTCGCGGGCAATCCGCAATCCGGCGATCTCGATGCGATCGGTCATCAGGCTACTCCAGATGAAAGGCTTTGCGGGGCGTTTGGCATGTTGGGGTTGCAGGGTCAATTCAGCTTAGGTTGAAGGTGGGCATTTTGACCTCGTCCGAAGTACCGAGTGTTTGTCGTCCTCGGTGCTGTTTGGGCCATCCTGAACCGTTGCATTCTACGTCCAACGTCACGGCATGGATCCTAGGGTCTCCGCGACGTCGCTTCGCTCCTGCTCCGCCCTAGGATGACGAAGGCGCAGGATTCAGGTCAGGCCGAGTCGAAAATGGTGGCGTCCGAGAACCGGAGCGGAGCGTACTTTTGGGTACGTGAGCACCGGAAGCGCAGGACACCGCCATTTGCAGGCCGGCCTCACCTGAATCTACACCGCAATCCTTGGCCGTCCCGAGGCCACCGCTACCACATGCGCCTCGATGAACATGCGCTGGGCCTCGACGGTGGAAACCCTGAACTCCGTCGCCACGTCGATCTCGGCGCTGTCGGTGCCGGCATCCCGGGCGCGCTGGGCGACGATGGCGCGGACGTCGGCCTCGGCGGCCGCGATGGCTGCGGCCTCGTCAAGGAAATCGCGCACCGTCTCACCCGAGGCAAGCCGGAACAGCCCTTCCTTGGGCTGGCTGACCCGCGCTTCGGCCGAGACCCTGACCTGGCCGACGACGGCACCAAGCGCGTTGGCGACATCGGTGTCTTCAGGCACGACGCACTCATTGCCGACCAACGGCGCCAGGCCGGCATAGTGCAGAGGCGCAGAGGCGCCGAGGCCGATGACCGGACGGTCGAGCGCGACGCTCAGCCGCGCGATGCCGGGATGAGCATCCACCGCGCGCTGCACCAGCGCGTGCGCCACGGTCGCCGCGCCATCGAGCCCGTCCTCGGCGAAGGCGGTTTCGAGGATGTACTCGGCCGACCAGCGCGTCAGCGTCACCAGCACCCGCTCCGAGATCACCTCCGCTGAGGCCGCAATGGGCTGGCCCCGGCCGTCACGCTTGCGGGCAAACAGGTCGGCGCCAAGGCGCGCGGTGGCGGCATCCCAGTTGGCCTGCTTGCCCAGCACATGCGCCGCGTCCGACGGGGTGAAGCCTGAGATATGCACCAGTCCGCGCGAGACCAGCCGGTTCAAGGTGGCGTTCTGGGCGTTCGATGTCAGCAACCTGTCGAGGGCAAGCGGGGTCGCGCCGATCGCCTCGTAGAGCCGCGCTTCGGGAGCGGTCAGCCCGGCGGCGAGCCTGTCCGGTACGCCGGTGCGCACCGCGAAGCGGCCATCCATGCGGCCGGGGTTGGGCGCCCGCAACTGGCGTTCGAGTTCCGATTTGACGGCCTCGCCATGCGCCATGCCGGCCAGCGCCAGCGGCACCAGGCGGCGCGGCCCAAGCAGGATTTTCGGGTTGAGCGCGCCATCTTCCAGCGCCACTTCGGAATCGCCGCCGAGGCCGAAGGTGCGCATGGCGACCGCCTCGACCATGGTGCGGAAACCGCCGACGGTGGCGCCTTCGGGATCAAGCCGCGGACGGCCCTTGTCGAGTACGGCGACGTCGGTGGTGGTGCCGCCAATGTCGGAGACCACGGCATTGTCGAGCCCGGTCATGTGGCGGGCGCCGACCAGGCTGGCGGCCGGGCCGGAGAGGATCGTCTCGATCGGCCGCTGGCGGGCAAACGCCGCCGAGACCAGCGCGCCATCGCCGCGCACCACCATCAAGGGCGCAGCGATGCTGCGCTGCTCCAAAAACCCTTCGGTTGCCGCCACCAGCCGGTCGATCATCGAGATCAGCCGGGCGTTGAGCAGCGTGGTCAGCGCCCGGCGCGGGCCGCCGAGCTTGGCCGACAGTTCGTGGCTTGCCGTGACCGGCAGGCCGGTCTTTTCGCGGATCAGCTCGCGGGCGGCGATCTCGTGCGCCGGGTTGCGGGTGGCGAAGTAGGCGCAGACGGCAAAGCCGGACACCGAGGCGCCGAGCTCCGGCAGGGCGGCCTCCAGCCCGGATAGATCGAGCTTGGCGGCATTGCCGTGGACATCGTGGCCGCCAGGGCAAAACACCACCGGATCGGTGCCGAGCGCCGTCTTCAAACCGTCGCGGGCGAGGTCGGCTTCGGAGAAGCCGATCATGACCAGCGCCACCCGGCCGCCCTGGCCCTCGACCAGCGCGTTGGTGGCAAGCGTCGTCGACATCGAGACCAGTTTGATCGCTGCCGGATCGGTGCCGGCTTTCTCGAGCACCGCGTCGACGGCCCCGGAAATGCCGACGGCAAGATCATGCCTGGTGGTCAGCGCCTTGGCCTTGGCCAGCACCTTGCCCTTGTTCGGCCCTTGCTGCGGGCCTTCGGTCTCGGACCACAGCACGGCATCGGTATAGGTGCCGCCGGTGTCGATGCCGAGGAAGAGGGGTTTTGGCTTGGTCTTGGCGGTCATGGAAAGGTCCGGGAATTCTCTTGCCACGCCCCTTAGCCGATACAGGCTGACGGATAAAGGCGATACAGATGGGCCAAAGGGTGGGCGGGGTGGAGGATTCTGCCGAGATGCCGGTGCGAGGCCCCCCTCTCTGTCCTGCCGGACATCTCCCCCTCAAGGGGGGAGATTGGCTGTGTAGACGCCGGCGCCGATCCTGCGGCGTTGGCGAGTGGCGAAACCTGAGATGCATCTGATCTCCCCCCTTGAGGGGGAGATGCCCGGCAGGGCAGAGAGGGGTGCCTCGCGCCAACTTCTCCGATTGCCTACCCCACAAACCCCACCCGCTTGTGCGACCCATCGCAAAACGGCTTGTTGGCCGAGTGGCCGCAGCGGCAGAGGAAGGCGACCGTGGTGCGGTCGATCGTGTGGCCGGTGCCGGTGACGATTTCGAGATTGCCTTCGAGCTTGAGCGGGCCGTTTTTCGTCGGGGTGACATTGAGCGGGCCATTGCGTGCATCAAGTGCCGGCGTGTCCTTCAGCGCGGCTTCGCCGGTGGCGGTGAAGCCTGCCTTGCTGTGGCTGCCGTCGCAGAACGGCTTGTTTTCAGAAGCGCCGCAGCGGCACAGCGTGGCGCGATAAAAAGTCTCGCCGTTGAGCACGATCTCGGCATGAAGGGCCAACGGGCCGTTTTCGCGCAACCGCACGGTGTTGACCACCGGTGGCTGTTCCTGCGGCCCGCCATCCTTCCTGATGTAGGTGATGGCGCCCGAAGGGCAATTTTCGGCCAGTGCGACGACCTTCTCAACGCTGGCCGCGTCGGGATGGATCCATTCTCCCGGCGCATTGGGCACGAAGACATGCGGGTCGCCGAGAACGCAGTTGCGTGAATGGATGCAGCGCTTGCCGGAGAACCCGACATCGATCTCATCGCTTTCGACCATGCCGGCCATCGCGGTGCTCCTGTTGCCTGGAGCACGTCGCGTCTTCGCAGACGCGGCGTGCCTTGGGTGTTTGGGCAGGCTATGGCTCGAACAGGAAACCCGTCAAGCTGGCAAACCGGTCAGGGGACGAGATTGATCTCTTCGGTCTCGCCGCCGCTGCAGGTGTAGCAGCAATCCTCGCATTTTTCCTTGTTGCCGGGGCCGACGCCCCAATAGGTGCCCTCGTCGCCATCGACCCAGGCGCCATAGCAGATCGATTCACCCTCGTTGCAGGAGATCGGCAACGATTTGGTCTCGCCATCGTCGAGGTAGAAGTCCTTGCCGTTGCCGGGCCAGACGTAGTCGCGGTCCTGGCTGTAGAGCTCAAGGCGCATGGCGTTGGGATGGCTGTTCTTGATGGTGAAGCTGACGTCGCCGGCATGGGCGGCAGGCGCAAACAGGACGGCAAGCGAAAACGCGGCGGCAAGCCGGCGCGCGGACGTGAAAGACATGGAAACCCCCGATGAAGAATCGGCCCCCACGGCCGATGAAGGGATCATGCCATGACGCGGGCGCGCGCTAAAGGGATGATGGCGGCAAATCCCTGATTTAATCGGCCGCTGGATCTCAAGACTTTCACCCTATCGTTGCCAGAAGGGCAGCTTGGCGATTTCTTCTTCGACCTGCCGCCTGGTCAGTCCGATATCGTCGATCAGATGCGGATTGGCTTCCGAGATTCGCTTGAGGTCCCAGCGAAAGCGTGTGCGCTGCCGCCAGGCGGTGATGGTGTTTCGCAGGGCCGCAAGGCTATAGCGCCTGGGCGAGACCTGCCCGACGGGAATCCGCCGCCGCACGACCTGACGCGGGGCCGAAGCAAGACAATTGGTCATGACAACCTCCATGTGGTTTGGGGCTCCAGTTTTACGAATTGGGGACCCTCGAGCTGAAAGAGGTTGAATTCTGCAGGATACCGACAGCGCCGTAATTAAGGACTGCCAAATAGTTCTCAAAAGTTCCAAACTGGCTCTAACTCTTTGTTTTGACGTCACTCCGGGTGCAGAACCGCCTCACACTTTTCCTGGAATTACTCTATAGATGCGCCTCATGCAGGGATCGCGCTTTGCCTTTGGTCCGTTCGTGCTTGATCCGGGTGCGGGAACGCTGCTCCGGAACGACGATCCCGTTGCCGTCGGCTATCGCGGCCTGAAGCTGCTCGCGGCGCTAGCCGCGCGCCCCGGTGAAATCCTGGGGAAGGCCGAGCTGATGGATGCGGCGTGGCCGGGCACGGCCGTCGAGGAAGGCAACCTTACTGTCCAGATCGCGCAGCTGCGCAAACTGCTTGGTCCGCCTGCCGACGGCGGCGAATGGATATCGACGGTTCCGCGTGTCGGCTACCGCTTCACCGGGACTATCCAACAGCTCGATGGCGCGAAGCGAAAACCCTTGCCGCTGCCCGACAAGCCATCGATCGCGGTGCTGCCTTTCGTCAATCTCAGCGGGAATCCCGAGCAGGAGGCCTTCGCCGACGGGTTGACTGAAGATTTGATCACCGACCTGTCGAGGATCTCCGGCCTGTTCGTCATCGCCCGCAACTCGACCTTTGCCTACAAAGGCAAGGCAATAGATGTGCGCACGATCGCCGGCGAGCTTGGTGTGCGCTATCTGCTGGAGGGCAGCGCACGGCGCGCCGCGGGCCGTGTGCGCATCAACGCCCAGCTGGTCGACGCGACGAGCGGCGAGCATCTGTGGGCCGAACGCTTCGATCGCAGCCTGGACGATATCTTTGCCGTTCAGGACGAGGTGACGGCCAAGATCGTGGAGGCGTTGCTCGGCAGGCTGCGCGCGCCGCCGCCGCGCAACCGGCCCAAAAGTATCGAGGCCTACGATCTCTGCGTGCGGGCGCGCAAGCTGATCGACGATTCGCCGCAGATGGCGCAGGAAGCGCATCTGATGCTGACGCGTGCGGTCGCGCTCGATCCTGATTACGCCGAGCCCTATCGATGGCTTGCCATGAACCACTGGATGGGGCGGGTGCATTGGGGCGGCCCCACCGAGGCGGATCGCAGCGTTGCCCTGGAAATGGCGCGCAAAGCCGTGTCGATCGATCCCAACGATGCCGGCTGCCGCTGGATCCTGGCCTATCTGCTCACCTATGAGCGCGGCTTTACCGAGGCGGAGGCGGAATTCGCCAAGGCGATCGAACTCGATCCGAACGAAGCCGACACCTGGGCGTCACTCTCGGACATCACGGTCCTGGCCGGGCGGATCGAGGAGGGCCTTGAGCACATCCGCAAGGCATTCCGGCTGAACCCGTTTCCGGCAAGCTGGTACTATCTGACGCTCGGCCAGGCGCAATATGCGGCGCGCGACTACGAGGCCGCCATCGAGACGCTGCACCGGGACGAGACCTATCGCACCACCTCGCGCCGCTTCCTGGCGGCAAGCCTAGCCCAGCTTGGCCGGCTCGACGAGGCGCGCGCCGAGGTCGAGCTGTTCCTCGTCGGAAGCCCGCATTTCACGATCCACCACTGGGCCACGACCGAACCGTTCCGCGATGCGGCGACGCTCGAGCATTTCGTCGATGGCTTCCGCAAGGCCGGCCTGCCGGAGTGACGTGACCTCCTGCGTAGGACCGGCTACGGGATGCACACTCTCTGTGATTGGCGTAACTGATCGGCGCTCGGCTTGATTGCCACGTGGTTCCCCCAATCCGTCGCTGCTTCGCAGCGCCACCTTTCCCCCCTCCGGAGGGAAAGGAAGGGAGCCTCATTGGAAAAGCGTTGACGGCAAAGCACTTTGGCGCCTTTCCTCTACCCCGTCGATCGGGGGAGAGGTGGCTCGGCGAAGCCGAGACGGAGTGGGGGTCGACCAGCGCAGCATAAGACAACGCATGCGCCAACTGCTTGGAAATGTGTGCATACCGTAGCTAGGTTAAGGAGGCGCCCGTCACGGCACCAGGTCGATCGTCTCGGTCGTGTGCTCCACGCAGATGAAGCAGCAGGTGTCGCAGGGCTGGTCGTTGTCGGGCCCGACACCAGCGGAGATGCTGTCATTGCCGTTGACCCAGGCACCGTAGCAGATGCGCTCTCCCGAATTGCAGGACAGCGGCACTGATTTCTGCGAATTCGGATCGATCAGGAACACCTGGTCGTTGCCCGGCCAGACCGTCTCGCGGTCGCGGCTGAACAGTTCGACGGCGACCGCCTGCTTGCGCAGGTTCTTGACGAAGAAAGCCATGTCGGCGGCCTCGGCCGAGCTGGTGCAGACCAAAGCCGCAAGCACGGCCATGCGAAACAGCGTCACCGCGAACCCTCCCGAATCATCCCGGCAGAATCGCATGCCTGCCAGGAACTAGGAAGGTGTGGTTCACTCGTCTACGAAGGTGCGGGGCCAGAGATCTCCCGTCCCAACCGCACCGTTTCTTGCACCAGAAGATCGAGGTCGTCGCGCCTTGTGCGATGGTTGGCGATCGCCACGCGCAGCCAGTGTTCGCCATGCACCGTGGTGTCGGAGAGGGCGGCAATGCCCTGTTCCTGCAGCCGCAGCATGATCTCGGTGTTGAGCGCCTTCAGCGGCTCCCCGGCGAGCTCGGGCTGGTAGCGGAAGCAGACGATGTTGATGGTCGGCGGCGTCGCCAGCTCCAACGACGGCTCGGCCTCGATCAGTCCGGCGAGATAGTGCGCTTGCTCGATGTTCTGGTCGATCAGGCGGCCGAACTTGTCGACGCCGTGCTCCTTCAGCGCCATCCAGACTTTGAGCGCGCGGAAGCCGCGCGAGGTCTGCAGGCCGTAATCGTGCAGCCATTCGCCCGACGCGAGGCCGCGCGGCGTCGATTCCAGATATTCCGGCGTCACCGCGAAGGTGCGGCGATGCGCGACGGCATCCCTGACCAGGGCACAGCCGACCTCGAACGGAGCGTGCAGCCATTTGTGCGGATCGAGTGCGACCGAATCCGCCCATTCGATGCCGGCAACGCGATGCGCGTTCACAGGCGCAATCGCGATCAGCGCGCCGATGCAGCCGTCGACATGGAACCATAGGTCTTCCTCATGCGCGAGTTTGGCCAGCGCCTGCAAATCGTCGATCGCGCCGGTGTTCACCGTGCCGGCATTGCCGATGACGCAGGCCGGTGTGAGCCCGGCCGCACGGTCCTCCGATATCGCCGCCCGCAAGGCCGAAATGTCGATGCGCAAACCGGCATCGGTCGGGATGCGGCGCAGCGCCCGATTGCCGAGGCCGAGCGCTTCCATGGCCTTGCGGTGGCAGGAATGCATCTGGTCCGAACCATAGAAACGCAGCGGCTTTTCGATCGCGGCCACGCCGTGCTCGCGCACATCGATGCCCGCCTTGGTGTTGCGCGCCACCGTCAGCCCGATGATGTTGGCCATCGAGCCGCCGCTGACCAGCGTGCCGGAGGCGGAGGCCGGAAAGCCCAGCATCTCCTTGCACCAGTTCACCACCTGGCTGTCCATCAGCGCGGCGGCGTGGTTGCCGCCGCCGAGATTGGAGCCCTGGATCGCCGCCAGGAAATCGCCGAGCGCGCCGGTGAAGTTGCTCGACCCCATATACCAGGCCCAGAAGCGTGGATGGATGTTGCCCATTGGATAGGACATCACGGTGCGCGCGACCTCGCTGTAGACAGCGGCCAACGGCGCCGGCGATCGCGGCAGGGGTGCGGCGAAGGACCCTCTCACATCCGCCGGCATCTCCCGCCAGACCGGGCGGTTCCTGATATCGCTGAGATAACCGACGGCATCATCGATGACCTGGTGCGACAGGGCCTGCACCGCTGCCCAGTCGGCAGGGTCGAGCGTTTCCTCGGCCACCATGCCGAGGCTTTCCGGCGCGATATCCATGACATCCTCCCGTCAGGCCGCCGGGAATTGGCAGCCGGGCGTCGAGCGCGACAGCGCCATCTCGTCGGCATCCATCTCGGCCTCGATGCCGTCGAACAGCGGCGTCGTCATGTAACGCTCGCCGGTGTCGGGCAGCATGCACAGGATCACCGATCCGGCCGGCGCCTTCTCAGCGACCTGCCGCGCCACGGCGAAGGTGGCGCCGCCGGAAATGCCGGTGAAGATGCCTTCCTTCTGCGCCAGCGCCTTGGCCCATTTGATGCCTTCGGGCCCGGCAATCGGCATCACCTCGTCATAGAGGCTGGTGTCGATGGCTTCCTGCAGCACGTTGGGGATGAAGTCCGGTGTCCAGCCCTGCACCGGATGCGGCTCGAAGGCCGGATGGCTGGCTGCAGGGGCACCATTGGCACCGCGCTGCTGCGCCTTGCCGCTGCCGACCAACTGGGCATTGGCCGGTTCGCAGAGCACGATGCGGGTCTCCGGCCGTTCGCGGCGCAGCACACGCGCCACACCGACGACGGTGCCGCCGGTGCCATAGCCGGTGACGAAGCAGTCGAGCCGCGAGCCCGCGAAATCATTGATGATCTCGCGCGCCGTGGTCGCCTCGTGGATGGCGGCATTGGCGGCGGTTTCGAACTGGCGGGCGAGGAACCAGCCATTGGCCTCGGCCAGCTCAACCGCCTTCTTGTACATGCCAAAACCCTTTTCGGCGCGCGGCGTCAGCACCACCTTGGCGCCCAGCATGCGCATCAGCTTGCGGCGCTCGACCGAAAAGCTGTCGGCCATGGTGACGACCAGCGGATAGCCCTTCTGCGCACAGACCATGGCGAGCCCGATGCCGGTGTTGCCGCTGGTTGCCTCGACCACCGTCTGGCCGGGCTTCAGCGCGCCGCTGCGCTCGCCCTCCTCGATGATGTTGAGCGCCAGCCTGTCCTTCACCGAGGCGGCCGGATTGAAGAACTCGGCCTTGACGTAGATCGTCGCGTGAGCCGGTGCGAGATTGTTGATGCGGATCACCGGCGTGTCGCCGACCGTGTCCAGAATGCTGTCGAACAGACGGCCGCGCCCGGCCGTGGTCCGGATTTTTTGTTTGTTCAACATCGTTGATCTCCTCGATCGTGTTGATCTTCACAGGCCGGTTACAAACCGGCGGCTTGGGCGGCGAGGTTTCGAGACCTTGCCGCGCTAGGACTGACATGCCGGCACTGCGGCAATGGTGGTATCCGGCGCGGAAATTCGCCACCGGATGCGCCGTGTCGTGTTTGGTGATAGAGCAAGGGCCAACAGGCCAGCGTGGGAGCAGGCGTGGAAACGGACGTGGAATCCGCACCATCGAGACTGGCCGGCGGCACACCGGGCCTGTCCGTGCGTCTGCTCGGACCGCTGGAAATCCTGCGCGACGGTGCGCCAATAGCGCTGCCGGCGTCGCGCAAGCTGCGTGCACTCCTGGCCTATCTGGCGCTGGCGCCACACGCCGTGGGGCGCAGCCGCCTGTGCGAGCTCTTGTGGGATGTGCCCAACGACCCCCGCGGCGAACTGCGCTGGTGCCTGAGCAAATTGCGCGGCGCTCTCGACATGCCTGACCGGCGCCGGGTCATAACACAAGGCGATACGGTCGCGATCGATCTCGACGGCTGCCTTGTCGATGCGCTGGAGATCAGCCGTGCCGCCGCGCAAGGGATCGGCACGCTCGACATGGAGCGGCTGCAGACGCTGGCCGGACTTTTTGCCGGTGATCTGCTCGATGGCCTCGTGCTTGAGCGCAGCCCGCTTTTCGACAGCTGGCTGATCGCCCAACGCCGGCGTTTTCATGCCTGCCACGCCGCCGTGCTGGAACAGCTTGCCGCAAACCATCCAGCGGGTTCACCCGATACGTCCAGGCATCTCGACAAATGGGTCGAGCTGGCGCCATTCGACACGCGCGCGCATCTGGCCCTCCTGTCCAATCTGGCGGAGCGCGGTGCCATCGGCGCCGCCGAGGCGCATCTGGCTTCGGCTGCTCGCCTGTTCCAGTCGGAAGCGCTGGATGTCGCCCCGCTCCGTGCTGCCTGGCAGGCAATCCGCGATCAACGGTCCGGCAGCCCGCTCAAGGCGCAACCCGCCTGCCTGTCCACACGAGCGCAACTGGTGGCCACATCGGATGATGCCGGCACGGTCGAGCCAAGCCAGGCGTCGCTGGCGGTGATGCCGTTTGTCGAAGACGCCAGCGAAGGCACACGCGGCGGCCTCGCCGACGGCTTCACCCACGACATCATCACCCGTCTTGCCAAGCTCCGCGATTTCTTCGTCATCGCGCGTGGATCGGTGTTTGCGCTGGCGCAGATGAATATCGCGCCGGAAGAGGCAGGCCGCAGGCTGAACGTCGACTATGTCGCCACCGGCACGGTGCGCAACACGGCCGGCCGGCTGATCGTCAGCGTCGAACTGATCGAGGTGCGCACGGCCCGGATCGTTTGGGCCGAGACCTTCGAGCGGCGGCCCGACGACATCTTTGCCGTGCTCGACGATATCGGCAACAGCATCGTTTCGTCGATCTCGGCCGAGATCGAAACGGTGGAGCGCAACCGCGCCATGCTCAAGGCGCCCAATTCGCTCTCCGCCTGGGAGGCCTATCACCGCGGCCTGTGGCACATGTACCGCTTCACCCAAGCCGAAAACGAACAGGCGCAGCATTTTTTCGCCACGGCCTTGCGGCTCGACCCGACCTTTGCCCGCGCCTATGCCGGCCTGTCCTTCACCCATTGGCAGAATGCCTTCCAGCGCTGGGGCGACCGCGACCGCGAGAGCGCGCTGGCCTATGAGAGCGCCGGCCACAGCCTGCTGGTCGACGACCACAATCCGGCCGCGCACTGGGCGATGGGCCGGGCGCTGTGGCTGCGCGGCGAGCAGGACGGCTCGCTCTGCGAACTGGAACGGGCGGTGGATCTCAGCCCGAATTTCGCGCTCGGCCATTACGCGCTGTCCTTCGTCCATTCGCAGTCGGGCGACCCGCAAGCGGCGATAAACTCCTCCGACCATTCGCGCCATTTGAGCCCCTTCGACCCGCTGCTGTTCGGCATGCTGGGGGCGCGCGCCATGTCGCATGTTCGGCTCGGCCAGTTCGACGAGGCGGCCGACTGGGCGCTGAAGGCTGCGGCAAGGCCGAACGCCCACACCATCATCCTGGCGATCGCCGCGCACTGCCTGGCACTGGCCGGCCGGCTCGACGAGGCGCGCGGCTTTGCCGCCGCCATCCGCAAGACATTGCCTGATTATCGCGCCGACGATTTCATCGGCACCTTCCGCTTCGAGCCGGATGCCGAAGCGCTGTTCCGGCAAGGCGCCAGGCGCATCGGGCTCGGCTGAAGTCGCGCTCGAAATCCAACCGTTAACGAAGTCGGAAGGAGTTGCTTAACCGTTCACCTCTATGTGACCTCCCGGAGGGTCCATGGCAAAGTGAGTATGATGAGCGACAGCCCCGACAAGCGCAGCGAATGGCGTGCCATTCTTCATGTACAGGCCCGCGTCGCCGTCCTGTTCGTTCCCGTGGTTGCCAGCCTGCTGATCATTGCAGCACTTGCCGGCAACGACCGCAAATCCGTTCCCGATGTCGACCGGACGGTCACCGGGTCGGTGCGATAAGCCACCAGGCAGCGCGTACCCAGCACCTGTGGTCGAGCCTTTACCGGCGGAACCCCGCGCGCCGTCGCACATTGTCTTCCAGGCCCGCCCCTGGAGGACATGATGACCAAAGCTTTCGACATCAACGACAACAGCAAAGAAAATCCCAAGCGCCCGCCGCAGCCCGAGACCGGCGACGACCTGAAGAAGAAGAAGGTCGATGGCAAAGCCTTCCAGGTGAACGAGAACAGCGTCGACAATCCGACGCCCACGTCAGTGAAACCAAAGCGGGACTGACCGATAAAGATGGCCTGCGCCCGTCGATTGGGAAGCGGCCTAGGAGCCGGTGCTTTCCGGCAGCATTCGCCTGAGCACGTCGTCCTTTCGGATGAAATGATGCCACAGCGCCGCCGCCGCATGCACTCCGGCCAGGATGAGGATCGAATTGGCGCAGAGGCTGTGCAGCTCCCTGATGGATCTGGCCGTGTCGCGATCCGGTGAAACCGGCGCCGGGATGGTGAAAAGGCCGAAGAAGCTCAAGGCGTCACCCCGGTACCAGGTCAGCAGGATGCCAAGAACCGGAATGGCCACCAACAGGGCGTAAAGCAAGAGGTGCGCGACCTTCGCCGCCCATCGTTCAAGCTGTGACATTTCCGTCGGCAGTCCGGGTGTCCCCAGCGTCAGACGCAGGCCGATACGGATGACGACCAGCGAGAACAGCAGCAGCCCGAACGAAATATGCAGCCACCAGACGAGCGCGCGACCGGGATCGCCCCGCGGAAAGAGCTCCTCCACGTAGGTCAGGCCATAAAGACCGATGACCAGCAGGAACACCGCCCAATGAAGGGCTTTCTGCGCGCTTGTATAGGTAGGGGTCATCCGAGCCATCCGGTTTTGAATGGTTCTAAACTAGCCGCCATCATGTCAAAGCTTTGTCCGGAGACGATCCTTTTTTGAAAAGAACGTTCGTGCTGCCGGGGACACTGGAACACGCAACTTGTCGGTTCGCTGACAACAGGGTAACCGAAAGGCGCCATGCGGCAGCCAAACAGAAGCCCGACGAACCGGGCTTCTTCATCGGGTTTCTTGGCGCACCTCAATAAAAGCGCGGGATCGAACCGTTCTGCGGGGTGGTGCGGTCGCCGAGGTCGAGAAAAACCTCGTCGACATAGCACCAGCCCCAGCCTTCCGGCGGGTCATAGCCCTCGATGATGGGATGGCTGGTGGCGTGGAAATGTTTTGTCGCGTGGCGGTTGGGCGAGTCGTCGCAGCAGCCGACATGGCCGCAGGTGCGGCAAAGCCGCAGATGCACCCACCACGAGCCGCTCTTCAGGCATTCCTCGCAGCCGAGCGCGCTCGGCGTGACGTCCTTGATCCCCGCTGCATGCTTGCATTCATCCGCCATCACACTCTCCCGAACTATCTCTTTGTTGAAGTATGATCTTGTCCCGAAAACCGGGTCCCACTTTTAGGGATCATACTTTGAGGCGCCGTGGCGTGGCCACCGTCCTGCGCAAGATAAGCATGCAGTGCCGCGACCACCTGGGCACCCTCGCCGACGGCCGCCGCAACGCGCTTGACCGAGCCGCAACGCACGTCGCCAATGGCGAACACGCCGCTGCGGCTGGTTTCCATCAAGCCGTGCTCCGCTCCCAGCTCCGATCCGGTGCGGACGAAACCCTTGGCGTCGAGCGCCACATTGCAGTGCGCCAGCCAGTCGGTGTTCGGGTCGGCGCCGATGAACAGGAAGAGGTGGCGGATCGAGCGCGTCGTTTCTTCGCCGCTGACGCGGTTGCGCCAGCGGACCGTGGCAAGATTGCCCTCCTCGCCCTCCAGCGCCTCGATTTCGGTTTGGGTCAGCACCTCGATGTTGGGTTGCGCCCTGATGCGCTCAACGAGGTAGCGCGACATGGTTGCATCGAGGCTGCCGCCGCGCGCCAGCAGCGCCACCTTGCGCGCGTGGCTGGCCAGGTAGACCGCCGCCTGCCCAGCCGAATTGCCGGCACCGACCAGCGCCACCTCCTGCCCCGCGCAAAGCCGCCCTTCGATGGGCGAGGCCCAATAATGCACCGACGTTCCCTCGAACTGCGACAGATTGGCGACATCGAGACGCCGATAGCGCGCGCCACTGGCGATCACCACGCTGCGCGTGCGCACCGTCTCGCCGTCGCCGACATCGAGCAAATAACGCGCGCCTGAATTGTCGGTCGCGGCACTCAACAGCTTCGCCTCGTCCGGGATCACCATTTCGACGCCGAATTTCTGCGCCTGGTTGTAGGCGCGCGCCATCAGAGCCATGCCGGTAATGCCGGTGGGAAAGCCGAGATAGTTCTCGATACGCGCGGAGGCGCCCGCCTGCCCGCCAAAGGCACGGCAATCGAGCACGATGGTCGACAGGCCTTCGGAGGCCGCATAGACCGCCGCCGCCAGTCCGGCCGGCCCGGCGCCGACGATGGCAACGTCATACAGTGTATCGGCATCGATCGGCCTGAGCAGGCCGATGCAGCGGGCGAGGTCCTTCTCGCTCGGGTTCATCAGCAGCCTGCCGTTCGGGCACAGCACGACGGGCAGATGATGAGGATCGACGTCGAAGCGTTCGACCAGGGTTTTCGCGCAAGGGTCGCTGCCGGAATCGAGCACACGGTGCGGCTGGCCGCTGCGGGCCAAGAAACCTTGCAGCCGCAGCACGTCGCCATTGCCTGATGGTCCGATGATGATCGGCCCGCTGGTGGCGCTTTCCAGGAGCCCGACGCGGCGCAGGATCAGCGCCCGCATGATGCGCTCGCCGAGATTGGCCTCCTGCACCATCAGGTCGCGCACGCGCTGCGAAGGGATGACGAAGGCCTCGACCGGCTCGGCGGCCTCGGCATTGACCAGCGAGGGCCGAGCCGAAAGCTGCGCCAGTTCGCCGACGAAGCTGCCCGGACCATGGGTGACGATCGTCTCGCGCCGCCCCAGTCCGCCATCCTGGGTTATATCCACCGTGCCCGACAGGACGACGATCAGGCCGGGCGCGACATCGCCCGCCCTGATGATGTGCTCGCCGGCGGCATAGGCGCTGGCGTCGCCGAACCGGCGCATGTGGTCGATGTCAGCCTCGGTCAGCGTCGGGAAGGCCTGGTCGCGACGGGCGCCGAAGATTGCGGTGGAGGATTGAGACATGGCTGTGAGCGTAGCGAAGCCGTGGCTCGGTTTGAAGCGGTTTGTTCAGTGCCTAGCCGGGAGAATGGTTCGGCGGCCCTGCTACCGGCCCATGTCCTTGTGTTGTGTCGAGGAATCCAGCCGGAATCCAGCCCAGGAATACTGAGCTGATGTCTTGAGCTCTTTGAGATGCTGGCCGCAAACCATGTTTGGCGAAATCACCCAGCAGATGCGATCAGGTGGATTCTGGTATTTGAGCGCTCCTTTCGAGCCCGGCCTTGAAAGCGTCATCAACGCTTGCGATAAACGCATTGGGTTGTTTTGGGGCTTCCCGATGAAGAATACTCGGCTTGCCGCCTTTGTCGCGCTGCTGGTGGGCAGCGGTGAGCGCCGGGCATGTCAGCAGGCAATTCAAGACGCACATGCCAGAGCCGCCGGCCCTTTGGGGCGGCTTGGCGTCAGTCGAGGGCAATAGATGGCCGGCACGCCTGTTCCAGACTCGAGTACCGAGGACGGAACGGAAGTCGTGTCTTCGGGAGTGCGGTTCGCGTATTGGAAAGGCCTCATCAAGGCATTTGCGATCGAATGGGCCTTGCTTTGCGTATTGGCGCTGATCGTGGCGCTGCTGATGAACCTGTTTCGGCATACCGATACGGTTCAATCGCTTGATCGCGGCACGTCGGATCTCATCATGCGCCGCCTGGCGCGAGAAACCTTGGCTGGTCCCGCCTCCAACCGGTTTGTGTTCGTGGACATCGGCGAAGCGAGCTGTCACCTCTGGGCTCAGAAACTGAATGAGCCTTGTTCGGCGGGTTTTTCGACACCACGCGGGGAACTCGCCGACCTGGTGAGTTCGCTGCTCTCAGCCAATTCCGGTCGCAAGGCAATGCGGCTGGTTTTGCTCGATATAGAACTGGCGCCGCAACCGGCGGGCGCGAACGGTGCCGACCAGCAGCTTTGCGGCCAAGTCTACATGCTGGCCAACCGTGTACCGGTCGTCGCGGTTCGCCCGTCAATTCCCGAGGCCGTCGGTACGGCAAAACCGATTGTGCGTGCCTATCCATCGATACTGGACGGATCCGCCTGCGGTGCCGCTGTTGCCTCGCATGCGCCACCCAACCTCTGGTTCGGCTCGCCGCTTCTCAGCCCTGACACCGACAACGTAATTCGCTCGGTCTACAAGTGGAACATGGTCCAGACGATAAAGCCCGAACCAGAGCAACGACTGGCAGGGATGGGCCTTCTCGGAGCGGCGCTGTTGGACGGCAGGGTCGATCCCGGCGTTCTGGCTTGCCTTTTTCCCGCATCGCACGCCAAGCCCGAGGACTGTCCGAAGGGCGGGCTGACGATCGGTGGGCACACTTACGAGCCGGGTACGGACGAAGCTGATGCAAAGGCGCGAATTGTTTTTTCGTTGCCCTGGGGCGGGGGTATTCCGAACGCCCAGTCTTTTGGCTACGCACCATACGCTCTTCAGATTGTCGAGGCGGCCGAACTTCGGCAGCGGCTGGAGGAAAATCCCTCGCTGATCGACGGGGCGACGGTCATCATCGGGGGCAGCTATCTGGCGTCCGGCGATGTTCGGTCGGTACCCCTGGAAAGCCGCATGCCTGGAGCCATGATCCATGCCAACGCGGTTCGCGCTTTCACTGAGGGGCTTCTGGTGGAGGAACACGACGGCTGGGGCTGGGAGCTGATTTTGATCGGCATCGCCAGCGTCATCGGTGCTGTCTGTCACATTGCCGGGCACAGGCTGGCGGGCCGCGTCGGAAAGCCCCTCGCCCACGTCCTGAATATCTCCTTTGCCATGGTGTCGATCGTCTTGACGGTAATCGTGATATTTTCAATCGGAACGTGGCATGCCTTTTCCAGCCTGTCGCAGTCGGGGATTGCCATCGGCGTGCTGTCGCCCGTGCTTGCGGTGACAATCGAAGGCATGTCTTCGGTGCTGCACGCCATTCGCGAGGCGATCACGGAGGCGTTGCTCTGGGCGCGGAGGAGCCTTGCGCCGGGCCAGGGAGGTCATGATGGACATTGATCCGGTTGGGCACTTGTGCCGCAGGGCAAAACAGGACCCGCAAGGACTTCGGTTCACCACCCTTTGCGCGGCAGGGGCGCTTGTGCTGACGATCATCGCGCCCGACCGCGCGGCGCTGGCGCAAGATACCGCTTCCGGGTTTTGCGACCTGACCGACAAATCGCGCGCGCTGGTCCGGAAGGTCGAACGGCAGCAGGGGGCCGAGCCCTGGCTGAGTGTTGAACGCGGTTCCGACATCCAGGCGGTCGCGGCGGGATGTTTCCTGCAATCCGGTGACATCGTCAGGCCCGGCGCCGGCATGAGCGCCGAGATCCAGATGCCCGACAACAGTTCGCAGCCAGTCGCTTTTCCTGCCGTGATCAAAATCCCGGAGGTACCAGCGCCATCCGAATTTGGCCGGCTCCTGGCCTTTTTTGGCGAGTTCATAGGCCAGGACTGGCAATCCGCGCGCGACGACGCCGCTGCGGTCATAGGCGACACGCGCAGCGGCGATCCGTCGACCTATCTTGTCATGCCAGGCGGTCATGACATCGGGCATCAATCGGTCGATGGCAGCCATCCGCTTTATCTGCGTTGGGCCGGAAGTGCCCCGCCCTATGCGGTCTCCATCCTTCGGCTCCCGGATGATACGGATACGCCGGAAATCTCGGTGACGACGAGCGAACTGCACACCGAACTTGATCTGTCCCAGCTGCCGGCGGGCGAATATTCGCTTAACGTCAAGGGGCGCAACAGGCTGGAGCTTACCTTGCCCTTCGCGGTCGTGAAGCATGCCGACGTGCCGGCCTTTAAAAGCGGCGCCGCGGATCTCGCGGCAAGTCCGGAATACAGGATCGAGCAGGCAATTTTCCTGCTCCGCCGGCCCGACACCAGCTGGCGTGTGGAAGCGATTTCGCAACTCCTGGCGCTTTCCACCGAGGGCAACTTCTTCGCAAAGGCGCTGGTCGGCGTGGAGAACACGGTTAAAAAACCTTAGGAACCAAATGTTCCTCTGTTGGGGCTCGGGTGGCGAAAGGCAGTACTCTAAAACCCGTAGGCGATCACAAGTCGGCGAAAGGAGTACCGTTGTGAATGCCAATTCCATCGCCGTAGGGTAAGCTGTTGCTGGGTGGTTGGTGCATTGGGGGAAGATTTGACACATACGAGAGTAGCTGGACGGCTGTCCCGGCGTCGCCTTCTGGCCGTTGGGGCGGGGTTGCTGATGGTTCCAGCCATTGGCCGGACGCAAGCGCTCGACGGGCGCAGGATTTCGTTTCTGATCGGCAATGAGGGAGCCGGCGGCTATGAAGCCTATGCGCGACTGTTCGCAAAACATCTGGCGCTTGCGCTTCCCAGCGCGCGGCTGACGGTCGAGGTTGTCCCGACCGCCGACGGCAGGCTTGCCGCAAAGCGCATAGCGGAGGCCGCACCGGGCGATCTGACCATTGGATTGTTCGAGAGTGCGTTGCTCAATTCGGAGATCGAGAAGGATGACCCCTCGACCATAAGTCTTGCCGCCTTCAAGTGGATCGGCAAGATGGCGGTCGATGAGCGGATCCTGATCGCAAGCGCGCGAAGCGGCATCAAATCGATCAAGGCGCTGTCGGAGCGGACGGAGCCGGCGATCTTCCCGGCAAGCACCATTGTTTCGCGCAGCGCGTCGGAATGCTTCATGCTCAATGCGCTGCTTGGCCTGCCGATGAAGCCTGTGCCCGGCTATGACGGAGCGCAACGCAGCCTCGCCTTTCTCAGTGGCGAAGGTCAGGTAATCGTTGGGTCCTACCCCAGCCAATCGAAGATGATCGATAGCGGCGACGCCGTCGTGCTGCTGCGCCTCAATACGGTGCCGAACCCTTCGGTGCCGGCATCCGTGCCTCTGCTCAAGGATATTGCGCCGGCCAATTTCGCCGACCTCGTCGAGATGATCGAGCTGTCGAACAATCTCGGCCGCTGGATCGCATCGCCTCCGTCCATTGCCGATGCCGACCTGGCAATCCTGCGCGCGTCTTTCGACAAGGTGGTTGCCTCCCCTGAATTTCTGGCCGAGGCCAAGACGTTGCGACTGAAGATCGACGCGATGGCCGGTGCGGCGGTTCAGGAAAAGATAACGGCGCTGCTTTCGCGCAAGCAGGCATTGCGCGGCAGCCTGGTCGCCGCGCTCGATTGCGGCCGCCGACGCGCGGACGGTGACCGGTCCTGTTGAACCCACGACGCATCCTTCCCGCCATAGAGGCCAGGAACCGGGAATGACCGCTTGATTCTCAGCGCCTTACAAAGCCTGTTCAGCCTCCATCTGCTGCCGGCGGTGCTGCTTGGCGTGAGCCTTGGCTTCGTCGCCGGCATCGTGCCCGGCATTGGCGGCAGGATCGGGCTGCTTCTGGCTTTGCCGCTGGCGCTGCTGTTCGATCCTGTTGGCGGCGCCGTGTTCCTGATCGCGCTGCATGCCGTCGTCCACACGTCCGGCTCGATCACCCCTATCGCCTACGGCCTGCCCACCTCGGCTTCGGAGGCCGCGACCGCGCTTGACGGTTTCCAGCTGCAGCGCCAGGGAAAGGGCGCCGAAGCCCTTGGCGCCAGCCTGTCCGCGTCATCGGTCGGCGGCGTGCTTGGCGCCTTGGTGTTCATGGCCGCCGCACCCGTGGTGCGCCCGATCGTCGGCAGCCTCGGTGCGCCGGAATTCCTGGTGCTCTCGCTGCTTGGGCTGGCGCTTGTCTCCTCATTGTCCGACCGGCAGCCGAGCGCCGGGCTGGCCGTTGCCGCGCTCGGCGTTCTCGCCTCCACCGTCGGTATCGACGCGCTTACCGCGCAAGCCCGGTTCACCTTCGGCCGGCTCGAACTTTGGGACGGCCTCGATACGATCGCGGTAGTCGGCGGCCTGTTCGTCATTCCCGAAATGCTGGCGCTTGCCGGCGGGAAGGACGACAAAAGACTGCCGGCGACGATCGCCGAACTGCCCCGAATGCTTTCGGGCATGGCGGAAGCGTTCCGGCACAAGATGATCATGCTGCGATCGACGGTAATCGGCATCATCGTCGGTATAATGCCTGGTGCCGGATCCAGCATCGCGGTGTGGATCGCCTATGCCGATGCGTCGGCACGAAACAAAGGCGATGTGCCGTTCGGCGAGGGCGCGATCGCCGGCGTGGTGGCGCCGGAGGCCGCGAACAACGCCAAGGAGGGCGGCGCGCTGATCCCGACGATCTTCCTCGGCATTCCCGGCAGCTCCAGCATGGCGATCCTGCTCGGCGGCTTCGCCATGCTCGGCCTCGATGTCGGGCCGACGATGCTGACGACGCAATTGCCGACGGCGATGACTTTTGCCTGGACCGTCATCCTCGCCAACCTGCTTACCATCCCGCTGTTCCTGCTGGTCGTGCCCCATCTGGTGCGCTTTACCGGGCTAAGGCCCAAGGCGATCGCTGCCTTCGCGCTGGTCGCCGTCGTTACCGCGGCACTGGGCACGGCGACGGACGTATTCGATCCACTGCAGTTTGCCGCAGGCGGCGTGCTCGGTGTGGCGCTCTATCTTGCAGGGCTGCCGCGCGCGCCTTTCCTGCTCGGCTTCGTCATGGGGCCGATGGTGGAAAACTCGCTGTCGAAAACCATGCAGGTCTTCGGCCCGGAGGCGATCTTGCGGCCGGGTGTGCTGATCCTGGGCGCCGCGCTGCTGGTGGTGCTGTGGCGCCTGAGGCGCCCGCAGGAGGGCGTGGCGACCGCAACGAAGCGCTCTCGGGAGGTCGCTTTCATTGTGTTGGGCGCCATGGCGCTGCTCGGGCTCTGCGCCATTGCCGACGCTGGCCATTTCACCGCGAGTTCGAAGATCGCGCCAATTGCGTCGGCCCTGATCCTGATAGGCGCATCGCTGTTCACAGTGTTGCGTATCCGGCGTGAACCGCCGGCGCCGGCGCCATCGATGTCGTTGCCGATGGGTCTTGCCTTCGCGCTGCTTGTCGCGGCCGCCCCGCTCCTCGGGCTGATGCCGGCTTCGATGGGCTTCCTCTTGCTGGCACGCAAGACCTTCGCGGAGCGCTGGACATGGATGCCGGCGGTCCTGATCGCCGTCGGCCTCTTCCAGGTTCTGATGGTCGAAGGGTTGATAGGCACGCCGCTGCGGTTCGGGGTTTTTGGAACCGGGCTGTTCCGCTGAGCGATCAGCCCGGCGCCCTGAGCACCGCCAGCACGCGTTTGCGCATGAAGCGCGGACGTCCGTCGCCGCCGATCTCACGGACGATCTCGTCGAAACGGACAAGCGGCAGCGGCCCATTTTCGAGCATTGTTTTCAGATCGTCGGCGGTCCTGAACTCGCCGGCGCGGCCTTCATGATCGCGCACCGAGCGATCGAGCCGGACCATGATCGCTGCGCGGCCTTCCGCGACATCAATCTCTCCTTGTGCGGTCATAGCAGCGAAACGCTCGTTGCGAGCGCCGCGGGTGGCAAGGTCGGCTTCCGACTCCTCGCTGGAGGCCGATTTGATGCGGTTTGAAAAGACAATCGAGCCGCCGGGCTTCAACCACGAACCCAACTCCTGAAGCACGGCCGGCTGCAAGCGGCTGTCTATGAAGCGGAAGACGCTGTGCATGACAACGATGTCGGCCGGAAACTTCCTGCCCGGCGCGGTCAGGTCGACCGCCGCATAGTCGAAATCGAGGCCATGTTCATCCGCGAAATGCTCGCACAGGAGCAGCGGCGTTGGACAAAGGTCCAGCACCGTGAAGCGGCACCGCCGCAGCGCTTCGTCTCCAAGCAAGGCTACGGCGTGTGCCACCGTGGCCAGCACGCCGGTATCGGCCGAGCCGGCGATGACGATGTCGAGGCGCGATTGGCGCGACAGGCCACGCCCGACGATATCTGAGATGACGGCCACCAGCTCAGGGCGATCCAGGTCTATGCCGAAGCGTTCACCGGTCGTGCGATGCGCGACGCTGCGTATGTGGTAGTCGGCGCAGTCGGCGCAGTGGCTGGGTGCTATCTTGAGCACCCGTTGAAGATTGCCCGGCAGATCCTCGCCATAGGTGACGGGATCGGCAAGCGTGCTGGTTGCTGACACTAGCGTTCTTCCTTGCTGTGTTTGGCGCGCCCGGTAACGCGGTCGAGAAGATAACGGCCCAGGCTGAATGGAAGCCGCGCGCGCGGCAAGTGCAGATCGTGCGCGCGCGGCCTTGTCTCGGGAAAGCCGACCCTGCCGCGCCGGTGGGGCGTGTTGATCGCGCAAAGCGCGCTCAAGAAGCGCTCACGGATCAGCGGACGCCGCTCGCTGCGGCCATCGCTCTTGGCAAAGTCTGGAAAGCTTGGATTGGAGTTGATCTCGTAGACCTGCAGCCGCCCCTGATGGAAGCCGTAATCGACGCGCCCGAAATCGAGACCGCCGATGCGAAAGACATTGGCAAGGTGGTCGGCATGCGGGTTGCGGCGGATGAAATCGAGCTCCTCCTCGGCCTCGGCGGGGCCGATCGCAGCAGAGTTCTTTTTGACGACCCACTGCTCGCTGCGCATCAAATGCTGCGGCACAATGGCGCCGCCGACATTGAAGGCGCCATATTTGCGATAAAAGCCCTTCTCGTCAGGTTCGCCGACATAGCCCACGGCGATCCGTCCCTTCAGGGCCCTGCCATTGCGCTGCATCTGCGCTATCGCGTCATCAAACTCCGCGTCGGATCGCAGAATGCCTGTCTCGGGTCCGCCATATCCGTCCTCGGCGCGCAGGAAAGCCGGATATTTTGTTGGTCTCGCCCCGGTATCAAGACGCTGGACGGCGAAGTCGTTGATGCCTTGCATATTGAGCTTGTGGAGCAGCGGGACCCGCTCGAGAGCGTGCAGCGGGTGATTCAGAATGCGGACTTCAGGCGCTTGCGCTTGCAGTCTCAAGGCCACTGTCGCCGCGCAATCCAGTTCATAGCGCGACAGCCGATCGAAGTCGGTGAAGATGTGATGCGCGAGCGGTGTCGCCCGCTCGAAAAACATCTCCTCATAGGTGATGTAGGACAGCAGCCCTTTTGCTTCGGCCCCGAGGCCATGGATCAACCGCTGGATTGTCGTGCTGAACCGGGCCGTGACGACGTAGACGATCATACGAAAGCTTCTCTCCTTCGGGACCCTCGACAGAGTATTTTCCTATATAGCCCCACCGGCAGAAATTGCGTTGGCGCTGCAGGGTGGTTCGTTGCTAATTGAAACAGGTCCGAGACGTCTTGCAACCCACGCTCTTATGGCGAGTGAAACCCGGCATGCCGCAGTTCAATTTGGCGTTCTACTGCTTCCCAAAGAAGGAAGCCATTGGGGATTTCCGGGCCGCGGCCACGTTGATCGAGGCGCGCGCGAAAGACATCAAGGTCAGCGTGCTGTCCACGGCATCGGTGCTGACGACGTTGCGAACGCCAACGATTGCCATCAGGCCGACCCTCTCCATCGAGCTGGATCGGCTTAAATTGCTCGGGCCGCTCCGCGGAACGCGCCTCGTCCATCAGCGCATGGGCAAGATCGAGGAAGTATCTGCTCTCGAAGCCGCGGGGCTTCCTGTGCCCAGGTGGACCGAAATCGCGCCAGGGACAAAACTCGATCCCGCAGCGTGGGGTCCGTACGTGGTTGTAAAACCTTCGCGTGGCAAACGCGGAGCATTCGTGCGCATAACCAAAACCGGGCGGGTGCGCTACACCGCCCCATCCGACTATCCGCAAGATCACCCGGGCAGACGCGCGGCGATGATCGCCCAGCAATATATCCATACCGGTCCATGGCCCACGGCCTATCGGGTCCTCACCTATCTCGGCAGGCCTCTGGCCGCCATCCAGTATGAGGGCAGGCGCGACCTCAATCCATTGAGTGGTTCCGATGGGTTTCGGGCGGCTCCTGGGGCATCGATCATAGCCTCGGCCAAGGGATGCACGATTGCGCTCACCACGGACCAGGACGTACTTGAGCTTGCCGTTCGCGCGCATGCCGTTTTCCCGACCATTCCATCACTCGGCGTGGACATCCTGCGCGACGCCGAGACGGGCGAACTTTTCCTTCTCGAACTCAATCCGTCCGGCAACAGCTGGATGCTGTGCGGAGCGGCCGGGCGCAACATACAGAAGCAGTTCGGCCTCAATTTCTACGAACAGTTCGGCGCGCTCGACATCATCGCGGAAACCTCTATCGAGGCCACGCGCCGACTGGCTGTCTGACGGCGATTCCTAAAGAAAAAGCCCGGACGAACCGGGCTTTTTCTTATGCGTCTGAACCATCTAACGGCTCGAAACGGGAATTTGGTGCCCAGAAGAGGACTCGAACCTCCACTCCTTGCGGAACACGGACCTGAACCGTGCGCGTCTACCAATTCCGCCATCTGGGCTGGTGCGGGCTCATGTAAGCGGGCAAGCGATTGCTGTCAACGCGCTTTTTGGACCATGACGCCGAAAGCTGGAATCACAGCTTTGGCAAAAGCGCATGGTCCAGCCAGGGCGGCAGGCTCCGCTTGCCGGCTCAGCAACCGTCAGCCCTCCAGCACTTCCTTCGACGCGACGGTGGAATCGGCGTTGAGCTGGTAGATGACCGGCACGCCGGTGCCGAGTTCGAGCTTAACGATCTCCTCGCCCGACTTGCCGTCGAGCGCCATGATCAGCGCGCGCAGCGAGTTGCCGTGCGCCGCGACCAGGACCGTGCCGCCGCGCAGCACGTGCGGCTGCAGATCGTGTAGATAGTAGGGCCAGACGCGGGCGCCGGTGTCCTTCAGGCTTTCGCCGCCGGGCGGCGGCACGTCATAGGAGCGGCGCCAGACATGCACCTGCTCCTCACCCCATTTCTGACGAGCATCGTCCTTGTTGAGGCCGGAGAGGTCGCCGTAGTCGCGCTCGTTCAGCGCCTGGTCGCGGATGGTCTTCAGGTCGCTCTGGCCGACCGCGTCGAGAATGTGCTGGCAGGTCTTTTGCGCCCGGGTCAGCGCCGAGGTGAAGGCGATGTCGAACTTCAGGCCCCGCGCCTTGAGTTTTTGACCTGCCGCCTTGGCCTCGGCATGACCCTGCTCGGTCAGGTCGACATCGCGCCAGCCGGTGAACAGGTTCTTCAAATTCCATTCGCTCTGGCCATGGCGCACGAGCACGAGAGTTCTCGACATTTTTGCTCCCTACAAGAGCAATTCCAGGAAAAGTGTGAAGCGGTTTTCCGTCCGGAATTGCGTTAAAACAAAGTGTTGATGGCACGCCTCAGCTCAGGCCGAGCACGTCCCGCATCGAATACAGTCCTGGCTTCTTGCCACGGGCCCAAAGCGCTGCCTTGACGGCACCACGCGCGAAGATGGCGCGGTCCTCGGCATGATGGGACAGCGTGATGCGCTCGCCGGTGCCGGCCAGGATCACTGAGTGGTCGCCGACCACCGAGCCGCCGCGCAGCGTGGCAAAGCCGATCGAACCGGTCTTTCGCACACCTGTGTGGCCGTCGCGTGAACGCACGTCGTTGCCGGCAAGTGCAATACCACGCCCGGCGGCGGCGGCCTCGCCCAGCAGAATTGCTGTGCCCGACGGCGCATCGACCTTGTGCTTGTGGTGCATTTCGAGGATCTCGATGTCGAAATCGTCGGCATCGAGCGCGCGTGCCGCCTGTTCGACCAGCACCGCCAGCAGATTGACGCCAAGGCTCATATTGCCCGACTTGACGATCGTCGCGTGGCGCGCCGCAGCCGTGATCTTGACATTGTCGTCGGCCGAGCAGCCGGTCGTGCCGATGACATGGACGATGCGCGCCTGCGCTGCATATCCGGCGAACTCAACCGTCGAGGCCGGCGTGGTGAAGTCGAGCACGCCGTCGGCCTTGGCGAAGACCGGCAGCGGATCACTGCCGATCGCCACGTCGATGCGGCCGACGCCGGCGAGTTCACCGGCATCCTTGCCCAGATGAGGGGAATCCGCGCGCTCGACGGCGCCGATGACACGGGCACCCGGAATGCTATGGATGGCGCGGATCAGCGTCTGGCCCATGCGGCCGGCAGCGCCGACCACCACCAGGCCCATATCGCCAGCTTCGCTCATGTGCTCCTCACAGCAGTCTTCTTCGCACGCGTGGCCCGAACCGGAGTTTGGATCGGCTTGCTGTCATCGACAAGCCCCAGCCCCTTCTTGCCCTGGATGCGGTGGAAGCGGGAATAGATGCTGTCCGGGTCGGCCATTAGCGTCGCATGGGTGCCTTCCTCGACCAACCGTCCCTCTTCCAGCACGATGATGTGGTCGGCATTGACCACCGTCGACAGCCGATGCGCTATGACGATGGTCGTGCGGCCCTGCATGACATGGGTCAGCGCTTCCTGGACGCGGGCCTCCGCCTCGTTGTCGAGCGCCGAGGTCGCCTCGTCGAGCAGCAGGATCGGCGCCTGGCGCACGATGGCGCGGGCGATCGAGACACGCTGGCGCTGGCCGCCGGAAAGAGTCGAGCCGCCTTCGCCGACCGGCGTATCGTAACCTTGCGGCTGCTGGCGGATGAACTCGTCGGCTGCCGCCTGTTTCGCCGCCTGCTCGATATCGGCGTCTGTGGCCGACAGCCGACCGTAGCGGATGTTGTCGCGGATCGTGCCCTCGAACAGATAGGGCGCCTGCGCCACATAGGCGATCGACTGCCGCAGCGAATGCTTGGTCACCTTCGAGATGTCCTGGCCATCGACCTCGATGCTGCCCTGGTCGACGTCGTAGAAGCGCTGCAAGAGCGCCACCAGCGTCGATTTGCCGGCGCCCGACGCGCCGATGATGGCCGTCACCTTGCCGGCGGCGGCGGTAAAGCTCAGATCTCTCAGCACTGGCATGTCGGCGCTGTAGCCGAACGTCACATTGTCGAAGCGCACTTCGCCGGTGGTGATCCTCGCTTCGACAGCATCGGGCGCGTCGCCCTGTTTCGGTTCCAGGTCGAGCAGTTCGTAGATCATCCGCGCGTTGACCAGCGCACGTTCCATGCCCACCTGAGTGCGCGCCAGGCGTCTTGCCGGGTCGTAGGCCATGATCAGCGCGGTGATGAAGGAAAACACCGCGCCTGGTGGTTGCCCAAGTACCAGCGCCCGGTAGCCGGAATAGGCAAGCACGGAGGTAATGGCGAGACCGCCCAGAATCTCGGAAATCGGCGACAGCCGCTCCGAGACGCGGGCAATTTTGTTGTTACGCTGCTCGGCCGTGTCCGCCATGATGCCGATGCGGCGCGCCAGCTCGGCCTCCAAGGTGAAGGCCTTGACGATGGCGATGCCTTGCGTGGCCTCCTGCACGGACCCGTTCAGCCGCGAATTGATCAGCACGGATTCCCGGTTGATACGCCGCAGTCGGCGGGTGATGTACACGACCGCCCAGATCAGCGGAGGCCCGATCAGCAGCGAGCTGAGCGACAATACTGGATCCTGGTAGATCATGACGCCGACGAGAGCGACCAGCGTGACCGCGTCGCGGCTGATGGAGGTCAATGTCAGCGACAGCAGATCGCGAACGCCGCCGACATTCTCGCTGACCTGTGCCGCCAGCCGACCGGAACGCGTATCGTTGAAGAAGTTGACGCCGAGCTTCATCAAATGGTCGAAGGCGCGCTTCTGGTAGCGCGCGACCAGATTGTTGCCGATCTTGGCCAACGCGACTGCCTGGCCGTAACCGGCAAAGCCGCGCAGCAGGGAGGCTCCCATGAAACCGGCGCAGATCCAGACGAGCATATCGCCGCGCCGTTCGTAGAAGATCTGGTTGATCATCGGGGCCATGATCCACGCCGTGAAGGCAGTGGTGCCGGAAACAATCAGCAAGCAGGCGACGGCAACGACATAGGTCCAGCGATACTCATCGCCGTTTTCAGCGAGGATGCGGCGAAGCACCGCTGTGACCTCGCCGGGCCGGACTTTTGGTTTGTTTGGGGCTTGAAGTGTCAAAATCGGGAGCGCTTTGTGGTTTTCCGCCTCGTGGGACCGGGCTGCAAATTCGGGACCCCTCTTAACGCCCTGCGGCCAGCTTGCCTATGCCCGCACCTGATTAACTTCGTCGCGGGTTCAAGCCTGCCAGCGCCGGCCGGCCGTCTGGACGCCGAACAGCGACGGGTTTCGGGCATAGGCGGCAAGGCCGAGAAGTGCGGCCAGCGGGTGGGTGATGACATAGACCGGCATGGTGCGCATCAGCGCGCTGTGCGGCGCCTTGTCCTCGAAGGCGGCGCGGAAATTGCCTTCTTTCAGCGCCGGCACGATCTTTTGCGCGATGCCGCCGGTGAGGAAGACGCCGCCACGGCTCATGAACACCAAGGCGAGATCGCCGGCGGTGCGCCCCAGGCAAGTAACGAAGGTCTCCAGCGCTTCCTGCGCGACCGGGTCGGTCTTGGCCAGCGCCGCGCCGGTGATCTCGGCCGGCGTGGTGAAGGGCGACGGCTTGCCGTCCGCCTTGGCGACGGCCCGGTAGACGTTGACCAGGCCGCGTCCGCACAAGATCTGCTCGCCGGAAATACGGCCCTCGAGCTTCTCGATATGCGGGAAAACCTCGAAATCGCGCGGGGTGCGCGGGCCGATGTCCAT
This sequence comes from Mesorhizobium loti R88b, assembly GCF_013170845.1. Taxonomy (NCBI): domain Bacteria; kingdom Pseudomonadati; phylum Pseudomonadota; class Alphaproteobacteria; order Hyphomicrobiales; family Phyllobacteriaceae; genus Mesorhizobium; species Mesorhizobium loti. The sequence continues at coordinate 926,168 of NZ_CP033367.1, forward strand.
ATGGCCGCCTTCGCCGGGCACCGGTATCCAGTGGCGCAGCGCATGGACCAGCCCGGCGACGCCGAGCCCGGTACCGGGGCCCAGAACGACGCGGCCGGCATTGGGCTCCGGCGTGCCGCCACCGATCTTTTCCATATGCTCTTCGCCGAGCGCCACCACGGCCAGCGCCTGCGCCTCGAAATCGTTGAGCACGACGATGTCACTCAAGCCCAGATTGGCGAACATCTGCCTGGGCTTGACGACCCATGGACAGTTGGTGAGCTCGATCTCGTCGCCATCGACCGGCCCGGCCACGGCCAGCACCGCCGAATTGGGGCGCACCGACGAGCGGTCGAGCACCGCCGCCTGGATCGCCTCGTCGATGGTGTTGAAATTGGCGGTCTGGACGATTTGCGGTTCGGTCGGTTCGGAATTGGCGTCGAGCACGATCGAAAAGCGTGCATTGGTGCCGCCAATGTCGCCGATCAGGATCGGAAACCGCAGCAAAGTGTCGTTATCGCCTGTGCTTGGCATGCTCTCGTCCGTCCCCGGCGCCCCCGATGGCATCTCGCCATTCTTCCGTTGACTAGCGCATGGGTTTGAAAAGGGAAACGGTTTTCGAACCCGGTGATGCGCACAGACAGCTTATGCGGCCAAACGGCCACTATTTCGCGAAAAGCCATTCGTAAACCGATTGAGTCCGCCGATAATGACGGACGTCAGTTCGTCGGCGGCCGGGGCCGTGGCACCGGCGCGCCCATCCTGGGGGTCGCCGTGAAAGCGTCCGCCGCGCTTGGCAGCTCAGCCGCGCCGCTCACGGTGGCGGCGGGCTGCGAAGGGGCTTCGGGCTCGGGTGCCGCCACCACTGCCGGCATGGCGCCACCATGATAGGTCGCGGCCTCGGCGGAGGCCGGCCCCGGTGCGTCGAGCACGGCGCGGCATTCCTTGGGCAGGTTGGCCATGGTCATCAGGTCGCGGGCCTTGGGCGCATCCGGGTTCTTGTTGGGCCGCCACGGTTCTTCCGTGAACCACCAGGCCAGCGGCTTGCCGCAACCGTCATCATCCGGCGTCGCTTCCTGCGCCTTGCAGTTGGGCGAGCCCGGCTGGCAGCCGATGCGCATATGGAAATGATAGTCGTGGCCCCAGAACGGCCTGATCTTGCGCAGCCAGATGCGGTCGCCCTTGACGGTGTCACAGAGTTTTTTCTTGATGCCCGGATTGACCAGGATGCGCTCGACTTGCGGATAGCTCGCCGCCCGCTTGAGCAACGCAGTGTGCTGCGGCGTCCACAGTGCGTCTTTCACCAGATGGGTCTTTTCGTCGACCATCAAGGTGGCGCTCATGGTCTCGCGCTGCGCCCTGGTCATTGCGCGGTCAGGCATTGGCGTCAGCCAGATGTCCGCGTCGAGGCCGATCTGGTGCGAGGCGTGGCCGGTCGTCATCGGGCCGCCGCGCGGCTGCGCGATATCGCCGATCAAAAGGCCAGGCCAGCCGTCGGCGACCGCGTCGCGCGACAGTCTTTCGATCAAGGCGATCATGGCCGGATGGCCCCAGCGGCGGTTGCGTGAGGGCCGCATCACCTGCCAGGTCGGGCCGTCCATGGGGATGGCGACACCGCCGGCAAAGCAGCCCTTGGAATAGAAGCCGATCGACTGCGCCGCGGTCGCCGTCGGCAGTTTCTCGGCGCCGAACAGGTCCTTTGCCCGTTCCTCGGCCGCCGCCGGCTGCACGGCCAGCGCGGTAAGGGCGAGCATGCCAAGTGCGGTCGCCAGCCAGAATTTCCTACCCGCAACAGGCTGTTTCGCTGTCGTCATGAAGTCGGATCCCCACCGCAATCCAAGCCGAATCATAGCACGCAACGCAAGATGCTTCGATCGTCAGCGCTTCATCGGGCTACGCGCCTCGCCGTCGCGCCAGTCACCGCTTGCCCACATATGATCGAAGGCGGCGCGGTAGTCCGGAAAGCGAAAGCGATAGCCCGCCGCCTTGATCGCCGCATTGGCGACGCGTTTGTTCTCGCCATAGAAAGATCGCGCCATGGGCGAAAGTTGGGCGGTCTCGAAGGGAATTTCGGGCGGCGCCTCAACGCCCATCAGCGACGCGGCATAGGTGACGACATCCTGCGGCGGCGCCGGCTCGTCATCGGTGACGTTGAAGATGCCTGATATATTGCCTTCGATGAGCTGCCAGAGAGCGCCGGCAATGTCGTCGCAATGGATGCGGTTGAACACCTGGCCGGGCTTGACCAGCCGCCGCGCGGTGCCGTTTTCCAGATTGACCAGCCCGTTGCGGCCCGGGCCGTAAATGCCGGACAGGCGCAGGATCGCCACCGGCCTGCCGATATCCTCGCCGAGCTTCAGCCACGCCTGCTCGGCCGCGACCCGCATGACGGAGCGTTTCGACACCGGCCGGCACGTGGTCTTTTCGTTGACCCAGGCACCGCCATAATCGCCATAGACGCCGACGGTCGAGAGATAGCCGATCCATTCCAGAGCCGGCATTTGGGCGATCGCCTCCCGGGCGGCATTCAACACGGGATCACCGGCCTCTTCCGGGGCGACCGAGATAACCAGATGCGTCGTCTTCTTCAGTGCATCGCTGATTTCACCGGTCAGAGCACCGTCGAACAGCAGCGGGGCTATGCCGGCTTGGCGCAGCGCCTCAAACTTTTCCGGCGAACGCGTCGTGCCGAAGATCGTGGTGGAGCCGGCGTTAACGCGGCCAAAAGCCTTGCCGGAGTAGCCCGCGCCGAAGATGAAGATCCGCTTTTCGCTCATGCATGTGCCCCGTCTGGCCGCGCCAGGCGCCATTCCTCGCGCACGGCGCCATCGCTTTCGGTGTTCAGGCCGGTCGCGGCCCGTTCGGAATATTCGGCGTCCGGCACCAGCCGCGCCAGCGCCCATATTGCCGCGCCCCTCACCAGCGGCGACGCGTCGGCCAGCAAGGCTCGCACGGTACCGGCAAGCTCGACATTGCCGGAGTTGCCGGCAGCGATCAGCACATTGCGGACGAAGCGGTCGCGGCCGATGCGCTTTATCGGCGACCCGGAAAAGAAGGCGCGGAAGGCCGCGTCGTCCAGCCGCAGCAGATCGCCAAGCGCCGGCTCGCGCAGATCGTCACGCGCGGCGAGTTTTGCCTCGGAAGCGGCGCGCGCGAACTTGTTCCACGGACAAGCTGCCAGGCAGTCGTCGCAGCCATAGATGCGGTTGCCGATTTTTTCGCGGAATTCATGCGGGATCGGCCCCTTGTTCTCGATGGTCAGGTACGAAATACAGCGCCTCGCATCGAGCCGATAGGGCGCCGGGAAGGCTTCGGTCGGGCAGGCATCAAGGCAGGCGCGGCAGGAGCCGCAATGGTCGATCTCGGCCCGGTCGGGCGCGAGTTCGGCGGTGGTGAAGATGGTGCCGAGGAACAGCCATGACCCATGCTCGCGGCTGACCAGATTGGTGTGTTTTCCTTGCCAGCCGAGCCCGGCGGCCTCAGCCAACGGCTTTTCCATCACGGGTGCTGTGTCGACAAACACCTTCACGTCACCGCCGGCGCGCGCTACGATCTTGCCGGCGATCTCCTTCAGCCGACCCTTCATCACCTCGTGATAGTCGCGGTTCTGTGCATAGACGGAGATCGCGCCGCGGTCACGTTTGGCGAGCTGATCGCGCGGATCATGGTCCGGTCCGTAATTCATCGCCAGCACGATGATCGAGCGCACGTCAGGCCAAAGCGTGGAGGGCTCGCTGCGCCGCGCAATCGTCTCGGCGATCCAGTCCATCGAACCGTGAAAACCGTCGGCGACGAATTCGGCAAGGCGGGCCGGCGCCAGCGGGATCGCATCGGGAGAGGTGACGGCAATGGCATCAAAGCCGGCGCGATGCGCCTCCGCGTCGATCAGTGCGCGCAGTTTTGCCGCGTCAGAAGTCGAGGTCCGCATAATGCGACACCGGCGACAGGCCGCGCACGCGGTCGGTCAGGAGCGGCCGGAAGGAGGGCCGCGACTTCACCCGCGTGTACCATTCGCGCGCAGCAGGGTGTTCGCGCCAGTCAATCTCGCCGAGATAGTCGAGCACCGACAGCGTCGCGGCGGCCGCGAGATCGGCGTAGGTGACCCTCGAGCCAGCCAGCCAGTGGCGGGTGCCGGCCAGCCAGTTGGTGTATTTCATGTGCTGGCGGATGTTGGCGCGCGCGGCACGGATGGCGCCCGAATCGGGCGAGCCGCCGCCCGCCGTCTCTGGCATGACCGGCTTCAGCACGCGCTCGCGCACCAGATGGCGGGTAACCTCGCTCTCGGCCTTGTTGAGATACCAGTCGATCAGCCGGCGGATTTCGGCGCGCTGCATCGGGTCTTCGGCGAACAGCCGCTTGTCGCGCTTTAAGACGCCGCGCGTTTCATCGAGATATTCGGAGATGACCGTTGCGCCGATGATCGGCACGTCGCCTTCGGCGAGCAGGATCGGCAGCGTGCCGGCCGGATTCAGCGCCAAAAACTCCTTGCGCCGCGTCCACGGCTTTTCCTCGATCAGCGCCAGTTCCTCGCCATACTCGCCAAAGGCAAGGCGGACGAAGCGGCAGGTGGCGAACATGGGATGGTGGAAAAGCGTCAGCATGGTTCCGCGATGATAAAGCGCACTGGCGAATCGCCGGGCGCACCGGTAAGTCTTGGCCGCCCGGTTAGCGGGCCGTCAGGGGTGTTGCGACCTATAGGGGCAGTTCAACGCCATGACAAGCAAGCCGTTCTGTTAGCCGTCACGCGAAGCCCGAGGTAGCCATGGAAAGCCAGACCATCGTCGAAGCCCTGCTGCTCGGCCTGCTGGAGGGGCTGACCGAGTTCATTCCGGTGTCCTCGACCGGCCATATCCTGCTCGCCGGCCATTTCCTCGGCTTCCAGTCGACCGGCAAGGCCTTCGAGATCCTGATCCAGCTCGGCGCCATCCTGGCGATCCTCAGCGTCTATTTCCGCCGCCTGTGGCAGATGCTGCTCGACCTGCCGCATGACCGGCTGACGCGGCATTTCGTCATCGGCATCCTGATCGCCTTCCTGCCGGCGGCGATCATCGGCGCGCTGGCGCACGATTTCATCAAGACAGTGCTGTTCGAATCGCCAAGGCTGATCTGCATCATGCTGATCATCGGCGGTGTCATCCTGTTGGCGGTCGACCGCATGAACCTGAAGCCGGTTTATCGCGACGTCGAGCGCTTCCCGACCAGGCTTTACCTGCAGATCGGGCTTTTCCAGTGCCTGTCGCTGATCCCTGGCACGTCGCGCTCCGGCTCGACCATCGTCGGCGCCCTGCTCTTGGGCGTCGACAAGCGCGCGGCGGCGGAATTTTCGTTCTTCCTCGCCATCCCGACCATGGTCGGCGCCTTTGCCTTCGACCTGTTCAAGAACCGCAATGTGCTGACATCAGCCGATTTGCCGATCATCGCCATCGGCTTCGTCGCCGCCTTCATCACGGCGCTGGTCGTCGTGCGCTACCTGCTCGATTACGTCTCGCGCAACGGCTACTCGCTGTTCGGCTGGTGGCGACTGGTGGTGGGGATTGTTGGGCTGGTGGCGTTGATGATTTGGGGATAACCCTGCCAGTTGCAGGGGATCAACGAAACTGCATAATTCCACATATGACCACGTATGCTGATGTGGACGGAGTTATCGACGCTTGGGTCAGGGCGACGGACTCACCCTTTTTACCGAATGGGCAGGCAAGCCAGCGAGATTTTTTCATATTGGCGGCACTCGATCGTTCGAGTGCTTCCAAATTTCCATTGGCCTTCCAGACTCCGATGAGATTGCTGTGTCCGCACGAGCAATAGACACCTACGACGATTCCGAAATGGAAATGGATCGGACGTGGCAGGGGCCGGTTTCGGAATTGAACGAGATGCTGGCGACCGCAGTGGCTACTGTCAGACAATGGAAAGCACGCTGGGACGTTGCCCACTAGCCCGTACCGTCGCTCCCTCTAATTCCTTCCATAAAACGCATTCTCGACATGCACCGGCCAGCGCCAGGGCAGCACCGCGACCATGTCGAAGCGCATCGACAGTTTGCCATAGTCCGCCTGGCGCGACAGCCAGATGTCGGCGGCGGCTTCGATGCGGCGCTCCGATTCGTGGCCGATCGCCTCCATGGCTTCCATCAGCGTGCGGCGCGCCTTGACCTCGACGAACAGCACGAGGTCGCCGCGCCGGGCGATCAGGTCGATCTCGCCGAAGCGCGTGCGGTGGCGGCGGGCGAGGATGCGGTAGCCTTTCAGCATCAGCGCGGCAGCAGCCAGCCATTCGCCGCGATGGCCGCGCCGATAGGCTTTTTGGCGGCTTGCGCGCGGGCGCTCAGCCACCGTCGCCTTCTCCCGAGGCATCTCTGAGCTCCAGCAGCCGTCGGTAGAGCGCCTGCTTCTGGCCGCCGGTCATTTTCGCGGCTTCCGCTGCCGCCTTGGAGGCCGGCATTTCGGCGGCCAGCGACAACAGCAGCCGGTCGATGTCGGCGGGCTCGTCCGCCTTGGCCTCGGCCGGACCGACACAGACGACAATCTCACCCTTCGGCGTGTCGGCCGCCGCATAATGGTCGGCCAGCACCTGCAGCGTGCCGATGCGCATTTCCTCGAAGGTCTTGGTGAGCTCGCGGCCGATCGCAGCTTTGCGCTCGCCGCCGAGCGCTTCGACCATGGCGCCGAGCGACTCGGCCAGCCGGCGCGGCGATTCAAAGAAGATCAGCGTCGCCGGCACGGCTTTCAGCGCTTCCAGCCGTGTCAGCCGCTGACCCGTCTTCACCGGCAAAAATCCGGCGAACAGGAAGGCGTCGGACGGCAGGCCGGACGCCGTCAGTGCCGCAAGCGGCGCCGACGGGCCGGGAATCGGTACGACGCGAATGCCATGGTCAAGCGCCTCGCCGACCAGCCGGTAGCCAGGATCGGAGACCAGCGGCGTGCCGGCATCGGAAATCAGCGCTACGCTCTGGCCGGCCTGAAGGGCCGCGATCAGCTTCGGCCCGGCCTCGCCGGCATTGTGCTCGTGATAGGCCGTGGTGCGACGGCGAATGCCGTAGCGGTCGAGCAATACGCGCGACACCCGCGTATCCTCGCAAGCGACTATATCAGCGGCGGCCAGCGTCTCCAGCGCGCGCAGCGTGATGTCGGCCAGATTGCCGATCGGGGTGGCCACCAGATAGAGTGCCGGTTCGAGCGGCCGCGCCGTTATCTCGGTCTGGCCGACCACATAGCTGCGCTTGCTCGTTTCGCCCGTCACTGATCGAGTCTCCATTCAGCCCTGTTTGGCACGGCTATCGCAGGCTTGCAAAAGCTCACTCCGATTGGCCGAAAAGCCGCATTTCAAGATGCGCTTCTCCGGTCTTGGCGGGTACGAGCCTATCGTGCACTTTGATCAGCCGTTTGAGCAGGCGGTTGTAGGTGAGGTGGACGACCCTGCCGTCGGCCAGGTCAAACTCGACGCTTGCCCATCGCTTGATCGGAGCTCGTCCTGTCGGCGGCCCCAGCCTTCGTATCTGGACACCGAGCCTCACGTTGCGATCGGCCATCCGGAGATAAATGCCGGGCACCGTTCCCAAGACGCGCCACAGCCGCGCGACATGCTCCATCGGCATCGAGGACAGGACCATCATATGGGCGGGTTCGAGCTCAGCCCAGATGAAGTCACCCTCCGGCTGCGGCATGCCCGACAGGGTGCCTCGGCAATAGGCCGGCACCGCGCCGCTCACAAGCATCCGGAAAGCGGTTCCGGTGCTATGCGCCAGGCTCTGCTTCGACGCCCAATCCGCTTCGGAAAACGCCACCTGCGCGAGAATGTCACCCTCGTCGTAACCTGCCGACATCCTGTGCAGCGTCACCCCGCCATAAACCGCATGCTGGCCATCAACGACCAGCCGATGCAAGGGGTGCGGACCACGGTAGTTGGGCAGCAACGCCGGATGAAGATTGAGCCCGCCCATGCGAAAGCCGGCAAGCGCATCCTGTGGGACCAACCTCGGAAAGGCATAGGAGATCAGCACATCGGCTTCGATGCCGGACAATTGGCGCCGAAGCACGTCCCAATCATATGGCTTGCCAAATTCGATCAGCCTGGTCGGAATGTTGCCCAGATATCGTTTGAGCAAAAGCCTGCGCTGCAGCCTTCGTCTGATATTGCCGACACTGAAACCCTTTGGCCGGCGTCGGAAGCCAGGCACGACAATAGCGCCGATTCGGTTGCCAGACTGTACCCATCCAGCCAGCAGCGGACCCGTATATCTATCGATGTTCAGCAAGAAAACGGCTGTAACCGGTCCGTTCTGGCTGACATCACCGTCTGCTTGGACACTGATACCGGTCGACGCAGGGGGAGGCTGCTCCATCCTATCGAGCCCTTCGCCATCGTTGCGCTACGCAAAGGAATAGCAGTGCAGCGGTTGCCTCCAGCTGGCAACCGGAAAAGCTTTCCGTGTCTTCGTGGGCATCCGCCACCGGATACTCCGGCCCGAGGACCCTCTGCTCGCGACTTGACAAGATGAGACAACGCAAGGAATCTCAGCCATCAAGGGAAAGCGGGAGTATGCCATGAAGAAAATCTACCAAAAGCCTGTGCTGGTTAAGAGAGAGCGGCTATCGGCTGTCGTTGCTTTGGGGTCGCCTCCGTCCAAGACGCCGGGCTGACGATCCTGACCTGATACCGGCCTGGTGTGATACCGGAAGCCCGCTGGTTCCGTCCGGCGGGCTTTTTGTTTGCTGAGCCGAACATCGGGGCCGTGGCGGGAGTGAAGGTCGATGTGAAATTCCCGCCATTCCTTTGCCACAGTGGGGAACGAAACCGGCATTGGCAGATTTAGCCCCTGATTCCTAAAGGGAGGACAGGATGGACAGCCTGACGATACAGGACGCTTTCGAGCCCTATTATGCCGGCCGCAACCGCGTTGCCGCGCGCCCGGACAAGCGGCTGACTGCCAAGACCGACGCCAGCCTGACCAGGCGGGCCACAAGCGCCCTGTCGACCGCCTTGCCGACGAACGCCAAGCTTTCCGACAATGAACCCGACAGCACGACGGAGCACTGACCGGACGATGCCCAATCGCTTCGATATATTCATCACCCGTCTTGAAACGAAAACCGCCAGGGAAGGCGTGCCGCCACATGCGATGAACGACCAGCACAGCGTTCGCCGCGAAAAGGCCGATGCCAAACCGGCCCGAAACGGAACGGCACATGCCGAGAAGGATCGCGGCAAGCGCCGTTTCAAGCACGACGCCTGACCCTTCGACGGACTGAGACCGTTCGGCCTTCGTCATCGTGGCGGAGCAGGAACGAAGGTTACCCCAGATACCGTGAAACGCGTGCCTTCAGAAGGCTAATCAATTCCAGGTCCATGAAGTCGTACTCGTCCGGTATGTCGAGACAAATGACGCGAGCCTTTTCCAAGCTCGCCTTGAATTTATTCTGCAGCTTGGTGCGATGCGCCTTTTCCATGACGAAGATGATGTCGGCCCACGCCACCAGCTCATGGGTCAGCGGCGTATCCGCATCATGATTTGTCCCCGCCGACGCGACTTCGATATCCTGGCGCTTGGAGAACACCTGCTCGGCGGTCGGGCTGCGCAAGCGGTTCTGGCTGCAGACGAAGAGGATTTTCTTCATGAGGTTAGCGCGCCAGGTCCGCCACCACGGCGTCGAGCACGATCATGCCGGCTGGCGTGGCGCGCAGGCGCGCATTGCCGATCGATGCCACCAGCCCCTCGCCCTGCAGCATCGACAGCCGCGCGCTCGACAGGCCGCGGCCTGAAAACGCCTCGTAGCGCTGGAGGTCGATGCCCTCGGCGAGTCTGAGCCCCATCAGCAGGAATTCGTCGGCCTCTTCCGAGCGTGTCAGGATCTCGCCGCCGGTGATGCCGTGGCCCTTGGCCTCGACCAGATTGGCCCAGGTTTCCGGCATCCGCTCGGCGATCGTCACCGTTCGGCGGCCATTCTCGACGAAGCGGCCATGCGCGCCGGGGCCGACGCCGACATATTCGCCATAGCGCCAGTAGGTCAGATTGTGACGACTCTCGGCGCCTGGCCTGGCATGGTTGGAAATCTCATAAGCCGGCAAACCATGTGCGGCTGTGATCTCCTGCGTCAACGAATAGAGGTCGGCGGCATGGTCGTTGTCAGGGATGATGAACTTCTTTGCCGCATGCAGCGCGTGGAAGGGCGTGCCTTCCTCGATGGTCAGCTGATAGAGCGACAGGTGGTCGGCGGCGTGGCCGATGGCCTGTTCGAGCTCGGATGCCCAAGCTTCCGGCGTCTGGCCCGGCCGGGCGTAGATCAGGTCGAAGGATAGCCGTGGAAAGATCTCGCGCGCCAGCCCGATCGCATGCAGCGCTTCCTCGACATTGTGCAGGCGGCCGAGGAAGCGCAGATCCTTGTCGTTGAGTGCCTGCACGCCCAGCGAGACGCGGTTGACGCCTGCTGCTCTATAACCACGAAACCGTTCGGCCTCGACCGAGGACGGATTGGCCTCCAGCGTCACCTCGATGCCATCCGGCACCGTCCAGTTTTTCGCCACCGCGTCCAGAACCCTGGCCACGGTTTCCGGCTTCATCAGCGACGGCGTGCCACCGCCCAGAAAAATGCTGGTCACCTCGCGCGGCCCGGTGCGCTGTCGCATCGTCGCCAGTTCCGCCTCGAAGGCGGCAGCAAAGCGCTCCTGGTCGACCGGCTGGTGGCGGACATGGCTGTTGAAGTCGCAATAGGGGCACTTGGCCGCGCAGAACGGCCAATGGATATAGACGCCGAAACCGGGCGCCCGGTCGAGCAGCATGCTCATGCCTCTCCCAATCTCGCTTTGGCGAATTTCTGGAAAGCGCGGGCACGGTGCGACAGGGCGGTGGCCTGGCCGGGCTTCCAGCCGTGTTTTTCCTCGGCCGTCATCTCGCCGAAAGTCTTGTCGAAACCATCGGGCAAGAACACCGGATCGTAGCCGAAACCGAGCTCGCCGCGCGGCGGCCAGACCAGCATGCCTTCGGCCTCGCCGCGATAATACTCGGCCTCGCCATCGGGGAAAGCCAGGCAGATGACGGCGACAAAGCGGCCCTTGCGCTGTTCGGCCGAGGCGGCGCCGACTTCCTGCAACGCCACTTCGGTGCGCTGCATGGCCATGGCGAAATCTCTGCTGCCATCCGGGGTTTCGGCCCAGTTGGCGGTGTAGACGCCGGGCGCGCCGTCGAGCGCGTCGACGCAGAGGCCCGAATCATCCGACAGCGCCGGCAGGCCGGTCGCCTTTGCGGCGGCCAGCGCCTTGATGTAGGCATTCTCCTCGAAGGTGGTGCCGGTTTCGTCCGGCTCGGGCAGGCCATAGTCCTTGGCCGACTTCGCCTCGAAGCCGAACGGTCCCATCAAATCGGCGAATTCGCGCAGCTTGCCGGCATTGTGGCTGGCGACGACGATCTTCTTGCCATCAAGAGAATGCATCAAAGGCCCCAGATCCTTGGCTCGGCGAACTCGATCGAATTGCCCGAGGGGTCGCGTATATAGATCGAACGGCCGCCTTGCGGCCATTCGAATTCGCTTTCGATGGCGATTCTTTTTGCCCCCAGATGCGCTTTCCAGCCGGCGATCTCGTCGGCGGTTGCCGAAAAGCAGAGATGACCCTCACCGACCGTGCCATGCGGCGGCACCGGCAGCCGGGCGTCCGGCGCAGGAGGTATTTTGGTCGCCTCGGCGTTGAAGATGAGCAGAACGCCGGGGCCACAGCGAAAGAAGAGATGGCGGCCGTCGACCTTGCCGAGGAGGGTGAGGCCGAGAATGTCGACGTAAAATTCTTCCGCCGCCGTCAGATCGGTGACGTACAGGGCTGATTCCAGGATGGCGGAGGGTTTCACCAGAAAACCAATGGCCTAAGCCACCGCCATCTGCTGCAAACTCACCAGCCGTTGGATGCCTTTCTTGGCCAGACTCATCAACTCCCCGAACTGCCCTTCCGAAAAAGGCTCGCCCTCGGCGGTGCCCTGGATCTCGACGACGCCGCCCTTGCCGGTCATGACGAAATTGGCGTCGGTGCCGGCCGAGGAATCCTCGAGATAGTCGAGGTCGATGACCGGCTGGCCGTCATGAATGCCGCAGGAAATCGCCGCGACATGGTCTTTCAGCACCTTGGCGACGCTGGCCATCTGGCGGGCTTCCATCCAGCGCAGGCAATCATAGAGCGCGACCCAGCCGCCGGTGATCGAGGCGGTGCGGGTGCCGCCATCGGCCTGGATGACGTCGCAGTCGACGGTGATCTGCTGTTCGCCCAGCGCCTGCAAATCGACCACGGCGCGGAGCGAGCGGCCGATGAGGCGCTGGATTTCCAGCGTGCGGCCGCCCTGCTTGCCGGCGGAGGCCTCGCGGCGCATGCGTTCGCCGGTCGAGCGCGGCAGCATGCCATATTCAGCCGTGACCCAGCCCTTGCCGGAATTGCGCATCCAGCCCGGTACTTTCTCCTCGAGACTGGCGGTGCAAAGCACATGCGTGTCGCCGAACTTCACCAGGCACGAGCCTTCGGCATGCTTGGAGACGCCGCGCTCGAAGGAGATGGCGCGCATTTCGTCGAATTGGCGTTTGGAGGGGCGCATTCAGGCTCTTTCCCGTCATTTTTTTGAATCGTGGCCGGCTTGTAGCTCCACCAAGCCCATGGCGCAAAGGAAAATGGCCGGGCGATCTGACACAGACACCGGGTTGCGCCCACCGCACCGAAGTCTATATCCTTAGGGCGGAGGTTTTTTGGCCGTATGACCAAGGCAGTCGATCCCAGTTCGCAGTCGCCGGCGCTTCAATCCCTCGACATGCGTTCCCGTGACATCTTCCGGCGCATCGTCGATTCCTATCTCAGGGATGGTGAACCCGTGGGCTCGCGCAGCCTGTCGCGCATCCTGCCGTCCTCGCTGTCGCCGGCCACCATTCGCAACGTGATGAGCGATCTCGAACATCTCGGGCTGATCTACGCTCCCCATATCTCGGCCGGCCGGCTGCCGACGCAGGCCGGCCTGCGTTTCTTCGTCGACGCCTTCATGGAGCTAGGCGACCTCTCCGACGAAGAGCGCCGCACCATCGAGGCGCAGGTGCGGGCCTCCGGCTCGGGCGCGACGCTGGAGCACATGCTGACCGAGGCCAGCCAGATGCTGTCGGGCATGTCGCGCGGCGCCGGCCTGGTGCTGGCCGCCAAGAACGAAGTGGCGCTGAAGCATATCGAGTTCATCCAACTCGAGCCGACCAAGGCGCTTGCCGTGCTGGTGTCGCAGAATGGCGACGTCGAGAACCGCGTCGTCGAGTTGCCCGCCGGCATCACCGTCTCGCAACTGCATGAAGCCTCGAATTTCCTCAACGCCCATATCAGGGGCCGCACGCTGGCCGAGGCGCGCATCGAGATCGCCCGCATCAAGGAAGAGACCAGGGCTGCCCTCGACACGCTGTCGCAGGATCTGGTCGAAAAGGGGCTGGCAGTGTGGGCGGGCGCCGATAGCGGCCTGCCGGCACGGCTCATCGTGCGCGGTCGCGCGAATCTGCTCGAAAACGTCACCGCCCAGGCGGATATCGAACTGCTGCGGCATCTGTTCGAGGACATGGAGACGCAGGACGGGCTGATCCAGCTGCTTGATCTCGCTGAAGAGGGATCAGGCGTGCGCATCTTCATCGGTTCGGAAAACAAGCTGTTTTCGCTGTCGGGCTCGTCGCTGGTCGTCGCGCCCTATCGCGACAAGGATGCCCGCGTCGTCGGCGCGCTCGGCGTCATTGGCCCGACCCGGCTGAATTACGCGCGCATCGTGCCGATGGTCGATTATACGGCGCAACTGATATCGCGCATGCTTCGTTGAGCTGATCTAACCGAGGAGACGACGATGGCGCTCGAAGAAATCAAGGCCCGGATCAGCCTGCTGCTGGAAGAGATGGTCAACCAGCCGGAAGACGTGCGCGAGGTGCAGGAGCAACGGCGCGAGAAACTGCGCGAAATGCGCGCCATGGGCCTGCCACTGCCGGCCGATCTCGTCGAACTGGAAAGCCGCCTCGACAGCGACCTCGACGCCACGGAGGCCTGAGCGGCAACTACTAGTCAGACGTGTAGCGCGGAACAACCGGCGATGCCGGTCGTTGCTCTGGCCACAGCCATATTTCGTTGCTGGACACGCTTGGAGGAATTCCATGATCCGAATTGCCTCGGTCACGGCCATCCCCATCAGCATCTTGATCGCCAGCTCTGCCTTCGCGGCCGATCAACCGGTGCTGAAGGGTCCGGCCGCCTTCGGCGACTGGCGCGCCGACAAGCCCGGCGTGCGCCGGCTGATCAAGCCGGAAGACCTACCGAAGCCCTATGTCACCAAATCCGCTTCGAACAGCGCCGGTCTTGCCGACATGCCGACAGGCGCGAAGCCGCAATTGCCGCCCGGCTTTTCCGCCGAGCTGATCGCGTCCGGCATCGACAATCCGCGCGTCGTGCGCGTGGCACCCAATGGCGACCTGTTCGTCGCCGACAGCGAGGCCAACCAGATCCGCGTCTATCGTCTTGCCGAGGGCAGTGCGAAACCCGTCGAGAACGGCGTCTTTGCCGGCAATCTCAACCAACCCTATGGCATCGCCTTCTATCCGCCGGGCGACGACCCGCAATGGGTCTATGTCGCCAACAGCGACAGCATCGTGCGCTTCGCCTACCGCAAGGGCGACCTGAAGGCATCAGGCGAACCGGAAACCATCGTCGACAACATTCCATCGAACCATCACTGGACCCGCGATATCGTTTTCTCACGGGACGGCAAGACGCTCTATCTGTCGGTCGGCTCCGGCTCGAACGTCGCCGAGGATATGGGCAAGGCGCCGGATGGCGGCCTCGACGCGTGGCTCAAGTCGAAGCCGCTGGGTGCGACATGGGGCTCCGAGGACGGCCGCGCCGACGTGCTGGCCTTCGATCCGGATGGCAAGAACGGCCGCATCGTCGCCACCGGCCTGCGCAACTGTTCGGGCATGACCATCCAGCCGGCGACCGGCGCGCTGTGGTGCGTCGTCAACGAGCGCGACGCGCTGGGCGACAATGTGCCGTCCGAATACGCCACGTCGATCAGGGAAGGCGCCTTCTACGGTTGGCCCTGGTACTACATCGGCAACCACGAGGATCCACGCCACAAGGGCGAGCGCCCCGATCTGGCCGGCAAGGCCACCATTCCCGATGTGCTGATGCAGGCGCATTCGGCGCCGCTCAACATCGCCTTCTATACCGGCAAGGATTTTCCCCAGGAGTATCAGGGCGATGCCTTCGTTGCCCTGCACGGCTCCTGGAATCGCGGCAATCGGACCGGCTACAAGGTGGTGCGTTTGCTGTTCAAGGACGGCAAGCCGACCGGCGAATACGAGGATTTCATGACCGGCTTCGTCGTCTCCAACGGCGAGGTGTGGGGAAGGCCGGTCGGCGTGGCGGTCGCAAACGACGGTGCGCTGATCGTGACCGAGGACGGCAACGGCACCATCTGGCGCATCACCCATGGCAACAGCCACTCCTGAGCGCTTGACCCTCGCCCTGGTGCAATAGAATCCGGCTGAAGGGAATTCACCGCCGCCTGACTTCGTGCGACAAGGCGCAGTCACAACAGCATCGCGTCCCGAACGTGCAAGGCCGCATCCATGACCCTCACCGGCTTCCTCGCCTACAGTGCCGCGCTTGGCATCGCCGCCGCCATTCCCGGTCCCGGCGTAACAGCACTTGTCGCGCGGGCGCTCGGCTCCGGCTTCCGCTCGTCTCTGGCCATGTCGTTCGGCCTGATGCTGGGCGACCTTACCTACCTGACCGCAGTGGTGCTCGGCCTCGCCTTTGTCGCGCAGACCTTCGGCATGGTGTTCCTGGCCATCAAATGGGCAGGGGTCGCCTATCTCGCCTTCCTCGGCTGGCGCTTCTGGACCGCCGGCATCACGCCTGAAACCATTGAAGCCCGGAAGGGCAAGGCTGGATTCGTTTCGAGTTTCGCGGCAGGCCTCACCGTGACGCTCGGCAATCCGAAGACGATGATCTTCTACCTCGCCATCACGCCGACCATCGTCGACCTCAAGACGATCACGCTGGCCGATTACGGTATTGTCGTCGCGCTGACCGTGGTCGTCCTGTTCATCGTGCTGGTGCCTTACCTGGCACTGGCCGCCAAGGCGCGCTGGTTCCTGAAGTCGCCGCGCGCGCTGAAGGTGCTGAACCGCACCGCCGCCGGCTTCATGGTCGGCGCCGCGGCAGCGATCGCCGCCCGCCAATAGGGTCCTTTCGGCCAAAATATTCCAGATATCGACCTTCCCGGAAAACCCTTTTCCGGGGCGATGACGTTTTAGACACAGGCCCCACTCGGATATTTTCCGTCGTCGGTCTATCTTGCGCGATCGAAGGCCCTATCTTGCCGCCACTTGCCTGAAATCCTGGGAGCGAAACCAATGAACAAGCCTGTCACCTCCGCCCGCGTCCCCGGCCGCGGCCGCATCTACGATTCCATCACCGATACGATCGGCGATACACCGCTGGTGCGGCTCGACAAATTCGCCAAGGAGAAGGGCATCGTTGCCAATCTCATTGCCAAGCTAGAATTCTTCAATCCGATCGCCTCGGTCAAGGACCGCATCGGCGTGGCGATGATCGAAGCGCTGGAGGCAGCCGGCAAGATTTCACCCGGCAAGACGACGCTGGTCGAACCGACCTCGGGCAATACCGGCATCGCGCTTGCCTTCGCCGCCGCCGCCAAGGGCTACAAGCTGATCCTGACCATGCCGGAGACGATGTCGGTCGAGCGCAGAAAAATGCTGGCGCTGCTCGGCGCCGAACTGGTGCTGACCGAAGGCCCGAAAGGCATGAAGGGCGCCATCGCCAAGGCCGACGAACTGGCCGCGACGATCCCCAACGCCATCATCCCGCAGCAATTCGAAAACCCCGCCAATCCGGAAATCCATCGCACGACGACGGCCGAGGAGATCTGGAATGACACTCAGGGCGAGGTCGACATCTTCGTCGCCGGCATCGGCACCGGCGGCACCATCACCGGCGTCGGCCAGGTGCTGAAGAAGCGCAAGCCCTCGGTACAGATCGTCGCGGTCGAGCCGGAAGCCTCGCCGGTGCTGTCGGGTGGCCAGCCCGGCCCGCACAAGATCCAGGGCATCGGCGCCGGCTTCGCGCCAAAAATCCTCGACACAACGATCTATGACGAGATCGTCAAGGTCTCGAATGAGGATTCGGTCGCCAATGCGCGTCTCGTCGCCCGCCTTGAAGGCGTGCCGGTCGGCATCTCATCGGGCGCTGCCCTGCAGGCGGCGATCGTCGTCGGCTCGCGGCCGGAGAACAAGGGCAAGACCCTGGTGGTGATCATCCCGTCCTTCGCCGAACGCTATCTGTCGACGATCCTGTTCGAAGGACTGGGGGCCTGACGCCAGGCGGGCGCGGGTGAATCCCGGACCGCCTTACAATCTGCCGGCGAAGTTGCCGACTAGGCGCACCACCTCGTCGAGCTTCTCTATATGTGGGAAATGGCCGGCTTCGGCGATCCGCTCGAAATTGGCACCGGCGATGCTGCCGGCATAGCGCCGGCCATAGTCGATATCCACGATGCGGTCGCTTTCGCCCCATGCGACGATGGTCGGCACGGGCATTCGTGCCAGCCGCGACCTGAGCGTTGGCTCAACCATGAAATCCTCGCCGGAATAGAGCCGCAAGGTCTTCTGGTTTTCCGCCATGGCGGCGACGGCGTCCGGGCCCGATGGGGCAAGCGCGTAGAGCTGCGGATTGTGGAAGGCCAGCGCCGAGCGTTCCGCCGGCGGCAGCGTCGTCGGGTCGGTGATCGGCCGCCCCGCCGGGTCCGGATCGATCCCAACCGCATTGAGAAGGACCAGCCCGGCGATGCGGGGCGACTGGCGAAGCGCCATTTCGGCGGCGATCCAGCCGCCGGCCGAGTTGCCGACCAGCACCACATCCGTCAGGTCCAACCACTCGATCAAAGCGAGGTAGGCAAGCGCCAGATCGTTGATGCTGGCAAAGCCCTGCGGGCGCGGCTCGCCATCGAAACCCGGATGCGTCGGCACGATCGCACGGCCGTTTTTGGAAAGCGCCTGCGCGAGACCCGACATCGAACCTGCCCCGGCGCCGCCGTGCAGGAGCAGGAACGGCCGACCTTGCCCCTGATCGGAGATGGTTACGGGAACGGTTTCGGCCAACAGGCTCAATTGCTGTTTCGACATCGTGAAATCTCCCGTTGGTGGGTTGACTGTCTCAACATATTTATATAAACTTGTTGATATGTCAAGCTCCCCTGAAGCACTCGGTCTTTCGGTCAAGAAACTCCAGCACCGTCACCATCGGGCGGCAGACACGGCGCTATCCGAGCTGGGGATCAGCCTTGTGCAGTGGAATGCGCTGCGCGAGATCGACCGCAACCCCGGCGCCACGATGCACGCGCTGGCAGTGCTGACATTCAATTCCGATCAGGCTTTCGGCACGCTGGCGATCCGGTTGCTCCGCCAGGGCTGGATCGAGCGCCAGATCGGCCCGGGCCGCGCCAACGCACATCGCCTTACAGCCGAAGGCGAGGCGATGCTGCAGCGTGGGCGTAAACGCGTTCTCGATATTGTCGCCAGGTCATTCTCCCCCCTTAGCCAAGAGGAGCGGGAGAGCCTGATGCGGTTGCTCAACAAATTGCTGGAGCACGGCCTGGACGATCCTTCGGAGGACCCGCTGGCCCGCTGAAAAGCTTGCCGTGGCGCCTGCAGCCGGCTTGAGCGGCAACCTGCTTCCGGTTCATATCCCCATCGGCCCGCTCTGTTCGGGCCAGGGGAGGAATTCATGTACAAGCTCTACACCCGTCCGGGCAGCGGCGGCTTCGTCGTCGAGGCGGCGCTGGCGCTGGCGAACGCGCCATTCGAACAAATCGACGTGCCGAAATCCGACCGGCCCGATCCGGCCTTCCTCGACATCAGCCCGCTGAACCAGGTGCCGGTGCTGACCTTGCCGGACGGCAGCTCGATGACCGAATCGGCGGCAATCTGCATCCTGCTTGCCGAGCGCCATCCCGATGCCGGCCTGGCGCCGGCGGTCGACGCGCCGGCCCGCGCCGAGTTCCTGCGCTGGATGGCCTTCATGTCGTCGGTGCTCTACCCGGCGGTGCTGCGGCTCTACTACGCCTATCGCTACACGGCCGACGCCGACGGCACGAAAGCCGTCAAGCAGGCGGCAATCGCCGAGATGGACCGCGGCTTCGCCGTTCTCGATGCCGCCTTGCGCGGCCGTGACTGGCTGGTCGGCGAGGCGATGTCGCTGGCCGATATCTATCTCGTCATGCTGGTGGCGTGGCATCCCGACATCGATCGCGCCCGCGCGGCATGGCCAAACATTGAACGTCTATGGGCCCGGCTGCGCGACCATGCGTTGCTGAAGACGCTCAACATTTCGCACGAGATGTGGCCCGTCTAGAGCTCTTTGTTTTGGCGCGATTCCGGACAGAAAACCGTTACACACTTTCCTGGGATTGCTCTGAGCAGGCGGCTCAATTTCGCAGCAATGCGCGTTTGCCTTGCAGGAACCGGCGCACAGCCGGATCGCGCTCGAGGCCGATCGCCCTGTCATAGGCCTCGCTTGCCAGCGGTACCTGGCCCAGCCTGGCGAGGAGACCGGCTCGGGCCGCCCAAAAAGGCTGATACTCATTGAGCCGCTTGTCGTCGCCCAGCACGTAAAGGGCGGCCAGCCCGGCCAAAGCGCCCTCCGTCTCGGCAAGCGCCACGGCGCGGTTGATCGCCACCACCGGCGATCCAGCGATCAAAAGCAGCGCATCGTAGAGCTCGCGGATCGCCACCCAGTCGGTGCGGCCGGTCAGCCGTCGCGCCGCATGGGCCGACTGTACGGCCGCCTCGAGCTGGTAGCGGCCGATGGCGCCGCGCGCCGCGGCGTGGGACAGAAGCACCTCCGCCTCATCGATGAGAGCGCGATCCCACAGATCGCAATCCTGCTCCGCCAGCGGCACGAAGTCGCCTTCGGCACTGCGCCGTGCAGCGCGGCGCGCCTCGGCAAACAGCATCAACGCCAGCAGGCCAAGCGCTTCCGGCTCTTGCGGCATCAGCGTGGCCACCAGGCGGCCGAGCCAGATGCCTTCGGTGGCGAGGTTGCGCGCCCTGGTCTCCGTGCCGGCCGGATCCGACCAACCTTCGGCGAAGGCGGCGTAGATCGCCTCCAGCACGGCATCCAGCCGCTCGCCGAGCTCGGCCCGCTCGGGCACGCGGAACGGAATGCCGGTTTCGCGGATGCGGGTCTTGGCGCGCACCAGGCGCTGGCCCATCGTTGCCGGTGAGACCAGGAAGGCGGAGGCGATCGTGGCGGCATCGAAGCCCAGCACGGCCTGCAGGATCAGCGGCGCCCGCACGCCAGGTTCGATCGCCGGATGCGCGCAGGCAAACATCAGCCGCAACCGTTCGTCGGGCAGGTCTTCGTCGGTCATGCGCGCCTCCATCTCTTCGGCAATCAGCTTGAGATGATCACGGGCCGCCTCCCGGGTGAGCCGCCGGCGAACCGAATCAACGCGGCGACGACGCGCCACCGCCAACAGCCAGGCTTCCGGCTTTTCAGGCACGCCTGACCGCGGCCAGCGTTCGAGCGCGGCGGCAAAGGCGTCGGCCAGCGCATCCTCGGCGGCGGCCACATCACGCGTGCGCGCCGCGAGCCAGGCGACCAGCTTGCCATAACTCTGCCGGGCGGCGGCCTCAGCGGCCGCCCGGGCGATCTCCGGGCGACTGTCCATTACGCCGTCATTTCTGGGGCATGTAGTCGGCCAACTCCCAGATCGGCCGCAGCTCGACAGTGCCGGTGCTGGCCGCCGGACAGCGTGCCGCCCATTCGATGGCAGTATCGATGTCGGCCGCCTCGATCATGTAGAAGCCGGCAAGCTGCTCCTTGGTGTCGGCATAGGGGCCGTCGATCACGTGGGTCTTGCCGTCCGCGATCCGCACCGAGGTGGTCGCCTGGGTGGGACGCAGCCGCTCGCCGGCCAGCCATACGCCGGATTTCTTCAAGGCTTCGGTATAGGCGGTATAGGCCGCGCTCATCTGCTGGAGCTGCTCGACCGGCGTTTTCGCCAGTGCGGCTTCGTCGCCGTTGATCAAAAGTATGTATCGCATGGGTCTTCTCCCGTGGTTTGGAAGGCCGCGTCCTTGCGGGGCCAGACGTATGTCGCGCGGCAGCGCCTGATTTCGACAGGCTGCAGAAAAAACTTTCGGCCTTGATCGGGCACGGTGCAAGCCATCACCGCATGCACATCGACCATCCGCAAAAGAGCCTAAACGGCCACGACTCGATCCAGCCCATCAAATGCCTGAACCAGACATCTAGCCAAGGAACCGTCCTCTCAGCGCGGCCGATGGAATGTCGCAGCTGTCCTTTCGACCGAAGAGGGCGTAGCGATTTTTGGCGATGCGATTGTACAGCCAGTCGCGCAGCGGTCGTGGCAGCAGCAACAGCGCCTTCGCTACGCGCCATGGCCAGCTGAGTTCCGACATGACGGCGACAAGGCTGTCGAGGTGGGTGAAGAAGGCGCCGTCGATGAGGACGAGATTGGTTTCGTAGGAGTCCGTGCGCAGCCCATGCTTCCTGAACAGCGCCTCGCCAAACGGAGATTGGGCGGTGGCGAAGCGGAAGCGGCCCTGGCGGTCGAGCCTGACGACCATGCGCACGAAGCCGGAGCAGAGCACGCAGACGCCGTCGAAGACGATCAGCGGATGGCTTGCAGCGAAGGGTTTAGAGGGACGGTTTGGCTCGGTCACGCGGGCCTCGGCTGCTCATGTCCTGGGACACTAAGCCAGCCGGAGGCGGGATCAAAGACGTGGCGATGTCGCACGCCGTCTGTCGGCGAGCGCGGGGCGTTCGGAACGATAGGTGGTGGCGCGGGTCTCGGTGCCCGGCCTGCAGATACGGCTGTTGTGGCGGTTCTCGAACGTCATGGTCAGTGCGCACCCAGCGAGGTGCCGCGACGGGCGCAAGCCGGACCCGGGCCGCGCATGTAATAGCGCTCGGGCCGGTAGGTCGGCGCGATGAATTCGCGGATGGCCGCGGCATAGCCGATGAGGTGCGTAAGGAAGTTCATTTACCCTGTCCCTGTCCCGATTTTCGGATGTCCCTTCCGATTGACGGGCATCATAGCGTCGAGGCGTGAATAGTCGGTGAACACGATGTTAATATCTGGTCGAAAAGGCCTTGGTTCGTGGCCGGAATGCGGCTGATTCGGGGTCTTTCCGTGCAGTTCGTCGGCATTGCGCCCAATGTGACTTTTGCATCACATATGTTTCGTTTGAATGTCGCCTGCGCGCGCTTGTGTTTCAATTTTTGCCGCGCCCGTAAAATTTTCATTCTGGCCGCCGCGACGCGGGGACTTGCCTTTGCGTCCCGAACGTCGTGCGATCACGGAACTGGAACGGGGCCTGTCCGTTCTCACCTTCATCTTATCGCCGAAGGGAAATTGCCATGGCGCCACGTCCTGCCTGGAAGGGCTATCTGAAGCTGTCGCTGGTCACTTGTGCCGTGGAGCTGACCAACGTCGTCACCCATACCGAAAAGGTCTCGTTCCGGGTGCTGAACCGCAAGACCGGCAACACGGTCAAGCGCATCTATATCGATGCCGAGACCGGCAAGCCGTTGGGCGATGGCGACGAGATCAAGGGCTATGAACTCGACGGCGGCGATTTCGTCCATATCGATGAAGACGAGATCGAGGCGGTGCAGATCGAATCCTCGCACACGATGAGCCTTGACGGTTTCATCGACAAAGCCTCGATCCAGCAGATTTATCTCGATACGCCCTATTATGTCGCGCCGGCCGACAAGGTGTCGGAGGAGGCGTTTGCCGTCATCCGCGATGCCATGGCCGGCAAGAAGATGGCCGGGCTAGCGCGTATCGTGCTCTACAACCGGGAACGGCCCGTGGTCATCGAGCCGCTGGGCAAGGGCATGGTGCTGACGACGCTGCGCTACGACAATACGGTGCGCCAGCCGGACAGCGTGTTCGGCGAGATCAAGGCGGTGAAGACCGACCAGGAGATGACCGATCTGGCCGAACTGATCATCGACAAGAAGAAAGCCAAATTCGATCCGTCGAAGTTCGATGACAAATATGAGGACGCGCTGCTCGAACTGATCCGTGCCAAGAAAGCAGGCAAAAAGGCACCGACGGCCAAGGCGACGCCCAAACCCTCCAACGTCGTCGACCTGTTCGACGCGCTGAAGAAGAGCCTGTCATCGGATTCAGCCTCGCCGAAAACGTCGTCCGCGAAAGCCAAGCCAGAGGCCAAACGCAACAAGCCGAAAGCCGCCGCGCCCAAGCGCAAATCGGCCTGAGGGCGAGAAACAATGGCCGCCCTCGAACAGTACAACGCCAAGCGCGATTTCAAGAAGACGTCGGAGCCGGCCGGCAAGGTTGTCCGCGGCACGAAAGCCGGTGGCATCTTCGTCATCCAGAAACATGCCGCGACCAGGCTGCACTATGATTTTCGTCTCGAGCATGACGGCGTGCTGTGGAGCTGGGCGGTGACGCGCGGGCCTAGCCTCGATCCGCACGAAAAACGGCTCGCGGTGCATGTCGAGGATCATCCGATCGACTATGCCTCCTTCGAGGGCACGATCCCCAAGGGCGAATATGGCGGCGGTTCAGTGATCGTCTGGGACGAGGGCACATGGGTGCCCGAAATCGATCCGGCAAAGGCGATGAAAAAGGGCCATATCAGCTTCGAGCTCAAGGGCCACAAGCTTCATGGGCTGTGGCATCTGGTGCGGCTGAAGCCGAGGGCGGGCGAAAAACGCGACAACTGGCTGCTGATCAAGTCGGACGATGCCGCGGCACGGCCCGGCGAGGATATTCTGAAGGAGGCGCCGCAATCGGTGAAATCAGGCCTGACGATCGAGGAGGTGGGCGAGGGCAAGTCGGCCAAGGGCGAGACGCCAAAGGTCTGGCATTCCAACAAGCCGGCTGCAGGCAAGGCGAAGGCTGCAGGTCGCAAACTCGACTTCATCGAACCGCAACTTGCGACGCTGGAGCGGGATGCACCCGGCGGCAAGGATTGGCTGCACGAGGTGAAATTCGATGGCTATCGCATGCAGGCGCAGATCGCCGGCACCGATGTGCGGCTCTTGACCCGCACCGGCCTCGACTGGACGGAGAAATTCGGCGGTGAAATCGCTGCCGAACTGGCAGGGCTGAAATGCACCGACGCCATCATCGACGGCGAGATCGTCGTGCTGGCCGACAGCGGTGTTTCGTCCTTCGCGCTGCTGCAGCAGGATTTGTCGGCGAAGCGGACAAACCGCTTCATCTACTACGTCTTCGATGTCATGCGGCTCGACGGCAAGGATTTGCGCGCCGAGCCGTTGGTCGAGCGCAAGCAGGCCCTGCAGGAGCTGCTCAGCAAGCAGCCGGACAATCCGGCGGTGCGTTTCTCCGACCACTTTTCCGAGCCCGGCAAGATCATGCTTGAGCATGCCTGCCGCATGGGGCTGGAAGGCGTCGTGTCAAAACGCGCCGATGCACCCTATCGCAGCGGGCGCGGGCCGACATGGGTGAAATCGAAATGCACGGCGCGGCAGGAATTCGTCATCGGCGGCTTTCTGCCTTCTGACAAGACCGGGCGTGGGCTGCGCTCGCTGCTGGTCGGCTTCTATGAAGACGGCAAACTGCGCTATGCCGGCCGTGTCGGCACCGGCTTCTCCACCAAGGGTGCAAACGAGCTGAAGAAGAAGCTCGATGCGCTGAAGGCAGAGGATTCGCCTTTCGACGCGGCCGTGCCGAGGGGCAAGGGCCTGGTTTGGGTCAAGCCGGAATTGGTCGGGGAAGTGGAGTTTCGCAGCTGGACGTCCGATCGTATAATACGCCATGCCTCGTTCCAGGGGCTGCGCGAGGACAAGCCGGCGGAGGACGTTGTACAGGAAAAGCCCAAGGCAGCGACAGGCCAAAACGCAACCAAGGCCAAGCCGGCGTCAGGCGGCACCGGCAAATCCGCCGGGGCGATGACGACCAGCGTCAAACTCTCCCACCCCGACAAGCTGCTGTGGCCCGAGGAGAAAATCTCCAAGCAGGGCCTGCTCGACCATTACGCGCAGGTTTGGCCACGCATTGAGCAATTCGTCGTCAACCGGCCGCTCAGCCTGGTGCGGGCGCCGGACGGCGTCGGCGGACCGCGCTTCTTCCAGAAGCATGCCTCGGCCGGCATGAGCGACAAGATCGCGCGCATGAAGGACCCCACAGATGGCGAGGAGATCCTGTTCATCCGGGATTTCGACGGGGTCGCGGCCCTCGTCCAGTACGGCGTGGTCGAAATCCACATCTGGGGCTGCACGATCGACAAGCTTGAACAACCCGACCAGATCATCTTCGATCTCGATCCCGATGAAGGCGTCGATGTCAAAGCGGTGCGCGAGGCGGCACTCGACATCAGGGGCAAGCTCGACGAACTGTCGCTGCCGAACTTCGTCAAGACATCGGGCGGCAAGGGTTATCATGTGCTGGTGCCGCTGAAGCCATCGGCGGATTGGGACGCGGTAAAAACCTTCACCCATGACTTCGCCAAGGCGCTGGAGCAGTCCGCCCCAGACCGCTATACGGCGACCCTGTCGAAGAAGGCGCGAACGGGAAAAATCTTCGTCGACTATCTGCGCAATGGCAGGGGCTCGACAACGGTCGCGCCCTACTCCTCGCGGGCCAAGAAAGGCGCGACGGTGTCGATGCCGGTGACATGGGCCGAGATCGAGGCTGGCCTGGCGCCGAACGCTTTTCCGATCGGCGACAAGACGACGATGAAGCAGCTGGCGGAAGCTGATCCGTGGAATGGGTTCTTCGAGCAGGGGAAGGTGTTGAAGCGGATTTCGTCATCCTAGGGCGAAGCAAGGAGCGAAGCGACGCGGCGCAGACCCTAGGATCCATGCCGGGACGCCAAGGAAAACAGGGCGGCCCAGAACCTAGCGATCTTCCCGCCGTGGTGACAGCAGAGATCTGCACCGTTGCGGCGCTTTGAGGTCACGGCATGGATCCTAGGGTCTCCGCGACGCCGCTTTGCGGCTGCTCCGCCCTAGGATGACGAAGTTGTGGGGCGGGCGCTCACTGCTCAGCCCAAAAACACCCTCTCGAACGCCTGCTTGCCCGGTGACGAAAACACCACTGCTCGGCTGTCCTTCTCCCGCCTTGCCCATTTCTCCAACAGGATCTTGTCGAGGATGGCGGCGCCTAGCGTGCCGGCGAGATGCGAGCGGCGCACGCTCCAGTCGAGGCAGGCGCGGCAGACGGGCCGCCTCGGTTTGGCGCCGACCTCGATGCCGATGGCCGCGAAATGCGAGGCTGCCGACGGCCCGAGCCTGATCTCCTTGTCGTCACGCACCAGTATGTCTTTCTCGACTAGACGATCGAGCATCGCCACCGCCTGCTCGCCGGCGAGGTGATCGTAGCAGACACGCGCCACGCGCATGGCGCCATCGCGCGGACCCGGCCGCACACGCTTGGGGCCAACGGCTTCCGCGACACCGGTGATGGCTTCGATCATGCCCGCCACTTGCGGCCCGGCGAGGCCGTAATAGCGGTGCCTGCCCTGGCTGGCCAAGGTCAGCAGTCCGCCCTCCATCAGTTTCGACAGATGCGAAGAGGCGGTCGGCAGCGACACGCCGGCTTCCAGCGCCAGTTCGCTCGCCGTCAGCGCCGTGCCGCCCATCAGCGCGTTCAGCATGTTGGCGCGGGCCGGGTCGCCGACCAGGCTGGCAATGCGGGCGATGTCGGGTCCTTCACGCATAGTTCGTTCCTCATCGAAGCATTCTTGTCAGATAAGCATTATTCTCCGACCAGATCAAGGAGACGACGATGACCGCACGAACCACCTTCACCCCGTTCCCCGGCCGCCAATCGTTCCCGTTCATCGACTGGGTTCGTATGCGGCTTCTGGCCCGCTGGTATGACCGTTACCTGCAACGCCGTGACCTTTCGGAGGTCGACGACCACCTGCTGCGCGACCTCGGCCTGACCCGGGAGGACGTGCGCCGCGAATGCGCGAAGTCCTTCTGGCGGTCATGACCAGCAAGAGAATTGCCTAGCAGATCGGGCGGCACAATGTTTCGACGCGGCTCGAACTATCGACGCGAAACATCCCAAAAGGAGACGACCATGACCATCACCTGCTTCATCCGCTATGAGATCGACCCGTTCGGCAAGGCTGCCTTCGAGGAGTATGCCCGCAACTGGGGACAGGCCATTCCGCGCTGCGGCGCCGATCTGATCGGCTATTACGCTCCGCATGAAGGATCGGCGACGACGGCCTATGCCGCCTACAACATCGAAAGCCTGGCAGCCTACGAAGCCTATCGTGCGCGGCTTGCCGCCGATCCCGCCGGCAAGGCAAACTATGAGTTCGCCAAGCGTGAACGATTCATCCTCAAGGAGGACCGCATGTTTCTAAGGCACGTCTCGGGACCACACGCAAAACTGGTGCTGCCGTGATCGCCGTCATCTTCGAGGTGCAGCCCGCGGAGGGCCGGCGCGATGCCTATCTCGGCATCGCCGCCGAGCTCCGGCCCCTACTCGACGGCATCGACGGGTTCATCTCGATCGAGCGCTTCCAGAGCCTGGCCGACACCAACCGCATCCTGTCGCTGTCATTCTGGCGCGACGAGGAAGCGGTGAAGGCCTGGCGCACCACCGAGGAACACCGGCAAGCGCAGCAAGCCGGTCGCGGCGGTATCTTTGCCGGCTATCGTTTGCGCATCGCGCATGTGGTGAGGGATTACGGGCTGACCGAGAGGGATGAGGCGCCGGCGGACAGCCGAGCGATGAATGGGTAAGTGCCTTTCCTTCCCCCACAAGGATTGGTGACTGGTCGGCGCGAGGCTTGATTGCGACGTGGTTCCCCCAATCCGTCACTGCTTCGCAGCGCCACCTTTCCCCCTCCGGAGGGAAAGGAAGGGAGCTTCGTTGGAAAAGCGTTTACCGCAAAAGCTGAGTGCCTTTCCTCTACCCCGTCGATCGGGGGAGAGGTGGCTCGGCGAAGCCGAGACGGAGTGGGGGTCGACCAGCGCGGCATAAGACAATGCATGCGCAAGCTGCCATGCACGCTAGCGCCAAAGACCAGCCACTTGGAAATGTGTGCATGCCGTAGCCCCACAGGGGGAGAGCACTCACGCATTCCCGATCAGCACGCCGGCCGCGAACACCAGGGCGCCGCCCAGCACCACCTGGAAGGCGGCGCGCAGGAAGGGTGTCTGCATGTAGCGGTTCTGGACGAAGGCGATCGCCCACAGTTCGAAGAACACCACCACCGCTGCAACACCCGTCGCCGTCCAGAAGCTCGGAATGAGATAGGGCAGCGCGTGGCCGAGGCCGCCGAGCGTCGTCATGATGCCGACGGTCAGGCCGCGCTTGATCGGTGAGCCGCGGCCCGACAGTTTGCCGTCGTCGGAAGCGACTTCGGTGAAGCCCATCGAAATGCCGGCGCCGATCGAGGCGGCAAGGCCTACCAGCAGGGTCTGCCAGGTGTCGTGCGTGGCAAAGGCGGCGGCGAAGATCGGCGCCAGCGTCGACACCGAACCGTCCATCAATCCGGCGAGGCCCGGCTGCACATAGGTGAGGATGAACTGGCGCTGCTCGGCGCTGGCTTCCTCATCCTTGACCGACCCCGGCACATGCTTCTGCTCCAGCCGCTGCGCCAGCGTCTCGTGGCCCAGTTCGGCCACGGCCAGATCGTCGAGCAGTTTCCGCGTTGAAGCATCCGTCGTGCGCTTTGCCGCCTCGACATAGAACAGATAGGCGCGCTGCTCCATCGCTTCGGCCTGGCGGCGCACATGCTCGATGCCGAGCGGCTTTACCAGCCAGTCGGGCTTGCGCTCATAGTAACCCTTCACATGTTCGCGCCGGATCAGCGGGATGCGCTCGCCGAACCGCTTGCGGAACAGCTCGATCAGCGCGTCGCGATGGCCGTCCTCTTCCTCGGCCATGTCCTCGAACACTTTTGCCGATTGCGGGAAGCTTTCCGCCAGCCCGTCGGCATAGGCCCGGTAGATGCGGCCGTCATCTTCCTCGGAGGAAATGGCCAGCGCCAGGATCTCCGGTTCGGAGAGCGTCTCGAAGGGGCGGCGGCCGAAGCCGAAAACGCGGGAAAGCATGAGGAAATCACCCTAGTTTAGAATAGTTCTAAACTAGGCATTTGCACAGCTTTGGTCAATTGCGCGCTTGGGTCGCGGTCAAGAATTGTTGAAGCCTGGCGCATTCCGTACCCCTTCATTATCAGTGAAGGTTCACCTATATATTTGTCCAAACCAAGAGGAACCCAGAGATGACGGAAAAACAGCCTCCGCACCCTTATGACCCGAAGCCCGTTCTCGATCTCATTGCCAGCATCGAGGCCGATTTGCAGCGCCTGAAGGGCCTGGTCGAACAGCAGGTCGAGAAATTCGACCCCGCCAATCCACACAACAAGGCGCCCGACGGCAAGCTGACCGAGGAAGGCGTCGAGTGCTGCTACCGAATGTTCGACGAAGGCAAGTCGCGCTATTCGGTCGCCCAGCAGATGAAGATCTCCTTTGCCGCCGCCAGCCATCGGTTCAATAATTGGCGCAAGCTGGGCGGGACCAAGCGGCAGCGGACGTTGCTGGGGTGAGAACCCGCCGCAGGCGAATTGAAAGGTCCGGCGGACTTTTCAAAGGGTTCGAACCGGGGAGCTGCCGCAGGCAACGGACCCCCGGCTGCGTGCTCTGCAATTGAAGGGACAATCAGATATGTCGGCGGGACAGCCGCCCCTCTCTGTCCTGCCGACATCTCCCCCACGAGGGGGGAGATTGGCAGCTTTCCTTCCAACTTTGTAACCGTCACATCTTTTCGTTGGCATCGCACGGCGCTTTGCGTGCACCATGGCCGGATCCCATCGCCACAGGATCCACCATGACCACCCCTCCCGGAATCGCCGACATCCACGCCGCCGCCGCGCGGCTTTCGGGCTTGATCGTCGAAACTCCCCTGATCGAATCGGCTGAGCTGAACAAGCGCTTCGGCGGGCGCATCCTGTTCAAGCCGGAGACGCTGCAGCGCACCGGCTCATTCAAGTTCCGCGGCGCCTACAACAAGCTGTCGTCACTGAGCGAGCAGGAACGCAGCCGGGGCGTCGTCGCCTTTTCCTCGGGCAATCATGCACAAGGGGTGGCCGCGTCGGCCGCCATGTTCGGCGTCAAGGCGGTCATCGCCATGCCGGCGGACGCACCGGCGATGAAGATCGGCAATGTCCGCAAGATGGGTGCGGAGGTGGTGCCGTTCGACCGTTTTCGCGACGACCGCATGACCGTGGTTCGGCCCTACATCGAAAGCGGCATGGTGCTGGTGCCGCCCTTCGACGATCCGGCCATTATTGCGGGGCAAGGCACGATCGGCCTTGAGCTGATGCGACAGGCGAAAGCGCTCGGCGTCAGCCTCGACGCTGTCGTTATCCCCTGCGGTGGCGGCGGTTTGACCAGCGGCATTTCGGTCGCGGTCAAGGATGCCTCGCCCGGCACAGCAATCTGGGCAGTCGAGCCCGAGCATTTTGACGACACGCGCCGCTCGCTCGCCGCCGGCGCCCGGGTTTCGAACGAACCAGGTTACAGTTCGATCTGCGACGCGATCCTGACCGCCGAGCCGGGCGCCATCACCTTCGAAATCAACCGCAGGAACCTTGCCGGCGCCATAGCCGTCTCCGACAAGGCGACGGCGCAGGCGATGCGCGACGCCATGGCCTATCTGAAGCTGGTGGTCGAACCCGGCGGTTGCGTCGCGCTTGCGGCGCTGTCATCGGGCGAGATCGAGCTGTCGGGCAAATGCGTCGCCGTTGTGCTGTCGGGCGGCAATGTCGATTTCGGCACCTATGCCGAGATCATGGCGGCCGCCTAGGTGGTTTGACTATTGCTGCGTCTCATCCGCCGCATAGGATAACCCGATGTCGAAACATCTGCTTACTGTTGAGGACGTGTTTACAATTACCGGACGCGGCGTTCTGGTGGGTCCCGGGCCGCTTCTTTCGGAATACGACGGTCCTCGTCGACTACCCGTCAGGCTGATACTCCCCAGTGGCGAAGAAAAACAGGCGATGTTGACGCTTGAGGGGCTACGTAAGACACCTGCGCCACCGGAGCCTCGGTGGGGTTGCCTTCTTGCGGATGTCACAAAAGGCGATGTCCCCGCTGGAACAGAAGTTTGGACCTAACCGCGCGCGGCCGAACGCATGGCACGTTGGCCCAGCGTCGATGTCTTATGGCCGCTGGCGTGGAAAACGCTGAGCGGCTCGGGATCGCTGTTTCCGTATCTAATCCAGCGTGCGCCTGAAGCGCACCAGCGCCACGCCCGCAAACAAGGCCACGAACACCACCAGCCAGCCAATCTCGGTTGCCACCGCCGGCAATTCGGCGCCCTTCAGCATCACCGCCCGGGTGATGCGCAGGAAATGCGTCAGCGGGAAGATTTCGCCGAACGTCTGGGCCCAATCCGGCATGCCGCGATAGGGGAACATGAAGCCCGACAGCATAATCGACGGCAGGAAGAAGAAGAAAGTCAGCTGCAGCGCCTGCATCTGCGTGCGCGCGATCGTCGAGATGGTGTAGCCGAGCAGTACCAGCGACAGCACGAACACCAGCACCGCCGACAGCAGCAGCGACATCGAGCCGGTGAAGGGGATGGCGAACAGAAGCTTTGACGCCGCCAGCACCACCACCACCTGCACGGCGCCGACCGCCAGATAGGGCAGCACCTTGCCCATCATGATCTCGAGCGGGCTCGACGGCATGGCGAGCAGGTTCTCCATTGTGCCGCGCTCGGTCTCGCGCGTCAGCGCGATCGAGGTCATCATCACCATGGTCATCTGCAGGATGACGCCGAGCAGGCCGGGCACGATGTTGTATTGCGAGATGCCTTCGGGATTGTAGCGCCGGTGCACCACCACATCGAGCTGGCCCCTGGCGGTCTCGGCGGCCGCCTCCTGCATGCCTTGCGCCCTGAGCAGCGCCTGGCCGGCGACGGTGCCGAGCGTCGAAATGGCGCCGCTGGCCACCGCCGGATCGGTGGCATCGGCCTCGATCAGGATCTGCGGATTGTCGCCGCTCTCCACCCGTTTGGCGAAATCGGCGGGGATGGTGACGACGAAGGCGACGTCGCCGCGCGATATCAGGAACTCAGCCTCGGCGGCACTTTGCGCGACATGGTCGAAGCGGTAGTAGCCGGTGGTCTGCAGCGCCGCGACAATGGCGCGGGTATAGGGATCGCTGCTGGTCGCCACCAGGGCCGCCGGCAAGCTCTTCGGATCGTTGTTGATGGCGTAGCCGAACAGCACCAGCTGCAGCAGCGGCACGCCAAGCATCATGGCGAAGGTGATGCGGTCGCGCCGCATCTGGATGAATTCCTTGATCAGCAGCGCGCCGAGCCTGGCGAAGGAAAAGATGCTGTTCATGCCATATTGTCCTTCGAACCCGACATGAACTGGATGAAGACGTCCTCAAGGCTGGTTTCGCCGGGCTTCACCGTGACGCCCTCGTGCTCCTTCTCGACATCGGCAAGGGCTGCTTCGAGCTTCTTCCTGTCGGAACCGACGACATGCAGCGTGGCGCCAAACGGCGCCACCTGGTCGACGCCGGGGCGGCCCTGCAGCTCTTCGGCCACCTTGGCGAGTTGCGGGCCCTGCAGCACGAAGGTGGTCAGCCCGGCATTCTTCACCACCTCGGCGACGGTGCCGGTGGCCAGCATCTTGCCGTAGGAGATGTAGCTGATGCGGTGGCAGCGTTCGGCCTCGTCCATGTAGTGGGTGGAGACCAGCACGGTCAGCCCGCCGCTGGCGAGACGGTGGATCTCGTCCCAAAACTCGCGCCGCGCCTTCGGGTCGACGCCTGCCGTCGGCTCGTCGAGCAGCAGCAGTTTCGGCTTGTGCATGATGCACGCGGCGAGCGCCAGCCGCTGCTTCCAGCCACCCGACAAGGTGCCGGCCAGCTGGTTGCGGCGTGACGTCAGGCCGAGTTCATCGAGCGTCCTGGCGACATACTCCTCGACCGGTTTCAGCCGGTAGAGCCGCGCCACGAATTGCAGGTTCTCGCCAATCGTCAGATCCTCGTAGAACGAGAATTTCTGCGTCATGTAGCCGACTTCACGCTTGATCATCAGCGAGTCGGTGCGGATGTTGAAGCCCAGCACCGTGCCTTCGCCCTCGTCCGGGGTCAGCAGGCCGCACATGATGCGGATGGTGGTGGTCTTGCCCGAACCATTGGGGCCGAGGAAGCCGACGATCTCGCCTTCGGCGACCGACATCGTCACATGGTCGACGACGGTCTTGTCGCCGAACCGCTTGACCAGGCCATGAACGTCGATGGCGTTCATTTTGCCGTTTCCGCAAGATCGACGTCGACGATCTGGCCAGGCTGCAGCGGGCTGGCATCGCCCTCCGGCCGCGCCTCGACGAGATAGACCAGCTTCTGCCGGTTCTCCAGGGAATAGATCACCGGCGGGGTGAATTCCGGATCGGGCGAGACATAGCTGACGCGTGCTTTCACGTTTGGGCCGCAGCCATCGCAATGAACGCTGAGCAGGCTGCCGACCTTGACCGAGGAGAAGGCGGCCTCCGGTATGTAGACGCTGAGCTTCACCGCGCCGTCGGGCAGCACCGAAATGACCGGCGCGGTCGGGCCGGCCGTGTCGCCGGGATTGCGGATGACGTCGTTGACGCGGCCGGGCGAGGGTGCCGCCAGCACCCGTTTCGACAATCGCCATTGCGCCTGTTCCAATGTCGACTGCGCCTGCTTGACCTGATTGTCGGCGGCCTTGATCGTCTCGGGCCGCGCCGGCAGGCCGCCGACGGCGAGATTGGCCTCGGCCTGGCCGACCTGGGCTTCTGCTGTCTCCAGCGTCGCCGAGGCGGTGTCGTAGTCGGCCTGCGTGCCGGCGCCGCGCTTGAACAGATCGGCGGCGCGGTCGTATTTGCGCTTGGCGTCGGCGGCCTGGGCTCTGGCCATGTCGACCTCGGCCTTCAGCACCGCGATCTCTTCCGGCCGCTTGCCGACCTGCAGATCGGCAAGCTGCGCTTGCGCCTGCGCAAGGCCTGCTTCGGCTTGCGCCACCGCGATCCTGGCATCGGCATTTTCCAGCGTCACCACGGTGGTGCCCGGCGTGACGCGATCGCCGCGCTTCACGGTGACCGTCTCGACCTGCGCCACCTCGATGGGCGCCAAAAGCACATAGTCGCCCTCGACATAGCCGACAGCCAGGGGAGACGCGGGGGCGCAGGCGCCGAAGAGTTGAGCGGCAAGCGGCAAGGCGCAGAGGAAACTCATGATTTTGATCCCATCCGGGAGGCCAGTATGGCGCTGAGATTGTCTGATACGGCGGACACCACCTTGGCCGCCTCGGTGGCGCCGATGTCGCGCCAGCCCATGCGGCGCATCACCGCCTCGCGGCCGATGCGGAAATAGACGACCTGGCCGATCAGCGTGAACACGGTGAGCCGGGTTCGTTCGCTTTCGGCCGGCTCGCCGGTCGCCTGTTCCCAGATCTGGCACAGCCGGCGATGCGTCGGCTCGAACACGCCGTTGTAGATGCGGTCGAGCGCCGCTGTCGGATGCGACAGCTCGCGCAGCACGAATTGCACGATCTCGCCGGCCTGCGGCTGTGCCACGATGAAGCCGACCATCCGTTCCAGGGCCGCGAAGAGCAGCATACGCGCGGTCTCCGGATCGCTTGCCGCCCCGGCTTGATTATTGCCGAGCGCGAGGCCGGCGCCCAATGCTTGGCCAGCGACAGTCTGGATGGTCTCGACGATATAGTCGGCGGCAGCAGCGCGGAGGCCTTCCTTGCCACCGAAATGGTAAGCGATCGAACCGATATTGGCTTGCGCCTCGGCCGCGATCTGGCGGGTCGAGGTGCCGTCGAAACCCTGCCGGCCGAACAGTTTCAGGGCCGCGCGCACAAGGGCCGCGCGGGTCAGGTCGGCGGGCGATGTTTCGCGACGCGGCATTTCAGGGGCGGTTGGCTTGATCATTTCGAGATGTTAATCAATCGATTGATTAAAGTCAACTTGTGCGTGACCGTCTTGCCATCGCGCACGCCAACCGCTTTAGTGCGCGGCCATGGGCAAGGAAGTCGAGCGCAAGTTCCTGGTTTCCAGCACCGCGTGGCGGGATCTGGTCGAGGCGGATATCCGCATTCTCCAGTTCTATCTCGCCACCGCACCCGGCCGAACCGTGCGCATCCGCATCAGCGACGGCGCTTCCGCCAAGCTGACGCTCAAGTTCGGCAGCAGCGCGCGAGAGCGTGACGAATTCGAATACCCGATCCCCCTGGCGGATGCCGTGGAGATGCTGGATTTCGCCCTTGGACGTGTCATCGAGAAGACACGTCATCATGTTAGGCATCGCGGCTATCTCTACGAAGTCGACGTCTTTGGCGGTGCGCTCGCGGGACTTGTGGTGGCCGAACTCGAGACGCCGGACGACGTGGCGGAGGAAATGCTGCCAGACTGGCTCGGCCGGGAAGTGACCGGTGAGCAGAAATTCTACAACGCGTCGCTCGCCCTCGGGGGGATTCCGGAGATCGCCGCATGAGCTTTCGCATCGACCCGCGCCTGCCGCTGACCGGCGAGGTCAGGCGCATCCTTGCCGAGGAAATCGGCAAGGCGCTGCTGCATCTGGATGCAGCGCGCGGCCGGCCGGACCAGGGACTGCACAAATGCCGCAAGCGGCTGAAGAGCGCTCGTGCCTTACTGCGGCTGGTTCATTCCGGTGACGAAACATTCTGCACGACGGAAAATCAGTGCTATCGCAACGTGGCGGCGCTGCTTGCCGGCCCCCGCGAAGCGACGGCGCTGATCGAGACCATCGACCGGCTCGCGGCCGACTTTCCCAAGGAGAGCGCCGATGGCGGGCTCGATGCCGTGCGCGACAGGCTGATCGCTCGCCAGCACGACCTGCATGAAGGCGCCGGCCTCCAAGCCGCGATCGGCGCGGCTGTCGCCGCTTGCGAAGTCGGCATGAAGCGGATGGAAAGCCTGGCCTTGCCCGACCAGCCGGAACAGGCCGCCGACGTGCTGGCCGAAGGCGCCCGCGTCACCTTGCGCCGTGCCAAAAAGGCGCTCGACAGAGCCGGCACGCGCGGCGCGGCCGATGATTTCCACGATCTGCGCAAGGCCGCCAAGACGCATGGCATGCATTTGTCGCTGCTGGGCAGGCTGTGGCCGACGCCGATCAAGGCGCGGCGCAAGGCCGTCGACGCACTGGGCGAGCGGCTGGGCGAACTGCATGATCTGTTCGTCCTGCGCGCGCTGCTCGAGGCTGAAGGCGAGCCGCTGGGGCCGCGCGAGGACACCAAGCTTCTTGGCAAGCTCTTGAAGCGCTCGGAAAAGAGCTTGAGGAAGTCATGCCTTGCCGAGGCGGCCGAACTCTTCGGCGACAGCCCCAAGCACTCGACGAAGAAACTCGCCCGCAAGGCGCGCGACGATCTTGCCGGCGCTCCGTCGCTGGAGGACACGAGCGCCGCGGCCAGCTGACGCGTCTGGCGCCCAGGCGCCTGTATATGGTAATCGCCAGATGGCATGACCCAGCCCGGCGACACGCTCCTGGACCGACTTGGCCGCTGGCTTGCCGGCCGGCTGCAGGAAGAATCCTCCGGCTATGAGCCCTATACCCCGTCCGATGCCGAGACGCTGCGCCGCACGCTGGAGCCGGGCGACATCCTGCTGATCGAGGGCAACCAGAAGATTTCGGCGGCGATCAAGTACCTCACCCAGTCGACCTGGTCGCACGCAGCCTTCTATATCGGCGATGCCTTGCCCGAGCCGCAAGATGGAACGGAGCGGCCGCGGCTGATCGAGGTCACGATCGGCGAAGGCTGCGTGGCGGTGCCATTGTCGCGCTATCGCACCTACAACACCCGCATCTGCCGGGCGAATGGTCTGACACCTGAGGACCGTGACAAGGTCGTCGGCTTCATGGTCGGCAAGCTCGGCCTAAAATACGACCTCAAGAACATTTTCGACATGCTGCGCTATTTCCTGCCGACGCCGCCGGTGCCGGTGCGCTGGCGCCGCCGCATGCTGGCCTTCGGTTCCGGCGACCCGACGCGGGCCATCTGCTCCTCGCTCATTGCCGAGGCCTATGGCCAGATCCACTACCCGATCCTGCCCGAGATCACCCGAGCCCCCGGCCGCGCCTCGGCGCAGTCGACCTATATACGCAAGGAAATCCTGCACATTCGCCACCACTCGCTGTACACGCCGCGGGATTTCGACCTGTCGCCGTTTTTCCGCATCGTCAAGCCGACGCTGGAATATGGTTTCGACTACCGGCAGATGGTCTGGGACGACAAGGCAAGCACAGACGCCGAAGCCGCAAAGGCTGGAGCAATCGCCTCAGACACGTGATGGCTTCGGCCTGGGTCAGAACATGCCCCTATAGCGCGGCCATCCGGCCGAGGTGCAGGCATTTCACATGGCGGCCTGCATCATGCCGAAACCGCAACAGCACCCTGGTTTTCGGCTATGCGCTCGACCCAGACATGGACTGGTTCGTCCCGGCCGCGGATGCTCACCGGCCCATGATCGCGCGCATTCAACTGTGTCGTGGGCGATTCCGCCTTCGCGGCCTCAATCAGTCGTGACCCAAAGCAAATATTCGCCTGAAGCTCACGGCAGAGGGACTGCAAACGGCTGGCGACGTTGACGGTGTCGCCCACCACCGCGAAGGACAGATTGCGCTCGCTTCCGACCGCGCCGATGACGACCGCGCCATATTGTGCACCGATTCGAACGTCCAGCGGCGGATATCCCCTGGACACCCGCTGCACATTCCAGTCTTCGAGAGTGGCGACCATCGCTTCAGCGCACTGGATGGCGCGAGTCGCGTCGTCATGGCTGGCTTGCGGAACCCCGAATGTCGCCATGATGCAATCGCCGATATAGTTATCGACGGTGCCACGGTGGTCGAAAACGACCTGCTCCATGCGACGGTGGAACTGACGCAGAAGTTCGAACACTGCTTCGGCTGGATGATCCTCGGAATAGTGTGTGAAGCCGACGATGTCGGCGAACAGCACCGCTATATCCTGCCGGCGAACCGGGCCGAAGGGCTCGTCATCCGTGGCGAGCTGGTCGACAACGTTGGGTGAAAAATGCCGGGCGAGATTGGCGCGGGCGCGCTCTGCCTTGACATAGTCTTCCGACAGACGTCGGGAACGAGAGACGACCAGCGCCATGATCGCGCCGATAATCAGCACGACCAAGACGTTGGTCGCCTGCGCGAATGTATCGACGAAATTGGGGTTGAGATAGAGGTTCAGTCGCTCTGTCATCGGCAGCGAATAGAGGTTCGTCGCCGGAACGACGGTTCCCGGATGAAAAATCACCCATCCCACCCCGATCGTCCACGTCAAGGCCGCGAGCGCGCCGAGATAGAGCGCCAATCGTGTCGAAAGGGTCAGCGCTCCAAGGCATACGAAAATCAGCAGGAATTTGAAGCTGCCCTCGCGCAGTTGCATGGCGGCGGGCGCGACCTCCAGGGAGAACGGGTTGGGCGTCACCAGCAGAATGGTCAACAGAATGATGTCCAGCGTACCGACGAGATAACCGATCCACCATGGTGCCGTACGACGGCGCGCAAAGAGAAACTGGATCAGGCCGACGAGCTGGAACAGCACGAGGCCCGCCAGCACGAAGAGCAGTGAGGCATCCCAGCGGCTGATCAATGAAAAGAAGCAGAAGATCACTGCGAGCGATGTCGTACGCGCCCAGAACTGCAATGCAGCCCCCTGGCGTTCTGCGCGCTGGCGCAAATTTTTCAGGCGCGAATAGCGGCGACGTTCGAGTGTTGGTGCGGTCGGCATAGGATCACTTCGATTTCACGGGGACGTGTCACGCATTCGGCAAACCCGCCCCTACAGTCTGGCAAATCAGTGTGCGAATTCTATCATGAATGTTGGTGCCGGATCTGTTCTATCCAACGCGCCGTACAGGCGCGGTCGGCATCGCTGGTCCGGGCGGCAAGCTGGTGGCGAATGGTGGCGGTCGGCGCCACCGGAGCGGCGAGCCGCGGGGGCCGCGCGAGGACACCAAGCTTCTTGGCAAGCTCTTGAAGCGCTCGGAAAAGAGCTTGAGGAAGTCATGCCTTGCCCAGGCGGCCGAACTCTTCGGCGACAGCCCCAGGCACTCGACGAAGAAACTCGCCCGCAAGGCGCGCGATGATCTCGCCGGCTCCGGTGACGATACCGGCACACCGGCTGCAGCCGGATAATCAGAGCAGTCCAGCCTTGCGAACCGCGGCGGCACAAGACCGGCTGACCGGCAGCAGCGCATCGTCGACAAGCCGCAGGAACGGCTTGCCGTCCTTGCGCCGGCTGCCCGCGACAGCATCCAGCGCCACCCAATGTGAGCGGTGGATCTGCACGCCATTGACGTCGCCGACCTCGCGGATGGCGTCGGCCAACCGCATCAGCACCAGTGACGTCCCCCTGTCGGTGTGCACCTCGACATAGTGGTCCTGCATGGAGAGGTAGAGCAATTTGCCGCGCGCCGCATGCGGCAGACGATCGACCAGCGGCGGCCGGGCCGGCTGTGGCTGCGGTGCTTGCGACGGCGATGACGGTGGGGCGGACATGGCTGGCCGCGCCGCGGGGGTGGGCTCGACCTGAATTCCGGCCGCGCCGGGGGCGTTTCTTCCGAGGGCGACCAGGAACGAGATCGCGACCGCGATCAGCCCGCAGTTGATGAACAGTCCGCCAATGCCGGCGGCCGACGGAAACGGACCACCGAACAGCGCGCGGTTGAACAGCACGACGATCGCCGTCACAGGCACGCCAGCGACGATGCCGGCAACGATGCTGCGGACCGGCCGCGAGCCGGCGGCACCGAACACGGCGGCAAGTGTAAGCCGCATGGTGAGATAGCCTACTGTGAAGGTGGCGAGCGCCAGTGCCAGCCAGTAGGCGAAGCGCGGCAAGGCATCAAGCTGCTGGAAGGTGCCGAACGGCCCGGTGAGGCCGAGGATCGCCGACACCGCCAGCAGCGCGCCCCAGAAGCGCGGCGAGAACAGCAATGCCTGCATTTCGCGAAGCGTGGAATGCAACAGGGCGCTCTTCACGTAGCCATTCATCCCTTGCCGAAGACGCGGTTGATGCAACGCCAGCGGATCCGCATGGTGCCGTTGGACCGCAGCGCCAAGCGATACCGCGCTTGTCGAAAGCCTTCAACCGCAGACGGAGTTCCGCAATGTCTCTTCCCCTCATCCAAGCAATTCGGACAACCCTGCCTTTCGGCACGCCGGCCACGCTTGTGTCTGCTGCCGGCGTCTTGCTGACGTCAAGCCGCATCGCGCTGGCAGCGGACACCGCTTCCGATGGCGGC
The DNA here is from genome assembly GCF_013170845.1 of Mesorhizobium loti R88b. NCBI lineage: Bacteria > Pseudomonadati > Pseudomonadota > Alphaproteobacteria > Hyphomicrobiales > Phyllobacteriaceae > Mesorhizobium > Mesorhizobium loti. The sequence continues at coordinate 966,469 of NZ_CP033367.1, forward strand.
AGCCATATGCCTGGGATGGCCGATATCCTTTCGGACACGCCGCTCTGGGTGTGGCCGTTGATCCTCTACGGCCTTTTCATCGGCTGGAGCCGCACCCGGGATCGCGTCGTCTCACCTTCGCGCCTTCTCGTCCTGCCGGTGCTCATCACCGGCCTTGCACTCTACAATCTCCTCGCCTCCGGCATTTCAGCGACCGGACTGCTCGGCTTCGCCTGCGGCGCCGTGGCCGGTGCCCTCGGCGGCACGGCCATGGCGCGGCGGCGGCCGGCCAGACTGCTGCCCGACGGCAGGCTGGCGCTGCAGGGCGACTGGCTGCCGCTGGCGCTGATCATCGCGATCATCGTCGTCCGCTACGCCAAGGGCATCGCGCTGGGGATAGATCCGGCGCTGGCGCAGGAAACCGGCTTCGTGCTGGCAAGCGCGGTGCTGTCGGGCTTCTTTGCCGCCATGATGATCGCCCGGTCGATCGGTGTCCTTCCGCCGGGATTTCTCAGGCAGCCTGCCTGAGCAATCCCCCGGTCAGGCCGGCTGCGGGCGCTTCTCTCTCGACGTCTCGCGGCCATCCTTCAACCGTGCGCCGGCATCGCGCGGGTGCGGGCCGATCGGCATGATCGCGGGAAACGGCGTCGCTCCAAACGCATACGTCCATTTGTAGCCGGTGAGCCCGTCCTCGGGCGTGGTGTGCTGGTCGTGATGCGCAAGCAATTTCACGCGGTCGGCCAATTCCTCGGCTTCGCGCCGCACCATCTCCGCCGTCTCCGGCCGCATCCGCCTGGAGAAGCTGACGAAGGTCGCCTCCTTGTCGATATGGGTGATGGCCCAGCCGATGAAATTCTTGTTGGTCATCTCGAACAGGGGCCTGAGCGGTCCTTCGAAATTCCACTGGATCGGCGTCTCGACCAGCAATCTTGCCGAAAGGCCACGCCCGATTTCGATCAGGCCGAGCTCCTCGAGGTCACGCAGATAGAGGAACATCGAGGCTTCGCTCAGGCCCTGTGAGCGCATCACGCCTTCCGGCGTGAACTTTTCCGACAGCATGACGAAGATGAACAGCAGCGCCGGCCGGCCAGCGAGCCTGTGCTCGATCTCCGGTGCGATATGGTTGACCGGCCCCGGCCCCCGGTTCATCGAGCCGAGCACGTTTTCCAGCTCGACGCCGGCGGCAGCGCAGATCTCCACCAGCCGGTCGAGCTTGCAGTTGCGCTCATGGAAGATGCGCTTCACCGTCGGCTCGGAAACGCCCATGCGCTCGGCAAGCGCGCGATAGGTGACGCCCTTCGCCTTCAGCGTCCGCTTCAGTGCCTCGAAGATCAGTCCGTTCATGGGATGCACCTCCAGCCGCTAGTTTCGTATCGATATACGATACTAGCTGTAATCGGCCTTCCAGAAAAGTATCGAAAATTCTAGCTCTCCGCCTGTCATCACAGGAGAACAGCCATGAACCGCCTCATCATCCCAGCCTTTATCGCCACCATCGGTATCGCTGCCATATCGGCTGCCCAGGCCGACGAGCTCTGGCGCGCCCCGGGGCTCGAACAGCCGGAATCGGCGCTGTTCGACGCCGCCAACAATCGCATCATCGTCTCCAACATCGTTGGCAATCCGGGCGATGCCGACGGCAACGGCTATTTGTCGGTGCTGTCGATGGACGGCAAGACGGTGACCCAGCACTGGACCGACGGCATGGACGCGCCCAAGGGCATGGCGATATCGGGCGGCAAGCTCTATGTCGCCGACATCACCAAGGTCCGCGTTGTCGACTTGGCCAGCGGCAGGCTGATCACCAGCATCACGGTGCCGAATGCCGTGTTCCTCAACGACATGACCTCGGACCACACAGGCAAGGTTTATGTCACCGACATGCTGGCCGACACGATCTACCGCGTCGATGGCGACCAGCCGGAACTGTTCGTCAGGGACCCGTTGCTGGCTTCACCCAATGGCGTCTTCGCCGACGGTGACCGTTTGATCGTCGCCTCATGGGGCAAGGGCATCAAGCCCGACTTCAGCACCGCCGAACCGGGCGGACTGCTGTCGGTCGACATTGCCAGCAAGGTGGTTTCGCCATTGCCCGGAGCGCAGAAATTCGCCGACCTCGACGGCGTCGTCGCCATCGGCGACACCATCTATACCACCGCCTACATGACCGGCACGCTCTACCGATACAAGGCGGGCGGCGCGCCGGAAGCGGTGGCGCATTTCAAGCCAGGCAGCGCCGACATCGGCACCGACGGCAAGTCGATCCTCTACGTGCCACTGATGAACGAGGGCGAGGTGGCGGCGTTGAAGCTCGACTGAGAGCCGGCGCCAATTCGCGAGACCTTCGCTAACAGCTTCAGGATGGACCGTGATATCACGGCCCATCGACGGTGAAGGTCAAGGAGGTTCGCCATGGAAGACCCCGAAATCGAGGCGGCCCTAAATCGCCACTGGGCTGCTTCCGACGCCGATGATTTCGAGGCCGAGCACGAGATCTACCGGGAGGATGCGGTGCTCGACTATCCGCAATCGGGCGAGCGCATTCGCGGGCGGCGCAACATCCAGTCGTCGCGCGCCGCGCAGCCGAACCGCAAGCGCTTCACAGTGCGGCGGATCACGGGTGCCGGTGATCTCTGGATCACCGAATATGTGCTGACCTATGACGGGCGGCCATCCTACACGGTCAGCATCATGGAGTTCCTCGACGGCAAAGTGGCCCGCGAGACCCAGTATTTCGCTGATCCGTTCGAGCCGGGACCATCGCGTGCGCAATGGGTCGAGCGGATTCCGTGAAACCGGCCGCCGGCGCGGCCGACAAAGTTGCGGCTGGCCCCGTGCGGCCGGCAAGCATTGCCCGCCCAACTTCCGTCGATTGTCAGGTCTATCAGCGTTGGCTACGATGTAGCGGGGGCTACCAATGCGATCCGGACATGCGCTTCTTGCCGCTCTTGCCTCGGTGCTGTTGCTTGGCGCGGCGCCCGCGCTTTGCGCCGAGCTGCACGGCGTGGCGCTGGTCATCGGCGAGAGCGACTATGACAGCGAGGCGCTTCACGACCTGACGAACCCCAAGAATGATGCGCGGGCGATGGACGACCTGCTGGGCAATCTCGGCTTCGATGTCCACCGCGCGCTGAACGACAACCGGGCCGACCTCGAAAACGATATCCAACGGTTCGTCCGCGACGCCAAGGGCGCCGATGTGGCTCTGGTCTACTATTCTGGCCACGGCGTCGAGGCCGGTGGCGCGGACTATCTGGTGCCGACCGATGCCGATATCTCGACACCGGAGAAGGCCGGTGAGAGCCTGGTGCCGGTGCAAGACCTGCTCGAAGAACTGGCCAAAACCGTGCCGGTGACGATCACGCTGCTCGATGCCTGCCGCACCAATGCTTTCCCGAAAGGCACGACGATCCAGCTGCCCGGCAGCGCACAGATGATCGATGTCGCGACCACCGGGCTCGGCGAGATGCGTGGCGCGACGCCGATCGCAAAGCCCGGCGTGTCCAAGGACAGCCTCGGCATGGTGATCGGCTTCGCCGCATCGCCCGGAGAGGCGGCGCTCGACGGGCAAGCGGGCGGCAACTCGCCCTACGCGGCGGCGTTGCTCAAGCATTTTGGCGCCGGCGGCTATCCGTTCGACGAACTGATGACGCTGGTGCGGCAGGAGGTCTACCTCAAGACCGATGGCCGGCAACTGCCATGGACGAATTCGTCACTGCGGCGGGTGCTGAGCTTTGGTGCTCCGGCGCCCACGGGTGACAAGGACCAGGAGGCCATTCGCGAAGGCAGGCGGCGCTTGCTGCTCAGCATCGCCGACACGCCGGCCGATCTGCGCCGCGAAGTGGAAGCGGCCGCCGCCAAAGCGGCCGTGCCGATGGACGCCATTTACGGCCTGCTGCAGGCGCTGGGGCAGAAAGTGCCGAGCGATCCGACCGAGCTCGATCAGTTGCTGAAGGCGCAGACCGACACCATCAAGAAGGCGATGGCCGAACACACGGCGCTGACCAGCAGCGATCCGGAAATCGCCCGGCTCTCCGGCCTGGCGCAACAGGCGCTCGACGAGGGCGCGCTCGATCTCAGCGTCAGCTTCTGGGAACAGGCCAAGGACCGATACCTCGTCATCAGCAAAAGCCTCGATGCAGCGGAGGCCGATCTGAAGTCGAGGCGGCTCGAAGGCGGCGCGGTTATCGCCAAGACGGCGCAGGCCTACGCGCTTACGGGCGATTATCCGGCGGCGGCGGAGAACTATCGGCTGGCCTTCGACCAGGTCAAGAAATGGGACAGGGCGACGGCGGCGACCTACAAGGGCGGCGAGGCCGATGCGCTCGAGACGCAGGGCGACCAGAAGGGCGACAATGACGCCCTGAAACAGGCGATCGCGGCCTATGGCGATGCGCTGGACCTGTTGCCGCGCGGCAGCGACCGCCTGGGCTGGGCGCAGCTGCAGAACGGCCTTGGCTATGCGCTTGAAAGGCTCGGCGAACGCGAGAGCAGCACCGACAGCCTGAACGCGTCCATCAAGGCATTCCGCGCCGCCCTGAAGGAGCGCACCCGCAAGCGCGTGCCGCTCGACTGGGCGGTGACGCAGGGCAATCTGGGCATCACGCTCGCAATGCTCGGCGAACGCGATAACGGCACAGACACTTACAAGGCCGCCATTGCGGCCTTTCGCGCAGCACTGGAAGTCGAGACACGCGACCGCGTACCGCTCGACTGGGCCACGACGCAAAGCAATCTCGGCAATGTCCTCGTCCAGCTTAGCCAGCGCGAAACCGGTACCGACAGCCTGAACGAAGCCATCACGGCGTACCGCGCCGCACTGGAGGTGGCGACCCGCGATCGGGTGCCGTTCCAGTGGGCCGGGACGCAGTACAATCTTGGCGTTGCCCTCAAAATTCTCGGCACGAGTGAGAGTGGCAACGACAATCTGAACGCCGCCGTCACGGCGTACCGTGACGCGCTGGAAGTGATGACCCGCGACCGCCTGCCGCTCAACTGGGCGATGATCGAGAACAGTCTGGGCAATGCGCTTCGAACGCTGGGCGAGCGCGAGAGCGGGAGCGATAATCTGAACGCCGCCATCACCGCCTACCGGGCCGCGCTGCAGGAATGGACGCGCGATCGGGTGCCGCTCGACTGGGCGCTGGCACAGAACGATCTCGGCAAGGCGCTCGCGACGCTGGGCAAGCGCGAGAAAGGCACCGACAGCCTGGTTGCGGCGATAGCCGCCTTCCACGCCGCGTTGGAAGAAGCGACCCGCGACCGGGCGCCATACGACTTCGGCATTTTGCAGCGCAATCTGGGCGATGCGCTTGCAACGCTTGGCGAGCGCCAGAGCGGAGAACCCGGGGCGGACGACTGGCGGGCGGCCATCGCGGCCTGGCAGGCAGCGGCGGAGGTCCAGACAAGAGAGGCTCATCCGGGCTGGTGGGCGTATCTGCAGAGCGCGATCGGCTATCAGTTCGTGCTGCTGGGCGAGCGCGAAAACGACGTGACGCAGTTCGAGGCGGCCATCCCGATCCTGAGAAGCGCGCTCGCAGTCGAGGAAACGGTCGAGCCGCGGGGTGTCCCCAATACCCAGGATAGCCTGTGTCACGCATTGCTCGGGCTGGGCAGCCGCACAGGCGACCGCGACAGTCTGGCGGAAGCGAAATCGCTCTGCGAGGCAGCCATAGCGGGAAACGTGGCCATGGGTGTCGATGCCGGTGAAACGCCGGCCACTCTCGCCGCGGTCAATGTTGCCCTGGCGAAGTTGAATTAGAGTGGCCACCCGCCATCCGATCGCTCGTTCGGAGTTGCCGGACGATACGGCAGCCCTCGCCAGCACTCTGATCGGCAAGCTGGTGGTGCGCGAATTGCCTGAGGGCATTGTCAGCGGCCGCATTGTGGAGACCGAGGCCTATGTCGTCGGCGACGCCGCCGGGCATGGTTTCAGGGGGATGACGCCGCGCAACCGTTCGCTGTTCCTCGAGCGCGGCCACGCCTATGTCTATCTCGCCTATGGCATCTCGATGATGCTGAATGTCTCCAGCGAGATGGAAGGCATCGGCACCGGCGTTCTGATCCGGGCGCTCGAGCCTGTCGAGGGCATCGAGATCATGCGGCGCAATCGCGGTGTCGAGCGCTTGCGCGACCTTGCGCGCGGGCCGGGAAGGTTGGCCACCGCGTTGCGGATCGATCGTTCGCTCGACGGGCTCGACCTCTGCCGCAAAGGCCCGCTATGGCTCGCAAACGATGGCTTTGCAGCCGCCGAGGTCGGCCAAGGTGTCAGGATCGGTATTACGAAAGATGCGGACAGGCCGCTGCGCTTTTATGTCAGGGGCAGTCCGTTCGTCAGCGGTCCAAGATCGCTCAACCGATAAGAGAAAGGGATAGCGCCGTTGAAAGCTCTCAAATCCTTGATGATTTCGGCATCTGTGCTGTCGATGGTTTTCGCGCTGACGGGTTGCGGGCACTTGATCAACAGATTGATCTGACGGCGAGCCCTGGCGCCATCAGGCGCCATCGTCACTCATCACCTTGCGCCGCTGCAGCAGCCGCGCCACCAGCCAGCACAGCATCGCCCAGGCGAAGCCGGCGCACCAGCCGGCCAGCACATCCGACGGCCAGTGGACGCCGAGATAGATGCGGCTGACACCGACCAGCACCGTTGTCAGCACGGCGAGTGACAGGACATAGATTTTCGTCGCGCGGCCGTGCAGGACGCGCGCCGCCAAAGTGCCGAGCGTCAGATACGTCACAGCCGACAGCATGGCGTGGCCGCTCGGGAAAGACAGCGACGTCTCGTCGACCAGATGCGAGACGAGTTCGGGGCGCGGCCGGTCGATACCAAGTTTCAGGAGGCTCGACAGAACCTGGCCGCCGGCTACCGCGACAAAGAAGAGCAGTGCCATCGCCGGTCTGCGGATCAGCAGGAAATAGATCACCGTGGCGGTCGTGATCAACACCAGAACGGCGGAACTGCCGAGGCTGGTGACGTCGCGTATGGCGCTCTGCAGCCAGAGCGGCCCGATTGGAACGTTCGGCTGGCCAACTTGTCTGAAGGCGAGCAGGATTTCGGTATCGAAGGCGTGCGGCGTGGTGGCCCGCGCCACTTCCATCAGTTCCTCGAAACCCCATAGACACCCGGCGATGATCAAACCGGCCAGCAACACCGGAAATTCGATGCGGTTGAACAGACTGTTGGGGTCGTTCTTCATCGGCGGCCGGTCCCGTTACATCCGCCCCTGCAGATAGGGTCCAAGCGTGATCAGCGCCACCGCCGCTATTGCCAGTACGATGCCGCTCGCCTGCAGCGCGTTGACGCGCTCGCCGAAGAACACCAGCGCCACGACATTGACCGAGACCAGCTGGATGACCGCCGACAGGCTGAACGAGACAGACATGCCGAATTCGCGGATCAGCCGCAGCATGATCAGATTGCCCAGCGAATAGAGTGCCAGCGTCAAAAGGATCTTGCCCAGGCTTGGCGCCAGCCCCCACTGCTTGGCCGCGGTCGCCGCCAGAAGGAAGATCACCGTCGAAAAGCCAAGCTGCAGCAGTCCCGAAAAACTCAACGTCCCGTCCCCTTCGAAGCGGCTTTAGCCGCATGTGTCGCGGCCCTTGTTTCCGAAGCGCGCCCAGACGTCAAGCGACGTCGATCGAACGTAGGTCTTGGCAACGGCAAAGCGGAAGCTCAATGTGTGGGCGTCGCCCAGTCGATCGATGAAGGGCGGTCAGGGGCGGATGATTCGTATTCTTGGAAACCTGTTGCGGCGCTGGAGCGAGCTTTCGCTTGCCTTGCAGTTCCTCGTTGCCGGCGGCTTTGGCCTTCTGGTCGTCATGCTGGTGGTGGGCGCTTGGGTGACATCGCAAATCCGGGAAGGCGTCATCCACAATTCGGCTGCGTCGACGGCGCTTTATGTCGATAGCGTGATTGCGCCGCTGCTGCCCGATCTGCGCAAAAGCGAGGAACTCAGCGAGTCCGCAAAGCAGGCGCTCGACGAGACGCTCGGCCAGGGTGCGCTCGGCAAGCGCCTGGTCTCGTTCAGGCTCTGGCGCCTCGACGGTACCGTGCTCTACGCGAAAGACTCGACGCTAATCGGTCGCCGCTTCGATCTGACCGACAATCTGCGGTCCGCCTTCCAGGGCAACGTCACCGCGCAATTCGATACGTTCGACGGAGACGAAGTCAAGGAGCAGGGCATCGGCGTGCCGCTGCTGGAGATCTACAATCCCGTGCGCGAACCCTGGTCCGGCGAGGTAGTGGCTGTCACCGAGTTCTTCGAGGTCGCCAGCGATTTCAAAGCCACGCTGGCTTCCGCCCTTTTGTCGAGCTGGCTGATCGTGGCCGGCACCACCCTGACGGCTTTCCTGCTCCTGTCGGGTATCGTCTTGCGCGGCAGCCGCACCATCGACGATCAGCGCGGGGCGCTGCGCCGCCAGGTGTCGGAGCTGCAGGGCCTGGTGACGCAGAACAGCGCCTTGCGGCAGCGTGTGCAGCGGGCGTCCCGACGCGCCACCGCGCTCAATGAGAGATATTTGCGCCGGATCGGCGCCGACCTTCATGACGGGCCGGCCCAGCTCGTGGCCCTGGCGGCGCTGCGCATGGACAGCCCGGTCTTTTCCAGCGACGGCCAAGGGGGCGAAAGCCGCGCGGCCGAGGTCGCGATGATCCGCAAGACGCTGGAGGATGCGATGCGCGAAATACGCGGTATCTGCACTGGCTTGGTCCTGCCGCAGATAGAAACCGCCGCCGTAACGGATATACTGCGGCTGGCCGTCAACGAACATGAACGCAGGACGGGGACGTCGGTGACGCTCACGCTGGCCGGATCGTTGCGCGAACCCGGCGCCTCCGAGAAGATCAGCATCTATCGTTTCGTGCAGGAAGGGCTGAACAACGCCTATCGCCACGGACGAGGCAAGCATCAAGCGGTGAATGCAGGGATGAAAGGTGGCCGGCTGTTCGTTGAAGTATCGGACGCCGGACCAGGCTTCGATCCGACCGCACGGGTCGAGGGGCTGGGGCTTGCCGGCCTCAGGGAGCGGGTCGAAAGCATTGGCGGCCAGTTCGAAACCTTGACCGGGCCGCAAGGCACGCGATTGGTGATCAGTCTTTCGGTAGAGGAGCAAGCATGACTGGAGCCATTCGCGTTGCCATTGTCGACGATCATCCGCTGTTTCGTGAAGGCGTGACGCGCAGCCTTTCAGAGATCGGCGGCTTCGAAATGGTCGGCGAGGGCGCCACGGCGCAGGATGCCGAACAGATCGTCGCCAGGGCGAAGCCCGACATATTGCTGCTCGACATCTCGATGCCGGGCGGCGGCCTGGCCGCGGTTGCAGGCATCCTCGCCGGCCATCCCGGGCAAAAGATCGTCATGCTGACCGTTTCGGAGGCCAACGCCGATGTGACCAAGGCCCTGAACGCTGGGGTCCGCGGCTACGTCCTCAAAGGTGTCGGGTCGCGCACACTCGCCGATATCCTGCGCAACGTGGCGGCCGGCGAAAGTTATCTTTCGCCGATGTTGTCGGCCCGGCTGCTTTCGGATCTCCAGTCCCAAAAACCTGCCAACGCCATCGTCGGCCGGCTGCAGCAACTCACAGCACGGCAGACAGAAATCCTCCGGCTGGTGGCGGAAGGACTCAGCAACAAGGAGGTTGCCTTGCAACTTGAGCTGCAGGAAAAGACCGTCAAGCATCACATGACGGGCGTGCTGGCGAAACTCAATGCGCGCAACCGCACCGAGGCGGCCCTGATGATGCGTGAGTCGCGCGCCCGCGAAGAGAACCATTCTTAGGCTAGCAGGCTGCCCACCCTCGCGACGGCGGCAACCGCATGCTGCCTTACGGAGAGGAGGTCACCTCCGCCCGGGGGGCGGGCGGAGGTGACATGCGAAACTGACCGTTGCCCGTTGGTCAGCTTCACAGGGCCTTGAGACGCCTGATGTCGGCCGGCGTGACCCGACGGTCGATGATTGTGCGGCCGAGCGCATCCTCCATCCTGAAACGCCCGTTCTCGACCTTTTCCGTTATGCCATCGGGATGCTGGACCGTGATCTTCTTGCCGTCCATTGCGACCTTGTCACCGGTCGCCACATTGACATGATTGCTGGCGCCGCTGTCCGTTCCGGAATTCCCGTTATCACCGCTATTGCCGTTCCCGCTATCACCGCTGTTGCCGCTATTGCCGTTGCCGTTGCCGCTGTTGCCGTTGCCGCTATTGCCATTCCCGCTATTGCCATTCCCGCTGTTGCCGTTGCCGCTATTGCCGTTCCCGCTGTTGCCGTTGCCGCCGCTGTTACCGTTCCCGCTGCTGCCGCCGTTGCCGTTGCCGTTCCCGCTGTTACCGCCACCATTGCCTCCCTTGCCGGCCTCGGCGTCGGCGGCATGGATTCCGGGAACGAAGCTATGGAAGGCAATCCGATAGGGAGCGATGGCCAGCGCCAGCGCGACCGCTGCTCTGAGCGCCAGCCATAAGCAACGGGTCGTGATCGATCTGTACATCCTGCCTCGGTCGATTGAGCCCAGCGCGCCCAGGGTCAAGTTACAGCCGCAACCAGCATCGCCGAAAGACGTTGCCTCCGGAAGCTGCTTCCGAACGATTCGGCGCGACCTAGGACTTTTGCGGGCAAAAGCTTGGACTAAAGTCCAAGCACATGCTAATAAACGCCTCGTTTGGGCGGCGACGCGACCGCCATCGCCGACAGGAGTCAGGCTTTTTCCTGGTGCCCGGTGGTGGCATACGCCGCTCATCACGTCACCTCCGCCGGGGGCGGCGGAGGTGACTTGTGATGCTGGCCGTCGGCAGTTGCTCCCACCTTACAAGACTGAAGGCGATTGGTATCATCGGGAGTAGACCGTCGTTCAACGATCGTTCGGCCAAGGAATCCTTGATCTCGAAGCGTACCTCTTCCTGGGGACCGCCGTGATGCTGGACCTCAACCTTGTCATCGTCCTGCTGGCATTCGTGATATCGAGGTGACGCGGAAAGTCACCCCCGCCGGGGTGCGGCGGAGGTGACGTGTGATGCGGGCCGTTGCCTGTTGGCTCGCCTCACAAAGACTGCAGGCGGCTGAAATCTGCCGGCGTCGCCGGCCTTTCGACGATTGTGCGGCCGAGCGAATCCTTCATTTCGAAACGGCCGTTCTCGATCTCCTCCTTGGTGCCGTCGACATGTTCGACCTCGATCTTGTTGCCCTCTGCTTCGACCTTGTCGCCGGTCGCCGCATTGACGTGATGGCCGTTGTCGTCAGGGCCGTCGTCGTCGTGCTGGCCCGTGCCGGGTCCGGAATTGTTGGTGCCGCCGTGATCGTCACCGGCACCGTCGTCGTTGCCGCCGCCATCACCGCCGCCGCCACCGTTTCCGCTGCTGCCGCCACTTCCGCCCCCATCGCCACCGCCGCCCCCATCGCCACCGCCGCCATGTCCCCCATCCTTGGCATAAGCACTTGCGGCGACCACGCCGACCGCCGAGCCATGAAGCGCCAGTTGATAAGGGGCGATGGTCAACGCCAAGGCTGATGCCGCTCTCAATACCAGCCAACGGGTCGTGATCGATTTGCGCATCTCGGTTCCTTTCAATCATGCCGGCGGATCTCGAACCGGCGTTGCAGGTGCCGAGACCATCGCTGATTGAGAGACGTGATGTAACCGGCCCACGACCGATGCCGCGCCAGCCAAGACTTATGAAGGGACCGACCTCGGACCAAAGGCCCGGCGGCACACCGTCGCCAGAAAAACCTTTGCCGACGAGGCGGGTGCGGGTGCCGAATGAGCTTGCACGATTCTTAATGTCACGAAAATGTGATCAGCAGGCATTAGGGCTCGAAAGGTCACATCCAGCCACGCCAACAAGCCAGAGGACAGATCATGACCGACCACCGCTCCCCTGACAGCCGATTCCGCACCAGCCAGCTCGAGGAGAATGACGGCCCGGCCGTCAACCCAACGGACAACCGCACCATGGGCGAGATCATAGCCGCCAGGTTCTCGCGCCGGGACTTCCTCAGGGGGTCGCTGGCCGTCTCGGCCATTGCGGCCACGGTCAGCCCGCTCGCGCTTGTCGCCGCCGACGATGCCCGCGCCGCGGAAGGCTCGGCCTTCAAATTCGACGAGCTCCAGGCCGGCATCGACGACAAGCACCATGTCGCGCCGGGTTATGATGCCGACGTGCTGTTGCGCTGGGGCGATCCGCTGTTTGCCGATTCGCCGGAGTTCGATCCGACCAAGCAGTCGGCGCAGGCACAGGCCAGGCAGTTCGGCTACAACAACGACTATGTCGGCTACATCGCGATCGACGGCTCGGCCGAGCACGGCCTGCTGGTGGTTAACCACGAATACACCAACCCGCATTTGATGTTCCCGGGCATCGTCACGATCGTCGAGAAGGACGGCAAGAAGAAGCCCGAACTCGCGCTGCTGTCGAAGGAGCAGGTCGACGTCGAAATGGCGGCCCATGGCGGCACCATCGTCGAGATCCGCAAAGTGTCCGGCAAATGGCAAGTGGTGCGCGACGGCAAGCTCAACCGCCGCATCACCTCGACCACCGAAATGGCGATGTCGGGCCCGGTCGCCGGCCACGACCGCGTCAAGACCAATGCCGACCCATCCGGTACCAAGGTGTTCGGCACCATGAACAACTGCGCCGGCGGCGTCACGCCGTGGGGCACCTATGTCATGGCCGAGGAGAACATCCACGGCTACTTCGCCGGCGAACTGCCGGAAGGCCACAAGGAAGCCGCCAACTACAAGCGTCTCGGCATTCCGGAAGGCGCCTATGAATGGGGTGCGCATCACGACCGCTTCAACCTGGCCAGGGAGCCGAACGAACCCAACCGGTTCGGCTGGATCGTCGAAGTCGACGTCAACGATCCGACCTCGACCCCTCGCAAGCGCACCGCCATGGGCCGCTTCAAGCATGAGGGCGCCGAATCGATCGTCGCCAGGGATGGCCGCGTCGTCTTCTATCTCGGCGACGACGAGCGCTTCGACTATGTCTACAAATTCGTCACCACAGGCCGCTTCAACGCCAACGACCATGCCGCCAACAAGGACCTGCTCGACGACGGCACGCTGCATGTCGCCAAATTCGCCGAGGACGGCACGGTGGACTGGCTGCCGATCGTCTTTGGTCAAGGCCCGCTGACGGCGGAAAACGGCTTTGGCAGCCAGGCCGATGTGCTGATCGAAACGCGGCGTGCCGCCGATCTGCTCGGCGCCACCAAGATGGACCGGCCCGAAGACATCCAGCCCAATGGTGTCAACGGCAAGGTCTATGTCATGCTGACCAACAATTCCAAGCGCAAGGCCGACCAAGTCGACGCCGCCAACCCACGCGCTGAAAATGCCTTTGGCCATATCATCGAGGTCGCCGAGGCCGATGGCAATTTCACCGCCACCAAGGGCAAATGGGAAGTGCTGCTGAAATGCGGCGATCCCTCGGTGGCGGAAGTCGGCGCCACCTTCTCGACAGCGACGACGGCCAATGGCTGGTTCGGCATGCCCGACAATTGCGCGGTCGATTCGGCCGGTCGCCTCTGGGTCGCTACCGACGGCCAGGGTCCGAAGGCCACCGGCCGCACCGACGGCCTGTGGGCGGTGGATACGGAAGGTGCCGCGCGGGCAACGTCAAAGCTGTTCTTCCGGGTGCCGATCGGCGCCGAAATGTGCGGCCCGCTGTTTGCACCGGACGATCAGACCGCCTTCGTCGCCGTCCAGCATCCGGGCGACGGCGGCGAGGACTGGGAAGGCTTTGGCCGCCCGTCCTATTATGAAGATCTGTCGACCCGCTGGCCCGACTTCAAGCCCGACATGCCGGTGCGGCCGTCGGTCGTCGCCATCACCAGGCAGGGCGGCGGCAAGATCGCGGTCTGATCGCGGCCTGCATGCGTAATCTCAGGGAGGGGCTTCGGCGATTCGACGCCCCTCCTTTCCACGAAATCATTCAAGCCTCGGGAAAGATTGGCCATTTACACGTGGCGCCCTAATTCCTCTTTCAGGAGGTCGCCATGCCGAAGTCCATCTATGACCGTGGCCTGCTCAAGCCTGACGACATCGCCCGGCTGCAGCGTGTCTTTGATGAAGCCTGCAGAAGACGCGAAGCGCACCCCGAATCGACAGAGGCGCGTGAGCTGGCTCTCACCCTGCTCGCGCTCCACAATGCCGGCATGGTCGACGAGGAGATGCTGATGGAGGCCGTCGGTTTCCGGCGACTGGAGCCGAAATCGGCATGATGTCCGCCGTCGCGTCCAGCCTTATGCAGCGCGCTGGACGACGGCGACATTGATCGGGGTCCGCAAGCTGAAGCCGATGGACTCATACAGCTTTATCGCGCCGGCGTTGCTGGCATAGGCGTGCAGGTAGGGGATTTCGCCGCGTGCGAAAATCTGGTTGGTCACGAACACCGACAGCAACCGGCCAAGGCCGGCGCCGCGAAACTCGGGGTGCGCGCACACGCCGCTGAGTTCGCTATAGCCAGGCTGCTTCATGCGCTCGCCGGCCATCGCCACCAGCCTGCCCTCGACCTTCACGCCCCAGAAGGCGCCGAGGTTCAAGGCCCCTGACGTGAACGGGCCAGGCTTGGTAAGCGACGCCAGCGCCAGCATTTCGGCGGCGTCGTCCTGTGTCAGGAGCTGCACGCGTTCGTCCGACACGGCCTGTGACGGCGCCTGCGCGACCATCTGGACGGCGTTTGCGGTCGAGGTGGCCGCGAGGTCAGGCGGAAGAGCAATGGTGTCGGATTGCGCCATGATCACGCTTTCACCAGGACCAACAAGGTCGCTGAGCGCCTGCAGGCTTGCGGCATCGTCGGTAGCGGTGGCGGCAAAGAGGGCGATGGACGGTGAATAGCGCCTGGCGAGCTTGCCGCCTTGCGCGAAGGCCTGATGCCGCGTCTGAAGCGCGCTCCAGACGGGTCGGTCGAGAACATGTTTCATTGCGCGGTAGCCTTTTTGACACGCCGATCAAGCGGAGCCGCGGCCAGCCCCTCCTCGATGGCAGCGAGTTGATCGAGAAGCGGGCCTGAAAGATCGCGGCACAGATCCGCGACGGCGTTTTCGATGCGAGGCCAGACATCCCGTTTGGCGACGTCGACCAGGCGCTGGCCCTTGCCGGTCAGCGAGACCATCCGCCGCCGCTGGTCACCTTGTGACTGAATGGTTTCGACCAGCCCGAGCTCGGCCAGAAGCGACACGCTTCTTGTCACGCCCGGCTGTGTCAGCCCGAGCGACTGCGCCAGCTCACCGACGGCCAGCGGTCCCAGCCTGTCGAGGGCGGCCAGCAAGGGGTACTGGCTCGACTGAAGCGGAACCTCCAGGCTATCGAGCAGCTGTTGCGCATCGGCCTGCAATTGCTCGCCAATGCGCTTCAGCCTGCTGCCAAGGCAGAGATAGCCAAGCGATCGGATAACGTCTTCCATCATGGCGCCTCGCGATAAATCATAACATGTTATATAACATGGCAGATAAATACTCAAGACAGCCGTGTGCGCCTTGGGCAATTCCAGGAAAAGTGTGAAACGGTTTTCCGTCCGGAATTGCGTAAAAACAGAGAGATAGAGCAGTTAGCCGTTTCCGTGAAACGGTGAACTGCTCTGGAGCCAACAGGCGCTGTCGTCTCGATCAAATCAGCGTGGCGCGCCGGATAGCTGGGAGGAACGAACAATCTGCCTGGCGATCGCCTTGCCCAGTATGCCGGCATTGGCGAAGCAGCCGCGGATGCTCGGCCGCATGCCGGTGAACCACAGGCCGGGCAGTTTCGGATCGCCTTCGCCGCCATTGAAGAGCGGAACACCCTTGCTGTCGAGCACGCCGAGATTGCCGACCATGCGCTCCAGCCCGGTACGGTAGCCCGTCGCGGCGATGACGATATCGGGATCGATCAGGCTGCCATTGGCCAGGATCACGCCGTCGCGGCTGAATTCCCGTATCGCCGGCACGACGGTGATCTTGCCCGATTTGATGGCGTCGACGGCGCCATCGTCGGCGGCGATCGCGGTGTAATCCGTGGTCAGGCGGCTCGCACCACCGGCAGGTGCCGGGGGCATGCCGAATTTGGTCAGATCGCCGAAAACCAGCCGCTGCGCTGCCGTGATCACGGCATCGGCCACTCGTAGCGGCAAACGCGCCGTGAGCGGCGACAGCCGGTGAACGGCAATCTGGCCGATACGCTTGGGCAAGATGGCCGGGCCGCTGCGGGCCGACAGCCAGATGGCGGCGGTGTCGACGCCCGCCAGATGATTGAGGGCATCGAACCCCGAATTGCCGGCCCCGACGACCAGCACCTTCTTGCCGGCATAGGCCTTGGCGTCGCCAAAATCGGCCGAGTGGATGATCTGTCCCGCAAACGCCTGCGTGCCCTTCCACAGCGGCGTGAAGGGCTCCTTGTCGCGGCCGGTGGCAACAATGACATGACGTGCCAGGCGCGAGCCGGCGCTGGTGCGCACGGCCCAGTGATCGCCCCTGAACACGATGGTCTCGACCGCAACGCCAAACTCCACCGGCAGCCGGTTCGCCTCCTTGAAATCATTCATGTGTCGGATGACGATGTTCCTGTGCGGAAAGGCAGGGGTGTCCCCGGGATAGGCAAGGCCAGGCAGGCCAGAGAGATCGCGATGGGTGTTGAGATGCAGCTGCTGGTGCCGCCGATGCCAGGGCTCGGCCAGCCGGCTTTCCTTTTCCAGAATCGCCACCGGCACGCCGGCCTTCATCAAAGCCTGCGCGACAGCCAGTCCGGCAGCGCCGGCGCCAATGACGATCGCCGGCTCGACCGCCACCAACTGCTCCACCATCGGTCTGGTCGTCGTATCAGCCATTCACTCTCAAATCCCATCAAACCGCCGCGCATCCCGCAAGGCTCGCAGCACGCTGTAACCGTTTGATCGCGCGCAGACCCCACGGCAATCGGTGCCGATTGCCAGAGCCCTGCGCCGGCCGCAGCTGCGCACCAGGGCATTGCGCCGCCCAGCGGCAACGACTCCCATCGCGGAAATGCGCCCAAACAACGACATCAAGCGGATTGCCCGCTTCTGTCCGAAACCATCCAGTCCTATATGGCATATCAGCGGCATCGGCGATAATAGGTCGCGGCAATGTGATTGATTCGAGCCGCGGGGGCTGGCGGGTCTCGATACCGACGCGGGAATTCGAAACCGGCAACCGTTTTCGGCTTCCCGCGAAAAATAAGACGCCGTGGCGCGTCTTGCGTGCCGGAAGGCATGTCGCGTCACAGACGGCACGCGGAATCTCGACCATGGCCTCCTTGCGGATCTATTTCGACAAAATCCTCGAGGGCGCCTCGCCCAAGGTCGAGCGCCAAGCGCTGACGCATGTTGAACGGCTGGCGCTGGTGCGCCGCCATGGCGACTTCTCGCTCGCCTATTCCACCGCCGTGCAGCACAAGCTGTCCTATTTCGGCGACGCCGACGGCTACATCGCCTTCGGCACCAAGATGAAACATCATTTCGCGCTTGGCGACCCGGTGGCGGCGCCGGGGAAGCGAGCCGACTACATCAGGCGCTTTGTCGACAGTGCCCGCAACCCGTGGTTCGTTCAGATCGGCGAAGAGACCGCGCGCGTGCTGGCCGGGCTCGGCTACAAGGTCAACCGGCTGGGTATCGACACAAGCCTTGCCTTGCCCGAGCACGATTTTTCCGGCAAGCGCAACGAGACCGTGCGCTATTCCGAACGCTGGCTGCTCAAGAAGGGTTTTTCGTTCGAAGAGGACAAGCGGACGGTCTTCCTCGACGAGATCGCGCGGCTTTCCCAAAATTGGCGTAGCGACCGCATCGTCAAGCGCTGGGAGATGGGCTTTCTCAACCGCCCGTTTTACGAGCAGCTCGGCACCGACATGCGCCGCTTCGTCCTGCATGGCCCCGATGGCGAGCTGATCGCCTTGCTCGATTTCGACCCGCTTTTTCGCGACGGCGAGGTCATTGGCTACACCACCGCCTTCAAGCGCAAGCATATCGACGCCTCGCCGCATGCCGAGATCGGCCTGACCAAATACGCCGTCGACCGTTTTCGCGAGGAAGGCATATCGGTGGTCACGCTTGGCCTGTCGCCCATGCTCGACATCGGACCGAGCGGATTTGCCGAAAGCGATTTCTGGCGCAATGCGTTCCAGCGCGCCTACGACTCGCCCTGGATCAACCGCCGCAGGTTCAATTTGCAGGGTCAGGCGGCGTTCAAGCGCCGTTTCCACGGTGTGGAGGAACCGGTCTACATCGCCTTTCGCGAAGGAACCTATATCGAGATGCTGGGGTTGCTGCGGCTGGTCAAGGCGATTTAGATCGGCCGCGTTTCCGGGCGCCTTCGCCGCGTCAGTTGCGCAGCCGATAACCGGTCCGGAATATCCAGGCGACGATGGCGATGCAGACGGCAAGGAAAACCAGCGTCATGCCGAGGCTGATGCCGACCGAGACGTCGGACTTGCCATAAAAACTCCAGCGGAAGCCGCTGATCAGATAGACGACCGGGTTGAACAACGTGATCGTCTTCCAGATGCCGGGCAGCATGTTGATCGAATAGAAGCTGCCGCCGAGGAAGGTCAGCGGCGTGATGATCAAAAGCGGCACCAGCTGGAGCTGCTCGAAGCTTTTCGCCCAGATGCCGATGATGAAGCCGAACAGGCTGAAGGTCACCGCCGTCAGCACCAGGAAGGCGACCATCCAGAACGGATGCAGGATGGTGAGCGGCACGAACAGCGAGGCGGTGGCCAGGATGATCAGGCCGAGAATGATCGACTTGGTGGCGGCACCGCCGACATAGGCGATGACGATCTCCAGATAGGAGACCGGCGCCGACAAGAGCTCGTAGATCGAGCCGACGAATTTCGGGAAATAGATGGCGAAGGAGGCGTTGGAGATCGACTGCGTCAACAGCGACAGCATGATCAGCCCCGGCACGATAAAGGCGCCGTAGCTGATGCCGTCGATCTCGGTTATGCGCGAGCCGATGGCCGAACCGAAGACGACGAAATACAGCGATGTCGAGATGACCGGCGAGACAATGCTCTGCAGCACGGTGCGAAACGCACGCGCCATTTCCATCCGGTAGATCGCCCATACCGCGCGCAGGTTCATGCGTCTCTCCTCACCAGGTTGACGAAGATCTCCTCGAGCGAGCTGTTTTGCGTGTCGATGTCGCGGAACTGGATGCCTGATGCCTCGAGGTCGCGGATCAGCGAGGCGACGCCCGGCCGCTCGGCCTGGTTGTCATAGGTGTAGGTCAGCTGCCCGCCATCGGGCGACAGCTCCAGCGCGTAGCGCGAAAGAGCTTCCGGTATGGCTGTCAGCGGATTGCGCAGTTCCAGCACCAGCCGCTTGCGGCCGAGCTTGCGCATCAGCTCGGCCTTGTTTTCGACGAGGATGATCTCGCCGCGGTTGATGACGCCGACGCGGTCGGCCATCGCCTCGGCTTCCTCGATGTAATGGGTGGTGAGGATGATGGTGACGCCATCCTCGCGCAGCCTGCGCACCATTTCCCACATGTCCTGGCGCAACTCGACGTCGACGCCGGCGGTCGGCTCGTCGAGGAACAGGATGCGCGGCTCATGCGACAGCGCCTTGGCAATCATCAGCCTGCGCTTCATGCCGCCCGACAGCGTGATCGCCTTGGCGTCCTTCTTGTCCCACAGCGAGAGGTCGCGCAGGACCTTCTCGACAAAGGCCGGGTTGGCCGGCTTGCCGAACAGGCCGCGGCTGTAGCTGACGGTTGCCCAGACACTCTCGAAGGCGTCGATGGTCAATTCCTGCGGCACCAGGCCGATCAGGCTGCGCGCGGCGCGGTAATCCTTGTTGATGTCGTGGCCGTCGACGGTGACGGTGCCCGACGAGCGGTTGACGATGCCGCAGACGATCGAGATCAGCGTCGTCTTGCCGGCGCCGTTCGGGCCGAGCAGCGCGAAGATCTCGCCGCGCTGGATGTCGAGATTGACTTCCTTGAGCGCGGTGAAGCCGGTGGCATAGGTCTTGGAGACCCCGGAAATGGACAGAATGGAGGGCATGGCTGAAAACGACTGCCTGAAAGAGGTCCCCTGATATAGGCCGAATGTCGTTCCATGCAACCGGAAGTCAACGGTGCTGCTGACAGCTCTCGACACACGGTGCGTGCCGCTAGCCCAGCGCAAACACGGTGCGCCTGGTGCTGTCATCCCTGGCCCATGCCTGTTCGACATCCGCCAGGGGCACCGGCGTGGTGGCGATTTGAAGACCGGCCGGGACCACGGCGCGCAGCAGGTCGCCGGTGCAGGCGATGAAGCGGTCAAGAGGGACGCTGCCGATGCCGCTGCCCATCAATGTAATGGCCGACGATCGAAGCACGGCGCTTGGCAGCTTTATATCGGACCCACTGACGGCGCCGATCTGGACGAAGCGGACCGGCACGGCATCAGGGCTGGCCTTGGCGGCGGTGATCAGCAGGTGTTCGGCGCTGCTGCCCCAGAGATAGTCGATGACGACATCGACGCCGTCCTTGAATTGCCGCTTGAAATTTTCCTCAAGAGCTACCCCGTTTTCGATGAGGGGTATCGTCACATCGGCGCCAAGTGCCGAGACCGCATCGAGTGCCGCTGCGTTGCGGGCGGTGGCGATGATTTTCCTCGCACCGAGATGCCTGGCGATCTGGACGGCGAGGCGCCCCGCCGTACCGGTGGCGCCGTTGACCAGCACGGCTTCGCCCGGCTCCAGCTTCGCCCGCTCGGTAAAGGCGGCCCATGATGACATGCCGGGATTGGCGATAGCCGCGGCGGTGATGTCGTCCAGCCCCTCGGGCAGCGCCACGCAATGCGCCTCGGGCACAACAGTGCGCTCCGCCATGCTGCCGTTGGGCGCCCTGGGCAGGGCGAAATAGACCTTGCGGCCGTCGTCGAGCCGGCCGACGCCATCGATGCCGACGACGAAGGGGAACTGACCGGACGAACTGTAATGCGAGCCCGAGGCGCGGCTCTTGACGACATGGCTGATGGCGGCGGCGGTGACCGTGACTAAGGTTTCGCCCGGCGCCGGAACCGGTTCGGGGAAATCGCCGTAGACCGGTGTTTGCCCGGCGCTCGAAACAATCGCGGCTTTCATGGTGGTTTGCCTTTCTAGCTCTCATATTATGTGTATAATGCACATATAAGGAGCCTTGGCATGCCGTCAACAAAAAACGTGCAAAATACACATATCTCCGATCAGCTGCGGCAGATTCATAGCGCGGTGCTCGATATTGTCGGCCTGATGAACCGACCGCAGCGCGACGAGCTGCTGATCCAGGCGGCCGGCATTCCGCTCGACCGGGCGCTGTTCCCGCTGCTCGTCGGCATCGAGCGTTTCGGGCCGATCGGCGTCGTCGAGATCGCCGACCGCGTCGGGCGCGACTACACGACCGTCAGCCGCCAGGTGGCCAAGCTGGAGAGCCTTGGTCTGGTGCAGCGTCAGGCAAGTAGCGCCGATCGGCGCGTGCGCGAGGCGGTGATCAGCCCGAAAGGCAAGGCTATGACCGACCTCGTCGATACAGCACGCGAAAAAATCGGCCGCACCATTTTCGAGACCTGGGAGGCACGCGACGTCGAAGAGCTGGTGCGCCTGATGCGCAAATTCGCGGATGCGCTTGGCGCGGTGCCGGAGACCAATGCTTAGGCGGCGTATGAACCGGTAAAATTGTCCTGTGGCGTTCAGCCTCGCGGCAGGACGCCGCTTTGACCTGAACCCGCTTCGGGCCTATCCTCCGCCAGTACTTAGCAGCCGGAGCCCGCCATGGACCCGCTCATACTGTCGCGCATGCAGTTCGGCGCGAATATTTCGTTTCATATTCTGTTTCCAACGATCACCATTGCCCTTGGCTGGGTGCTGCTTTTCTTCAAGCTGCGCTACAACGCGACCAACGACTCCGCCTGGATGCGCGCCTATTTCACCTGGGTGAAGGTGTTCGCGCTGTCCTTCGCCATGGGCGTGGTGTCGGGCGTCACCATGAGCTTCCAGTTCGGCACCAACTGGCCGGGCTACATGGAAAAGGTCGGCAACATCGCCGGGCCGCTGCTGGCCTACGAGATCCTCACCGCCTTCTTCCTCGAGGCTGCTTTCCTCGGCATCATGCTGTTCGGCTTTCGCCGCGTCTCCAACCGCGTGCACACGCTGGCGACGGTGCTGGTGGCCGGCGGCACCACCGTCTCGGCCTTCTGGATCATCGCGCTCAATTCCTGGATGCAGACGCCGGCCGGCTTCGAGATGCGCGATGGCGTGGCGCATGCCGTCGACTGGTGGGCAATCGTCTTCAACCCGTCGATGCCCTACCGGCTGGTGCATATGCTGCTCGCCTCCGGCCTGACGGTGTCGTTCCTGATATCAGGCCTGTCAGCGCTGCGTTATCTCTATGGCGACCGATCGGAATCGATGTGGAAGGCGCTGCGCACCGGTGTCTTCACGGCGGCGGTGCTGATCCCGATCCAGATATTTGCCGGCGACCAGCATGGGCTGAACACGCTGGAACACCAGCCGCAGAAGATCGCCGCCATGGAGGCCAATTGGAACACCGGCCCCAACGTGCCGCTGGTTCTCTTTGCCTTGCCCGACGAGGCGGCCAAGGAAAACAGGTTCGAGATCGCCATTCCCGACGGCGCCAGCCTGGTGCTGCGGCACTCGACCAGCGGCGTCGTGCCGGGGCTGAACGATTTTCCAGGCAACCATCCGCCGGTCTTCCCACTGTTCTGGAGCTTCCGCATCATGGTCGGCACCGGCCTGCTGATGCTCGCCGTTTCGTGGTCGGCCGCCTTCTTCCTCAAGCGCCGGCACAGCCTGCCGAAGCCGCTCGCCATGCTGATGGTGCCGATGGCGCTGTCGGGTTGGCTGGCGACGCTGGCCGGCTGGTACACGACCGAGATCGGCCGCCAGCCCTGGCTGGTGACCGGCGTGCTGAAAACCGCCGACGCGGTCGGTCCGGTGGCCGGCAGCCATGTCGCGCTGACGCTTGCCATCTACCTCATTCTCTACGCGCTGTTGCTGATCGCCTATCTCGGCGTGCTGGTGCATCTGGCGCTGAAGGCGGCCAAGGATGGCGACACCTCGCCACTGCCCGGTGTCATGAAAGCAGCCATGTCGCAGCCGGCAGCTGGCGAGTAGGAGAAGAAGAATGACCTTCGACTGGCCAACCGCTCTCCCGCTGATCTTCGCCGGCCTGATGGGCCTCGCCATCCTCATCTACGTCATCCTCGACGGTTTCGATCTCGGCATCGGCATTCTGTTCTCGGTCGCCGAAGATGCCGAGCAGGACACCATGATTGCAGCCATCGGCCCGTTCTGGGATGCCAACGAGACCTGGCTGGTGCTGGCCGTCGGCCTGCTGCTGGTCGCCTTTCCCCTGGCGCATGGCGTCATCCTGACCGCGCTCTACATTCCGGTCTTCGTGCTACTGGTCGGGCTGATCCTGCGCGGCGTCGCCTTCGACTTCCGCGCCAAGGTGCCGAGTGGCAAGAAACACCGCTGGAACCGCATTTTCTTCCTGGGCTCCGTCATCGCCTCGCTGGCGCAGGGCTATATGCTGGGTGTCTATGTGCTCGGCCTCGATGTCGGAATTGGCGGCATGGCGTTCGGCGCCTTGGTGGCGTTCTGCCTGGCCGCGGCCTACGCGGCGATGGGTGCTGCCTGGGTGATCTACAAGACCGAAGGCGCGTTGCAGAAGAAGGCGGTGCTCTGGCTGCGCACCGCGCTGGTGCTGACCGCGCTCGGCATGGCGGCGGTGTCGCTGGCGACGCCTTTTGCCAGCCCACGCATCTTCGCCAAATGGTTCGTCTGGCCGGAAATGCTCTATCTGTCGCCGCTGCCGATCCTGTCGGCGCTGCTGTTTTTCTGGCTGTGGCGGCAGACTTTCCATCTGCCCAAGCCCGACGATCGCCATGCGATCAGGCCGTTCCTGACGCTGGCCGCCATCTTCGCGCTCGGCTTTGCCGGCCTTGCCTGGTCGTTCTACCCGTTCGTGGTGCCCGACAGGCTGACCATCTGGCAGGCGGCGTCCGCGACCGAAAGCCTGGCCATCATCCTGGCTGGCACCGTGGTCGTGCTGCCGGTCATCATCTTCTATTCCTTCTATGCCTACCGCGTGTTTGGCGGCAAGGCGACAGACCTGACTTACGACTGAGCCATCGCCAGCCGCCTCAGATCAGTCCCGAGTCGCGCGCGGCCGCCGTGGCCTCTCCGCGCGAAACGGCATCGAGCTTTCCCAGCACCGCTGAAACATGATGGTCGACCGTCTTCGGTGAAATGGTGAGATGCTCGGCGATCCGTTTGTTGGACAGGCCGCGCTCGATCAGCTGCAGCACTTCCATCTGGCGCTGGGTCAGGCCAGCGCTGTTGGCACGGGTGGTGCGGCGCGGCCCGCGGGCGATGTGAATAACGCCGTTTCGCCGCATGATGTCGCGCACATGGCTCGCGACCGGACGGGCGCCGAGCACCTCGAATATCTCCAGCGCCGTGCGCTGCGCCGCCTCGTCACCCTGCGCGAGCGCCAGTGCGCGTTCGTAGGGGGCGTCGAGACCGGCCCACGCCGTGGCAGCGCCCTGCCAGTCGCCGGCCAGCAGCATCCGGTAGGGCGCGGCCATACCCGATGTGTCGCCTGGGTCGATATCGGGGGCCAGCAGCTGCCGCCAGCCGGCCAGTTCGGCGAACACCGCCCGCGTCGGCGACAGGCTTTCGGCAAGGTCGATCAGCCGCAGCGCCTCGTCCTTGTCCGCCTCTTCAAGCCATGCCTGTTCGGCAATTACCGCCGCATAGGGCAACAGACGCTGCAGCTCGGCTCCCTTTTCGAGAAACAGCTTCATCTCGGCCAGAAGCGGCTCGGCCGATGGGTCGCCGCGACGGACCCTCAGCCGCGACAGCGCCACCAGGGCCGGATAACGCACAAGGGCGGTCGCCCGGTCGTTGGCAATCACATCCAGCGCCTCGGCAGCCGCCTCATCCCAGCATCCCTGCCGCAGCAGCAACTGCGCACGCACGCCACGCATGTAATCGCGCCACGTCGCCAGGTCGTTGTCGACGCAATAGTCGATGCCGCGATCAAGGAAGGATTGGGCCCGGCTATAGCCCAACTGGTTCATTTCACCACAAGCACAATTGGTGAAGGCACGCGCGGCATGTTCCTGGAAATTCTGCTCAAGCGCGATTTCGAGGCTGCGGGCAAGATGCAGCCGGCTTGAGTGCAGGTCCAGCCACTGCTCGGCGGCGCCGACATTGTTGAGAGCGTGGCAAACGACTTCCGGCCTGTTCAACCGTTCGGCGAGCTCGATCGCCCTGGCACCCAGCGACAAGGTCTCGTCCAGCCTTTCAGCCAGCATCGCCAATTGAGAAAGGTTCGAATAGGCCATCGCCAGCTCGGCACTGGCCGGCACGGTCTCCAGCAACGTGACCGCCTGGGCGCCGAACATGTCTGCGGCCTGTCGGTCGCCCAGGAGATAGGCGAAGCGCGATAGCCATCTGAGGCTGTCGCCTTCCTTCAGCTTGTTGCCAAGCGCCTGTTGCAAGACACGCGCCTGTTCCTGCGCCTTGATGGCCTCGTCTATGCGCGCAATCAAATGGCACTCGAAGGCATATTGCTCGTAAAGGCCGGCGCGCTCGTCCTCAGGCAAGGTATCGGCCTGGCGCAAGGCAACCTCGTAGTAGCCGGCGGCGTCGCGATGGGCGCCGACACGGGAGGCCTCACGTGCGGCGACCGGTGCGAACGCGCGTACCGCCTCGAAATTGTGCGCTTCCACAGCATGGTGGACGAGGCGCGCGGTGGCGACACTGCTATTCTCAAGCAGTGCCGACAGCGCACGCTGGTTGAACAGTCTCCTGGAACTCGTCGTCAGCATCATTTCGATGGCGCGGCGTGCTATCTCGTGCCGGAAAGCGTAGCCGTCGCCCAGATCGTCCAGCAGCCCATTCGACACACATTCCGCGAGTTGTCCGGCCGCGGCCACGCCGCACAGGCCCTGCAAGGCCCAGGCGTCGGCGCGCCTGGGAAACACCGATACCGCATCGAGCATCGAGCGGGCGCCGGCCGACAGCCGCTCGGCCCGTGCAACGACGGCGTCGCGCACACTGGCAGGTGGCGTCATCTCATTATCGGTGCACAATAGCTCGGTGACGAAGAAGGCGTTGCCGGCCGTCGCCCGGTAGATGGCATCGCCATCGCGGCCGGCGGCAATGGCGAGCGAGAGCACCGCGGCTTCGCTCAGCAGCGGCACATCGATCCGCATGATATTGCCGGCGGGAATTTCGCCGAGCGCGCGGCGCACCCGCATCTGCCCTTCGCTGCGGTCGGTGCGCGCCGTCAGAACGAGCAGGATGTGGGTGTTGGCGATGCGACGGCCGAGAAAGCGGACGAAGTCGAGCGTCGCGTCATCGGCCCAGTGCAGGTCCTCGATGAGCAGAAGCGTTGGCTGCGTCCTTGCCTCGAAGACTTCGAGCGCGTCGGAAAACAACGGCAGCCTCTGTCCCTGCCTTGCATCGATCGCCTGCTGCATCGCCCATTGCGCCTCGCGGGCGAGATCGTAGAGCGGCCCGAGCGGGTCGGGGATCGAGAGATCCTCGCAGGCGCTGCGCAGAATGCGCGCGTCGTGACCGGCCGCGCCGACAAAAGCCTCGACAAGCGTCGACTTGCCGGCCCCAGCCTCGCCCGACAGCGCCGCGACGCGCCCGCGCCCGCGGCTGGCTTCCGCCAAAAGTTCGTCCAGTTGCGCCAACTGCGCCTGCCGTTCCAGAAGCATCGTCATCGCTCAAATGGGGTCGGTTTCACCGCTGCGCTGGACATCCGCCACGACTGTCCACGGCGCTTGCCCGGAAATGTGACCCTCCACACATTCCGGTGCCATTCTCCACATAACGACGCCAACATAGGGAATCTTCCACACAAAATATAGGGAAAGGTTCCGATGTGCGCCCTTCGCGAGCGTGATCAATGTCCAGCCGCGCTCAAATCGAGCGTGAATCAACACAAAAGGGAAACCCGATATGCCTCGCTATGTAGTTGAACGCACATTTCCAAATGGCCTCAGCGTACCAATGAACGATGCCGGCGCCGATGCGCTGG
The DNA here is from genome assembly GCF_013170845.1 of Mesorhizobium loti R88b. Classification (NCBI taxonomy): domain Bacteria; kingdom Pseudomonadati; phylum Pseudomonadota; class Alphaproteobacteria; order Hyphomicrobiales; family Phyllobacteriaceae; genus Mesorhizobium; species Mesorhizobium loti. The sequence goes on from NZ_CP033367.1 coordinate 993,468, forward strand.
GCGGCGTCATCATGCGCAACGCCGAAAAAGGCGTAACCTGGGTGCAGTCCTTCGTCTCGCCCGACAAGAAGCAGAGCTTCTGCATCTATGATGCGCCGTCGCCCGAGGCGATCCGCAGCACGGCGCAGAAGAATTCGCTGCCTGTCGACAAGATCACGGAGGTGCGGGTCCTTGACCCTTACTTTTACCGTTGATCCCGACAATGACCATGCAACTGCCCTTCGCAGCGGTGGCGGCTTGCCTGATATCTCGCTCCGCGAGGTGTTGGCGGGTTCGAGACCAGTCGGACGAGGCCCGCTACTGGGCCGGATTCTCCGGCGGCTTGCCTCGCTGCTGTTCGCACCATTGCGCTCGAGCCGGCGCCGGTTGCCTCCGCAGGACGATTATCTGAGACGCGATATCGGCCTGCCGGAGCTTGAGGAGCTGCCGCAATACTGGGACTTCACCCGGTCAAACCACTGACACGCGCAGCCATCCGACGTCGCTGCGGGAGCGGCTGCTCCCGCGCGCGCCTTCAACAACGAGGAGAGAAAATGAACATCCATCTGTGGACCAGACACCTCATCAACCTGTCGATCCTGTCGATCGCGGCCACGGCGGCGAATGCCCATGATACGGGCACGCTGGATGAGAAAGTGCGGGCGGCCGACAGCCGTTTCGAGAATGTGGCGATGGCGACCGCCGAAGGCTACGCGCCAATCCCTTGCGCAAGCGGCATCACAGGGGGCGCCATGGGCATCCACTATGTCAATGCGGCCTATTTGAAGGACGATGCGGTCGATCTCGCCAAGCCGGAAGCGGTGATGTACGAGCCGATGGCGGACGGCAAGCTGAAGCTTGTGGCAGTCGAGTACATCACCTCGAAAGGTCCGGCCTCGCTGGAGGGGCAGCTGTTCAACTTCAACAGCGCGCCCAACCGCTATGGCCTGGGGGCCTTCTATGAGCTGCATGTCTGGGCCTGGAAGAAGAACCCGACCGGCACCTTCGCCGACATGAACCCTGATGTGTCGTGCGACGCGATGAAGGCCGACGGCATGTAGCCGGCCTTCGCCCCGGGACTGGCCGGCATCCATAGCCCATCCCAGGCGGGGGCGGGCGGATGTCGGCAGGTCCCGGGGGTCACTCACCCCCCAGCGAGCCGCGAAAGATCAATTGCTCGCCGACAGCACCAGCACCGGCTTCTCGCTGTACAGCGCCGGAAACAGCTGCTTCAGGTTCGCCACCTTGGGCAGGTCGTTGTAGACGATGTAGGGATAGGTCGGGTTCAGCGTCAGGAAGTCCTGGTGATAGTTCTCGGCCGGATAGAAGGTCTTGCCGGTTTCGATCGTGGTGACGATCGGCGCGCCAAACAGCTTGGTCTTGTCGAGCTGGCCGATATAGCTCTGCGCAATCTTTGCCTGCGCATCGTTTTCGGCAAAGACCGTCGAGCGGTACTGGGTGCCGGAGTCCGGTCCCTGGTAGTTCAGCTGCGTCGGATTGTGGGCGACCGAGAAATAGACCTGCAGCAACTGGCCATAGGTCACCTTTGACGGGTCGTAGGTGATCTCGACGGATTCGGCATGGCCGGTGCGGCCGGTGCCGACAACCTCATAGACGGCGTTTTCAGCGCTGCCGCCGGTGTAGCCGGAGACGGCCTTGCTGACGCCCTTGACGTGCTGGAACACGCCCTGCACGCCCCAGAAGCAGCCGCCGGCGAAGATTGCCTTTTCGCTGCCGCTGACGGCCTTTTCATCCATTGCCGGCGGCGGGATGACCACCGCGTCTTCGGCTGAGCGCGCCGGGGTCTGCCAGAAGGCGGCCGCCGCCACCGCTGCAAAACCGAGCACGGCCAGCGCGCCGCGGGTAAAGAACGGCCGTGTCTTTTCGATACCGGTCATGTTCTGATCTCCTGTTGTTGTTCCAATATATACGACGCGAGCCGAGAAACAGTTCTCAATTTGCCGTGCGGCGCTCCCCCTCATCCGGCTGGGTGAGGGGGAGCCTGCCTGGCTTACTGCGCCGGCTTCATCGCATCCGCCGCCGGCTTCATCGCGTCGGCGGCAGGCTTCATCGCGTCAGCCGCCGGTTTCATCGCATCAGCGGCAGGCTTCATCGCATTGGCGGCTGGCTTCATGGCGTTGGTGGCCATCGGGTCCGCCGGCTTCATCGCATCGGTTGCCGGTTTCATGGCATCAGCCGCGGGCTTCATCGCGTTGGCGGCTGGTTTCATGGCGTTGGTGGCGTCGTCGGCGCGGGCGATGCCACCGGCCAGCAGCGCCGTCGAGCACAGAGCAAGGGCAAGTGCGGGCAGCGTCAGGCGGGAAAGAATGGTCATGGTCGTCTCCTTTGGGTTTGGTCGTTGGGGGTTGGTCGTTGGGGGTGACGGCTCATGCCGTCGGTATTTCGCGGCGCCGCTCGTGCGGCGTTGCGCAAATTCTTGTTGAAGCGAGTTTTCTAGTTCGTCGCTGCGGCGAGGATCGCCCCGCCGCCCGGCGATTGCACCAGCACGGCTGTGGTGAGGCCGCTGGGCGCGGCGGGCAGCGCATAGGCGGTGGCGTCGCCGGTCCAGCTGCCGAGTTTTGTCAGCCCATGCACGACGTTGGCATGCGGCAATGTGCGGCCGGTGTTTTCGCCGCGCGCCACCGGCACCTGCACGACGCCCTTGGCATAGCGCACCAGCCAGACATCGGCCTTGCCGCCGGGTGCCGCGCCGGCGCCGATCGAGACCTTGCCGTCGCCAAGCGACAGCGAAGGACCGCCGGTCTTGGCCGTCGCCGCGATCAGATGCTCGATTTCGCCCGGTGCGGCGCCGACGACATCGGCATGGCCGTTGACCACGACCTGCGGGGTGAACGGCCCGTCATGGCCGAGCGGCGGCTCATAAGACACCTGGCGCTGGGTGAACTCCTGTTTGCCGAACGTGTCCCTCCAGCCGAGATAGTCCCAGTAGGTGACGTTGAAGGACAGCGCCAGCACGCCGGGCTGGTCCTTGACCTTGATGAGATTGGCGTTGGCCGGCGGGCAGGACGAGCAGCCCTGGCTGGTGAACAGCTCGACCACGCTGAGCGGCTGGGCGGCGGCGGCATTGAGGGAGGCCGCGAGCGCGAGGGCTCCCAGGCCGGACAATGCGATCAGCTTGCTGCGTTTGGACATTGGCTGGCTCCCGTGGGTGACGGCGCCGATATGCGCCGCTCATGTCCCCACTTCGTTGCCGCCACGGGCTTCGTTACAGCGCTCACCGGTTTGTGATCGGAGCGCACTTCCCTTCTCCCCCTGAGGGAGAAGGTGTCGCCGAAGGCGACGGATGAGGGGTGTTCCAGGGAACACCAACGCCGCACTCCGCTGGAGCACCCCTCATCCGTCTCGCCGCTGCGCGGCGATCCACCTTCTCCCGCAGGGGGAGAAGGAAGAGCGCTCCTATCGCCAAGGCTGCAAACTGGTGTCTCGCACATAGGCGATGATGGTGTCGCAGACGGCGTCGATGTCTTTCAAGACATCGTCATTCCAGAAACGCAAAACCCGAAAGCCCTTTGCCTCCAACTCGGTCTTGCGGATCTGGTCGGTATCCGACGCCGCATGCTGGCTGCCATCGATCTCGATGATCAACCCGGCTTCAGGGCACATGAAATCGGCAATGTATTTTCCGATAGGGGCCTGGCGCCGGAATTTTATCTGGTCGAGCCTGCGGTCGCGTAGCTCTTGCCAGAGCTTGCCTTCCGCTTCCGTCATGTCGCGCCGGAGCGAACGAGCAAATTTGCGCTTGGCGGAGGTGACGGGTTGATGCGGCATGGCGTCAGATTAACCAGACGCAGTGCGTGATCCAATACCTCTCGTTCGTCTCGGCGCTGCGCGGCGATCACCGCCAGGGGCGAGTCACTGGCCTCGCCCGCCCTTCGGCCACCCTCGTGGGGGAGATCGGCTGTCCTTACTGCGTCAGCGCTGTGTCCGAGGGCCGCTTGTTGAAGTCGCACTTGCCGGTGACGTTGTAGAAAAAGTCGGCATTTGCGGACGGAGTCGGCACCGTTGTGCCACCGTCTTCCCAGGCTTGATAGCTGGTGACGCCACAAGGCACGATGGAGAAGATGTCGACCTTCGTCCCGGTCGCGGTCTCGACCAGTGAGTTCGCGTCCACCCCGCTATAGAGTCGGTTGGAGGTGCTCGTATCGTCCGATTTGAGGTATTGCGGGTTGCCCGATGGCACGTACATCTGCAGAGCGAGGCCACCCATCTGGCTGACATCGACTGCCGCGCCGGCGCCGTTGGCCGGATACATGGTGTTGACGCAGGTTGTCGAATATTTCCTGGTGCCACTGGTCTGGAGGATCGCATCGGCGGGCAGACCGGTGAAAGTGGCCACGATGGCGGTGGTGCAAACTTGCGACTGGACGAGCGTCTTGATGTCTGCGCCACCATTGTTGGTGATCGTATACACGTTCGTGGTGCCGTAGCCCTTCGGATCCCCGAAGTTGTTATAGGCATACTCGATAGACATCAGCGCTTTGGCCGTCGTCGCTCCAAATTGGGTGCCGTAGAGCGTCATCGTCTTGTTCCACCAGCCAGACACCTTGGTGATCTTGAAGGTCGCATTGACCAGCGCCGGCGGCTTGCTGACCGCCGACGCGACGGTAACGGGCACGGTGTCGATCCTGGCGATCTTCATGAAAATGGTCGGCATGGAGAAACTTGCCGAGGCCTGGCCTGTGGCGGCGGCGGTGGTGGTGCCAGCCACAAAACTGTTCAGCGTCGCAGTGCCCAGGCCACCATTGGCGACGAAGGAATCCTGCAGCGCCGACTGACGCTGCGCCAGCGTCGAGGTGGTGTCCATGGTGGTGATCGACAGCAGCGCGGCATCCAGCGCCTGCTGCTGGTTGGACCGGGTTTGGATCGCGCTCGTATAGTCGACCGAGAAGCCGATCGCGGATATAATCGGCACCAGCATGAGAAAGAACAATGGCACTATCGAGCCGCTGCGCGACTCCATGAACCTGACCGCAATCCCCCGCATTCTCAGCCCTTTCAACGCCATATCCGCCAGAGCTAACATACGATTCTCAAATTATGCTCTAATGCACTTGGTTAAATTTTATCGATATTCCCGCAATTCGTCCGAAATGATCGGCACAGGCCGCCGCTTGCCGCAGCTTTCGGCCCCTGCTAAAGCGCGCGGATGAGCACGCCCCTCGACCACATCCGCAATTTCTCCATCGTCGCCCATATCGACCATGGCAAATCCACGCTTGCCGACCGGCTGATCCAGTCCACCGGCGGGCTGGAGCTGCGCGACATGAAGGAGCAGGTGCTGGACTCGATGGACATCGAGCGCGAGCGCGGCATCACCATCAAGGCGCAGACGGTGCGGCTGAAGTACCGCGCCAACAATGGCGAGGACTATATCCTCAACCTGATCGACACGCCCGGCCATGTCGACTTCGCCTATGAAGTGTCGCGTTCGCTGGCCGCCTGCGAGGGTTCGCTGCTGGTCGTCGACGCGTCCCAGGGTGTCGAGGCGCAGACGCTGGCCAATGTCTACCAGGCGATCGACAACAACCACGAGATCGTCGTGGTGCTGAACAAGGTCGACCTGCCGGCCGCCGAGCCCGAGCGCATCCGCGAGCAGGTCGAGGAGGTGATCGGCATCGACGCGTCCAACGCCGTGCTGATCTCGGCCAAGACCGGGCTTGGCATTCCGGATGTCCTGGAAGCCATCGTCCATCAATTGCCGCCGCCGCGCGAGGGCGATGCGACGGCACCCTTGAAGGCGATGCTGGTCGACAGCTGGTATGACGCGTATCTGGGCGTCATCGTTCTGGTGCGCGTCATCGACGGCGTTTTGAAGAAGGGCCAGACCATCCGCATGATGGGCACCGGCGCCAAGCACCTGGTCGAGCGCACCGGTGTGTTCACGCCGGCCCGCATCAATGTCGACGAGCTCGGCCCCGGCGAGTTCGGCTTCTTCACCGGCTCGATCAAGGAAGTGGCCGACACACGCGTCGGCGACACCATCACCGAGGACAAGCGCCAGACGGCAAAGGCCCTGCCCGGCTTCAAGCCGGCGCAGCCGGTGGTGTTCTGCGGCCTGTTCCCGGTCGACGCCGCCGATTTCGAGGATCTGCGCGCCGCCGTCGGCAAACTGCGCCTCAACGACGCTTCTTTCTCTTATGAGATGGAAACCAGTGCCGCGCTCGGCTTCGGCTATCGCTGCGGCTTCCTTGGCTTGCTGCATCTCGAAATCATCCAGGAGCGGCTGGAGCGCGAGTTCAACCTCGACCTGATCGCCACCGCGCCCTCCGTCGTCTACCGGCTGCAGCTCAATGACGGCACGGAGAAGGAGCTGCACAACCCGGCCGACATGCCCGACGTGGTGAAGATCGCGTCGATCGAGGAGCCGTGGATCCGCGCCACCATCCTGACCCCCGACGACTATCTCGGCGGCATCCTGAAACTCTGCCAGGACCGGCGCGGCATCCAGGCCGACCTGTCCTATGTCGGCAAGCGCGCCATGCTGACCTACGATCTGCCGCTCAACGAAGTGGTGTTCGATTTCTATGATCGCCTGAAATCGATCTCCAAGGGCTATGCCTCCTTCGACTACCATCTGACCGACTACAAGGAAGGTGACCTGGTGAAGATGTCGATCCTGGTCAATGAGGAGCCGGTTGACGCGCTTTCCATGCTGGTGCACCGCACCGCGGCGGAAAAGCGCGGAAGGCAGATGGTCGAGAAGCTGAAGGAGCTGATCCCCAACCATCTGTTCAAGATCCCGGTCCAGGCCGCCATCGGCGGCAAGGTCATCGCGCGTGAAACCATCTCGGCGCTGCGCAAGGACGTGACCGCCAAATGCTATGGCGGCGACGTCTCACGCAAACGCAAGCTGCTGGACAAGCAGAAGGAAGGCAAGAAGCGGATGCGGCAGTTCGGCAAGGTCGATATTCCGCAGGAGGCGTTTATCCAGGCGCTGAAGATGGGGGATTGAGAAATGGCTATGCCAACGCCCGGATAGCACTATTAGCCGACATTAGCCGACACATATTGATATTGACCTATTCAACAGTCTATCGTGCGCAGGGGATTTGCATCTGTACACGACGGGGGCTGGCATGGTTTGGGTCGGAGACTTTGCGCTATCGCTTATGTCTAATTTTGTAAGCTCGGGACTTTCCCGTAGTTTCAGTCGAATAGAACGACGTGTTGCGACCCGCAATAGCATTCAGAAGGCTCTTTCAAAAGATTCTTCAAATCCTAAGGTCAAGCTTGCAAGAAAGGCACTCGACGTCCTTTCAACCGTTGTTGGCAATGACTACAACGACTCATTAATTTCACTTTTCAATAGGCTAATTATCGAAGGTTTTGCTGAACAACTAATTGAGTATGTTCTGTCGCCTGTAACTCAGTACACCGAGATAAAGATCCTCTTCCGAACCCGCTACGAGACGGAACTTAAGAAACTCTCAATCGACGGAGACGGGTTGTTCGAAGCGCTTGTAAAGGCATCTGAACACGTCGCGCTATCAGCATTCCATGACCCGCATCTCGTGAAGCTTCTTGCAGGCTATGCCAAGCAAAATAACGAACGGCTAGCGTCAATCAGCAAAAACATCAGCGATTTATTGTCATCAAGCGTCCCGCGGAACTATGATGAGAATGCGATAACGGGCCGTATAGCGAAGGGAATGATGGCCTCAAATCGCGATATAGCTGTTGAAACCAATAGGCGGCGAAAGCGATTTGCTATCGATAAAGTGTTTGTAAAGTCACGCCTCTCGCCGCAATTGAAGACTACTCAAACGGGTCTTATTTACACAGTTAACTTCCAGTGATGAGGATATTACCTACTCCGACTTTATCTCTTCCTTTAAGCGATCTGTGGTGCTTGGCGATCCCGGTGGCGGAAAGTCAACACTTTGTCAGAGCATTTGCTACGACCTATCCAGGGCACATGGGTTGGCCTCGAAGCACTCATCACGAACCGACCTTGCGATCCAGATCGCCAAGGTCCCTCTGAGGGTGGTTCTTCGGGAATTTGAAAAATGGCATGAGCGAGATGGTATTGGCATATTCGATTTTATAGTACGGGATACCTCCCAACGCTCCGGCGATGACATGGTAACTCTCAGTTTCTGGCTGAGAACTCAGCTATCAATCGGACAAGTTGTCATCGTCTTCGATGGCATAGATGAAATATTGGATGTATCAAGCCGACGCAAATATGTCCAATTGATAGAGGACTTTTCCCGCAGTTGGGAATCCGTTTCAGTCGTCTGCACGAGCAGGATAGTCGGATATGGCAAGGCACCCCTTTCCGAGGAATTTGAAATTCTTCAACTTAGTCAATTCGACCGCGATGAGGTTAAGCGTTACACGAAGTCACTCATCTCTCTTATAGAAAACAAGCACCTTGATCAGTGTGAGGATCAGGCGGAACAGTTCATATTACAGACGGATAGCAACGCTAGCGATCTGCGTAAAAACCCTCTGATGCTCGGACTTATGGTTTGGCTTTTTGTGGCGCAGGGCCACGTGCCGAGGCACAAGGCGGCGATTTATTCAGAATGTGCAACGCTGATGTTCGAAAAATGGGACCGGGATAGAGGCATACGGGCCGATATACCGGACGATTTCAATCTGATGCAGCTATTTTCAGAGCTTGCAAGTAAGGTCTTTGGCAATGTGGAACTCGAGAGCGGTGTAACAACAACATGGCTCGACAAGACGATGTTTGAGTTTTTCTCGCGCTGGTATGACGATAACGCTCGGGCTGGGAATGCGGCGAGGAGGCTAAGGGAGTTTATAACGGGTCGTTCTTGGGTTATGACCGACGTAGGGCCTGAGAGGTATTCATTTACTCATCGAACTTTTCTTGAGTATTTTTTTGCGAAGTCTATCAGCGATAAATTCGACACGGTAAAGCGAATTTTGTACGAGTTGCGGTCGAAAGTCAGCACGCGTGAATGGGACGTCATTTGTCATCTGGCTGTTCAGAATATTTGCTACCAAAATGCTCGAAAGTCGGAAGAATGCGTTGACGTTCTTATCGTCATGCAGGCGAATAGGGCAATCGGTTTTGAAAAGAGGCAGAACATACTGGCTTTCCTAGCCAATGCGATAGAATATTTAGTCCTTTCCGATGGTTACGTCCGCAAGGTGTTTCGATTGCTGATCGAGGCGGCTGATTTAGAAGTTCCATATATTTCATTCCGGTCGGAATCGCCGGCTTTGGTTGCGGCGAAGCTCCGGCCCGGGAATAGGCAGTTGTTTCTCGAAGAGATGAGTCGAGCTCTCGATCGGGTTATTCAGGGTAAGGATAACGGAAAGATAGGAAGATTTATAGGGTTCCTGCTGGGGGCAAGGAGGGCTCCAAGGCTTCCGGGATCTGAGCTAGAGGCTATACTTGGAGCATGTCGACTCCAATCGAAGGACCGGCTCAAAAAGGTAAGTATGCAGGACGTAGTTTTGGCAAGGCAGCTGTTACTTATTTTCCCGGAAATGTTCGACACATATTCTGAAAAATTTGGGGACGCATTAATAGCTGACACCGGCTTCGGTGAATTAGGCTTACATGATAACCTATTAATGATGGCTCTCGAGGGTCCCATGTTAAGGGTCGGGTCAGCGTCTAAGGATGATGACATAGGGCCGAAGATATTGCTGATGTTAGAGCGCCGATTGGCCGATAATAAGCCGTTCCTGATAGGGGCCACAACCGTATCTTTGCCAGAATTTCATGCTGAAACGATATATCGTGCGAAGAGTATGAGGCACTCCTTGAGTAAGAGGCATCCGTGGGACGCGAGAATGCGGTTCGAGTACTATGTGATGGTGAGCACCGAACTGGCTATCCTTGCTGTTCAAAAGCGCAATCAAGGGGAGGTAGATCGCTCTATCACGAAACGTCGGAGGGCGTATCCTATGGTACAGCAAGTTGAGCGAGAGAAAACATCAAAGTTATTTGACGAATGGGTGGATGGCCAGCGCTCTATATTTAAAATAGTGGCACGCTAGCCAGCCTGCTTTACTAATGGACTTAATAGGGCGAAATCTTCATCCGACAGGTTGTGACCTTCGATCTCGAGCTACATCCAGCAACATCGACGATGATAGGCCTGTCTGAAGGTGGGTGTGTAAGTTTGACCCGACGTACGGTGCTACATTCAGGAACATCACTGCTTAGCATACCCTCTCCTCGGCTTGCCCGGGGATGCGGCTCACCGCGCTCGTGGCCGCCGTGCTGTTTGTCGTTTCGGCTGGCATGATCCTCTGGGGCGCGCCCTTGCTGCCGATTTCGGCGCCACTGCCCGCCGTAGGTTATCCGTTCCTGGTGCTGACTTTTGTTGGCTGGATCTGGACGTTGGTGAGGGCTGGGCGATGAGCGGGGGGCGCCTTGTTTCGCGCGTGGGCGCTGCCCCTCATCTGCCTGCCCACCCTCCGCAGCAGTTGCGGAAGGGGCCTTTCCTCTCCCCCGTCGATCGGGGGAGAGGTGTCGAGCGAAGCTCGACGGAGTGGGGGTCGACCCTTGGGCGCAAGGCGAGACAATGCCTGCGCCTGGCGCCCCTCCTATGACCGTCGCGCTGGTTGCCAGGTGGTTCCCCCACTCCGTCTCGGCTTCGCCGAGCCACCTCTCCCCCCTCCGGAGGGAGAGGAAAGGAGCCTGGCCGGGGCCGCGCTGAGGCGGGCAATTGTACGCGCCCGGTCCGCACGCCCCGCATTGACATCGCGCGAATACCAGCGCCTTTGGACCCCGGCCATTGGGGGCTAAGGGGACTATCCATGAAAAAGATCTATGCAAAGCCGACTCTGAACAGGCGCGAGAAGCTTTCGGCCGTGACGGCGATAGCCTGTCCGGTATCGCAGCCCTGCAAATAACAGGCTCCGCTTGAAGGCCCGCCCTGCCGGGGCGGGCCTTCAAGCGCTGTCGCTGGACAGCGCCGTCTTCCACGCTACCGGCCTGTCAGCTTTGTACGAAACCGTACCAACCATCCCGGCTTGGTTGATCGCGCTGCCATCGCCGGTTACAAAAATCGGGCGGCGGACCTTAATCAGGTCGCCAGTGGCCGGCGCGGGACTCAGGCAATTGTCTTCACCGGCATGCGCGCCGGCCATTTACCAAACCCATGAGTGGACCACAGGCGCCCGCATCGCCCGGCGCACCCCTCGACACCTCTCCCGCTTTGCGCTTCACTTGCGCCCATGTCCGCGCCCGTCGAAATCCGCAACAGCGCCGCCAGCAACAGTTTTGCGATCATCGCGCCGTTCATCGGTGCAGCGGTGGCCGGGGTGCTGGCGTTTCGGGCGCTTTCATCCGACACCGCGCGCGGGCCGGTGTTGCTGCTGATTGTCTTTGCCGTGGGATGCCTTGGCTGGGGGCTGATCAAGGCGAGCAGCGGGTTCGACAGCGGGGTTCAGGTGGTGTTGGACAGCCAAGGCTTTCGCGACAAGCGCGCCGGCGATGTGCTGGTTCCCTGGGAGACGGTGCGCAGCGTAGGACTGGTGCATGGCAACCATGGCGGGCCGACGCTGGTGAATTTCGAGCTGACGGGGGAGATGCCCGAGGCGATCAAATATTCCAACGCCAATGCGCTCAATTTGATGCTGCCGGGGGGTGGGAACATCGTGCATATGGAGATGTCGTCGCTGGATATTTCGGAAGGCGAGATGATGGCGGCGATACGGAGATTGGCGCCTGGGGTGAAGGTGGGACGGTAAGCGGCGCCTTGCGTCGCGGAGCAGGGAAGACGAACGTTGGCGCTGCCCCTCACCTGCCTGCCGGCATCCTCTCCCCGTATAGTGACGGGGAGAGGGGTGCTGTCGTCTTGGCTTTCGCCAATCACAAACGTTGCAGAAAAGGCGCCGGCGTTGCGGCCAGCGTCTTTCTCCCCGTCACTATACGGGGAGAAATGCCCGGCAGGGCAATGAGGGGCGGCGCCGACCTCGGTTTAGGATGCTTTCAACGCGCCTCGGTCGACGCCTATCAACTCTCCAACCAAACCTTCTCGAAATGCTGCTCCAGCGCCTGGTGCTGCTCACACCCTTCGACGCCCTTGCGATACGTCCGGAAGACCGAGCGCCAGTAGGGTTGGATGATGATGCCTGAATCGCGCAAATTCTTCTCGATGCCGGCCATGATCTCCTTGCGCGCCTTGGCGTCCGGGGTGGCCAGCGCCTTGTCGAGCAGGTCGTCGAACTCCTTGCTGGCATAGGCGCTTTCGTTCCAGGCGGCGCCGGATTTATACGCCAGCGCCAGCACCTGGACGCCGAGCGGCCGGCCGAGCCATTCGGTGCACGAGAACGGATATTTGCTCCAGTCGTTCCAGAAGGTGGCGGCGGGCAGCACGGTGCGCTTGATCTTGAGGCCGGCCTCGCGCATCTGCGCCGAGATGGCATCGGCGGTGCTCTTTTGCCATTCGATGTCGACGGAGATGAGCTCGTATTCATGGTCCGCCTTGCCGGAGGCGGCGAGCAGTTTTTTCGCCTCGTCCACGTCGCGTTTTGCGGGGCCGATATCGGCATATTCGGGGTGCATGGGGCCGACATGGTGGTTGTCGGCGGGCTTGCCGCGGCCGTCGAGGCCGAGCTTCAGCACGGCGGAATTGTCGACGGCGAGCTGGGCGGCGCGGCGCAGCTTGACGTCGTCATAGGGCGCGTTGCCGATGTTGAAGCGGGCGACGATGGTGGAGCCGGTGGCGATCTCGGAGTTCTTGAGCCCCATCTTGTCGGTCTGCGAGACGGCATCGGAGGCGGTTTCGTGGTCGGTGTCGATCTCGCCGGATTCGAAGGCCGACAGCATGGCGTTGGGGTCGGAGCCGTAGTCGATCCACTGGATGCCATCCAGGTAGAACTCGCCTTTCCACCATGGCTTGTCCTTGCGCTTCACCTCGGCGCCGGTCTCGGCGTCCCACTTCACCAGCGCGCAGGGGCCCGTGGTGATGGCAAGCGCCTTCATCGGGTCGCCGTCGCCATCATAGGAGCGATGCATGATCAAAGCGGGATAGTCGGCCATGCCGGCGATCAGCGAAATGTCCGGCTTCGGCAGGTTCAGCTTGATGGTGTAGTCGTCGACCTTTTCGATGCCGCCATCGACGACCTTCTTGGTGTCGGCATTGACCAGCGCGCCCATGCGCGCGGCGACCGAATTGCCGGCAACGCCGGCCTCGCACCAGCGGGTGAGATTGTGGATGACATCGTCGGCGTTGAAGGTGTCGCCATTCGACCAGGTGATGCCCTTGCGCACATGCAGCGTCAGGGTTTTGGCGTCGTCGCTCATCTCCCATTTTTCCAAGAGCCAGGGCTCGAACGAGAAATCGGTGTTCCAGCGCACCAGATATTCGTTGCAGTGGCGGGCGACGTTGGACATTTCGACGCCGTCGAAGGTACGCGGATCCTTGAAGCCCTTGACGTTCATGGCGACGCGCAACACGCCGCCCTTTTTGGGCTCGGCGGCGCGGGCCGGGGTGGCGCTCAGGCCGCCCAGGGCCAGCGCGCCGGCGGCGCTGACGCCGAGGCCGGCCATGAGGGCAAGATATTCGCGGCGGTTGATGGCGCCCTTCCTGAAATCGTCGGCAACGGGCCTGGCTTGCGGATGCAATTTACGATCGGTCAGCATGAATCTCATCGTCGTTCCCTTATCATTGGGCGCCCCGACTGGTCGCGTACGCGGGGGCGGTTGCGACCGCCGGGACGCCATTGCCTGAGGGCGCAATGATAGGGCTGGGTGACGTTAGGGAGTGTTCTGGAATCCGCAGGAGTTGTGCGGTGCTCCGCATGGGCTGCAAATGGGTGGTCCAGAATAGCATCGGTCGGATTGCGAGTACGGGCGCTGCGTTTGCCCTGCGGCTTCGCGTTTCACCAGCGGCTTCCCCCACTCCGTCTCGGCTTCGCCGAGCCACCTCTCCCCCCTCCGGAGGGAGAGGAAGGGAGCCAGCTGGCACAAGTTCGCGCCTTTCCTCTCCCCCGTCGATCGGGGGAGAGGTGTCGAGCGAAGCTCGACGGAGTGGGGGTCGACCCATGGCTGGATCGACGTATTTCAATCGACCAGAACCCTTAAGGCGGCGCCTATGGGGGCTGTCCCGCCGGCCTTGCTGGACAAGGTCGAACGCCAATAAAAAACCCGGCGCGAGGCCGGGCTTTTCAGAAACGCTGAGGAGAAGCGATCAGCTCACCTGGACCTTGGACGACGCGGCCTGGTCCTCGGCGATCTTCTGCTGGAACATCTGCGCGAAATCGATCGGGTCGAGCATCAGCGGCGGGAAGCCGCCATTGCGGGTTGCCTCGGCGATGATCTGGCGGGCGAAGGGGAACAGCAGGCGCGGGCATTCGATGAACAGGATCGGCAGCATGTGCTCCTGCGGGAAGCCTGTGATGGCGAAGACGCCGCCATAGACCAGTTCGACATTGAACAGCACTTCCTGGTCGAAGGAAGCCTTGGCGTTCAGCGTCAGATTGACGTCGAACTGCTTGTCGGAGAGCGGGTTGGCATTGACGTTGACATTGATGGCGATGCCGGGGGCCTTGTCGCGGCCGCGCAGCGAGTTCGGCGCGCCGGGGCTTTCGAAGGACAGGTCCTTCACATACTGGGCGAGGACGTTGAGCGACGGCTGTGCCGCAGCGTTGCCGTTGCCGTTGGCCGCGCCGGTCGGCGCGTCATCATTGCTGGCCATGAGCCGTTTCCTTTTCCCCTGGGCAGCTTTGCTGACCGAATTGAAATCGGGCGTTGGCTAGCATGGTCGGCATGACAAGACAAGGTTTGCCGCCTTGCGACGGGAGGTGACCCAGACTGTCTTAATCGTCCTTGAGACGCCGCCACGGCGAGTTGTGGTCGGGGCCGCGCTTCAGATCGTCCTCACGCGAATAGTCGCCGTCTTCGAGGTCGATGACCTTGTCGCGGCTCCGGCCGCGAAAGCCGCCGGTCGAGAAATTGGTGGCGACGACGATGCGGCCCTTGAACCGGCTCCAGGCAAAGTCGCGCACCGGCGGCACGAACAGCAGCAGGCCGATAATATCCGTGATGAAGCCGGGGATGATCAGCAGGATCGCGGCGACCACGATCATGGCGCCGTGCGCAAGGTGGCGGCTGGGGTTCTGGCCGGCTTCCATCTCGGCACGGATGCGGGCCATGACGCCAAAGCCCTGGTAGCGGAGCAAGAGCACGCCGGCGATGCTGGACGCCAGCACCAGGCCGACCGTTGCCAGCGCCCCGATCTCACGGCCGACGATGACGAAACCGGCGATTTCCAGCAGCGGAAGCGCGAGGAGAAAGAAGGGAAGCAGCGAAATACGCAAGTCTTTACCGACCATTCGTTTGTTTTGTCCCGCCGGCAGCCAATCGCCGCTGGCACGGAGGCTGTTAGATAGGTATGCCTGCCTTTGATTTGAATGATTGCACCTTGCGTTCTATATGCTTTGAATGTTGAACGCTATGTGACCGCGGCCTGTTGGCTGGGCGGTCCGGCCTCGGGCAGGGATTGATTGGCGGAAGATATGGGATTCTTCGACTTCGGCACGATTTTCTTCCTGATCGCGGCGGTGGTGATCTTTTTCCAGCTGCGCAATGTGCTGGGCCGTCGGACCGGTAGCGAGCGGCCGCCCTTCGACCCCTATACGGCCCCGCGCACCGACAAGGACGCCGCCCAGAAGCCCGAGAATGTCGTTTCGCTGCCGCGCAAGCGGCTGCCGGGCGAGCCGGCACCGGCCGACACCTATACGGCCATCGACGCCTTCGCCAAGCCCGACACCGACCTCAACAAGGGCCTGCGCGCGATCAAGGACAACGACCCGTCCTTCGAGCCGAAGGGTTTCGTCGACGGCGCGAAGATGGCCTATGAGATGATCGTCATGGCCTATGCCGATGGCGACCGCAAAACGCTGAAGAACCTGTTGTCGCGCGAGGTTTTCGACGGTTTCGTCGCCGCGATCGGCGAACGCGAGGCCAAGGCGGAAAAGATCCAGTCCTCCTTCGTCGGCATCGACAAGGCCGACATCGTCTCGGCCGAGATGAAGGGTGGCGAGGCGCATGTGACGCTGCGCATCATCAGCGAGCTGATTTCAGCGACGCGCGACAAGGCGGGTGCGGTCATCGACGGCGATCCCGAAACCGTGGCCGAGGTCAAGGATGTCTGGACCTTCGCCCGCGACACGCGCTCGCGCGACCCGAACTGGAAGCTCGTCGCCACCGAAGAAGAAGACTGAGTCCCGATGCATGTCGCCCAAAAGTGCGAAGCGGTTTTGGGACAACGACTTGCGTCAAAACCAAGACTCGAAGCGCGTCGCATGACTCTCTTCAAACACGACGCGCTTTAAAGCGGCGGGGCTCCGGTGTCGCTATCGCCTCTCTTTTCGGCAAAGTCCTTCGACGATCTCCCCGGCTGGGGCGAGGATGACCACCTGCCGGCCTTCGAGGCTTTTCGCCGCTCCGCTTTCCATGTGCTGACAAAGCCTTATCGCAGCGGTGCGCTCGGCGTCGATTTCGGCGCCTTCGCGGAGGCCTATGCGCAAGCGCGCGCCGTTTCTTCGGTAACAAGAGTGCAAGCCCGCGCCTTCTTCGAGCGCCATTTTGTCCCCATGCTGGTGCGGCCCGAAACCGGCGCCGGCCTCGTCACCGGCTTCTACGAGCCGCAAGTCGAGGCCTCGCCGGTGCGCGCGGCGCGTTTTGTCGTGCCGCTTTTGTCGCGCCCGGCCGATCTCGTCGATGTCGACGACGCCAACCGGCCTGACGGGATGGATCCCTATCTCGCCTTCGCGCGCCAAACCCCGAACGGACTGGCCGAATATCCCGACCGCGGTGCGATCGAGCGCGGCGGGCTTGAGAACCAGGGGCTGGAGATCGCCTGGCTGGCCGACAAGGTCGACGCCTTCTTCATCCATGTGCAAGGGGCCGCACGGCTCGCCATGACCGATGGCCGGCTGCGCCGCATCACCTACGCCGCCAAGACAGGCCAGCGCTTTACCGGGCCGGGCAAGGTGCTGAGCGAGCTGGGCGAAATCCCGCTGGCCGAGGTGACGATGCAGTCGATCCGCGCCTGGTTCAAGGCGCATCCGGACCGCGTCGACGAGATCCTGTGGCGGAACCGCTCCTACATCTTCTTCCGCGAAGCCGATGTGGAGGATGTGAGCCTTGGCCCGATCGCCGCGGCCAAGGTGCCGCTGACGCCGGGGCGCTCGGTCGCGGTCGACCGGCTGCTGCACACGTTCGGCACGCCCTTTTATATCGACGCGCCGACGCTGACCGCTTTCGACAAAAAACCGTTCCGGCGGCTGATGATCGCGCAGGACACCGGCTCGGCCATCACCGGCCCCGCGCGCGGCGACCTGTTCGCCGGTTCGGGCGACGCCGCCGGCGAGATTGCGGGCGTCGTGCGCAATGCCGCCGATTTCCATGCGCTGGTGCCGCGCTCGCTGCTCGGGGGCGCCTGATGATCAAGCGCCCGGATAAGCTCAGCGAGGACGACCGGGTGTTGTGGAACCTGGTGGCGCGAACGGCCAAGCCGCTGAAGGGCAGGACTGCCGTCGATGTTCCCGACATTGCCGCTGATGCCAGACCAACGACGACGCAGTCGGTCCAGCCTGCCGCCACTGCCGCGGGTGTGGCAAAGCCGAAGGCCCAGCATGTCACGCACCGGCTCGATGAGCCGACGCTGGACAAATTGTCGAAGGGCCGGCTGCCGATCGAAGGCCGCGTCGACCTGCACGGGATGACGCAGGACGAGGCGTATTCGCTGCTGTTCTCGTTCCTGCACCGGGCGCATGCCGGCGGCGTCCGCTATGTCCTGGTCATCACCGGCAAGGGTTCGTCCTCCGGCGGCGACGGCGTGCTGCGGCGCGCCGTGCCCGCCTGGCTGTCGACGCCGGCGTTCCGGCCGCTGGTTTCCAGCCACGACCATGCCGCCCGCAACCATGGCGGCGCCGGCGCGCTCTATATCAGGCTGCGGCGGGTGCGTCCGTGAGGGTCGGGGAGCAGCCCGCATGACGCCGTTCGGCGAAAAACTGCGGGCACTTCGCGCCGAGCGCGGCGTCAGCCAGAAGGACATGGCGGCCGCAATCGGCGTCAGCGCCGCCTATCTCTCGGCGCTCGAGCATGGCCGGCGCGGTGCGCCGACCTGGACGCTGATCCAGAAGATCATCGGCTATTTCAACATCATCTGGGACGATGCCGAGGAGCTGGCGCGGCTGGCCGAAGCCTCGCACCCGCGTGTCAGGCTCGACACGTCGGGTCTCAACCCCGCCGCCACGGAGCTCGCAAACCTTCTGGCCGAGAACATCGAAAAGCTCGACGAGACGGAACTGCGCCGCATCACAGCCTCGATCCGCGCGGCGCTGGGTCGGCTGAAGTAGTCGCACCGGCCGGGCGTTCACCGCAAGACAGTGCCCGCCGGCGTCAGCCAGCGGGCAGCTGTAGCGGGATCAGGGCTTGCCGGCTGCGCCGCCATTGCTATTGGTGCCGCGGCCACCATTGTCGCCGTGATCGCGGCCACCGTTTCCGCCGCCCAGGCAGTCCGATGCACCGGCAGTGCCACAACAACGGCCAGCCCACAGATCGTTGAGGTTGGTCTTGGCACAGCTTTTGGTCTCATCGGCCATAGCGGTACCGGCAAGGCTCGACATGGCGATGGCGGCGAGAAGGGTATTACGCAGGAAAGCAGTCATTTGAAGTCTCCATGGTTGGGTTTCGTCGTTCACAGCTGTGTGTCGCCGGGTGGGACGAAATGGTTCATGGAGGGTATGGAAAAATTTTGAGGTGGCGTGAGGAGCGCTGCTGGAGACGGCGGCGCCGCCCCTCATCCGCCTGCCGGCACCTTCTCCCCGTAGAGAGACGGGGAGAAGGGAACGCCTACTGAACCGAGCCCACCAGGATCTGCTGGCCGCCGCGGATCGAGACCCAGCGGCCGGTGTTGTCGATCGCCTGCCGCTTGAGGAAGCGGTAGCCGGTCTGGTCCCAGGCCTTGACCTTGTTGGTCAGATTGTCGAGCACATAGTCGCCCTTGTCGGTGCGCACCGTCAGCACGGAGTGGCCTTCGCCGTCGGGCTTGCGCACCACGGTGATGAGAAGATCGGACAGCGAGATGCCCATGTGGGACAGCCGGCGGCGCTTTTCCAGCACATAGTCCTCGCAATCGCCAACGCCCTTGTCGGGATAGGCCCAGACCTCATCCTTGCCGTAAATGTCCATGTCGCTCATCGGCTTGACGGCCGCGTTGACCCTGGCTGTAACGCCGGCGAGCTTGCTCATCAGCCCACTGGTCATTTTCGCCGGCGCCAGATTGCTCGGACGGATGGAGCATTCGCCTGGATGCAGCTTGCAGAAATCATAGTGGCCGATCGGCTGCGAGGTCATCCCCCCGGTCGCCATGGCTCCGGCAGCCATTGCCGGCCAGCTTCCCGTGACTGCCAATCCAGCTGCCACCGCGCAAAAACGCAGCCTTTTCGCGATTGTTGAGGAATTCATTGTCCCCGTCCACCCTGTTGTTAACGAAACGTTAAGGGGGATTTACAGCCCGTGTCAATCGCGACGACCACAGGACTGGGGACATGGTTACCCACAGGGAAGGACAGCGGCACATGTGCAACAGAATCTTCCGGCCGCTGCTTTTGCCCGGGGAATATTGCGCGCGTTGCCGCTATACTTTTGTTTTACGCAAGGTCGTTGTCACAAGACCGTCGCGCACCCTCGGGCCAGGCCCGTGGGCGTGGTTTGGGTGACACGCACCTACCGCTTGGCGGTGCGGACCAGCTTCGGTCTCACAGCGACGCGGTTCTGGCGGCCATAGCTGGTGATGAAGTCTACGATGCGCGGCACGATCTCGGAGCGGAAGCGCGAGCCGTTGAAGACGCCGTAATGGCCGACCGCCGGCTGCATGTAGTGCGCCTTCTTGTCAGCCGGGATGTTGACGCACAGATCCTGCGCCGCTTTGGTCTGGCCAAGGCCCGAAATGTCGTCATTCTCGCCCTCGACCGTGAACAGGGCGACGTTGCGAATGACGGACGGATCGATCTTCGTGCCGCGATGCGTCATCTCGCCCTTGGGCAAGGCCTGGCGCACGAACACGGTGTCGACGGTCTGCAGGTAGAACTCCGCCGTCAGGTCCATGACGGCCAGATATTCGTCATAGAAGTCGCGGTGTTTTTCGGCATTGTCGCCGTCATGCTTCACAAGGTGCATGAAGAAGTCCTTGTGGGCGATGATGTGGCGGTCGAGATTCATGCTCATGAAGCCGGACAGCTGCAGGAAGCCGGGATAGACCTCGCGGCCGAAGCCCGGCACCGGCCAGGGCGCGTGCATGACGACATTGTCGCGGAACCAGTCGATGCCCTTTTCCTCGGCCAGGAGATTGACCGCGGTCGGGTTGCGGCGGGTGTCGATCGGCCCGCCCATCAGGGTCATCGTCGACGGCACGAAGGGGTCGCCCTTGGTCTCCATCAGCGCCACCGCCGCCAGCACGGGCACGGAAGGCTGGCACACCGCCATCACATGGGTGTCGGGGCCGAGCGCGTGGAACATCTCGATGATGTAGTCGATATAGTCGTCGAGATCGAAGCTGCCGTCGGCCAGCGGCACCATGCGGGCGTCGACCCAGTCGGTGATGTGGACATCGGCATAGGGCAGCATGGCTTCCACCGTGCCGCGCAGCAGCGTCGCATAGTGGCCCGACATCGGCGCCACGATCAGAAGCTTCGGATCCGGCTTGCGACCGGCGGGGAGACCGCGCTCGAAGCGGACGAGGTTGCAGAACGGCTTCGACCAGACGGTTTTCTCGGTGACCGCGACGCTCTTCCAGTCGACGACGGTCTTGACGAGGCCGAAGGCCGGTTTGCCGTAGCGGCGCGTGGTGCGTTCGAACAGTTCGGCGCCCGCCGCGATCGAACGGCCCCAGGGGGTGTGCGAGATCGGATTGAGCGGGTTGGAGTAGAACATCCGCACCGCATCGGCGTAGAGGCGCGCAGGCTGCAAGGCGGCGTGGTTCATTTCGTAGAGCTGGTAGAACATCAAGAACCCCGCTGCTGCCTCGACCGAAGGGACGACGAGCAGCGCCGAGCCTTAAATGTCTCGCGGCGAAGTTAACAACTAATTGCTGCGACGCAATACGTCACGTTGCGTGACCAATAGTTCTTTCGTCCAAACCGTTGCAAATCCGCCTGGAATGGCCGAGCCGGCTCAATGTGCAGTGCCGAAATGTGTAGGAAATGTGTCTGGCGATGCCGACACCGGACCATGATCCCGAAAAGTGGGCTGCGGTCTTCGGTAGAGATTCATGGTCCAGGGAAATCGGATCAGATGCGCGCCATGCAAACGGCTGTCTGGCCGGAGCCAATGAAGCCGAGCTGGCCGGCGGCGCCTTTCGACAGGTCGAGCACGCGTCCCCTGATGAATGGACCCCGATCGTTGATGCGCACGATGACGCTTTTGCCATTGTTCTGGTTGGTGACCCGCAATTTGGTGCCGAAAGGCAGCGTGCGGTGGGCGGCGGTCATCGCCGAAGGGTTCATGCGCTCGCCCGATGCGGTCTTCGAGTGCAGCGCGTACCACGATGCACGGCCGCACTGGCCGGCGGCGGCGGTTGCCGAAGTGGCGGAAGCGCCGACCATCAGGCCAGCAGCGATCGTTACCGCGACAAGCGCGGTCTGGTTTAGGTTCTTCATCTGTAAGGGGTGGCTCCGTTTTTGACAGACCCCAGCCGTTAGGTGGCGAATAAGGCAGGAAATGCGGCAAGCATCTGTCAGTTCCGTGGCAAGAGCACACGTTTGGAGTCACAGGGTAACAGTCTGTCAGGGATTTTCCGAAGCGCCGTGACCAATTCTTGATGGTCATCATGGCTATATCCGGGACTTATTTGACAAGATCGAGCGTTGATATTCAAGTAGAAATGAGTGCGGTCGAGCCAGATCCTTTGGCTCTTTCATCGCGGCCACGGTGCCGCAATCGATCGACTGGGAAAGCGAGATCCGTCAATGAGACTGACCAAAAATCTGCTGGCCTTGATTGTGCTGGCCGTAGGCGCGCTGTGGTCGCTGCAAGGCATCGGCGTGGTCGGCGGCAGCTTCATGACCGGCCAGTCGCAATGGCTCTATATCGGCCTCGTGGCCATGCTGGTGGGGCTGATCGGGTTGGTGTGGGCGAACCGATAGGCTTCGAAGGTCGACCCCCACTCCGTCGAGCTTCGCTCGACACCTCTCCCCCGATCGACGGGGGAGAGGAAGGGCGCTGTCCTACCGATAGATCGGTAACAGTTTGAACCGGATACATGGGTAACAGTTCTCCCCTATGCGTCCGCCGCCGCAGCCCTGGCGCCCTAACCGAACAGCCGATCCAGTATCATGCCTTCGAGCCGGGCAAGCTCGGCGGAACCGCGCCGGCGTGGCCGGGCCACCGGCACGTCGAGATCAAGCGCGATCTTGCCTTCGCTGATCACCACGACCCGGTCGGCGAGCGCCACCGCCTCGGCGACATCATGCGTCACCAGCACCGCGGTGAACTTCTGCGCGAGCCAGATGCGTTCCAGCAATTGCTGCATCTCGATGCGGGTCAGCGCGTCGAGCGCGCCGAGCGGCTCGTCGAGCGCCAGGATCTGCGGGTGGCCGACCAGCGCGCGGGCGAGCGCGACGCGCTGCTTCTGGCCGCCGGACAGCACCGAAGGCCATTCATCGGCGCGATCGGCAAGGCCAACCTCGCCAAGGATATCGAGGGCGCGTTGCCTTGCGTCCGTGCCGGACGCGATGCCGGTCAGCCCGACCTCGACATTCCTGACCACGCTGGCCCAAGGCAGCAGGCGCGGCTCCTGGAACATGAAGCGGGTACAGCTGTGGCCTTGTTCCTCGGCGCCGAGCGTCAGCGATCCCGATGTCGGCCGGTCGAGCCCAGCCAGCAGCCTGAGCAAGGTGCTCTTGCCGCAGCCGCTCTTGCCGATGACGGCAACGAACTGTCCGGCCGGCACGTCAAGGTCGATGCCGTCGAGCACGATCTTGTCGCCGAAGCGTTTTCCCACGCCCTTGAAGGCGAAGGCGCGCCGTCCTTCGACCGATATCGCCGGGCGCACCGGCACTGGTGCGGCGACAAAGGAGCGGACGGAGGTCAGGCTGGCAGCAGGCATGGGCGTTATCCGTTCTGGAAAGCCGGATGCCAGCCGAGCGATAGCCGCTCGAGCAGGCGGGCGAGGCTGTCGGCGAGCTTGCCGAGCAGCGCATAGATCAGGATCGACAGCACGACGACATCGATCAGCAGGAATTCACGCGCCTGCATGGCCATGTAGCCGAGGCCGGAGCTGGCCGAGATGGTCTCGGCGACAATCAGCGTCAGCCACATGATGCCCAAGGCGTAGCGCAGGCCGACGAAGATCGCCGGCAGCGCGCCGGGCAGGATCACCCTGAAGAACAGTGCGCGTCGGTCCATGCCGTAGACGCGGCCCATCTCGACCAGTTGCGGATCGACGCTCTGGATGCCGAGCAGGGTGTTGACGTAGATCGGGAAGAACACGCCAAGCGCCACCAGGAACAGCTTTGCTTCCTCGTCGATGCCGAACCACAGGATGACGAGCGGGATCAGCGCCAGATGCGGGATGTTGCGGATCATCTGCAGCGTGGTGTCGGTCAGGCCGCGGCTGAGCCGCGACAGCCCGTTGGCAAGGCCGAGCGCGAAGCCGATCGAGCCGCCGACGGCAAAGCCGGCAAGCGCGCGCGCCGTGGACACGCCGATGTTGCGGATCAATTCGCCCGACAGCGTCAGCCGCCAGAAGGCCTCGGCGACAGCGCTTGGCGCTGGCAACACATTGGCCGGCATGACGCCCGCGCGGCTGGCAGCCTCCCAGCCGGCGATGACCAGCACCGGCAACACCCAGCCGATAGCATTTGCCTGGAGGCGAGAAAGAAAGCTCATGAGGAGGCCTGCAGGCGGGCCGCGCCATGGAAGCCGACCGAGAACTCATTGGCGATGTTCTGATGCGCCCGCTGCCGGCTGGTGCCGAGCCCGAGCTTCGGAAACAACAGCTCAGCGACGCGGTAGGCTTCCTCGAGATGCGGATAGCCGGAGCCGATGATGGTATCGATGCCGATCGCCTGGTACTCGCGGATGCGCTCGGTGATCTGCTCCGGTGTGCCGACCAGCGCGGTGCCGGCGCCGCCGCGCACCAGGCCGACACCAGCCCACAGATTGGGCGACACGACGAGCCTGTCGCGGCGGCCGCCATGCAGCTCGGCCATGCGGCGCTGGCCGACCGAGTCCATCTGGTTGAGGAAGCGCGCCTGGGCATTTTCGATCTGGGCTGACGTGACATGGCTGATCAGCCGGTCGGCGGCGCGCCAGGCTTCGTCCTCGGTTTCGCGAACGATGAAATGCAGCCGGATGCCGAAACGCAGCTTCCGGCCGCGCAGCGCTGCTTTCTCGCGCGCCGAGGCCAGTTTCTCGGCGACCTGTGCCGGCGGCTCGCCCCAGGTCAGGTACATGTCGACGAGGTCGGCGGCGAGGTCCTGCCCGGCGTCCGACGAGCCGCCGAAATAGAGAGGCGGCCGTTCCTGGCTTGGCAGCAGGTCAAGGCGGCCATTCTCGACGCGATAATATTTGCCGTCGAAATTGACGCGCTCGCCCGAGACCAGGCCGCGCCAGATGGTCAGGAATTCATGCGCCTGGGCATAGCGTTCGTCATGCGGCAGGAAGACGCCGTCACCGGCAAGCTCGGTCGGGTTGCCGCCGACCACGACATTGAGCAGCAGGCGGCCATTGCTCAGCCGGTCAAGCGCCGCCGTCTGGCGCGCGGCGAAGGTGGGCAACGTCACGCCGGGCCTGAGTGCCACCAGGAATTTGAGTTTTTCGGTGAGCGTCGCAAGCCCCGTCGCGGTGATCCAGGAATCCTCGCAATTCTGCCCGGTCGGCAACAGCACGCCGGGAAAGCCGAGCCGGTCGACCGCCTGGGCGATCTCCTTGAAGTAGCCGAATTCCGGCGGCCGCTGCTGCTGTTCGGAGCCGAGATAGGAGCCGTCGCCATGCGTGGGGATGAACCAGAAGAAATCGAGCTGCCCCTCTGGCGTGATCTTGGCTGGAGCGTCTGGCGCAGTCACGGGCGGATCTCCTGGAGATTACAAACGGCAAAGGCGCCGGACGTTTCCGCCCGGCGCCGCCCGAGAAAAATCAGTTACCCGGCGCAGTCCACACCGCGTCGGAAATACGGACCGCCTTCGGGATCAGGCCGAGCTTGTAGAAGCGGTCGGCGGTCGCCTGCTGGCTGGCGACAATCTCGTCGCTGAGCGGGAAAATGCCAAATTTGCTGCGGTTGGCGGCGATGATCTGGGCGTCGAGCGGCACACCGGTCACCTCATGCAGCGCCTCGGCGACCTTGTCGCGGTTCTGGTCTGCCCATTTCGCGGCCTCGCCCAGAGCAGCGATGGTCGTGGTCACGACCTCCGGATGCGCCTTGGCGAAATCCTTGTTGGCGAGAATATAGCTGTTGACCTTGAGCACGTCGCTGGAACGGGCCAGCACACGCGGCTGGTAACGTGTCTCGGCGATGGCGAAGAACGGATCCCAGACCGCCCAGGCATCGATCTGGTCGCTGGCGAAGGCGGCGGCGGCGTCCGCAGGGCTGAGATAGATCGGTGTGATCTGATCGTAGGGAAGGCCGGCCTTCTCCAGCGTCGCCACAAGAAGATTGTGCGCGGAAGTGCCCTTGCCGACGCCAACGCGTTTGCCCTTGAGATCGGCGACCGACTGGATGGGAGAGGCCGGTTTGACGAAGACTGCCTCGCCATCACCATTGGGCGGCATCGCAGCGACATAGACAATGTTGGCCCCAGCCGATTGTCCAAAAATCGGCGGCGCGTCACCCGTGTAACCGACATCGACGGCGCCGACATTCAAGGCCTCGACCAGCGGCGGACCGGCGGTGAATTCGACCCACTTCACCACGACGCCCTTGTCGCTCAGCGCCTTCTCGATCACCTGCTGCTGCCTGGCGACGACCGGCAGGCCGGTTTTCTGGTAGCCGATAGAGAGCTGCCTCAGCTCCTGCGCGGAGGCGCCAAACGACAGGGCAACACCCGCCGCCAGTAGGCCGATGCCGAAAACGCGTCTCGTCAGACTGAACATGGTCCCTCTCCTTCGCTGCGGATCGGCGTCGGGAAAATGTCCTCGCCGGTTGGAAGATGGATTAGGCTAGGTAGTTCTATAAAGTTAGTAGAGGAATGATTTTGCGAGTTGTCCATATAACGTGGAAAGATTTTCTGCGGCAACGTGTGGGTTGCGCCCCCTCACTGCGACCAGTATTGCCAGGCCCAGTAAAAACTCTCGTCGCGTGGCGGCAGGCGGTCGCGGCCGGCCTGGAATTGGACCGGCGCCGGCGAGCGCTGGCTTTCCTGCCTCGCCGCTTTGTCATCGGAAGCAAGGCCCAGCAGCCAGGCGCCGAAATGGGCGAACAGCACGGCGGTGGAATGGGTCATCGTCATTCTCCTGCGCTTGCGGTTGATCACTCGCGTCCCGCCCAGGGGACGAGCACGCGCTCGATCCGGCGGATAATGAATTCGAGCACGAAGGCGATGGCCGCGATCACCAGAATGCCCATGATCACCACGTCGGTGACCAGGAACTGGGCGGCGGACTGGATCATGAAGCCAAGCCCGCGCGTGGCCGCCACCAGTTCGGCTGCGACCAGCGTCGACCAGCCGGCGCCGAGCGCGATGCGCAGCCCGGTCAGGATCGAGGGCAGCGCGCTGGGCAGGATGACGTGGCGAACCACCTGGCGCTTCGTCGCGCCGAGCGAACGCGCAGCGTTGATGCGCTCCTGCGAGACGCCGCGAACGCCTGACGCGGTCGACAGCGCCACCGGCGCCAGCATGGCAATGGCAATCACCAGGATTTTTGACGGCTCGCCGATGCCGAACCAGATGATGACCAGCGGCAGATAGGCGAGCGGCGGGATCGGCCGCAGGAATTCCAAGAGCGGATCGAAGATGCCGCGACCGATGGTGCTGATGCCGATGGCGAGACCCACCGGCACGCCGACGAGTAGGGCCGCGACCAGGGCGGCAAACACGCGGCCGAGGCTGGCGATGGCGTGCTGCAGCAGGGTTGCATCGACGAAGCCGTCATTGGCGACAACGAAGAATTTGTTCCAGACGGCGGCAGGCGAGGGCAGGAAGACCGGCGATACCAGTTGCAGGCGGGCCGACAGCGCCCAGACCGCCAGCACCACCAGGATGGTGACCGCGCTGATCATGCGCGCCGAAACGCCTTTGCGCTTCGGGGCGGCCGGCGACCATGGCACCGACAGACCATCGACCTCGTCGATCTTCTGGCTCGGTCGCTCCGCGTAGGGCGTTACAGTCATGCCGCCTCTCCTTCGAAGATGGCGTCGGTCAGTTCGCCGCGCGCCGAGGCGAAGGCCGAGTCGGCCTTGATCGTGCGGATGGCCTCGCCCGCCGCGTAGCGCCTGGAGAAACCGGGCTCGAAGGTCCGCACCACGCGGCCGGGGCCTGGCGCCAAAACGACGATGCGGGTGGCGAGCACCAGCGCCTCCTCGATGCCGTGCGTCACCATCAGCACGCCGACATGACTGGCCGTCCAGAGGTCAAGCAGCGTCGTCTGCATGCGCTCGCGCGTCAGCGCGTCGAGCGCACCGAGCGGTTCGTCGAGCAGCAGGAATTCAGGTTCTGCGGCAAGCGCGCGGGCAAGGCCGACGCGCTGGCGCATGCCACCGGAAAGCTCCCAGATACGCTTGTCACCGGCGTCGGTCAGCTTGACCAGCGCCAGCAGTTCATCGGCGCGGCGCGCCCGCTCGGCCGTCCTGACACCGCGCAGCCGAAGCGCGAAGGCGACGTTTTCGCGCGCGGTGAGCCAGGGAAACAGCGCATCGTTCTGGAACACCACGGCGCGATCCGAGCCCGGTGCGATGATCGGCTTGCCGTTGGTCATGGCGGTGCCGCGCGACGGCGTGACCAGGCCGGCGGCAACATTGAGCAGCGAGGTCTTGCCGCAGCCGGAACGGCCGACCAGCACGACAAAGTCGCCCTTGGCGACACCGATCGACACACGCTCGACGGCGGGTGCCGACTGGCCCTCATAGTGGATCGAGATTTTATCGAGCACGAGATGCGGCATGGGGCCTCGCAGAAGGTCTGTTGAAATCCGACTGCCCCGAAACCGCTCCTCGTCAGCGGTTCCAGGGCAGGCAGCACGCGGCGTCAGGGAAGGAGATCCGCGCGTTCAGGTGGCGTCAGGCGCTCAGTTGGAGGCCAGCGCCTCGGTGACGTATTTCGATGTCACGTATTTCGAATAGTCGGGCAGCACGGCGTCGACCTTGCCTTGCTCCTTGAGGAAGGCGGAGGCCGCCGCGACCGCCTTGACCGTGCCGCCGCCGAGGAACTTGTCGGAGGCCTGCTCCTCCAGCGTCGGGAAGACATAGCCCTTCAGCAGCTCCGGCACCTCTTCCAGCTTGGCGCCGGTGAGCTTGGCGATCTTGCCGGCCTGCGGCGAGGACACCGACCAGGCACCGGGCTTGGCCAGGTACTCGGCATAGGCAGCACCCGTCACCTTGACGAAGTCGCGCACCGCTTCCGGGTTCTTCTCGGCGAAATCGGTGCGCACGATCCAGGCGTCGAAGGTCGGTGCGCCCCAGGCGGCGACCTGCGAAGAATCCAGCACCACCTTGCCTTTCGTCTTGATCTGGCCGAGCGCCGGATCCCAGACATAGGCCGCATCGATGTCGCCGCGCGCGAAGGCGGCGGCGATTTCCGGCGGCCGCAGGTTGAGGATCTCAACCGACTTCGGATCGACATTCTCGTGCTTGAGCGCGGCAAGCAGGCTGTAATGCGTCGTCGAGACGAAGGGCACGGCGACCTTCTTGCCGGCGAGGTCGGCGACTTTCTCGATGCCGGCGCCGTTGCGGGCGACCAACGCCTCGGACGGCCCGATCAGGCCGACGACGAAGATGGTCTGGATCGGCAGTTCGCGGCTCGCCGCCGCTGCCAGCGGGCTCGAACCGACATAGCCGATATCGACCGAGCCGGAAGCGACCGCGGCAATGACATCGGCGCCGGAATCGAATTTGCGCCAGTCGATGCTGGCCTTGGTCGCCTTTTCATAGGTGCCGTCGGCCTGCGGCACTTTGGAAGGCTCGACCACCGTCTGGTAGCCGATGGTGATCTTCAAATCTTCGGCCAAGGCCGGGCTGAGGATGGCGGCACCAGCAAGGGCGGCGGACGACAGAAGAAGGATGCGTCGCGAAATGGTGGACATCAAAGGGCTCCATGAAAACAGAGAAAACCGGATTGCCCTATGATAGTCCGCTAATTCTATGGTTCTTGTAGAGTTAAATCCTTCCAACAAACCCGCCTTCGTTGGAAAAAACCCACCGATGACGCGCGCCAAGGCGGATAGGGCGGCTGTGGCAGGCCCGGCCTCACATCACCGCGCGGCCTCGGGGGCGAAATCGTCGGGCTGGAACCGTCGCTGTCCACCGAACGGTGGATGACGCGAAATCCTTTTCATGGTGGTCTGCGGTCTGCATCTGCCCCGATTCAATGGGGACCCGACAGGCTCGACGGAGTTCTACGGATCTCTGGAGGGATGAAAAATGGCCATTGGCTGCTAACGCCTCACTGGGCGGCCAACATTGTCGGCATCGTGGTTATGTTTCGTTTCTGCCGTGGAATCTTTACCATCGGATAAGGCATAAATAGCTTGTGTATGGAGGATGCGATGACAGTCGAGGATGATTGCGATTGCAATACAATTTGCCCACAATACCAGCACTGTATTTGTATTTATCACTATGATGAAGGATATTGTGACTGCACTTGCGGCCCTCTGCAGATTTTATCCGAGCGAGTCGCAAAGCGGCCGTCGGACAGCATCATAAACATTTGCGTCAAGGGTGCCGAATTGTCGGCGGTGGCGGAGTTCCTGAGCAGATACAGCGAGGAAGAATTGTTCATCCCGGCCGCACGCGCGAAGACAAAAATCTCCCTGGAGATCAAGAAGGTGTCGCTGGCCAGCGTGATCGAGCAGGTTGGCTTGCGGGTCGGCCTGCCCGGTTGAAACGACCCCACGCGCCGGACCGCTTGAGGTGTTCGCCGATTCGAGATCGCCGGCGCTGCCATTGGCAATCGGCTTTGCCTATGAAGCCATACCAGCCAGGGGCGACGCGAGCGACGCGGCAAGCTGCACCAGTTCGGCCTGCCGCCGCGTGCCGGTCTTATCGAACAGCCGTAGCAGATGCGTCCTGACCGTGCTGCGGCCGATGTCGAGAGCATCGGACGTCTCCTCCACCGTGCGGCCCGCCGCGATCTGCTCGAAGACGCGCGCTTCGGCCGGCGTCAGGCCGAACAGCGCCGCGACGAGTGCTGTCGGCGCGACAAAGGGCGTATCCGCGCGTGCGACAAACACCGCCGCGACCACGCTGGCATCGAACGCCCCGCGCCCCGGGCGCAGCGGCAGGACGTGCAAGGCTCCGGCCGAGCCGTCCCGCCAACGTATCGGAACCCCCAGCCCTTTGCGGTCGATGGCGCTCTCGTCCTGCGCCGCCTGCGACACGGCCACGGCCAGCGCGCTGGACACGGCGGCGACGCTGGCGCTGAGAACCCCGTTGCGGATGTTCAGCAGCTCTGCCGTGGCGACGATGTCCTGGGCAGCTGGATTGGCATGCACGACATGCAGATCGGCGGTGGTGAGAAAGATCGGCGCCGTCAGCGTGTCGAGCACCGTCTGGAAGGTCGACCGGGCAATCGCCGCCATGTCCAGCAGCCGGTTGATCGTCGCGGCGCGCTGGAGATGCGGGATCAACAATCGGGCGGCCTCGATCTCATATTCACCGATCGGCTCCGCGCTCTCGTGACGGCCAAGGCCCAGCGACCCGAAACCACGCTCGTCGCGAGCGAGCCCCAGCCCCATGACATCGACCAACCCCCGCGGTTTGGCCCACTCCAGCGAGTAGCGGTTGGTCGTACTCGCTTCTGGATTGACGCGGCTCATCACCGCGGGCTGATCCAACGGCAGCGCCAGCAGCACCGCCAGCCCACCCCACTGGTCGATAACATCAACGGCGTAGTCCGCGATCCTGTCGACGTAGTCCTGCGGCATGTTGCTGGTCACGTTGAGCAGCACTTCGCCCGACGGCAACGCTTGCAGGTTGAGGGCTGCGTTCTCGAAATCGAGCGCGATGCGGATCTCTTCAATGGCGACGGCCCAGCGCGAGGGATCGATCGCGGCGTCGTAGATCAGTCCGATCAGTTCGGACAACTGAGCCATCGAGAGAGCAGAACGCATCGCCACCACCCTTGCTGAACTGCAACAAAATGAACGCATGATCCGAATTGGGTAAGTCTCCAATCTCCGACGGAGATTGTCGCCCGCCCAAAGCCGGTCAGACGCCGGTGGCTACGGGCGACGCGAGCGACGCCGCAAGCTGAACCAGCTCGGCCTGTCGCCGCACGCCGGTCTTCTCGAACAGCCGCAGCAGATGCGTCCTGACCGTGCTGCGGCCGATGTCGAGAGCATCGGACGTCTCCTCCACCGTGCGGCCCGCCGCGATCTGCTCGAAGACGCGTGCCTCGGCCGGCGTCAGGCCGAACAATGCCGCGACGAGTGCTGTCGGCGCGACAAAGGGCGTATCCGCGCGTGCGACAAACACCGCCGCGACCACGCTGGCATCGAACGCCCCGCGCCCCGGACGCAGCGGCAGGACGTGCAACGCTCCCGCCGAGCCATCCTTCCAGCGTATCGGAACCCCCAGCCCCTTGCGGTCGATGGCGCTCTCGTCCTGCGCTGCCTGGGACACCGCGACGGCCAGTGCGCTGGATACGGCGGAAACGCTGGCGGTGAGAACCCCGTTGCGGATGTTCAGCAACTCGCCCGTGGCGACGATGTCCTGGGCAGCTGGATTGGCATGCACGACATGCAGATCGGCGGTGGTGAGAAAGATCGGCGCCGTCAGCGTGTCGAGCACCGTCTGGAAGGTCGACCGGGCAATCGCCGCCATGTCCAGCAGCCGGTTGATCGTCGCGGCGCGCTGGAGATGCGGGATCAACAATCGGGCGGCCTCGATCTGCAGATCGCTGATGGGAGGGGCATCGACATGGCGGCTGAAGGACAGCGAGCCGAGGCCACGCCCATCCCGCGCGAGCGGCAGTGCCAGGGAATCGACCATGCCTTGCGGTTTGCCGCACTCCACAAAATAGCGGTTCGTCGTGGTGTCGAGGTTGGGATTGAGCTGGCTCAACACCGCCGGCCGATCCATCGGCAGCGAGCCTACCACCGCCATGCCACCCCATAGCTCGACAATTTCAGCGCCGTAGCTGACCATCTGGTCGACATAGGGCTGCGGGATGTTGCTGGTCACGTTGAGCAGCACTTCGCCCGACGGCAACGATTGCAGGCGGATGGCGGCGGTCCCGAAGCCAAGCGCGATGCGAATCTCATCGATCGCGACGGGCCAGCGCGCGGGATCGATCGCGGCGTCGTAGATCAGTCCGATCAGGTCGGACAACTGAGCCATCGAGAAGGCAGAGCGCATCGCAACATCCTTGCTGCACGGCAACAAAATCTTTGCTGCACGGCAGCAAAATGAACGCATGATCCGGATCGGGCAAGCCCCATCATCTTGGGCGCTACCATCGAACTGTGGCCGTCGCTATCCACCGAATGGTGGAAGACGCGACATTTCCTTTGTGTTCGTTTGCGTCCGTCGGGTGCTGCGGTCCTGCGCGGAATTCGGGGGCATCGGTGTTTGCAAGGCGAGTGCTGTTCGGGGACGGCGGCACAACC
The DNA here is from genome assembly GCF_013170845.1 of Mesorhizobium loti R88b. Classification (NCBI taxonomy): domain Bacteria; kingdom Pseudomonadati; phylum Pseudomonadota; class Alphaproteobacteria; order Hyphomicrobiales; family Phyllobacteriaceae; genus Mesorhizobium; species Mesorhizobium loti. The sequence continues at coordinate 1,026,172 of NZ_CP033367.1, forward strand.
GTCGAGTGCGCAACTGCTTGATTGTCAGCCCAGCCATGGCCGGAGCACCTCCCGCCCGGCCCGGCCAACGTGCGGGACCGACAGCCGCCGGCAGTACGACTTGGTCGATTGTCTGGCAATGAAGCGAGGGCTTTGAGCGTGATTGCAGAAACGAGCGAACGGATGGGCGTGAGCGGATCGGAAGACGCTGCGACTGGCACAATAAGCAGAACAATCGCGATTGGGCGCCAAGTGCTAAAAAGCATAGAATCGGCCGCGGCGGCGGTTTTCGGTGGGCTGGCATCCTCCCAAGTGCCCACCCTCGGGACCGCAGCCATCATGGTGGTCGCGGCCGCCGGCTTTGTCGCCTTCGCGCCGGGCACAGCACGCGGCGGCGGGTTCATCTGCCAGGATTTCAATGGGTTGAATGGTGGAGCGGCTTACGCCGGGGGGTCGGCCAATTCTGTGGCATGCGGAGTGTCCGCCAATAGCAATGGCTTTGTGTCGACAGCCGTCGGCTGGGCCGCAGGTGCTATTGCCGACTACAGCGTGGCCCTCGGCTACCTCGCAAACGCCGGTTGACATTATGACTTGATCTCGACGACTAATTACAACAATTCCAACACAACGGCCATCGGCACCGAAGCTCAGGCCGGCGCCAGCGCGACCGGCCAGGCCAACGCCACGGCCCTTGGCGCTTCCGCCCAAGCGAATGCCTTGAACGCCACCGCGCTCGGCGCCGGCGCGACGGCCAATTTTTCCAACTCCACCGCCATCGGCCAGGGCGTGCAAACGACGCGTGACAATCAGGTCATGCTTGGCACGGCCAGCAACACCTACACGCTGGCCGGCATCACTTCGCAGGCGAGCACGGCGGCCCAGGCTGGCCCGACCTATCTGGTGACGACGGACGCCGCCGGCAATCTGGCGGCGTCGACATTCGATATGGCAACCCTGCAAAACCTGCCGGCCGAGGTCGCTCAGAACAGCACCGACATCAGCAATCTGAACACCACGGTGAGCAATCACACGACGCAAATCGCCGCCAACACCCAAGAACTCGCCGGCCACGAGACGCGCATCACCAACAATACGACGCAGATCGCCGCCAACACCACCGAGCTCGCCAATCATGAGACGCGTATCACCAACAACACCAACGCGATTGCGGTGCACACCACCGAGATCGCGGACCTCGACACCAGGGTGACCACCAACACCAGCAACATCACCCAGCTCGACGGCCGCGTCGGCGCGCTCGAAGCCGGCGTTCCGGATCTCGGCAACCAGATCAGCGAAACCCGCACCGAGGCGCGTGCCGGCACGGCGCTGGCATTGGCCACGGCGGGGCTGCGTTACGACGACAGGCCCGAAAAGCTGTCGCTCGCCGGCGGCTTCGGCCACTTCAAGGGTCAATCCGGCCTGGCGCTCGGCCTTGGTTACAACACCAGCGAGGATTTCCGCCTCAACGCCGCTGTCTCTGCCACCACCAACCACGGCGATGTCGGCGTCAGCGTCGGCGCATCATGGACGCTGAATTGAGGCGGCCAGCGTGATCCGGAGTGCGAGGGGGCTGGCTTGAAAAAGCCGCCGGCGGCCGCGTTCCCACAGACGCGGTCGCCTGTCTCCCCTGCCCGAGGCGCGATTCCGATCAATGCTCAGAGGCCACATGAAGCACCCGCGATTCTTATCAATAGGGCGGATGACCCATACCGCCGTGACAGGCCTGCTGCTGGCCGGTCTGTTGGCAGCATCCGGGGGTGTTGCGGAGGCGCAGACCAAAAAAACCGAGAAGAGCGACAAGGTCCGCGCGGCTCATCCGGCCAGCATCGACCGCAACGGCGTGCTGATCCTGATCCGCGGCACGCTGCTGGCGCTCGATCAGGCCAACAAGACCGGTAACTACACGGTGCTGCGCGATCTCGGCTCGCCGAATTTTCAGGCCAACAGCGCGGCAGGGCTCGGCGACATCTTTGCCAACCAGCGCAAGCAGGCGCTCGACTTCGGCGCCGTCGCGGTGCTCGATCCGCAACTGACCCTGCTGCCGCAGATCGAGCCGAACGGCATGCTGCATATGGCTGGCTTTTTCCCGTCGGTGCCAATGCAGGTCAATTTCGAGCTTCTGTTCGAGCCGGTGAACCGGCAGTGGAAGATTTATGGCGTATCGGTCAACCTCACCTCGGGAGCACCGCAGGCGCCCGACACACCTGTCGCCGAGCAATCCAAGCCTGACGATACGGCCCCGCCGCCTGACGCGCCCTCGATGGCCGTGCAGCCGAAGAAGGCAGCAAAACCTTAAAGCGGCATGCGCATTCAGCCGCCCCTACGACAGCAACTCCAGGCGCAGGGCGCTGGCCAGCAGCGACAGCGCGAAGACGAACAGGCCCGAACTGAAGACAAGATTGACGGTGCGCAGCCCGCGCGCGCTCAGCCGCTTGCGCAGGAGGTTGGTGACCAGTGTCAGCGTTGTCCACCAGGTGGCCGAGCCGAGCAGCACGCCGGCCGAGACAAGCGCCAATGTTTGCCAGGACGGCATGGCCGCGCCCAGGATTCCCGGCGTCAGCGTGAAGAAGCCAAGCAGAGTCATCGGGTTGCCCAACGTCCAGATCAGCCCGGTGACATAGGCCCGACCCGAGGGCATGCGCCGCTGCAACGCGGTGTCCAGCGACGGCGTCAGCCGCGCCGCCGTCACCGCCATGTAGAGCAGGAATATGCCGGCGCAGAGCTGCAGCAGCATGTGCCAGCCGATGAGCACATGCGCCACCGCGCCCAGCCCCGCGGCGGCAACGGAGGCGTAGACCGAATGCGTGGTCGCCGCGCCATAGCCGGTCGCCAGACCTGGCCCGATGCCGCCGGCGATCGTGCGCTGCACGCATAAGAGCCCGGTGGGACCGATGGGAGCCGCGACCGCGAACCCCAGCAAGGCCCCACGCATCACACTGAGGAAAAGGTCTGCTGTACCCGACATGCGAACAGATCTTCCGTTGGCCGCACGTCGTCGGGGTTCCCGGCCAGGCAATACCTGGGCCAGATGCTGGCCAAGGCCAGCAACGGTCGCCCCGCTTTCGTGAGCTGCTTCGACATTCTTGCGGCAAGACGGCCGTTGGCGGGGCTGACGAGCACGTCGTCTTGAAGTTTCTCTCCAAGTATTAGCTAGATGTAATGTGTCTACGCGTATAGACGCCGTTCAGTTCGGTGAGCTTTAGACCCGACTAATGTGTCGACGCATTACTGGCGGCGGAAAATCTGCAATTCTCCTGATGCGCGTCACGTGCCTTGAACTCAGTCCAACCTCAAGCCGATGCACCCAATCACAAATGAACGATCGCGGCGTCCACCATTTGGATTAGGCTTGACTCCCAGCTTCTATTTTTTTCTACTGACTTTCAGTTGGCTTTCGGTGCGCCCCACCTCCATGTCGACTCCAGACAGACAAGTCGCGAAGTCGAACGAGGATTGATCCCGTTGAAGCGATATCGGCGCAGCAGCACGCGATGTCTGACCGGGGCCGCCAGCCCATGTTGGTCAGCATGACTGACCGATCCTATCCGGCGGAGCGCATTTCAGAACTCATCGGCACCATTTACGACTGCGTCCTCGATCCGGACCGATGGCCATCGGTCGTCGACAACATTCGACGGGAGCTGGAGTTCTGTTATGCGGTTCTGGGGGTGTATCCGCTTCCGGGCGGCGAAGTTACGCTCGGCGTCGCGACAGGCATCGATTCGGTGAAGCTCGGCGAGCTTCCCGCCTATGGCCAGGATCTGGTGGACCTCTGGGGTGGCGACATCAGGGTCAAACAATATCCGCTCGAGGAGCCGATCGCGCAGTCCCGGGCCGTGCCGGATTCGGCACTTGTCGCCAGCCGCTATTTTCTCGAATGGGCCCAGCCGCAAGGGGTGGTCGACGCGGTTGCGATCGGGCTGGAGCGCAATGCGCGCATGGTCTCCACGCTTTCGTTCGGCCGGCACGAGACGGTCGGCATTGTTGGCAACGGGGAACTTGACGCCTTGCGTCTTCTGGCGCCGCACTTCCGGCGCGCCATCGCCATTGGCCAGATGCTCGAATTGCAATCGATTGCCGCCGCCAACGTGACATCCGTGCTGGAAAGCCTCTCTGTCGGCGTCGTACTGGTCGATGAATTGATGGCCTTGATCCATGCCAATCCGGTCGCCGAGTCCATGCTGGCCCGCAAGGAACCGATCAAGGTCAGCAATGGCCGCGTTGTCGTCTCGGATGCCTCGCCCGCTATCTCGTCGGCGATAGAGGATGCGGTCGCCCAGGCGGCCCGCGACGAGGCAGCGCTCGGACGGCGCGGCGGCACCGGGTTTCCGACGCGCGGCCTCTCGGGCGAGCCTCGCATCATTCATGTCCTGCCGCTGAAAAGGCGAGAGAGCCGTCCCGGCCTGTTCCGGCGGGCGACAGCGGCTCTTTTCATCGCCCCGGTCGACAGACCGATAAGCCTGCCATTCGATGCTTTCGCCGCCCTCTACGGCCTGACGCCCGCCGAGGTTCGGATCGTGGAACTGATCGTCGCCGGCCAGACCCAGCGCGAGATCGCGAAATCGCTTGGCCTGGCCAGCGCCACTGTGAAGACGCACCTTCTGCATGTTTTCGAGAAGACCGACGTCCGGCGCCAGGTCGATCTCGTCCGGCTTGTCGCATCCCTGGCATCACCGCTCTGACAGGACAGCCGTTTCGGCGCTGCGCCGATGAACCATGTCCGGCTTCGAACCGGCCGTCGATCCTTCGTCGATGATTTGGCGACACATTGTCGCAGCTATCGCCGAGCGGCGTCGATAGCCGCCGCCCAGGCCCGGTATCCCGGATCCGGGCCTGGGCGCGGTATCGCGAACCCGAATGAGCGCGCCCTCAAGGCTTCCGGCCGTTCCGGCGTCCTGAATTGCCCGCCGGCGTCGCGGTCAACGCGCGCCGGCAGTGCCGGGCTGCTCCGTCAGGAGCGGCTAATATGAACTGCCTCCACCAAACGGCTGACGTCGAGCGCCCGCGCATCGCCTACCCCGTTCATGGAAGTGTTTTTGCACTGCGTTCCGGTCGTCATTGTCGTGGCCCGTTTCGGCCACCCAGTCGATGGCGTCGCCGGATGACTAGGGGGCTTGGAATTGTCGCATCGCCGGGATTTGAACGGACGCTCCACCGCGTCGCGCATATTCAGCAGAAAAGCGCGGCGGCGGCGCTGATGGCCTCGACGGCTGTCTGGGTCGCCGGACCGGCCTATGCCCAATGCACCGTCACCGCGCCGCCGGACACCTGTGTGTGCGCCGGCGCAAACGGCTTCGGAATTGGCCACGACGCCCTGAAAGGCATCGGCTTAAAACATAGTTTGGATGGGGATCCGCAATGACACCAGCTATTGGCTTGCGCGCAGGGCCGCGCGGAAAGTTTCGTCTCTCCAGGCTTCTGGCAACCACCGCGCTGGTCGCCTGCCTCGCCACGCCCGCCTTCGCGACGAACTATCTGGTTGGCACCGAGCAGGAGCTGCGATCGGCGCTGAGCAGCCACGCCAATGGCGACACCATCACGTTGAGCAACGACATCACCCTGACGGCGGGCGGCGGCGGCAATCTGCCGGAGGTGCACAGCGATGTGACGATTTCCGGCGGCGGCCACACGCTTTCGGGCGGCGGCGCCTATCGCGGGCTCTTCGTGACGGCGGGCACGGTGCGCGTCGAGGACCTGAAGATCACCGATACACTGGCACAAGGTGGCACCAGCAACGGTGGTGGGGCTGGCGCGGGGCTTGGCGGAGCGCTGTTCGTCAATGAGGGCGCAACGGTTACCGTCAGCAATGTCGATCTTTCCGGCAACCAGGCCAAAGGTGGCGCGGCCAGCACGAACACCTCGTTCGGCTACGGCGCGGGCGGCGCGGGGATGCTTGGAGATGGTGGCAATACCTCGGCAAGCCAGGGCGGCGTTGGCGGCTCGCCCAATGGCGGCACCGGCGGGACGACGCCCGCAGGGGGCGACATAACCAGCAATGGCCCGATTGCCGAGACCGCCCAGGATGGGTCGGCCGGGGCCGCCGGCGGAACAGGGGGCGGTGGGGGTGGCGGCGCGGCAGGGCCACACCTGCAGGTGGCCACGACAAGCGGCGACGCCACGGTGGACGGTGGCACGGGCGGTGCCGGGGGTGTCGGAGGGTTCGGTGGGGGTGGCGGTCAAGGCGGCTCCGGCAGCTGGAACACCGCAACCGCGCACGATCCGGGAACCGCATCAGCCAGCGGAGGCGACGGTGGCGACGGTGGTGCGGGCGGGTTCGGTGGCGGTGGTGGCGCCGGCGGCGTTGGCGGATTGAAGGGGACGACTCAGTATAATGGCAACTTTTTTGTCTCGCAAATCACCTCGGGCAATGGCGGCGACGGTGGACAGGCAGGCTTCGGCGGCAGCGGTGGCCTGCGCGGCAACAGCAGCAGCCTGGCCCCCGGCGGGCTCGGTGGCGTCGCCCTTGGCGATGGCAGCGGCGCCGGCATGGGCGGCGCGCTGTTCGTGCGCCAGGGTGGCCAGCTGATCGTCGAGGGAAACCTTGCCCTGAACGGCAATTCGGTGGCGGCGGGCGGTGCCGGCAGCCAGGCCTTCGGTTCCGGCATCTTCCTGCAAGGCGGCGGCAACCTCTCGTTCAAGCCCGGCGCGGGCGAAACCCAGACGATATCGGACGATATCGACGACATGGTCGGCGTGGTCGCGCAGGGCTATGTCCCGCCCGCCGGCACCTACACCGGCAATGAACGCTGGGGCGTGACAGTCGATGGCGACGGCACGCTCGTGCTCTCCGGCACCAACAGTTTTTCGGGCGGTGTCCTGGTGTCCAAAGGCACGCTGTCGGTCGGCGCCGACGCCAGTCTCGGCAATCCGGATGGCGGCATTACGCTCGCAACCGGCACGCTGATGACGACCGCGAGCTTTGCCACGGACCGCGACATTACGCTGTCGCTTGGCGGAACGGTTTCGCAGGCCGCCGGCACGATCTTCACGGTGAACGGCATCGTCTCGGGTGGCGGCGGCCTGACCAAGGCCGGCGCCGGCACTGTGGTGCTGGCCGGCGACAACAGCTATGGCGGCGGCACCAGCCTGGAAGCCGGCACGTTGCGGCTCGATCACGACCATGCGCTCGGCACCGGTTCGCTGAACGCCCGCGATGGAACGACGATCCAGTACGGCCTCGACGACCTCAGCGTCGCCAACGCCATAGCGATCGAGGGCGACGTCAAGTTCGACTACGAGCAGCCTGGCCCCATCATCATCGCGGTTCCCGAACAGGCCGGCGCGATATCCGGCACGGGCCGGCTCATCCGCACCGGCACCGGCGGCCTCACCCTCTCGCATGCCAACAGCTATGAAGGCGGCACGATCGTCGAGGGCGGCAGGCTGATCGCGAGCGTGACGGGCGCGCTCGGCACCGGTGATGCGGACGTCAGGGGTGGAGCGGTGCTTGCCTTCACCGGCAGCCAGGCGACACCCACCGACGCGGGCTCGCGCACGATCACGGTCGAGAATGACGGCCAGCTTCAGTTCTCCGACCATTCGAATGCCACGACGACCACCGTGCTGAACGAGGCGGGCGGCCTCGTCGCGTTGAAGGGCAACGCCGCACCGGTCGAAGTCGGCTCGCTCTCGGGCGCCGGCGACGTCGATCTCGACTTCGGGACCATGATTGTCGGCGGCCTCGGCAGCGACGACACGATCTCCGGGGCGATCCGCGACGGCAATGTGCCGCCAGTATTGCTGCCTGCGGCACAGGCGGGATCGCTGGTGAAGACCGGCGCCGGTACACTGACCCTGTCTGGGACCAACAGCTATTTCGGCACGACGACTGTCGAGGAGGGCAAGCTTGTCGTGAATGGCTCGATCGCCGCCTCCTCGCTGACCACGGTCGGTTCGGGCGCGGTGCTGGGCGGCGGCGGCACGATCGGTGCGACGCGGGTCGAGGGGACGATCGCACCGGGAAACTCGATCGGCACGCTTAACGTAAAAGGGGCTTTTACCCAGGTCGCGGGCTCGACCTACGCGGTGCAACTGGATGCCACGACCAGCGACCGCATCGCGGTGACCGGCACCGCCGATCTGCAGGGTGGCACGCTCGATGTCGAGGCCGCGCCCGGCGGCTACAGTCTCGGCGCGCGCTACACCATCCTCACTACCACCGGCGGGCTGACGGGAACGTATGCCGCCCTCACCGGCGATGCCGGGCCGCTCTCGGCATTCGTCAGCGTCATCGATAGCTACGACACCAACAACGCCTATCTCGACGTGGCGAAGGTGCGCGATTTCGCCGATGCCGGGCTGACGCCGAACCAGATCGCAACGGGCGAAGGGCTCGATAGCATTGCGGAATCCGGGGCCTTGTTCAGCGCCGTCGCCGGTCTGGCCACCGATGCCGCTGCCCGCGGCGCCTTCGACCAGCTGTCGGGCGAGATCCACGCCTCGGCCAAGGGTATGCTGGTCGGGGACAGCCGCTTCGTCCGCGATGCCGCGACCAATCGCATCGCTGCCGCCTTTGACGATGGCGGCACCACGGCTGCTATTCCTGTGATGGCTTATGGCGAGGGTGGACCCGAAATGGTCGCTGCCGACACCGATCGCTTCGCCGTCTGGGGTCAGGCCTTCGGCTCCTGGGGCAATACCGACAGCGACGGCAATGCCGCCGCCTTCGATCGTTCGACCGGCGGGGTGCTGGCGGGCGCCGACACGCTGGTGGGCGGCTGGCGTGTCGGCGTTCTCGGCGGCTACAGCCATTCCTCCTTCGATGCCGACGATCGCAACTCGTCCGGATCCAGCGACAACTATCATCTCGGCCTCTATGGCGGCACCAATTGGGGCGCTATCGCCTTCCGTACTGGCGCCGCCTACTCCTGGAGCAGCATCTCGACCAAACGCTCCGTCGCCTTCGACGGGTTCACGGATGGGTTCTCGGCCGACTATGATGCCGGCACCGCGCAGATGTTCGGCGAACTCGCCTACAAGGCCGATTCCGGGCAATTCAAGCTCGAGCCGTTCGCCAATCTCGCCTATGTCAGCGTGCACACCGACGGCTTCAGCGAAACCGGCGGTGCTGCGGCACTGACCAGCGCCGGTTCGACCACCGACGCCACCTTCACCACGCTTGGCCTGCGCGCCTCGACCGACTTCGCGCCGGGCGGCATGAACGCCACCGCGCGCGGCATGCTCGGCTGGCGTCACGCTTTCGGCGACACCACGCCGCTGTCAACGCTCGCCTTCGCCAGCGGCGATGCCTTCACCATCGCCGGCGTGCCGATCGCCAGGGACGCCGCCGTGATCGAGGCCGGTCTCGATTTCAACATGACGGCCAATGCCACGCTCGGCCTGTCCTACTCCGGCCAGTTCGGCGGCTGCGCGGTCGACAATGGCGCCAAGGTCGATCTCAACGTGAAATTCTGAGGGCCGAGGAATCTGACGAAGGGGCGCATGACGGATCCCGCCTCGCCTGGCCTAGGGAAGTGATCTGGCAAATGGTGACGCCTGCGAAGTAATTCAGCCGTCACGATCGACCCGCTAGTCGAAACGGGCTCCGCGATGCTAGCCTCGACGGCTGGCGGCGCCCGCGCTTGCGACAGGAACAGGAATTCCCTGTTGGCCTTATCTTTCGGCAAATCCATGCCTCAGACAGCTGCGGAATTGACAAGCCGTTCCGCGTGGTCGAGGGTAAGTATAGTATCCTTATCGACATGAGGGAATTGGAGGCGACGATGAGCGAACACCCTATCACCATGATCGCTCGCGGCATGCATCCGCTCCAGACGTCGCATGAGTCGGCGCGCAACACGGCTACCCCATGGGAATCATTTGTCGCCTTTTTGCCGTCGAAGCGCATTTCTGTGCTCTTAATGGCTCAAAGGCCTGATAAAATTGCCACAACGGCTTGAAAACGAAGCAAAATCAACGATTCTCGGCTTGTATATCATGTCACTAGAATTTATGTGTCATGGATGCTTGGGCGCGGCGGGGAAGCTCACCAGGCGTTTCGCAACGGATGGTCTCAAGCCATCGCATGACAGAGAAACGTTGGGTCTATGCTCACCAAAAAAGGCAAGTACGGCCTCAAGGCACTCGTCCACCTCGCGCAGCTGCCAGCCGGGCAGTTGGCTTTCGTTGGCGATATCGCGACCGGCAACACCATCCCGAAGAAATTTCTCGACGCCATCCTGGGTGAACTGCGCAATGCTGGTTTCGTGCAGAGCCGCAAGGGCAAGGATGGCGGCTACCGCTTGGCGCGGCCTGCCGATGAGATCAAGGTCGGTCATGTCGTGCGCGTCCTCGACGGGCCGCTGGCCCCAATTCCCTGCGCCAGCCGCACCCAGTATCAGCGCTGTGAAGACTGCAACGAGGCGACATGCCAAGTCCGACATCTGATGCTGGAAGTCCGGCAGGCGATCGCCGAGGTGCTCGATCAGCGCAGCCTCGCCGAAATGCGCGATATCGGTCTCGACGACCTTCCCGTCACGGTGAAGGTCCAGGCCTGACGCTTCACGCATGGCGGCAACACGCATGAGCGGGCGCGCCAATTCGATCATCATTGTCGGCGGCGGCGCCAGCGGCGTCGTGCTGGCCGCGCATCTCTTGAAATCGTCCAATCCCGATCTGCGCGTCACGCTGATCGAAAGGCGCCCGCATTTCGGACAAGGCGTCGCCTATTCGACGCTGCTGTCGGCGCATGTGCTGAATGTCAGCGCCGCCGGTATGAGTGCCTATGCCGACGACTCCAGCAATTTCTGGCGCTGGCTGCAAGGGCATGGCCTGGTGAGCCCGGAGCAAACGCCACAGACGCCCTTCTACGCGCCGCGCAGCATCTATGCCCGTTATCTCGGGGAGCTGCTCGACGAACTCGAAGCGCAGGAGCAGCCGACCGGGCGCCTGCGCCTGATCCATGAGGAGAGCCGGTCGATCACGCCGACCCCGTCCGGCGTCGAGGTGGCGCTCGCCAACGGCACCAGCGTCGTCGCGCATCTGGCCATATTGGCCACCGGCCATGACGAGCAGCCGGCGCAGGGCCATGCGATCCGGATGGGTTCGGAAGCCGACACGGAGCTTGTCCCCGACAGAAGGGTGATGGTGCTGGGCACCGGCCTCAGCATGGTCGATGCGTTCCTGGCGCTGGAACAGCGCGGCCACACGGGCGAGATCGTCGCCGTTTCCCGGCGTGGCCTGCTGCCGTCGCCACACCGCAAGGGCAACCCGATCAAGCTCGATGTAGCCGACATCCCGCTCGGCACCCAGCTTTCCTATTTCGTCGGCTGGTTCCGCGACCTGATCAAGGAGAACCAGAAGGCCGGCGTCGACTGGCGCGACGTGGTCGACGGTCTCAGGCCATTCAATCAGAAGATCTGGCAGAACTGGCCGGCCTCGGCCAAGCGCCGTTTCGTCGAGCACACCAAGGCCTGGTGGGACATCCACCGCCATCGCATGCCGCCCGAAGTCTATGCGCGCGTGACCGAGGCGGTGAAAACGGGCCGCATCCGCCTGGTCGCCGGCCGCGTCGTCGACATCGCCAGGGGTGGTGACTTCACCGTCCAGGTCCAGTCGCGCCACACGCAGCGCCTCGAGACCTTCGACGTCGCCCGCATCTATGATTGCTCGGGCATCGTGCGCGACATCTCGACCTCGTCGAACAGCGTGGTGCGCTCGCTGGTCGACCGCGGGCTGGCGCGGCCGGACCCGCTGCGCATCGGCCTCGACGTGTCGGCCAATTGCGAGATCATCGCCGGCGACGGGACGGTTTCGGCCAAGATCCTGGCGGTCGGCCCGCTGACGCGCGGCACCTTCTTCGAGATCGACGCCATACCCGATATCCGCGTCCAGTGCGCACGGCTGAGCAAGCGGCTGCTGGGTTGAAGAGCGCCTTCCGCGATCGCACCATATTCGGCTGAGCGCAGTCTGCTATTGATCCGGGGCGGCCCTAAGTCGGCCCGAGCAACTTCCGTTCTTAGCAATAAGACGGCAGGACTAAAGTCTTGTGCCCTAGTAGGCCTTGGTCTGAGGGGCCCTCGAACGTTCCGTACTTGTCCATTGGACGTTCCGTACTTTAGTCAATCGATATATACCTAAATTCAGCATGTCTCATATAATGGCGATGCAAATCGGCTTGCCAAAAGAGGGGTAATCCTCCCGCTTTCGGTGTTCCCGATTGTCTCTCAAGCCCGGTTTCGGGCCAGGCTCTCTTAGCTCTCAGGGACCAATTTCGACCGGATCTCTTTGACGGCGTTCGCGATGGCGTCAAGGGTCGTGAGGTCGAGGGCCAAGTCTAAAATGCCCTCCGTTGTCTGGATGGAAAGGATGCCCAGAGAACCCTTCTCATCCTCGACCGTGCTGACATGAATCTCGGTCGGGACGAAAGGCAGAGCCTTTGTGGTACGGCGCATCGATCACCTGTCTCCCCCGGGGCGCGACAATCGCGCACTCGGGTTGGGATTTCAAGCTGGCCATGAGCCCAACGGCAGGGAGAGGATGGCCGGTGCAGGGGATGCTTGGGTTGGAAGCGGGCCGCACCGGCCATCGCGGGACAGGCTTCGATTTGGGATCGTCCCCCGCATCGACCAAGCTACACATACATTAGCTATTACTCAACTAAGACTGAAGTCCCAGCCGTCGGGGAACGCCTGAAAATCCGGGGAAAAGCGCGTGGCGCTATCCAAGGGAATTGCATAAAAGCCAACGAGAAGGGCGCTCAGCCGCCCAACGCCTCGCACACCAGGCGTGCGGTCTCGGCGCCGGAAAAATTCTGCTGGCCGGTGATCAGATTGCCGTCACGTATGGCAAAGCCGCGCCATAAGCCTGCCTGGACATAATTGGCGCCGCTTGCCTTCAGCTCATCCTCGATGCGCCACGGCATCAGGTGGCTGCCAGGCTGGAGCGCGCCTATCTCCCAGGTTGCCTTGTCGGCGAAATCCTCCTCGGCATTGGCGAAACCGGTCACCGTCTTGCCGGCAACGAGCAGCCAGCCGTCAGCGCGCCTGGCGTAACGCAGCAGCGCGGTGCCGTGGCAGAGCGCTGCCGCCACCTTGCCCGCTTCATGGAAGGCGACGAATATTCTTTGCAGCGTTTCCGCGCGATCATAGCTGAACATCGGCGCCTGGCCGCCGGCGACGACGATGGCGTCGAAGCTGTCGACGTCGATCTCCGCCACCGGCCGCGTGGTTTCCACCAGAGCCGCCAGTTTCGGGCTCGACAGGAAGCCGAGCGAGATCAGATCGGTTTCGGAATAGCCTGAAGCGTCACGCGGATCGCTCAGCGCGTCGGCCTCGCATCTGCCGCCTTCAGGCGAAAAGATCTCCACCGCATAGCCGCGTTCGGTGAAGGCGAACCACGGATGCGTCAGCTCGCTCCACCAGAAGCCGACCGGCCATCCGGTCGTGGTGGAGACGGCCGGATTGGCGATGACGATCGCCAGACGCTTCGGCCTCAGCGCATCGACCGGATTGGCATCCCTGACACTCATCTTGGCTCTCCCTTATGAAGCTTTCGCCGACAATGCTGGACCTTGGGCCGGACCATGCAATCTGGCCATATGGCGGGGCAAAATCCGCTTCCGTCGCGGCGGCGCCATGCCTAGGATCGGGGCATGACCCAACGCGGAAGACTCTATGGCTGCCCGGTCGAGTTCGCGCTCGATGCGCTCGGCGGCAAGTGGAAAACAGTGATCATCGCGCGGATCAAGCAGAACCCGCTGCGCTATTCCGAATTGCGCCGGCTGATCCCGTCGCTGTCCGACAAGATGCTGACGCAGCGCCTGGCCGATCTGGTCGAGATCGGCTTCGTCGTGCTGGAGACCTCGCCCGACGGCAAGGCGCGCTATGCTCTGACCGGTCGCGGCCACGATCTCGCAGCAGCACTCCAGGCGCTTTACGACTGGGGCAGCGAGCACGGCCGTGCGGAGGGTGTGCGCTTCCGCACCGACATTGATGTCGCCGCCTGACAAAGCGTCTATCTCCCGCCTGCGGCCAGCGCGCCGCAAAAGCCGGCGACATCTGACATGACGGCTTCGCCGAGATAACGCAGCGTCGCCATCGAGCGATCGCGCGCTTCGCGATTACCGAAGCCGCAGGCGTCCTCGATCACCACGGCCACAAAACCGTTGTCGCTCGCCTGGCGGACGGTCGGCTCGATGCCGATCTCCATGGCGATGCCGGCAAGGGCAATGGCGCGCACGCCGCAATCGCGCAGCGCAAAACCGAGCGCCGTGGACTCGAAGGCCGACATGGTCAGCTTGTCGAAGACGGCTTCGTTGGCGCGGGGCGCGAGTTCGGGGACGATCCCGGTCGCATCCGTGTCGCGCAAAAACCAGGGATCGACCATGTCGGGGCTGTCGCGCCGCTGCCAGGCCATGGCGGTGCGCAGCTGGGTGGCGCCCATCCATTTGCGCGGCAAGGACAGATGGCGCGTGAACGCCACCCGCATGCCGGCCGAGCGCGCGGCTTCGAGCACGATGCCGGTGCGTTCGACAATCTCAGCGGCGCCGGCAAGCTGGCGGCAAATGCCGACCTGCATGTCGTAGACCACCAGCGCCATGCGGTGCGGTTCGCACCATTCGACCAGGCTGGTCGGGATCTCGATGCCTTCGCTGGACCGGATCATGCCGCGGTCCGGTCCCAGGGCTTGGCGATGTCGACGCTGGGATCGAACAGATATTCGAGCGGCAAGGGTGCTGAGTCGAAGGCGAGGAACTGCCACTCCAGCAGCCCGGCCTTCGACAGCGGAAAGTCGTCGGTGTAGCGCCTGGCTTGCTCGACGCTGTCGAGTTCGAAGACGATGATGACGCCGCCGACATCGGCGCGCGCATAGTTCTCGCGCACGATGCCTGCCTTCCACAGCCGCCAGACATTCGATACCTCATCGCGCAGATAGGGTTTCAGATCGTCGAGGGTGACGCCGGGCTTGAAGTTGTCATAGGCAATGATCTTCATCGGCTGTCTCCTCTTGGGGTGTCAGGATCGCGCGGTCCGCCTGTTTCGGCTGGCATCCCGTTCGGCTAGCATGTTGAAAATGGCGGCTTCAACGAACGAGATGGTTCGTTGAAGCGGTGGGCCGAATGCCCTTTCGTGGCGCGGCATCCGGTGGGAGACAAGAGAATGGCTATCGAGCGGCTGAACCCGAAGGGGATGCACAGCAACCCGGCCTATTCGCAGGGCGTGGCGCTGCCGGCCTCGGCGCGCATCGTGCTGATCGGCGGCCAGAACGGCGTTGATGCCGATGGCCAGATCGTCGGCAAGGGCGACATCGCGGCACAGACCAGGCAGGCGCTCGCCAATCTGGCGATGGTGCTCGAAGCCGGCGGCGCCAGGCCGGAAAACCTCGTGCGGCTATCGATCTACATTGTCGGCGACGCCGACATCAGGCCGGCCTTCGGCGTCTGGATGGCGTTCTGGGCAGATCGAGGACCACCGCCGGTGGTGACGGGCATCCGCGTGCTCGGCCTCGCCAATCCGGATTTCCTGATCGAGATCGAAGGCCAGGCCGCGGTTGAGGCATAATAGATCAGGCACCTCTTGGAATTTCATTCCCCGTCTGGCCGGCTGATTGGCACGTTCTATCTTCTTTCCCGCGACAAACGGCTGGAAAAGGAGCTACGCTGCCGCTCCGCCGGCTCAATCAAAAAGTAGAGCATGATGTCGTCCGAAAACCGCTTCACACTTTTCGGCATCATGCTCTGGACGGTCGCTTGATCAGGGAGCTTCGATATGAGCGAGCACGGAAAAGCTGCGCCAGGCAGCACCCCCTCGGACGGTCCATCGTCCCGGCTGCGCCCACCCTATGCGTCGGTTCTCGACCTCATCGGCCAGACGCCAGTGGTCGAGCTGACCAAGTTCGACACCGGCAAATGCCGGCTGTTCATCAAACTTGAAAGCCAGAATCCGGGCGGCTCGATCAAGGACCGCATCGCGCTGTCGATGATTGCCGCCGCCGAGAAAGAGGGCAAGCTGAAGCGTGGCGGCACCATTGTCGAGGCGACGGCCGGCAATACCGGCCTCGGCCTTGCCCAGGTCGGCATCCCCAAGGGCTACCGCATCGTGCTGGTCGTGCCCGACAAGATGTCGCGCGAAAAGATCCAGCATCTGCGCGCGCTGGGCGCGGAAGTGCGCATGACGCGCTCCGATGTCGGCAAGGGCCATGCCGAATATTACCAGGACATGGCCGAGAAGATCGCGGCGGAGGTGCCCGGCGCCTTCTACGCCAACCAGTTCGCCAATCCGGCCAACCCGCTGGCGCATGAGACGGCCACCGGCCCGGAGATCTTTTCCCAGCTCGATGGCGACGTCGACGCGGTGGTCGTCGGCGTCGGCTCGGGCGGCACGCTGACCGGGCTTGGCCGCTACTTTGCGAAAGTGTCGCCGAAGACCGAGATGGTGCTCGCCGACCCGGTCGGCTCGGTGCTGGCGCCATTGATCAAGACCGGCAAGATGGAAGAGGCCGGCAGCTGGACAGTGGAAGGCATCGGCGAGGATTTCGTGCCACCCAATGCCGATCTGTCCTTGGTCAAGAAGGCCTATTCGATCACGGACAAGCAAAGCATGCTGGCAGTGCGCGACCTGCTGTCCCGCGAAGGCATCCTGGCCGGTTCGTCGTCGGGCACGCTGCTGTCGGCCGCCTTGCGCTATTGCCGCGAGCAGACCTCGCCCAAGCGCGTCGTCACCTTCGTCTGCGACAGCGGCAACAAGTACCTGTCAAAAGTGTTCGACGATTTCTGGCTGGCCGAGCAAGGATTGGCCGAGCAGGAACATCATGGCGATCTGCGCGACCTGGTGATGCGTTCGCATCGCACCGGTGACACGGTCTCTGTCGGCCCGGACGAAAGCCTGCTCAACGCCTATGGCCGCATGCGCCGCTCGGATGTGTCGCAGCTGCCGGTGCTCGACAATGGCAAGCTCGTTGGCATCGTCGACGAAAGCGACATACTGGCCAAGGTCGAGGGTCCGCATGACGGCCGCTGGGAACGCTTCAACGGCCCGGTGCGCACGGCGATGACCTCCAATCTGCACACGCTGCAGGCCAGCCAGACGCTGGATGCGCTGCTGCCGGTGTTCGACCGCAATGAGGTCGCCATCATCTTCGACGGCGACGAGTTCGTCGGCCTGATAACCCGCATCGACCTGATCAACCATTTGAGGCGCGCCCGATGACCAAACATACCCCGCCAGTCGGCAAAAACCGCCTGGCCTTCTCGACGCGCACCATCCATGGCGGCCAGAGCCACGATCCGCTGACCGGTGCCGTGATGGTGCCGATCTACGCCACCTCGACCTTTGCCCAGCAATCGCCCGGCGTGCACAAGGGTTTTGAATATGCCCGCAGCCAGAACCCGACGCGCTTTGCCTTCGAGCGCGCGGTGGCCGATCTGGAAAGCGGCTCGGCAGCCTTCGCCTTTGCCTCCGGCCTGGCGGCGATCTCGACGGTGCTGGAACTGCTCGATAGCGGCGCCCATATCGTCGCCACCGACGACATCTATGGCGGTTCCTTCCGGCTGATGGAGCGGGTGCGCAAGCGCTCTGCCAATCTGCAGGTCTCCTTCGTCGACTTCACCGACCTTGCGGCGGTGGAAGCCGCGATCCGGCCGGACACGAAACTGCTGTGGGTCGAGACGCCGACCAATCCGCTGCTGCGCATCGTCGACCTCGAAGGCGTCGCCGCGCTCGCCAAGCGCAAGGGCATCCTGTCGGTTGCCGACAACACGTTCTGCAGCCCCTATATCCAGCGGCCGCTGGAACTCGGCATCGATATAACAGTCCACTCGACGACCAAATATCTCAATGGCCATTCCGACATGGTCGGCGGCGTCGCCGTGGTCGGCGACAACAAGGATCTCGCCGCCCAGCTGAAATTCCTGCAGAACGCCATCGGCGCCATTTCAGGCCCGTTCGACAGTTTTCTCGCGCTGCGCGGCCTGAAGACGCTGGCGCTCAGGATGGAGCGGCATTCCGACAACGGCCTGAAAATCGCGCAGTGGCTGGAAGCCCGCAAGGACGTGCGCCGGGTCCTCTATCCCGGCCTCGCCAGCCACCCGCAGCACGCCATCGCCGTGCAGCAGATGCACGCCTTCGGCGGCATGATCACGGTTGTGCTCGACCGCGACCTTGCCGGGACAAAGCGCTTCCTCGAACGCACGCAATTGTTCACGCTGGCCGAGAGCCTCGGCGGCGTGGAGAGCCTGATCGAGCACCCGGCGCTGATGACGCATGGGTCCATTCCCGCCGAGAAGCGGGCGGAGATCGGGATTTCGGATTCGCTGGTGAGGTTGTCGGCGGGGATCGAGGATGGCGATGATCTGATTGCGGATCTGGAGCAGGCGCTGGGGGGATGAAGGCGCTATGATTGGCTATCGGCCCGGTTGACCCCTAAGGCGATTGGCCCGAAATGTAGCGCCCATGGCCACGCGCGAACCCGAAAAACCCACCGAACCCCTGACCTTCGCGGTGCTGGTGTTTCCCGGCTTTCCGATGATGGCGTTCAGTTCCGTCATCGAGCCGCTGCGCGCCGCCAATGTGCTGGCGAAGCGGCAGTGCTACCGCTGGATCATAGTCGGCGGCACGAAAGGTTCGGTCGAGGCCTCGAACGGCGTCGTCATCCAGCCGGGCTTTTATGCCGAGGATGCGCCGAAGGTCGACCGCATCGTCGTCTGCTCCGGTGGCGATGCCGATCACCTCGTCGCCGAGGACGCAGCGAGCTGGATCCGCCGCAGCCTGCGCAATGGCGCCCATATCGGCGCGGTGGCGGATGCGGCGTTCTTCCTCGCCCGCGCCGGCCTGCTCGACGGCCATGCCTGCACCTTGCACTGGACCAGCCAGGCTGCCTTCACCGAGGCGTTCCCCAACATCGAGCTGCGGCGCGACCTCTATGTCATCGACCGCAAGCGTTTTACCTCGGCCGGCGGCGTCGGCAGCCTCGACATGATGCTGGAGATCATCACCCGGGATTACGGCGCCGAGCTTGCCGCCGGTGTTGCCGAATGGTTCGTGCACAGCCAGTTGCGCTCCAGCGTCGACCGCAAGCTGATGCCGCTGCGCCTGCGCACCGGGGTGCAGAACGAGCTGGTGCTGTCGGCGATCGCCATCATGGAGGACGCAGTGGAGGAAAGGCTCGGCATGGCCGAGCTGACAGCGCGGCTCGGCGTGTCGTCCGACAAGCTGGAGCGCTCCTTCCGTTCCGAACTCGACATCTCGCCCAATGGTTACTATCGGAGGCTCAGGCTGAAACGCGCCGCCGATCTCCTGGCGCATTCGACGCTCGCCGTACGCGACGTGGCGCTGGCCTGCGGCTTTGCCTCGATGTCGAGCTTTGCCCGGGCGTTTCGCGAGGAGCATGGGCATCCGCCGAAGCTGGCGCGGCGGCATTAGGCGTTCAGGTGGCCGACGACGCGCAAACCTTGTTCGGTAACTTCGATGGGAAAGCGTTTGCCGGTGGCATCGATCACTGCGCGAATAGCGTCTACGTCTTGTGAGAGGAGCGCCGGGGGCACATTGTTTGGTCTTTTCTCGACCACAGTTCGCCGGAATTCAATCCACTCTATCTCGACCAATGGATGGACATTCAAGGGCCATAGATCCACGTAGGCATGGGGTGGGTATAAACCGGGAAACACTGGTGACCACTCTTGACTATCGCCGACAAACTTGACTGCGATTCCCTTGATATCGACGCCAGAAGCTTCCAATGCCTTGAACAGAATGCGCCATTTTGTATTGGACATGAGCGAAGCCGAATAATTCCGCGCCACCTCTTTCCTGGCGCTGAGCCGTAGCGCATTCATGTCTATCGCTGGTTCTCTTCTTTTTGGCACGATTTGAGCTCCAATAGTCATGGATATATTCGCTGAGTTGGAATGCCTCCACAATACCGGTGAATGGCCCGATCACCTTTTGATCATATGGGGAGACTGACGGGGGGTTTGCTCAGGTCACGCGACACTCGCGACTGACGGACTGCAAAGGGTCGAGCTCGATCGTTCGTGTCTGTCGGTTCTAACCGAGGTTGTGGCGGCATCCCGCACAACAAACGCGGTTTTCCGCACAATGGCTTCGCCCCACCTGCGCCATGGTCTGACCTTGCAAACCACCCAAGGCCAGGCACCCCATGAGCATCGTCGTATTCGAACCTGACAGCACCGACGACGTCGACTTCAAGGATCGCATGCGTCACCCCGCGGCGGCCGATCCTGCCGGCGGCATGTGGCTGTCGGACACCGAGCCGTCCTTCATCGATGCAGACGCCTTGCGCAAAGGCCGGCTGGCAAAACTGCGCGGCTGGATGCGCGACGCCGGCTATGGCGGCGTGGTTCTGTTCGACCCCTACAATCAGCGCTACGCCACTGGCTCGCGCAACATGTTCGGCTATTTCCTGCGCAACTCGACCCGCTATTTCTTTATCCCAACCGAAGGGCCGATCGTGCTGTTCGAGTATCCACAGAGCTACCATGTCTCCATGGTGCTCGACACGATCGACGAGGCGCGTCCGTCCAAGCTGGTGTGGTCGTCGGTCTCCGGCCGCGACGACGAAACCGCCGGCCCCTTCGCCGACGAGATCACCGAACTTTTGAAGAAGCATGGCGGTGGCTCGATAAAGCTCGGCCTCGACCGCTGCAGCCATTTGCAGGCGCTGGCGCTGGAAAAGCGCGGCTGCGAGGTGCGAGATTGCCAGGGCGAGATCCTGGCGGTGCGCGCGGTGAAGACGCCGGAGGAAGTCAAATGCCTGCAGGTGTCGATGGCCGGCGCCGAGGCCGCCGTCTATGCCGTTCGCGAGGCGATCAAGCCCGGCGTTTCGGAAAACGATCTGTTCGCCATCATGTATGGCGAGGTGATCCGCCAGGGCGGCGAGTTCATCGAGACGCGGCTGTTGACCTCCGGCCAGCGCACCAATCCGTGGTTCAACGAGGCGAGCGGCCGCAAGATCCGGCCCGGCGAACTCTTGGCGCTCGATACTGACACGATCGGCTGCTACGGCTATTATTCGGATTTTTCGCGCACCTTCCGCTGCGGGCCGGGCAAGCCGACGCCCTACCAGAAGTCGCTCTACCGCATGGCGCACGACCAGGTTCAGCACAACATTGGCATCGTCAAACCCGGCATGGCGTTCCGCGAGATCGCCGAGAAGGCCTGGACGATCCCGGACCGCTTCGTCGACCAGCGCTACACCTCGGTGATGCACGGTGTCGGCATGCATGGCGAGACACCGTTCATCGCGCATGCCATGGATTACGAGACCTATGGCCGTGACGGCCATATCGTGCCAGGCATGGTGGTGAGCGTGGAAAGCTATATCGGCGAGAAGGGCGGCCGCGAGGGCGTCAAGCTGGAGGACGAGATCCTGATCACCGAGACCGGGACAGAGCTTCTGTCGCGCTTTCCCTATGAGGACGAGTTTCTGGAGACGCAGGTTTGATGCCTACTGCCCACCTCGGTGACGTGGCCTTCGCGACCGGCGCAGCCTCCTCCCATCGCTTCGTCATCCTAGGGCGGAGCAAGGAGCGCAGCGACGCGGCGCAGACCCTAGGATCCATGCCGGGACTTCGAAGCGTCGCAACGGTCCAGAATTCTGCACCGCCGCACCCGTCAGCAGCGTCACGGCATGGATCCTCGGGTCTGCGCGTCCGCTTCGCTCCCGCTCCGCCCGTGGATGACGAAGTCGCATGAAAGCCCCCATCACCATCAAGCGCGGCACCGTGGCCGCAATCTTCATCGACCTGCAAGAGGAGCACCGGCAGGATCCGCGCTATCTGGTCGAGGGCTATGGCGACATCCTCGCCAACGTCCAACGCCTGCAGGCGGCGGCGCGCCAAAACCATGTGCCGCTTTATCATTGGGCCTACATCGTCGATCTCGACAAGCAAGATCGCCCCTTCCATCCGCTCGATGCCGACGGCAAGTCGGCCTTTTCCGACAAGAGCGATCCGCTGACCGAGATCTGCCATGAGGTGGCGCCGGCCAAGGGCGAGGCGCTGCTGATCAAGGCCGAGGCCAGCGCCTTCCGGTCAGGGCCGGCCGCCGATCAGCTCAAGGCTTCCGGCGTTGAATGGCTGGTTGTTGCCGGTGTCTGGACCGAGGCCTGCATCGACGCCACCGTGAAAGACGCGGTGGCCAGGGGATTTCGCGTGCTTCTGGTGAAAGATGCCTGCGGCAGCGGCAGCGCGGCCATGCATCAGACCGGCATCCTCAACTTGGCCAACCGGCTCTATGGCGGCGCGGTCACCGACACGGACGGCGCCTGCCGGCTGCTGGCGGGCGAGACGGTCACCGTCTGGCAGGTCGAAGGCTCGGTGCCGCTGCGCTTCGGTTTCGACAATGCCGCGCAGCTTTACGCGGATCTATGACGGGGCGGCGCGGCAAATACGAGACCCGGCTCGATCCTGGCGTCTGGGCCTATATCGATGCGGTGAATGCCTGGTATCCGCCCGAAATCATCGGCCTGCCGATCGACAAGCAGCGCGAAATCTATGACCGGATGTGCCGCGCCTTCCACCAGGGCCGCCCTTCCGGGGTCAAGGCCAGCGACGGCCTGATCGCCGCTTCCGGCCACGGCGTCCCGATCCGGCACTACCAGCTTGCCGGCAAAGCCGGGCGGGCCATGGTGCTCTATTTCCATGGCGGCGGTTTTATCCTGGGCGGGCTCGACGGCCATGACGACATCTGCGCCGAGCTCTGCGCCGGCACCGGCTTCGACGTCGTGTCCGTCGACTACCGGCTGGCGCCGGAGCACGTCCATCCCGCCGCCTTCGACGATGCGCTGATCGCTTTCGAATGGGCGGCGGCGGCGTCAGGTCTGCCGCTCGTGCTATGCGGCGAGAGCGCCGGCGGCAATCTGGCCGCGGCGGTGGCGCAGGCTGCGCGCCGGCGTGCTGCGATCGGCCAGGTGCTGATCTATCCCGGTCTCGGCGGCGACGAGAGCAAGGGTTCTTATGTCGAACATGCCGAGGCGCCGCTGCTGTCCCTCAGTGATATCGCCTTCTACCGCGATGTCCGCTCGGCCAAGCGGCAATCGCCTGATGATCCGACATTTTCGCCACTGCGCGACAGCGACTTTTCCGGCCTGCCGCCGACGGTGATCTTCACGGCCGAATGCGACCCGCTGTCATCCGATGGCGAGACCTATCGCGACCGCATCGTTTCGGCCGGCGGCCGAGCGTGGTGGTACGAGGAGCCGCGCCTGGTGCACAGTTTCCTGCGCGCCCGCAACACGGTGCCCACCGCAGCGGAAGCTTTTGCGCGCATCATCGCGGCGGTGGCAGCGCTGGGGCGGGGCGAGTGGCCGTATTGAGGGCCGCGCCCTACGACGAGCTTCGGATCAACCGGCTTTCAGCCACAGCGCCTTTTCGCCGAGCGTGGCGACCATGGCGGCATGCGCGGCCCGTTCGGCCTCGCTCAGGCGCGGTGCCAGTGGCGCCGGGCGCTGGGCGACGATGATCTCGATATGGCGGACATTCTCGCCCTGCGCCGGCGCGGTGGCGCTGTCGAGGATGAGCGCCGCCTGCTTGCCGCCGATCAGCTCGATATAGACCTCGGCCAGCAGTTCGGAATCGAGCAGGGCGCCGTGCTTGGTGCGCTTGGTGTTGTCGATGCCGTAGCGCCGGCAGAGCGCGTCGAGCGAATTGGGACCCATCGGATGCTTGCGCCGCGCCAGCGCCAGCGTGTCGACAATAAGGCCGGGGTCGACATTGGGATGACCGAGCCGACCGAACTCGACATTGAGGAAGCCGATATCGAAGGTCGCGTTATGCGCGACCAGCTTGGCGCCGTCGGTGAAGTCGAGCCACGCCTGCGCGATGTCAGCAAAGCTTGGCTTGCCCTCAAGATCCGCCGCGCTGATGCCGTGCACCGCCTGCGCCTCGGCGTGGATCGCGCGGCCTTGCGGATTGATATAATGGTGGAAGGTCCTGCCGGTCGGGAAACGATTGACCAGCTCGACGCCGCCCAGCTCGATCACGCGGTCGTCGCGCGAATCAAGGCCGGTGGTTTCGGTATCGAAGATGATCTCACGCATCGAATCAGGTGCTCCTGGGGGCAGAATCACGAGACCGGAACAAAATGGCAATGGGCAATGCTGACACGGTGGCGTCAGTAACCGGCTTCGCCGGACTTATCCCCGGAGTTCCGCAATGATCGCATCAACGGCAGCACGCGCAACATCCAGCCCCTGGCCCGTATCGATGACGAAATCCGCCAGCCTGCGCTTCTCCTCATCCGGCACCTGCTTGGCCAGGATCGCCGCCAGTTTTTCCTCGGTCATGCCAGGCCGGGCCAGCACGCGCTGGCGCTGGATATCGGCCGGAGCGGTGACGACGACGACCTTGTGAACCCGGCCGCGCCCACCGGTTTCGAACAGCAAGGGTATGTCGAGCACGGCGATCGATTCGCTGGCGTTACGATGCTTGGTCAGAAAGGCATCCGCGTCGGCACGCACCAGCGGATGGATGATGGCTTCCAATGCCTTCAACGCGGCGGTATCGCCGAGCACACGCGCGCCGAGTTTTGCCCGATCGACCACGCCGGCAACAGTCGTTCCGGGAAACGCCGCCTCGACCAGAGGTGCCGCCACGCCGGAATAAAGGCGATGCACGGTCTCGTCGGAATCGTGGACCGGCACGCCGGCCTCGGCAAACATCTTTGCCGTGGTCGACTTGCCCATGCCGATCGAGCCGGTGAGACCGAGCACGATCATGGTTTCGGCACCAGATCCGCCTCGATCAGGGCGCGCAGTTCGGGCGTGACCTGCGGCCTGACGCCGAACCAGTGTTCGAAGCCAGGCACGGCCTGGTTGAGCAGCATGCCGAGTCCGTCGACCGTCTTCAGCTTTCTTGCCCGCGCAGCAGTGAGCAAAGGTGTTTCAAGCGGCACATAGACAAGGTCGGTGACGACAGCGTGGTCCGGCAGCAGGGCCGGATCGGCCGGAAGGCCTTCATTGCCAACCATGCCGAGCGCGGTGGTGTTGACCAGCAGCCCGGCGTCAGTCAGCAGCTCGCTGGTCGCCGCCGTGCCATGTGCCGAGACACCGGCGCCGAAACGATCCCGCAATTCCTGTGCCCGGGCGAGCGTGCGGTTGACGATGCGGATGTCAGCGACACCGCGTTGCTTCAGCGCCTGGATGACGGCACGCGACGCGCCGCCGGCACCGAGCACGACTGCCGGGCCCGTATTCGCCCAGCCCGGCGCATAGTCATCGAGGTTGGCGGCAAAGCCGTGGCCATCAGTGTTGCCGCCCCACAGCACGCCATCCTCGAGCCACAGTGTGTTGACGGCGCCGATCTCATCCGCCGCCCGGTCGCGGCGTTGGACAAGAGCGAAGGCGGCTTCCTTGTGCGGGATGGTGACATTGCCACCCCGAAAACCGTTGGCCTGCAACGTGCCGATGAATTCGGCAAAATCCTGCGGCGCCACGTCGATCGCCTCGTAGCTGCCGTCGATGCCATGTTTGGCCAGCCAATGGCCATGGATCTTCGGCGAGCGCGAATGCTTGATCGGATGGCCCGTGACAAAGGCCTTGTTTGCTGCCTCAGCCATCGATCGCTCCAAGTGTGCGAAGTTCGGCCAGCAGCGGCAAAAGCGGCAGGCCGACAATGGTAAAATGGTCGCCTTCAATCTTGTCGAAAAGCTGGATGCCTTCGCCCTCGATCTGGTAGGCGCCGACACTGGCCAGCACCTTGGCGCCGACACGGGCAAGATGACGGCCGATAAAGCCGGGGTCGAGCTTGCGCATGGTCATGGAAGCGATGCCGACATGGCGCCACAGCACCTCGCCGTCCCGCATGAGCACCGCAGCGCTGTTGAGCTGGTGGGTCTTGCCGGACAAAGCCAGCAGATGGCGGCGCGCGCCTTCCATGTCGGCCGGCTTGTGGAAGACTTCGTCGCCGAGCGACAGCGTCTGGTCGCAGCCGAGCACCAGGGCGCCAGGCTTGCGCTCGCTGACCTCGGTGGCTTTGGCTTCGGCCAGGATCGCGGCAACGTCTTCGGGCGAGACGCCTTGCAAAGGCGCTTCGAGCGCGCGCTCATCGACATCGGCGGGGACGGCTTCGATGGCGACGCCGGCATGGATGAGCATCGCCTTGCGGAAGGGGCTGCCGGAAGCGAGGATGATGGTTTCGGTCATGGACTGTGCGCCTGATTACCCGTCTGGTTGCCGTCGAGATGTTTACCCAAGTAGAAAACCGTTGTGCCCGTCGGCCACTGTAACGGCATGGATCCTAGGGTCTCCGCGACGGAGCTTCGCTCCTGCTCCGCCCTAGGATGACGAAGGCGCGATGGTTCATGGCCAATCACCAACGTTGGAGATCAGCAGACGACCCTCTCTTCGTCATCCTAGGGCGAAGCAAGGAGCGCAGCGACGCGGCGCAGACCCTAGGATCCATGCCGCGACCTTCGAGCTGTGCGGCGGTGGGCATTGGCGACGCGCAGCCCGGCTCCATTACCTATTCTTCCCTCTCAGGGCAACGATGGCCGCCGCCGTTTCCTCGATCGAGCGGCGGCTGACGTCGATCATCGGCCAGCCGTGGCGGGTGCAGATCTGGCGGGCGTAGGCGAGCTCCTCGGTGATGGAAGCGCGGTCGACATAGTCGGTCGCTTCATAAGAACTGCTGTTGCCAAGAATGCGGTTCTGCCGGACATGCGAGATGCGCTCGGCGGTGGCGATCAGCCCGACGATCAGCGGCGTCTTGGCGGCGACAAGGCTCTCCGGCACCGGCACGCCGAGCACGATCGGGATGTTGGCGGTCTTGATGCCGCGGTTGGCTAGGTAGATGCTGGTCGGCGTCTTCGATGTCCGCGAGATGCCGATCAGCACGACATCGGCATCGTCCATGTTGAGCGGCAGCTGGCCGTCATCATGGTCCATGGTGAAATTGAGCGCATCGATGCGGCGGAAATATTCGGCGTCGAGGACGTGCTGGGCGCCGACGCGCCGGCCGGCCGGCGTGCCGAGATAGGACTGGAACACGGTCAGCACCGGCTCCAGCACCGACACGCAGGGCAGGCCCATTGTGGCGCAGCGCTCGTCTATGCCGCGCGCAAGCTTCTGGTCGACGACCGTGTAGAGGATAATGCCCGGCTCCTCCTCGATGTCCTCGAACACCTTGGCCACCTGCTTTTCGGTGCGGATGAGCGGGTAGATGTGTTCGATGGCGCGCGCGTCCTTGTATTGCGCCGAAGCCGCGCGGCCGGCGGCGAGCAGCGTTTCGCCGGTCGCGTCGGAAATCAGATGCAGGTGAAAGAAGCTCTGGGGTTTGTTCACAGGGTTCACCTGGGGCTGTGGGCGGATGTGGATAAACCGGGACAGAAAGAGGGGCCGGTCGGAGGCGACTGTATCAGATGGCAGTTTGTCCACAATTCGCTGTGCTGTCAGCTTCGTCGGGCGGCTGGGGACAAGTCCGGGGACCGGTTTCTTTGCCCTGCTTCTGTCCACAAGGCCGACTTTTGCCGGGGCGTCCTAACGCGTTGACTCTGGTAGCGGATTCCAAACTATCCCCAGAACCCTACATCCGGGAGAAAGAAACGCGCGACAATATGCTTGCTGGTGTTTTTCGGGGCAAAGCGGGACAGGTGACAACCACCACAACCAACAGACTCTTAGAATCAGAAGAATCTTAGATATAAGAATCTTTAAGATTATAGGGAGGCTGGGAGAGGCGAGATCGATGCCCAAAAGCCGGATCATGCTGGACGTCCTGAAAGGCGAAGCGGTGTTTCCGCCTCCGCTCTGGATGATGCGTCAGGCCGGACGTTATCTGCCGGAGTATCGTGAGACGCGCAGGCGCGCCGGTTCGTTCCTCGACCTCTGCTATGATCCCGACCTTGCCGTCGAAGTGACATTGCAACCGATCGAGCGCTTTGGCTTCGACGCATCGATCCTGTTCTCCGACATCCTTGTCGTTCCGCATGCGCTTGGCCGCGATGTGCGCTTCGAAGAAGGACGGGGCCCGCTTTTGACACCGATCTCCGCGCCGGAGATTCTGGCTCTGGAAAGCGATGTGTTTCACGTGAATCTCGAACCGGTCTACGAGACGGTTCGCCGGCTGCGCTCCAAACTGCCTGAGGAGACGACCCTGATCGGCTTCTGCGGCGCCCCGTGGACGGTGGCGACCTATATGATAGCGGGCCATGGAACGCCCGACCAGGCGCCGGCACGGTTGTTCGCCTATCGCGAGCCGGTGGTGTTTCAACATCTGCTGAAAGTGCTTGCCGACAATTCCGCTGCCTATCTGATCCGCCAGATCGAAGCGGGCGCAGATGTGGTGCAGATTTTCGATTCCTGGTCCGGGGTGCTTGATGATGCCTCGTTCGAGCAGTTTTGCGTTTGGCCGGTGGCCGAGATCGTCAGGCAGGTTCGGGCCGTCCATCCCGATGTTCCGATCATCGGCTTTCCCAAGGGCGCCGGCGCTCGCTACCGCACCTATCGCCAGAAGACCGGCGTAACGGGTCTGGGGATCGACTGGACGGTGCCGCTGGTAGCAGCGAAGGACTTGCAGCGCTCTGGTGCCGTCCAGGGCAATCTCGATCCCTTGCGCCTCGTGGCTGGCGGCAAGGCGCTGTCGGATGGTGTCGAGACGATCCTTAAAGCGTTGGGAGACGGGCCGCTGATCTTCAATCTTGGCCACGGCATCACGCCGGAGACGCCGATCGCGCATGTCGAAGCAATGGTGAAACAGGTTCGGAGCGCGACACGCTGATGGCTCAGTCAAACAACACGGGCAACGCCGGCAACAGCACCGGCCAAGCGATGATGCGGATGACCGTCGGTATCGGCGTGCTGGTCGTTCTCACCGCGCTTTTGTTTTTCTTCGCCCCGGAGAGTTTCTATCCCTGGGCGAAGGCGATCCATATCCTCGCCGTCATCTCCTGGATGGCCGGCATGCTCTATCTGCCGCGCCTGTTCGTCTATCATGTCGATGCCGAGAAGGGTTCGGTGCAGTCGGAGACTTTCAAGGTGATGGAGCGGCGCCTGCTGCGCGGCATCATCAATCCGGCGATGATCGTGACCTGGGTGTTCGGCCTGTGGCTCGCCTGGAAAGTGTTTGGATTCCAAGGCGGGTGGCTGCACGCCAAGATCGGCTTGGTGCTTCTGTTGTCCGGCGTTCATGGCTATCTGGCTGGCGCGGTGCGCAAATTCGCCGAGGACCGCAATGAAAAACCGGCAAGGCACTGGCGGATCGTCAACGAGATCCCCACATTGCTGATGATCGCAATCGTGATCCTGGTTGTCGTCAAGCCGTTCTGAGCCTTTATCGGTCTCACAAAACGCGGCTTGCTCTTTCACCCGACCGACGATAAAAGACGGTCTTCCTTCCCGTCATGCGCCGCCCCTCATTGCTTTCGGCCGCGCCCGGCATTTGTCGCATCCCGTCGATATCCTCCCAAAGCCTGCCCAGACTCCATCTATTCAAGGTCCGTTTATGCAAGAAATGAAACTCGCCGAGTTCAAGAACAAGAAACCGCCAGAGCTGATCGCTTATGCCGAATCGCTCGAGGTCGAGAACGCCAGCGTCATGCGCAAGCAGGAGCTGATGTTCGCGATCCTGAAGAAACTGGCCGCCCAGGACGTCGAGATCATCGGCGACGGTGTGGTCGAAGTGCTCCAGGACGGGTTCGGCTTCCTGCGCTCGGCCAATGCCAACTATCTGCCAGGTCCCGACGACATCTATATCTCGCCGTCGCAGATCCGGCGCTTTTCGCTGAAGACCGGCGATACGGTCGAAGGACCGATCCGCAGCCCGAAAGAGGGCGAGCGCTATTTCGCACTGCTCAAGGTCAACACGATCAATTTCGACGATCCCGAAAAGATCCGTCACAAGATCCACTTCGACAATCTGACGCCGCTTTACCCGACCTCGAGGCTGAAGATGGAGATGGAGGTTCCGACCTCCAAGGACATCTCAGCCCGCGTCATCGACCTGGTGGCGCCGCTCGGCAAGGGCCAGCGCGCCTTGATCGTGGCGCAGCCGCGCACCGGTAAAACCGTGCTGCTGCAGAACATCGCCCACTCCATCACCACCAACCATCCCGAATGCTACCTGATCGTGCTGCTGATCGACGAGCGGCCGGAAGAAGTCACCGACATGCAGCGTTCGGTGAAGGGTGAGGTTGTGTCCTCGACCTTCGACGAACCGGCGGTGCGCCACGTCCAGGTCGCCGAAATGGTCATCGAGAAGGCCAAGCGCCTGGTCGAACATGGCCGCGACGTCGTCATCCTGCTCGATTCCATCACCCGTCTCGGCCGTGCCTACAACACCGTGGTGCCGTCATCCGGCAAGGTGCTGACCGGTGGTGTCGATGCCAACGCTTTGCAGCGGCCGAAGCGCTTCTTCGGTGCCGCCCGTAACATCGAGGAAGGCGGCTCGCTGACCATCATCGCCACCGCGCTGATCGATACCGGCAGCCGCATGGACGAAGTCATCTTCGAGGAGTTCAAGGGTACCGGCAATTCGGAAATCGTGCTCGACCGCAAGGTTGCCGACAAGCGCATCTATCCGGCCATGGACATCCTCAAGTCCGGCACCCGCAAGGAAGACCTGCTGGTCGCGCGTTCCGACCTGCAGAAGATCTTCGTGCTGCGCCGCATCCTGGCGCCGATGGGAACGACCGATGCGATCGAGTTCCTCATCGACAAGCTCAAGCAGACCAAGACCAACGCGGACTTCTTCGATTCGATGAACACGTAAGGTCTGGGAACACGTAAAATCTGGCCGGACATTTCCGGCCGGCATTGAAACCCCGTTCCGGGAAACCGGGGCGGGGTTTTTCATTGCCGAGGCGGAGGTCGCATTTCCGCTAGGGAGTGGCCATGGGTGGCGGCGGAGATCTCCTGCTTCGTGCGATTGATCCTGCTTCGAACCTTGGAAGAGGCCGCATGGAGAAGACTGTCCCGACCCTGATCGGCTTTTCGGCGATCCTGACCTGGTCGTTTCTGGCACTGCTTTCAACGGCTGCCGGCCCGATACCGCCCTTTCAACTGGCGGCCATGACGTTCTTTCTTGGGTCGCTGGTTGGCGCGGGCAGCTGGATCTTCCGTCCGGGCGCGATCCGCTCGCTGCGGCAGCCATGGAAAGTCTGGGCGACCGGCGTTGCCGGGCTGTGCATCTATCACTGCGCCTATTTCTTCGCGATCCAGTCGGCGCCGCCGGTCGAGGTCAGCCTGATCGCTTACCTCTGGCCGTTGCTGATCGTTGTCTTCGCCACCTTTCTGCCGGGTGAAAGGCTGAGGCTTCACCATGTCATCGGTGTAGTCCTCGGTCTTGCCGGCGCGATCGTCGTGATCACCAAGGGCGGCACCATCGGCTTGGCCAATGGGGTGATGAAGGGCCATGTCATCGCGCTGTTCTGCGCCTTCATCTGGGCCGGCTATTCCGTGCTGTCGCGCCGGTTTGGACAGGTGCCAACCGATGTCGTGGCCGGCTATTGCTTCATCACCGCAGCGGTCGCGTTGGCGCTGCATTTGATGCTTGAAACCACGGTCTGGCCGCAGACGGCGACGCAGTGGAGTGCGATCGTGGTGCTGGGTGCCATCCCGCTCGGCGCCGGTTTCTATGCCTGGGACTATGGCTGCAAGCACGGAGACATCATGATCCTCGGCGCTTTGTCCTACGCCGCACCGCTGTTTTCGGTGATCGTGCTGCTGCTGGCCGGGTTCGGCGTGTTCCACTGGTCGGTGGCGCTTGCCTGTATTCTGATCACGGTCGGCGCGGTGATCGCCGCCAAGGATCTGTTGTTCAAGCCATGGAGAGCGGAGGTTCTGGCAGACACGCTTTGATTACTGGCGGCGCAGGAGCCGCTCGAGTTCTCTGGGATCTGTCAAAACGGGAAGACAGACCTGACCTGTGCAGAACCAGGCACCCATCTTGTCGGCCGGAGGTAGAATCCCCCCGGGCAGCAAGGGTCGATTCGTTTCCGAACCGATTGCCACGACAATGTCTATACGGCGCGGATCAGGGTTTCGATTCGCAACCGGAACAAGCCTGGGATCCGCAAGATCGTCGATCAGCACCAGCTTCAGCGGCTCGATCGAAAGCGCGCAGGCGTTGACGATGCCCGCTTGACCATAAGCCTGGTGCGCCGCACGACCGGCCGCATGCTCGGCGACCCGCCAGGCTCGCTCCTGCAAGTCGAGATCGCCGGTGACGGAAGCGAGCCGCACCATTGCCTCGATGATCTGGCTGGTAGCCGATGGAATGGCTTCATCGACATCGCCCCTGATGCGGATCGGCACGTCGGTGCTGTCCGAGGCGGTGAGATAATAGCCCGTGCCCGCGGCGTCGGCATGCCAATGGTCGAGCTGTTCGATGAATTGCTTCGCCTGGTCGATATAGCTCCAATCGCCTGACGCCTCGAACAGCGAGATCGCGGCATTGGTCATGGCGGCGTAGTCGCTGGACAAAGCGGGAAACAGTTTCCTGGCGCCGAGCATGGAATGCGGCAAACGGCCCTCTCGGCTGGCGGCGCTGATATGGGCGAACGCCTTTGCCGCGGCCTCGATCCAGTCTCGACGCCCCAGCGAACGGCCGGCTTCGGCAAGCGCTGCAATCATCAGGCCGTTCCAGTCGCTGAGGGTCTTTGCATCGAGACCCGGCCTGACCCGCTCTTCGCGGACGGCGAGAAGCCTGGCCTTGAGGGGATTGAGTTTTTCGCGATCGACCACGCTCTGTGCCTGCTGCGACCGGGTTTGATGGACAACCGGCTTGCCTTCCCAGCCATGCGGGCTGGATAGTGTGAAGTGTTTGAAAAACAAGATTGAATCGCTACCGAGGGCGGCTTCGATCTCGTCCTTGCTCCAGGTGTAGAACAGTCCTTCCTCACCGTCGCTGTCGGCATCAAGGCTTGCGGCGAAGGCACCGCCATCGACGCGCATTTCGCGCAGCAGCCAGGCGATTGTCTCTTCGATTCGTATCCGGAACAAATCATTGCCGCTGGCCGAGAAAGCCCAATTGCAGAAGCGGATCAGCGCCGCATTGTCGTAGAGCATCTTCTCGAAATGCGGCACCAGCCATTCCGCATCGGTCGAGTAGCGGCTGAGCCCACCGCCAATGTGATCATAGATGCCGCCGCCGAGCATCTGTTCCAGGCTGACAAGCACGTCGTCGCGATGCGCGGCATTGCCGTCGCGCAGCCAGGACAGCCAGAGGGTCAGCATGAAGGGGGCGTTCGGGAATTTCGGTGCGCCACGCAGGCCGCCAAGGTCGCGGTCGATCATGCCGTCGATACGGCCGGCGAGTTCGGTGAGCGTGCCGCGGTCCAGGCTCTCCTTGGCGTGCGAGCCCGAAAGTCGCGCCTCGACATGGGAGGTCAGGCCGTCGGCGCTTTGATGCAGGCTCTCCCGCTTCTCGCGCCACGCCTTGTCGACCGCTTCCATCACCTGGATGAAGCCCGGGCGGCCATAGCGCGGCTCGCGTGGGAAATAGGTGCCGCCCCAGAATGGCTTGCCATCCGGCGTCAGGAACATGGTCAGCGGCCAGCCGCCTTGCTCGCCCATCGATGACAAGGCCGCCATATAGATCTGGTCTATGTCAGGGCGCTCCTCGCGGTCGACCTTGATATTGACGAACAGACGGTTCATGACGGCGGCGACGCCGTCATTCTCGAAGCTTTCATGCGCCATGACATGGCACCAGTGGCAAGCGGCATAGCCGATCGAGAGCAGGATCGGCCTGTCCAGGGCCTTTGCTTCCTCGAGCGACGCTGGCGACCAGGCCCGCCAGTGCACGGGATTGCCGCTGTGCTGCTGCAGATAGGGGCTGGCTTCTTCAGCGAGCAGGTTTTGCGCGGGCAATGTCACGATGAGCAAACTCGGGGTTGTTTTGAAAGCGCGAAGCTAGGGCGGTTCAACAGAGCGGGCAAATGATTTCAGGCGATTCGATCGTGGCGCTGTCGAGCGGCCGGCTTCCGGCCGGCGTTGCCGTGCTGCGTATCTCCGGCCCGCAGACTCGATTCGTTGTCGAAACGATAGCCGGCGGCATGGTTAAGGACCGGGCGGCGGTTCTGCGGCGGTTCCGAGCGCCTGATGGAACCGTTCTGGACACCGGCCTGGTCGTCTTTTTCCCCGGGCCGGCCAGCTTTACCGGCGAGGACGTCGCTGAATTCCATGTCCATGGCGGACGCGCGGTTGTGGCCAGGATGCTGGAAACGATCGCTGGTTTTGACGGGGTCAGGCACGCGGACCCCGGCGAGTTCACACGCCGCGCCTTTCTCAACGGCAAACTCGATCTGGTCGAAACCGAGGCGCTGGCCGATCTGGTCAATGCCGAGACCGAAGCGCAGCGACGCTTCGCCATCCAGAATGCCGAGGGCGTCCAGAGTGAGCTCTATATGAGCTGGCGCCGCCGGCTGATCCATGCGCGCGCGATGATCGAAGCCGAGATCGACTTTGCCGATGAAGATGATGTGCCCGGTTCCGTTTCGGATACGGTCTGGTCCGATATCAGGGCGATGATCGGTGAGATCGACCATCATGTCGCCGGGTTCCACGCCGCCGAGATCATCCGCGATGGATTCGAGGTCGTCATTTTGGGTGCGCCGAATGCCGGCAAGTCGAGTCTGTTCAATGCCCTGGCGCGCCGGGATGCAGCTATTGTAACGGATGAACCAGGCACCACGCGGGATCTGCTCGAGGTCGTGCTGGATCTCCAGGGATTGCGTGTCAGGCTGACGGACACCGCCGGCCTGCGCGAAGCGCCGGGCAAGGTCGAGGCGATCGGCATTGAGAAGGCCAGAGCGAAGGCTGACCGCGCCGATCTTTTGCTGCTGCTGGAAGACATTGTGGACCCCGGCGACATTGGGCCGTTGCCGGATAAGGCAGCCCTGCTGCGGGTTGGCACCAAGCTCGACCTGTTGGGCGGGCAGGCCGCCCGGGATGCGTCCGGCGGCTATGATTTCGTCATTTCGGTCGCGAGCGGAACCGGCGTGGACGCTTTGTTGGCTGCGATCGGCCAACGCGCCGCAAGGGCGGCGGGCGATATCGGAGATGTCCTGCCTTCGCGCTTGCGCCATGTCGAACTGCTCGGCGAGACGAATCGCCATTTGCTTCGCGCCGTTGAAGGGAGCGCCGCAGGGCAGGAATTGCGGGCCGAGGAGCTGAGACTAGCCGCAGATCAGCTTGGGCGGATCGTTGGCTCCATAGATGTCGAGGATATGCTTGATGTGATTTTCGGTCAGTTCTGTATCGGGAAATGACTCACGTGAAACAATCACTTGGCCGGGCGAGGGCAAGGAGCGGGAGCGACGCGGCGCAGACCCGAGGATCCATGCCGGACTCCAATGCGTCGCTGCCGTGCAGAATTCTTGCCAGCGGCGCCCTCAGCAAAGGTCACGGAATGGATCCTCGGGTCTCCGCGTCCGCGTCGCTCCCGCTCCGCCCGTGGATGACGAAGTTGAATGACGCATTCGCCAGCCGTGACTCACGTGAAACAATCGCAGCGGCGTGACTCACGTGAAACATCGCTACGTGAGGCTCTCATCCTGTTTCACGTGAAACTTGCAGCGAAGTTTTCTTGACAGCTTCGCCTCGCGGGGACATGTGTCCCTCAATCTTTCGAGTCCAGGACATTTGGAAATGACCGATCGCTATGATGTGGTTGTGGTGGGCGGCGGCCATGCGGGTTGCGAGGCAGCCAGCGCTGCCGCGCGCGCC
Source organism: Mesorhizobium loti R88b (assembly GCF_013170845.1). Classification (NCBI taxonomy): domain Bacteria; kingdom Pseudomonadati; phylum Pseudomonadota; class Alphaproteobacteria; order Hyphomicrobiales; family Phyllobacteriaceae; genus Mesorhizobium; species Mesorhizobium loti. The sequence continues at coordinate 1,061,770 of NZ_CP033367.1, forward strand.
GGTGCCAAAACCGCGCTGGTGACGCTGCGCTTCGACACGATCGGCGTGATGTCGTGCAATCCGGCGATTGGAGGGCTCGGCAAGGGCCATCTGGTCCGCGAAATCGATGCCATGGACGGTCTGATGGGTCGGGTGGCGGATGCCGCCGGCATCCAGTTCCGGCTGCTCAATCGCCGCAAGGGCCCAGCGGTACGCGGGCCCCGTACACAGGCCGACAGGAAGCTGTACCGCCTGGCCATGCAGGAAGCCATTCGGCAGCAGAACGATCTCGACGTCGTCGAGGCCGAGGTCCTGGATTTCGAAATCAGCGAGGGACGGATTGTCGCCGTCCTACTGGCCGACGGTCGGCGGCTTGCCTGTGGCGCCGTCGTGCTGACGACCGGGACTTTCCTGCGCGGCCTTATTCATATTGGCGAAAAGAAGATCGTCGCTGGCCGCATGAACGAGCAAGCAAGCCTTGGGCTGTCGGCGACTATGAGCCGGGCAGGCTTCAAGCTCGGCCGGCTGAAGACCGGGACGCCGCCGCGGCTGGACGGGAAGACCATCAATTGGGCATCGCTCGAAAGCCAGGCAGCGGACGAGGATCCCGTGCCGTTCTCGCTGATGACCGACAGCATCAAGACGCCGCAAATCGAGTGCGGCATTACCCGCACGACGAGGGCCACGCATGAGCTGATCCGCGCCAACCTTGGCCGTTCCGCCATGTATTCCGGCTCGATCGAAGGCGTCGGCCCGCGCTATTGCCCGTCGATCGAAGACAAGATCGTCAAGTTCGGCGATCGGGACGGCCACCAGATCTTTCTGGAGCCGGAAGGGCTCGACGACGATACAGTCTATCCCAACGGGATTTCGACGTCGTTGCCCGAGGATGTGCAACTCGATATCCTGAAGACCATTCCGGGACTGGAGCGCGCGATCATGCTGCAGCCTGGCTATGCCATTGAATATGATCACGTCGATCCGCGCGAACTGCATCAGACACTTGAGACAAAGCGCGTCGGTGGGCTTTTCCTTGCTGGGCAAATCAACGGCACGACCGGTTATGAGGAAGCGGCCGGGCAAGGCCTGCTCGCAGGCCTCAATGCAGCGCGGCGGGCGTCAGGCGGCGAACAGATCGTGCTCAGCCGCACCGAGGCCTATATCGGGGTAATGGTCGACGATTTGACCAGCCGCGGCATCAGCGAGCCCTATCGGATGTTCACCTCGCGGGCCGAGTTCCGGCTGTCGCTGCGCGCCGACAATGCCGATGAGCGGCTGACGCCGGCGGCTGCAAGGCTCGGAATCGCCTCGGCGCAGCGGATGCAGCGCTATGGCGACGTCATGCAGCGTCTCGACGCAGCGCGGGAATTGGCGAAGTTGGTGGCGATGACCCCCAATGAAGCGGCGCGGCATGGGCTGGAAATCAACCGCGATGGTGTGCGCCGGTCGGGCTATGAGTTGTTGGCCTATCCCGACGTCGATGTCGCCTGGCTGGCCAGGGTCGATCCGAGATTCGGCGAAGTCGATGCCAAGACGGCGGAGCGGCTCGAAACGGAAGCGAAATATTCTGTCTATCTCGATCGCCAGAAGAGCGATGTCGCGCAGATCCGGCATGAGGAAAGCCGGTTGATCCCCGATACAGTCGATTTTGCCGGTGTGCCCGGCCTGTCCAATGAATTGAAGCAGAAGATGCAGGTACGGCGGCCGCGTTCCATCGCTGATGCGCAGCGCATGGAAGGCATGACGCCGGCGGCGCTGGCGATCATTGTCTCACATGTCCGCCATAGTGAGACTGCAAAACGGGCAGAGAGCGCACAGAGGGACGTTGCGTGAGTTCTTTCTCCCTGGAGAGCCTGCAGGACGCGGCCGGTCCGGTTTCACGTGAAACATTCGATCGTCTGGTGGCGTTCGAGGCGATGTTCCAGAAATGGAACCGGAGCATCAATCTGGTGGCGCAGTCGACTGCAGGCGATGTCTGGCAGCGCCACATACTGGACAGCGCGCAACTCGCGCGAATCGAACCCAATGCCACACGCTGGGTTGACATAGGCTCAGGCGGCGGGTTTCCCGGTCTGGTGATGGCGTTTCTGGTTGGCGAGCGCCATGGGGCCAGCATCGACCTGGTGGAAAGCAACCGTAAAAAAGCGTCGTTCCTGCAGACCGTCATCGGCCAGTTCAACCTGCCGGCGCGGGTCGTGGCGCGCCGTATCGAAGACAGCCATGCGCTTGTTTCAGCACCGCAAATCGTCACGGCGCGGGCTCTGGCCTCGCTGTCGACCTTACTCGACCTGTCGGCGCCCTGGCTGACGTCGGGCGGGCGCGGGCTGTTCCACAAAGGCCGGGATTATCGCGCGGAAGTGCAAGAAAGCGTTAACCGATGGACCTTCGATCTGGTAGAACATCCCAGTGTGACCGACCCCCATGGCGTGATCCTCGAACTGTCTGACCTGCGACCTGTCTGATCTCGACTTGTCGGCTATCTGGCGACCCAAAAATGAATTTCTGGCATAGACCCATGATGAAAAACGGCCCCCGAATCATCACCGTAGCCAACCAGAAGGGCGGTGTCGGCAAGACGACCACGGCCATCAATCTGGCCACCGCGCTCGCCGCCATCGGCGAAAAGGTGCTGATCGTCGATCTCGATCCGCAAGGCAACGCCAGCACCGGTCTCGGCATCGACCGCAAGGACCGGACGGTCTCGTCCTATGATGTGCTGACCGGCGAGCTGGATTTGGAAGCCGCAGCCATCCCGACAGCGGTGCCTGGTCTGTCGATCGTGCCGTCGACGCTCGACCTGCTCGGCATCGAGATGGAGATCGCCTCGGCGCCGGACAGGGTGCTCAAGCTGCGCAATGCGCTGCGCGCCGCGACCGAGCGCGGCGCGCCCTTCAATTATGTGCTGATCGATTGCCCGCCTTCGCTCAACCTTTTGACTTTGAATTCAATGGCCGCAGCCGATTCTGTTCTTGTGCCGCTGCAATGCGAGTTCTTTGCGCTGGAAGGCCTCAGCCAGCTGTTGGAAACAGTCGAGCAGGTTCGTCGCTCGATCAATCCTGATCTGATTATCCAGGGCATCGTGCTGACCATGTATGACGGCCGCAACAATCTGGCCAACCAGGTTGTGCAGGATGTCCGGGCGCATATGGGCGACAAGGTCTACGAAACCATCATTCCGCGCAATGTGCGGGTGTCGGAGGCTCCGTCCTACGGCAAGCCGGCGATCCTTTACGATCTGAAGTGCTCTGGCAGCCAGGCCTATCTGCAACTGGCCTCGGAAGTGATCCGCCGCGAGCGTAAATTGCGCGCCGCTTGATTAGATCGGATGCATAATTAACAGCCGATTCGATACCGAAACGATCTTGAGACTTTGGAATAGACATGAGCGAAGACCTTTCAAGAAAAAGACTGGGCCGTGGACTGGCCGCCCTGATCGGCGAAATCGATCGCCCGGTGGCACCGGAAAAGCCCGGCATGAGCGCCGACGGCAAGGTGCCGATCGAATTCCTCAGCCCCAATCCAAAAAATCCACGCCGGCACTTTGGCGATGCCGAATTGACCGACCTTGCTCAGTCGATCCGCGAACATGGCGTCGTCCAGCCGGTAGTGGCCCGGTCGTCGCCATTGCTGCCCGGCCGCTACGAGATCATCGCTGGCGAACGGCGCTGGCGGGCGGCGCAGCGCGCTGGGCTGACCGAGATCCCGGTCATCATCCGCGAGGTCAATGACCGCACCGCGCTCGAACTGGCGATCATCGAAAACGTCCAGCGCACCGACCTCAACGCGGTCGAGGAGGCGCAGGGCTACCAGCAATTGATCGACGAGCACGGCTATACCCAGGCCGATCTCGGCAACGTCATCGGCAAGAGCCGCAGCCATGTCGCCAACACGCTCAGGCTGCTGAAGCTCCCGGACGTGATCCGCGACATGCTGGTCGACGGTGCGCTGTCGGCCGGCCATGCCCGCACGCTGGTGACGGCCGAGGATCCGGCCGGCCTTGCCAAGCGCATCGTCGAAGAAGGCCTTTCGGTGCGCCAGGCCGAGGCGCTGGCGCAGATGCCGGCGGGTTCCACGCCTGCCAAGCCGAAACAGGCGCAAGCCGCGCCGGAGAAGGACACCGACACGCTGGCGCTGGAAAAGCTGATGACCGACACGCTCGGCATGATCGTGGCCATCGATCACAAGGGCAAAGGCGGCGAGTTGCGGGTTTCGTATCGCTCGCTGGAGCAGCTGGATGAGCTGTGCCGCCGGTTGAAGCAGGAACGGTAGTTAGCCGGCGAATTAACTTCGCTTTTCCTTCTCCCCTTGTGGGAGAAGGTGTCGCCGAAGGCGACGGATGAGGGGTGCTCCAGGGAACGCCAACGCCTCACTCCGCTGGAACACCCCTCATCCGTCTCGGCGCTCCGCGCCGATCCACCTTCTCCCGCAAGGGGAGCAGGAAAAACTACCGCTGCCCGAGCCTCGCGCTCTCCACCGCAATCCCCAGCAGCGCCTGTCGTGCCAGCGCCACCGAAAGGTCCGGCCTTCGCCGCGTCTGCAGCACCGCGGTCTGCAACCGGGTCAGCGCGCGGCTGAGCGCGTCGCTGCTCCAGCGATCGAGCGCTTTTTCAACCAGCTTGCGCCTTGAGAAAAACACCGGCGGACGGGCGGCGGCAACGACCGACGCGGCGTTGCGGCCGGCGGAGTCCATCTGGCCGCGCATGATTTGAATCTGCTGCAACTGCCGCATGGCCGAGGACAGCACCAGGAAGGGCGGGCCGCCCGACTGGCAGTGGCGGGTGAAGGCGGTGTCGAAGTCGCCAACCTTACCTTCGAGCAGCGCGTCGACCGCATCGTCTAAGGAAGCGCCGGACACGTCGCCCGACATGGCGCGCACTTCTTCCAGCCCGATTTCCTTCTGGCCATGGGCATAGAGGATGAGCTTTTCGATTTCGCCGCGCGAGGCCAGCCGGTCGCCGCCGAGATTGCGGCGCAGCGCTTGCCTCGCTTCCAGCGTCATCGACATGCCGGCCTTGCGCAACTCATCGTCGATGACCGTGTCGATGTCGCGGGCTTCATCGGCGTAGCAAGGCAAGGCCATGGCGATGTCGGCCGCCTCGACCACGGCGCGCAGGCCGACGCCTTTCTTCAGGTCACCGGCCTCGATCAAGATGATGGCATCGCGCGCGGGCTCCGCTGCCAGCGCCTTGACGTCGTCGGCCAGCGCCTTCTGGCCGGTGGCGTTGCGGACCCACAGCAGGCGCCGGTCGGAAAACATCGGCACGGTGCGGGCTTCGTCGAGCAGCCGGCCCTCGTCGCGATCGACCTCCGAGCCCTCCAGCCGGACCACGGAGAAGGGATCGTCGAGCGGCAGGCCGGTCTTTGCGGCAAAGGCCTTGGCGCGCTCGGAGACAAGCCCGCGATCGGGGCCGTAAAGCAGGACGATGGAGATGCGCGAATCCGGCTTCGCGAGCCACGAATCGACCTCGAACGCTTTCTTCTGTGCCATGGAGGGTGGTTAGCATGGCACGGGGACGGCGTGAACAAGCCCTTGGCGCCGGACGCTATTTCTTCTTCTCGGAGGGCTGCACGAGGCTGTCAGGCTTGAACAAGGTATCGGCAGCCTCGAGGCGCTCATAGCCTGTCAAAGCCGCGTCAAGCGCATCGTCCTTCTTGACCGTCCATAACGTCAGCATGGTCAGATAATTGGCAAAGGCGTTCTGTTCACTTGCGAAAATGGCGGCCAAACGAGGGTCGTTCTGGAGGAACCGATCGAGTTCCTGTTTGATCCCAGCGTCGTTCTTCGCCAGCGATCCTATAGCCCATACAGCCGATGCTATCGTCATCGCACGCATCATATCCCTGGAGGCCTGATTCTTCGGGCATCCGTATTTCCGGCAAGCGGCGATAATCATGACGTTGGGTCGACCCGGGGTTCCTGCACCCCCGAACTTTCCCATGACGAGACCGATCCGGATCGCGTCCGCCGCCATGCCATCACGGCTGGTTCGAAGATTCTCCAGAATATGGTCGATGTAGGACAAGTCTCCGGTCGCCATGTAGGCGCCAATCAGCAGGTCATTGTCCATCGCCACGGAGACGGGCATCACCGTTTTCAGTGGCGTGACGTCGGCGGGGGCTGCATTCTCCAGCTTTCGGGCCGACGCGAAACGACGCGCTTCGTCCGCCAGGTCGGCCTTGCGAAGTGCAACCAGATAGAACTCCGCCGCACGATCGGAACGCACCCCGTCCAGCAGTTTTCGCCGCAGCTCCGGTGCGCTGTCAAACAACGCAGCGAAGAATCCGATGATCGTTCCGTTGTCGATCCTGGGCTGAGCATCGTCCAGGGTGGCGACGAGGCGGTCGAGGCAGGCAGCATCTTTCGTGCGATAGAAAATACTTATGCAATCGCCTGAGTCCGACTGGGCGAAAGCCGGCCGACCGAGCCCGGCCAGAAACGCCAAAATCGCCAAGGCGACGAAAATTCTCGATCGTCCTTCCATGATTTGCCTCTCCCGAACGATACAAATCAGGATAGGTTTTGCGGGGCGGGAGGCGCAACTTGAATCGCCGGGGCGCATCCACGCCAGGGACAAGCTGGCCCAGGATTTATCGCCTGTTGCGGCAATCGCCCGCGACCTTCTGCTAAATTGCGCGCCACTGCCCAACATCGACAAGAAATTTCGCGGACATATCTACATCTTGTACTGGGGAGGCAGGATCGGCCGGCATGGCTGGTCCGATGGCGAAAGGCTTGCCCGACGAATTCGCTCTGGTCTGGCGGTACGGATGTGCAAATATCCCCACCCTAGGCAACATTGGAGGACAAAGGTCATGGCCGATGCTGGGATGTTGCGTTTCCACGTTCCGGAGCCGGAAGTGCGGCCGGGCGGCACGCCTGACTTTTCCAATGTGACCATCGCCGAGGCCGGCTCGGTGCCGCGCCCGGACATTGATGTCGATCCGCGCACCATCCGCGACATGGCGTTTTCGATCATCCGCGTGCTGAACCGCAATGGTGAAGCCGTCGGGCCGTGGGCAGGTCTGCTCTCCAGTGACGAACTGCTCGAAGGTCTGCGCCACATGATGACGCTGCGCACCTTCGATGCCCGCATGCAGATGGCGCAGCGCCAAGGCAAGACCTCGTTCTACATGCAGCATCTCGGCGAGGAGGCGGTGAGCTGCGCCTTCCGCAAGGCGCTGTCGCCGGGTGACATGAATTTCCCGACCTATCGCCAGGCAGGGCTGCTCATCGCCGACGGCTATCCGATGGTCACGATGATGAACCAGATCTATTCCAACGAGGCCGACCCGCTTAAGGGGCGGCAGCTGCCGATCATGTATTCCTCGAAGGAGCACGGCTTCTTCTCGATCTCGGGCAATCTGGCGACGCAATACATCCAGGCGGTCGGCTGGGCGATGGCCTCGGCGATCTCGAACGACTCGAAGATCGCCGCGGCCTGGATCGGCGACGGCTCGACGGCGGAATCCGACTTTCATTCGGCCCTGGTGTTCGCCTCGACCTACAAGGCGCCGGTGGTGCTCAATGTCGTCAACAACCAGTGGGCGATCTCGACCTTTCAAGGCATTGCGCGCGGCGGCTCCGGCACCTTTGCAGCCCGAGGCCTCGGCTTCGGCATTCCATCGCTGCGCGTCGACGGCAATGATTATCTCGCCGTCCACGCCGTGGCCAAATGGGCGGCAGAGCGGGCGCGCAACAATCTCGGGCCGACGCTGGTCGAATATGTCACCTACCGCGCCGGAGCGCATTCAAGCTCGGACGATCCCTCGGCCTACCGGCCAAAGACGGAATCCGACGCCTGGCCGCTGGGCGATCCCGTCATGCGGCTGAAGAACCATCTGATAGGGCTCGGCGTCTGGTCGGACGAGCGCCACGCGCAGGCGGAGGCCGAAATCCTCGACACGGTGATCGCGGCGCAGAAGGAGGCGGAGAGCCACGGCACGCTGCATGCCGGCGGCAAGCCGTCGACACGCGAGATGTTCGAAGGCGTTTTCGCCGAAATGCCCGCGCATCTAAGGCGCCAGCGCCAGCAGGCGGGAGTCTGAGCCATGCCAAGACGGACCATGATCGAGGCCATTCGCGACGCCATGGATGTGTCGATGGGGCGCGACGACAAAGTTGTCGTGTTCGGCGAGGATGTCGGCTTCTTCGGCGGTGTCTTCCGGGTCACGCATGGCCTGCAGGCCAAATACGGCAAGAGCCGCTGCTTCGACGCGCCGATCAACGAATCCGGCATTGTCGGCTCGGCCATCGGTATGGCTGCCTACGGCTTGAAGCCTTGCGTGGAAATTCAGTTTGCCGACTACATGTATCCGGCCTACGACCAGCTGACCCAGGAAGCGGCGCGGCTGCGCTACCGCTCGAACGGCGATTTCACCTGCCCGATCGTGGTCCGCATGCCGACCGGCGGCGGCATTTTCGGCGGCCAGACGCACAGCCAGAGCCCCGAGGCCTTGTTCACCCATGTGTCGGGGCTGAAGACCGTGGTGCCATCCAACCCGCATGATGCCAAGGGGCTGTTGATCGCGGCGATCGAGGACCCCGATCCGGTGATTTTTCTTGAACCGAAGCGGCTCTACAATGGTCCCTTCGACGGCCATCACGACCGGCCGATAACGCCTTGGTCGAAGCATGAGCTGGGCGAAGTCGCCGACGGCCACTACACCGTGCCGCTCGGCAAGGCGGCGATCCGCAGGGCGGGCTCGGCTGTCACGGTTCTGGCCTACGGCACCATGGTCTATGTCGCGCAGGCCGCGGCCGAGGAGACAGGCATCGATGCCGAGATCATCGATCTGAGAACCCTGCTGCCGCTCGACCTCGATACCATCGTTGCGTCGGTGAAGAAGACAGGGCGCTGCGTCATCGTGCATGAGGCAACGCTGACCTCGGGCTTCGGCGCCGAGCTTTCGGCGCTGGTGCAGGAAAACTGCTTCTACCATCTGGAGGCGCCGGTGGCGCGGGTCGCCGGCTGGGACACACCCTATCCGCATGCGCAGGAATGGGACTATTTCCCTGGCCCCGCCCGGGTCGGCCGCGCTCTTCTTGAAACCATGGGAGCCTGAGATGGGCGAACACATCATCAAGCTGCCCGATGTCGGCGAAGGCGTCGCAGAGGCCGAGCTCGTCGAGTGGCACGTCAAGATCGGCGACATCGTGCGCGAGGACACCGTGCTCGCCGCCGTCATGACCGACAAGGCGACGGTCGAAATCCCATCACCCGTCGATGGCGAGATCCTGTGGCTGGGCGCCGAGATCGGCGACACGGTGGCGATCGGCTCGCCGATCGTGCGGCTGAAGGTGGCGGGCGAAGGCAATGCGAAGCCGCAGAGCGGCGCCAAGGCCGAGGTGGTGGCCACCGAGCCTCCGGCCAAGCTTCCGACGCCAAAGCCGGAGAGCGCCGAGCCGGCCGCGAACGCCGCGCCAAAGGCCGGGATGCCGGACGCGAAACCCGCTCCCGCCGTCTCGAAGATTTCCACACAGACTTCCGTTTCCAGCGCGCCGCGTCCGGAAGGTGAAAAGCCGCTGGCGTCGCCGGCCGTCCGCTTGCGGGCGAAAGAGGCGGGCATCGATCTCAGGCAGGTTGCGGGGAGCGGCCCGGCCGGGCGCATCGGGCATGAGGATATCGAGGCGTTCCTGGCGCGTGGGCCACAGGTCGCCAAGGCATCCGGCCTCGCCCGCAACGATGCGATCCAGGACATCAAGGTGGTGGGCCTCAGGCGTAAGATCGCAGAGAAGATGACGCTGTCCAAGTCGCGCATCCCGCACATCACCTATGTCGAGGAGATCGACGTCACCGCGCTGGAGGAATTGCGCGCCGCGCTCAACAAGGAAAAACGCGCCGCCAAGGGTGGCGCAGAGAGGCCGAAGCTGACGCTGCTGCCGTTCCTGATGCGGGCGATGGTCAAGGCGATATCAGACCAGCCCCAGCTCAATTCGCTGTTCGACGACGAGGCCGGCATCATCCACCAGCATGGCGGCATCCATATCGGCATTGCCGCGCAGACGCCGTCTGGGCTGGTGGTGCCGGTGGTCAAGCATGCCGAAGCGCGCGACATCTGGGATTGCGGCGCCGAGGTCATCAGGCTGGCGGAAGCCGCCAAGTCCGGCACGGCAACGCGCGACGAGCTGTCCGGCTCGACCATCACCATCACCTCGCTCGGCGCCATGGGCGGCATCGCGACGACGCCGGTCATCAACCATCCGGAAGTGGCGATCATCGGCGTCAACAAGATGATGGTGCGGCCGCTGTGGGACGGCACCCAGTTCATCCCGCGCAAGATGATGAACCTGTCGTCGAGCTTCGATCACCGGGTGATCGACGGCTGGGATGCGGCGGTGTTCATCCAGCGGATCAAGGCGCTGCTGGAAACGCCGGCGCTGATTTTCGTGGATTGAAGGTGATGCGGCTGGTCAAGACGGTTCTTCGGAAGTTGCCGGCGCCGGGGTGTGGGCTCCCCCTTCTCCCCTTGTGGGAGAAGGTGTCGCCGAAGGCGACGGATGAGGGGTGCTCCAGAGAGCACCAGCGCCTCACTCCGCTGGAACACCCCTCATCCGTCTCGGCGCTAACGCGCCGATCCACCTTCCCCCACAAGGGGGGAAGGAAGGGCTGCGTCGCGGCCTTCGCCAAAAGGAAACAGCCCTCATGAAAGAAATCTCCTGCAAGCTGCTCGTTATCGGCGCCGGTCCCGGTGGCTACATCTGCGCCATCCGTGCCGGCCAGCTCGGCATCGACACAGTGATCGTCGAGGCAGGCAAACCTGGCGGCACCTGCCTCAATGTCGGCTGCATTCCGTCGAAGGCGCTGATCCATGCGGCGGAAGAGTTCGAGAAGGTGTTGCATATGGCCGGCGGCAGCAGCCCGCTCGGCATTTCGGTCTCGACTCCCGTGCTCGACCTCGGCAAAACCGTCGCCTGGAAGGACGGCATTGTCAGCCGGCTCAACAGCGGCGTCGCCGGGCTGCTGAAGACGGCTGGCGTGAAGACCGTGCTGGGCTGGGCAACTTTTCGCGATGGCAAGACCGTGGCGGTCGAGACCGAGACCGGCACGCAGATCATCCGGGCCGAGACCGTGGTGATCGCCACCGGTTCAGCGCCGGTCGAGCTGCCGTTCCTGCCGTTCGGCGGGCCGGTGATTTCATCCACGGACGCGCTGGCTTTGAGTGAGGTCCCCAAAAAACTCGCGGTTGTCGGTGGCGGCTATATCGGGCTGGAACTCGGCATGGCCTTCGCGAAAATGGGTGCGAAGGTAACCGTGGTCGAGGCCTTGCCGCGCGTGCTGGCGCAGTATGATGCGGAGCTGACCCGGCCGGTGGTCAAGCGGCTCGCCGCGCTCGGCGTCGACGTGATACTGGGCGCCAAGGCCAGGGGGTTGTCGAAAAAAGGCGATGCGCTGCTGGTCGAGACAGCGGACGGCAAGAGTTCCGAGATCGCCGCCGACAAGATCCTGGTGACGGTCGGGCGCAAGCCGGTGACCGAAGGCTGGGGGCTCGACCAGATCGACCTCGATATGGCAGGCAAGTTCATCAAGATCGACGATCAATGCCGCACCTCGATGCGCGGCATCTTCGCCATCGGCGACGTCACCGGCGAGCCGATGCTGGCGCACCGAGCGATGGCGCAAGGCGAAATGGTCGCCGAGATCGTTGCCGGCCACAAGCGCAGCTGGGACAAGCGTTCAATCCCCGCCGTCTGCTTCACCGATCCGGAACTGGTGACGGCAGGGCTGTCGCCGGAAGAGGCGAAGGCGCTTGGTGAAGTCAAGATCGGGATGTTCCCGTTCGCCGCCAATGGGCGCGCGATGACGAAAATGGGCGAGGATGGCTTCGTGCGGGTCGTGGCGCGCGCGGATAACCATCTGGTGCTCGGCATCCACGCGGTCGGGCAGGGCGCGTCGGAACTGGCGGCGGCGTTCGGGCTGGCATTGGAGATGGGGGCGCGGCTGGAGGATATCGCCGGCACCATCCATGCGCATCCGACGCAAAGCGAGGGGTTCCAGGAGGCAGCGCTGAAGGCGCTGGGGCACGCGCTGCATATTTAGAGGGGTGGTTTTTCCTTCTCCCCTTGCGGGAGAAGGTGTCGCCGAAGGCGACGGATGAGGGGTGTTCCAGCGGAGTGAGACGTTGAGTTCCCTGGAGCACCCCTCATCCGTCTCGGCGCTACGCGCCGATCCACCTTCTCCCACAAGGGGCCTGTTGCGTAATTCGCTGGTTGTGATTCTCTGATGCGGACGCTCGGAGGGAATCACGATGGCAGTGAAGCAGACGGGTCAGTTGAGCTTGGCGGAAGCCTTTCTGGGTACCAAGCTGGTGGGCGGTTCTTCGCCGCTCGACCGGCTGTCAGGTTTGGTGAAGTGGTACCGCTTCGAGAAGCTGCTCAACCCGCTGCGCGATGGCGGACCGGGTCGGGCTGCATGGCCGCCGCTGGTGCTGTTCAAGGCACTGCTGCTGCAGTCGCTCTACGGCCTATCTGATCGCGAACTGGAGGAGGCGCTGAGCGACCGGTTGTCATTCAGGCGTTTTGTCGGGCTTGGTCTTGAGGAGAGCATTCCCGATCACACGGTGCTGTCGCGCTTTCGCAACCTTCTTGTCGGCGAAGGGCTGATGGAGAAGCTGTTTGGCGAACTGGATCGGCAGTTGGAGAAGGCCGGCGTGATCTTAAAGCGCGGCACAATGCTGGATGCCACGCTAATCGACGCGGTCTCATTGCCGCCGACGGACGAGCGGCCGTCGAGGGATGCCGATGCCCGTCCCACCGTAAGACAGAGTAAGCGCGACTTCACCTTCGGTTACAAGGCCCATGTCGGGGTGGATGAGGGCTCCGGCCTGATCCGCACGGTGATCACCACTCCAGCCAACGTCAACGACACCGTGGTGGCCGATGCCTTGATCTGCGGCGACGAAAAGACGGTATGGGCGGATGCCGCCTACGACACCCATGCCCGCCGTGCTCGGCTCAAGGCTGCAGGCAAGAAGCCCCGCATCGCGCGCCGCCCCAACAAGCACCATGCGCTGCCGCCGCGGCTCAAACATTACAACCGTCTGATCGCCAGACGGCGTGCCGCAGTCGAGACCACCTTCGCCACGCTCAAGAACCGCATGAAGCTGACCACGATCCGCTATGTCGGGCTGGCGAAGGCCACTGCCCAGGTGACGATGGCGGCGATCGCCTTCAACATGCGCCGATGGATTGCCATCTCGGGATAGGTGCGCCCGGTATCCGGCTTCAAGGGCCGCACTACCATCGAACTCCACCCCAAAACCCAAAGCCAAGCGAGACCTCTCGGTCAAATCGCTCCGCAAGTCTGCTCTCGCTAACTACGCAACAGGCCCACAAGGGGAGAAGGGAAAAAGCGGCGCCCGCTCAGCTCGCGAGCCGGCTCACCATCTCATGCTGCGCGTACGCCCGCCCAAATCGATTGGCCAGAAAAGCATCCAGCGCGATGTCCTCCTGCTTGACGAAGCCGGTCGCCGGCAGGCTGCCGTCGACCAGCATGTCGAGCACGGCGCAGATGCCGGAAGCCGTGGTGATCTGGATGGCGCTACGCACCGTCTGGCCGACGCGCTGCGAATAGATCTTGTTGGCGTAGGTTTCCTGCAGCAGGCGGCCATTACGGCGGCCGGAGACGGTGACGAAGACGATGACCACATCCTGCAGCGTTGCCGGCAGGGCGCTTTCAAAGATGTCCTTCAGCACGTCGCGGCGGTGGCGCAGGCCGAGGTCGTTGAGCAGCGCCTTCATGATCGCGGCGTGGCCGGGGTAGCGGATGGTGCGGTAGTTCAGCGTGCGCACCTTGCCTTTCAGCGTCTCGGCCAGCGTGCCCAGACCGCCCGAGGTGTTGAATGCCTCGTAAGTGACGCCGTCGAGCGAGAATTCCTCGCGCTCTTCCAGCGGCGGCACTTCGATCAGCTCGCCCTCGACGATCGCTTCGCAAGGCTCGCAATATTCGTTGATGACGCCGTCGGTGCTCCAGGTCAAATTGTAGTTCAGCGCATTGGACGGGTATTGCGGCAGGGCGCCGACGCGCATGCGCACGCTTTCCAGCGTGTCGAAGCGGCTGGCGAGATCATTGGCGACGATCGAGATGAAACCCGGCGCCAGCCCGCATTGCGGGATGAAGGCGCTCTTGCCCGAACGCGCCAGCTCCTTGACGCGGCGGGTCGAGACGACGTCTTCGGTAAGGTCGAGATAATGGACGCCGGCACTTGCCGCTGCCTCGGCGATGCGCGTGGTGAGATGGAAGGGGGCGGCGCTCAGCACCGCGAATTTGCCGGCGAGTGCTGCTTCCAGCGCACCTGGTGCTGCGATGTCGAGTTCAAGCGTCTCGACACCAGCAGGGACTTCGGCCGCGGCGAGTTGTGCCGCCGAGCGGTCAACAAGGGTGATGCGGTAGTCGCCCGTTGCAGAAAGCATCTCGGCAATGGTCGAGCCGATCTTGCCGGCGCCGACGATAACAATCTTGTTCATGATCAAAAATACCCCTGCCAGTTCGTGTTGGCGGAATCATCGCAGCTTGCCTGTCGAAAAGAAGCGTGAGATCTGGCAGAGTGAACCCTAACTTTAGCTTATCTGCCGAAGGGATTCGTCGAAATGCTCAGTGAAGCCGAACTGGCGCTGCTTTCCCTGCTGCGCGCCAACGCCCGCGCCTCGACCGCCGAACTGGCGCGGCAGCTCGGCGTGTCGCGCACGACGGTACAGAGCCGCATCGAGCGGCTGGAGCAGCGCGGCATCATATCGGGCTATGGCGTCAAGCTCTCCGCGGACTATGAGCAGGGGCTGGTCAAGGCGCATGTGCTGCTGACGGTGACGCCGAAGCTCGCCGACAAGGTGGTGCGGGCGCTGCAGGCGCTGCCGTCGGTCAGGACGCTGCATTCGGTCAGCGGCAATTTCGACATGATCGTCATCGTCGACGCGCCATCGATCCGCGACCTCGATGCGCTGCTCGACCGGATCGGCGCTCTGGACGGGGTCGAACGGACCTCGTCGTCGATCATCCTGTCGACCCGGATCGACCGCTGAGGGCCGGCTCTTACCGATTTGTAAAAACCCGGCAAGGCGTCCGTATTCTCGATCAGGCATAGTCGCCCATGACATGCTGGGTCCCCGGCGTCGAAAGCCCGTCGCGCAGGGAGTTTGTCATGCAGAGTCGTCGCCATTCCTCAACCTACTGGATCCGTGTCGCGATGCCCGCGGCGCTGCTGGCCATGGTCTGCTTGCTGCTGATCATGTCCCGGTACCCTACGGCTGTCGACGAGCGGTCTTACCTGTTCTGGATATGGTGATCTCCATGCAATGGAGAAGCCGGGCCGCGAGCGGCCCGGCCGCCGCGCCCTATTTGGCGGGCTGGATGCTCGACACCAGCGATTTGCCAGATGTCGTCGAATAGGTGACGACCACCTTCTCGCCGGCCTTCAGCGTCTCGACCTCGATACCTTCCGGCAGGTTCAGCGTCTTGCCGTCGGCGAGCGTGATGGCGTCGCCCTTGGCATCGACGCTGACGATGGTGCTGGTGACCGTCCTGGCGAAAGCCGCCGTCGATAGTGCGGTGGCCAGCACGGCCGCGGTGACAATGACGAGTTTCTGCATGATTTTCTCCTGATTTTGTCGTGGTGCCGGATTGTCCGACATCGATGTGGGCCGCAACGATGACAGTTGCCGGCCCGCCTCTCTCCGGATCGAGAGAAGATTGGGCGAAACTAGCAGGACGAGTTTTCAAGCGGCTTGCCGGGGCCTTACGGATGGGTAAGGCCGGTAATTTCCCGGCTAATCGATTGCCAGGGGAAAGCCCACCACCACCGCAAGCCCAGGCTGACAGTCCTCGAGAGCAATGGATGCCCCGTGCAGGTCGGCGATGGCCCTGACGAGGCTCAGCCCAAGGCCGCTGCCCGGCGTCGAACGGCTGTGATCCAGCCGGTACAGCCGCTGAAAGACTTTCTCGCGTTCATCCGCGGCAATGCCGGGACCATCGTCGGCAACGGTGACAAGGATGCGGTTCCCCTGGCGCGTCACCGATAATTTGATCGTCGTGCCGGGCGGACAATGGCGCAGCGCGTTCTCGACCAGATTGGCGAACATCTGCATCAACAGTTCACGATCGCCATGGATCCGCTCCGCTGTCTCGTTGCGCTGCGTGGGCGACAACGCCTTGCCATCGTCCTCGGCAACATCGGTGTAGATCTCGGCCATGGTCTGCAGGATCTCGCCGAGGTCGACATCGGTAAAGCGCGCCTTGCGGGCGCCGGCCTCGATCTGGGCGATGCGCAGCAAGGCGTCGAAAGTCTCGTTGATCTGATGGCCCTCGGCGCGCGCATCGGCGAGGTCGTCGGAAACATCGCGATCCTGCGCGGCCTTGTCGGCGGCGCCCTCCAGAATCATCTGCAGCCGGTTGAGCGGCGTCTTCAGATCATGCGCGATGTTGGCGCTGACCTGCTTCATGCCTTCGACCAGGCCCGACAATCGGTCGAGCGCCGCATTGATCTGGCTGGAGACGATGTCGATGTCGTCGCCCTTGCCGGTCAGCGGAATGCGGGTGTCGAGCCGGCCATGCGAGACATCGACCATGGTGGCCGCAATGCCGTCGAGCCGGCGCTGGACACGCGAGGCAAGCAGCGCGCCGCCGGTGACCGCCAGGCCGGTGATGATTAGGGTTGCCCAGCCGAAGCTCATCATCGCCACCGTTTCCAGTTCCTCCGTTTCGGAAAGGCTGAAGGCGACCGTCAGGGTGTTGCCGCCGACCGAACCGGAATAGGCCCTGAACTCCGTGTCCGGAGGGACGCCTGGCAACACGGCCTCGAACGCAGAAAACCCGTCGGGGAGCCCGGCGGCGGTGAAGTTGCCGGCCAGGTGATTGCCGGCCGGGTCGGTCAGCGAAAACAGCTGTTCTTTCTTCGGGTTTACTTTTGCGTGGCTTTCGATCGTGGCGACAAGGTCTTCAAGGTCGTTCGCGGAATAGGTGGCGGCGACGACCGAATAGGTCTCCTTGATGGTTTCGTCGAGCCGTTCGGCAAGATCTGCGCTCATCATCTGGTAGACGATGGCGCCCGACAGGATGAAGGCCAGCATGAACAGGAAGCCGAATGTCAGCGCGAGCCGGAACGGCGTGCTGCGCAGCAGGCGAGCCCAGGTTCCGGTCATGATGGAAGCGGTGCGTGCAGGCTGTAGCCGGTGTTGCGTATGGTGTGGATGAGCTGGGTCTCGAACGGCTTGTCGACCTTGGCGCGCAGCCGGCTGATATGGGTCTCGACGACGCTGGTCCGGGGGTCGAAGTGAAAATCCCAGACGCGTTCCAGCAGCATGGTGCGGGTGATGACGCGGCCTTCGCCGCGCATCAGCACTTCCAGAAGGCTGAATTCGCGTGGCTGCAGGTCGATCACCTGGTCCTGCCTGACAACGCGCCGCATGATCAGGTCCATTTCGAGGTCGGCGACCCGTAGCGTGGTCTTCTGCTCCTGCGCCGCCGGCCTGCGGCCAAGCGCGTTGATGCGGGCGAGAAGCTCTGAAAAGGCGAAGGGCTTTACAAGGTAATCGTCGCCGCCGGCCTCCAGGCCTTCAACGCGATCGTCGACGCCGCCGATGGATGTCAGGAAGATCGCCGGCGTCCGGACTCCGGCGGCGCGCACTGCCTTGACCATCGACAGGCCGTCGAGGCCGGGGATCATGCGGTCGGCGACGATCACGTCGTAGTTGCCCCGGGTCGCGGCGAAAAGCCCGTCGTGCCCGTTGCGCAGGAGGTCGCAGACATGGCCGGCCTCGGTCAGCCCCTTGACGATATAATCCGCCGTCCTGTGGTCGTCCTCGACGAGAAGAAGTCGCATCGCTGTTCCGGTTGATTTTGCCGATACTGGAGACAGGCTATCACCGGCGCGGGCTTGTTCCTAGGATGGGCGCGGGGTTGGCCGGTTTTGCCTCCCGTAGCGGAGTTCAGTCCGATTCGAGCAGGATTTCGTCCAGTTCGTCGGCGTTCTTCCGCATCGTCATGTAGAGAACAAGCGCAACGATGCAGCCAAGGAAGATCAGGCTGGTGAAGGTGGTGCCGAAGCCGAGGCCGCCATATTCAGCCGGCTGCGACAAGAGATCGCCGAAAGAGGCACCAAGCGGCCGCGTCAGGATATAGGCGAGCCAGAAGGCCAGGATGGCGTCCAGATGAATGAGGTAATAGGCAAGCGCGATCAGCACGATGGCCCCGCCGAACATGAGGCCTGAGGCGAGATAACCCATGTCCAGGCTTTCGGCGACGAGATCGCCGGCGGCGGTGCCGAGCGAGAAGGTGAACAGGATCGCCAGCCAGTAGAAGATCTCGCGGCGGGTGGTGAAGATGGTGTGGATCGACAGCGTCCGCTCGCTCGCGTACCAGACCGCGAAAGTCGCCACGAGTGCTACCGAGAAAGCGATTGTCGTGGTCTGCAGGCGCACGCCGAAATTGTCGACGAGGTTGTCGGTGATCAGCGTGCCGACGACGCTGATCAGCACCACCGCCGTCCAGTAGGCCCAAGGTACGTAGCGTTTTTGCGCGAATTGCAGGACAAGGGCGACGATCAGCACCCCGGTCATGATCAGCGAGGTCAAGGTCAACCCAAGCCCGAGGTTGACGGCGAGATAGTCGGCCGCCGTCTCGCCCATGGTCACCGCCATCAGCTTGATCAGCCAGAAATCGAGGGTGACATCCGGAACCCTGTTGTGGCTGGGAGCGGCGTGGGAATGGGGCGCGAGCATGGCTGGGATCCTCGATTGCTGCGGCGGGCTACTTGCCCATGACCTTCATCGCCTGGGCGAAGAAGTCGTCGGCGCGCTTGTCGTCGTCGGCATTGCAGCGTTCGATGCCCTTGGTCTCCAGCTCCGAAACCTTCGTCTTGTCGGCAGCGCTGAGCGTGGCCGTGGCCTCCGCCGCGCGGAGGCTTTTCAGCGTTTGCTCGCAAGGCACCGTGGCCGCATGAACAGAGGGTATGGAGGCGGAGGCGGCGAGGGTTACGGCTGCGAGGGCGGGTGCAAATCGTCTCATTGAAAAATTCCCTATCTGACGCCGGTGATCCGGCAATTGAAGCCGGCCCCTAAATGGCGGACCGGCATTCGAACGATAGGCGAGCGACTTCACTGCAGCCTGTCTTGCGGCATACAAATTCGTAAGGATGGACGCGGTTGGCGCAAAAGGTCTTTACGAACGTGCCGCGCTGCGCTGATAGAGGGTGGTCGCCTTGTATCCGCCATCAATGGCGCGCCCCAGTGCCGAACTCGCGAAGAGTGCCCCAGGAAACACGAATGACCTACGCGTCCCTCAAGCCGGTTTCACACGCTTTCGTGCAGCGCAAGCGGCTGATCTTCGTGCGAGTGGCGGCAGTGCTCGCGGTGCTGCTTCTGTTTCTCACCAAGCCGGCGCTCAGCGAGGGTTCGAACGGGCACGAAATGCTGGAATTCTTCGGCTTCTGCCTGGTGCTCGCCTGCGTTGCCGGCCGGCTGTGGAGCATTCTCTATGTCGGCGGCAAGAAGAACGAGGAACTGGTTTCGTCGGGACCGTTCTCGATGAGCCAGAACCCGCTCTATTTCTTCTCGACGGTCGGCGCGGTCGGCATCGGTTTGCTCTACGGCTCGGTGCTGGCGGCTTTGGCGCTAGGCCTCGCCAGCTTCCTGATCTTCCGCGTCACCGCGCGCAAGGAGGCCGCATACCTGCTTGGCAAGTTCGGCCCGGCCTATCTGGCCTACACCAAGAGAACGCCGCGTTTTTGGCCAAATCCGCTGATCTACAGTGACGGTGACCAGATGGAGTTCTCGACACGCGCGCTCAAGCGTACTTTTTTTGACGGGCTCTATTTCCTCGCCATCTTCCCGGCCATCGAGCTGGTCGAGTATTTCCGCGAGGCCGGCCTGCTGTTTCCGGCCTTCGTCACGATCTACTGATCGTTAAGGCCTGCTGCCGCTAAATCATGACGTTGCCGGAGGCCCGGCTGGTCTTGGTTTGAACGGAGATGATCCCATGCCAGCTTCGCTGCTGACCAGCCGGGCCAGCCTGACAGTCTTCACTAGCGAAGACGCAGCCGTCTGGGCAAGCCTTACGGCGGCGGTGCCGGCCGAGATCGGCGATCGCCTGGCGGCGCTGCGGAGGATCGCCGGGGTCGCCGGCGTGGCGCAATACAGCGACGGCCGACCGGAGGCGATCGTGGTCGGCCAGCGCCGCCCGGCGGCGGCGATGATGCGCATCGCTCTGTTCTGGTCCGCCACCAGCTTCGTCGCGACCGACGGTCCGCGCCTGCTGGAGACGCTGGAGAAGGAGGCGCATGGGCAAGATGTGCTGTGCCTGCGCGCGGATGAGGCGACGGTGCTGGGCATTGGCGGCCAGTGGGAGCGCCGGGACGGCTTCCTGCAACGCTGGATCGGCATCGAACCGTCCCGCCGGCAGGAGCTGATACCACCCTCCTGGCCGCAGACGGCTGGCTTCACCTGCGGGCCGTCGGCGCTCGCCATGGCCATGGCCGGTCTCGATCCGGCCTTGCTGCCGGACCGGGCGCTGGAAGTCGAACTCTGGCGCGAGGCCACCACCATCATCGGCCCGAGCGGTCCGGGCGGCTGCGACCCCTACGGCCTGGCGCTGGCGGCGCACCGGCGTGGGCTGCGCGTCGAAGTGTTCATAAGCAGTGCCGAGCCGATCTTTCTCGACCGTGCCGCCTCGGAGGAAAGGCGCGGCCTGATGAGCTTCGTTCAGACCGGGTTCAAGCGCGACGTCGAAGCCGCATCGGTGCCGATCGAGCCCCGAGCCTTTGCCGTCGAAGAGATCGCCCAGGCGCTCGATGGCGGCTTGCTGGCGCTGGTGCTGATCGATCAGGCGCCGATGATGGGCTACACCTGCCCGCACTGGGTGCTCGTCCACAGTCATGGCGGCGGCATCTATTTCCTCAACGACCCCTGGATCGAGCCCGACCGGCTGGAACAGAAGACTGATGTCGTCGATCTCCCGATAATGGCGGCGGAACTGGACCGGATGGCCTGGTACGGCAACCCGGCCTACCGCGCCGCGGTGCTGGTTGGACCGGGCTCAACGACGCGGAAGCGCTAGGCTCCCAGCGGATAAGGCATGTAGCCGACGAAGCCAGCGATCTTCCAGCTGCCTTCGACCTTCCGGCAGAAATACAGCGTCTGCCATTTCAGCCGATCGACACTGCCGTCGGCCTTGGCAATGCTCCCGTCGAACTTCTTGTGCAGCACGGCGCGGTCGCCGTCGACGTCGATGTCGCGCAGATTGGTGACGCGAAAAATTGCTTCGCGCAGCGGCTCGGCAAATTCTGTCGCCGCCGTTTCCTTGGCCTGGCGCAGCCACTCGTCGCGATAGATCTCCAGGCGTGGGAATTGCAGCCGCCAGGCGTCGGCATTGGGCAGGAAATGCGCATGCATGCCGAAGAAGCTTTCGGCGATGAAATCATTCTCCACAACAGACCAGTCCTGGCCGATGAAAGCGTCGATGTCGCGCCGCACCAGCATCTCCCACAGCGCGTGGCGGTCGGCATCGCCTGATGGAAACGGGTTCTTGTCGAAGGTCATTCTCGGTTTCTCCGGTCTCACAAAAGCGCCTGTCCGTCCCGGCCGCAAGGCCGTCCGGCAAGCGCGCACGATGCAAGCGCTCTTGTAATAAAGCAACACGGATTCCGAAGAATGTTGCTTTCCAACAAGGGCCCTATCGGGATCGCGGCTATCGCGGTAAATCTTGGCTGAAGTGGGCGCCGCCACAGCGCCTGGCCATGTCATCACAGGAGATCATCCCTTGCCCAAGCAGACCTTTGGAACGTCGCATGTGCCGCTGTCGCCCGCCGTGCGCGCCGGCGACTTCGTCTATATCTCTGGCCAGGTTCCGGTCAGCGACGGCATCGTGGTCAAGGGCGGCATCACGGAACAGACCGAGCAGGTGCTTGCCAATGTAAAGGCGGCGCTTGCATTGGCCGGCTGCACCCTGGACGATGTGGTGAAGACCACCGTCTGGCTGGAGGACGCACGCGATTTCGGCGCCTTCAACGCCGTCTATGCCAGGCATTTTCCGAAGAATCCGCCGGCCCGCACGACGGTTGAATCGCGGCTGATGATCGACATCAAGATCGAGGTCGAGGCGGTCGCCTACAAGCCGGTCTAAGAGACACAGCAAAGCGGAGGTTCCCCCCATGCAATTCGACCTCCTGTTGAAGGGCGGCCGGCTGATCGATCCGGCGTCCGGCATCGATGCGCCGCGCGATGTTGCCATTGCCAATGGCCGTGTCGCCGCGGTCGAGGCCGACCTCCCGGCGGAGCGCGCCAATCAGGTGGTCGACACGACAGGCTGCATCGTCGCGCCTGGCCTGGTCGACCTGCACAGCCACGTCTACTGGGGCGGCACCTCGCTCGGTGTCGATGCCGACCGGCTCGCCGCCAAAAGCGGCACCACCACCTTCATCGATGCGGGCAGTGCGGGCGCCGGCAATTTCCTCGGCTTCCGCCGCCATGTCATGGAGCGCTCGAAAGTGCGCATCCTGGCCTATGTCAACATTTCCTTTGCCGGCATTTTCGGCTTCTCGCAGACGGTTTCGGTCGGTGAATGCAGCGATCTCAATCTGTGCGAACCGCGCGAGGTGGTTGCCGCCGCGCGCGAGCACGCCGATGTCGTCGTCGGCGTGAAAGTCCGCTCCGGCAAGCATGCCGGCGGCACCAGCGGCATCGCGCCGGTGGATCTGGCGCTGGAGGCCGCCGACCAGGCAGGCCTGCCGCTGATGGCGCATATCGACGAGCCGCCGCCCGGCCGCTCGGAAGTGCTGCCGCGCCTGCGCAAGGGCGATATTCTTACGCACTGCTTCCGGCCATTTCCCAACGCGCCGGTGTTTGCCTCCGGCGCGGTGCGGCCCGACATGCGGCTGGCGCGCGAGCGTGGCGTCATCTTCGACCTCGGCCACGGCATGGGCTCGTTCGATTTCGAGGTGGCGCGTGCGATGCTGGCCGAGGGCCTGATGCCGGACGTGATCTCGAGCGACGTGCATCTCTACTGCGTCGACGGGCCGGCCTTCGACATTCTGGTCTGCATGTCGAAGCTGATGGCGCTCGGCATGCCGCTGGTCGAGGTTTTGCGCGCGGCAACGCAAGCGCCGGCACAGGCGATCGCGCGGCCGGACCTCGGCACGCTGGCGGTCGGCACCGTCGGCGACGTCGCGGTGCTTCGCCAGCGCTCTGGCCGCTTCACCTTCGTCGATGCGGTCGGTGCTTCGCTGGTCGCCGACCAGCGACTGGTCTCGGAAGGGATTGTTGTTGGCGGGACCTGGTGGCCGAACGAGGCGGTCAATGATGTCAGCGAGACGGAGCATTTCGAGGCGCATGCCAACCACACGCATGTCGAGGTGGCGGCACGGCATTTCGGGCATCGTCACGATTAGCTGATCTCGGCCGGCAGGGTCGTGCCTGTCTTGCGGCGGATGCGCGTTGGCGAAGGGCTTCCCCCACTCCGTCGCTGCTTCGCAGCGCCACCTCTCCCCCCTCCGGAGGGAGAGGAAGGGTGCCAAGGTTGGCGAACTCGCGCCTTTCCTCTCCCCCGTCGATCGGGGGAGAGGTGTCGAGCGAAGCTCGACGGAGTGGGGGTCGAACCTTACCCGGCGTTGCTCGGCTTCCCATAAACCGGCGTCGCAATCCCCTCCATCCGCGCCTTGATCTGCAGCGCCACATATTTCGAATAAAACCGCGACAGCGCCAGATTGCCGCCGTGAAACCATAGCGCTTCCTGCGCCGTCGGCTTCCACATGTTGCGCAGCTCGCCTTGCCAGGGGCCGGGGTCGCCCTTGACGCCGGAGCCAAGGCCCCAGCACGGCCCGACCTTGTCGGCGACCTCGCGCGAGACGAGCGCGGCGACCTTCTCGTTCATCGACTGGTAGCCGGTGCAGGCGATGATGGCGTCGGCTTCGAGCTCGGTGCCGTCCTCGAACAGGATGCCTTTCGCCGTCAGAGACTTGATGGCGACGCCGCTGCGGATGCCGATCTTGCCGTCGATGATCAGATCCGAGGCGCCGACATCGATGTAATAGCCGGAGCCGGTGCGGTAGGCCTTCATCAGCAGGCCGGTCTCGTCGTCGCCGAAGTCGATGGCAAAGCCCGAGGCGCGCAAGCGATCGTAGAAGGCCGCGTCGCGCGCCTTGATCACCTCGTAGAGCGCGCGCTGACCCTTGGGCACCAGCGCGAACGGCGTCGAGGCGACGATCATGTCGGCCTTTTCGGTGGTAATGCCGCGCGCCAGCGCACTTTCCGAGAAGATCTCGAAGCCGACTTCCATCAGCGTGCTGGACTTGACCACGGTGGTCGGCGAGCGCTGGATCATGGTGACGTCGGCGCCGCTTTCCCAGAGATCGACGCAGACATCATGCCCCGAACTTGCCGCGCCGATGACGGCAACCTTCTTGCCACGGAATTTGTCGCCGCTCGAATACTGGCTGGAATGCAGCAGCTCGCCCTTGAACTGGTCCGCGCCCGCCAGGTCGATCTTTCGCGGCGGGCCATAGGCGCCGGTGGCGAAGACGATGTGCTTGGGTTTCAGCGTGATCTGCCGGCCGACGCGGTCGACCACCACGGTCCACTCTTTCGCGGTCTCGTCATAGGAGGCGCTGAGGCACTTGGTGGCGACCCAGTAGTTGAGCTCCATGACGCGTGTGTACATTTCCAGCCAGTCGCCCATCTTGTCCTTGGGCGTGAAGACAGGCCAGTTTTCCGGGAACGGAATGTAGGGCAGATGGTCGTACCAGACCGGATCGTGCAGCACGAGCGTGCGGTAGCGGTTGCGCCAGGAATCGCCCGGGCGCGCGTTCTTCTCGATGACGATGGTCGGCACGCCGAGCTGCCTCAGACGTGCGCCCAGCATGATGCCGCCCTGGCCGCCGCCGATGACCAGGCAATAGGGTTGTTCCGAGGCGCCGAGTTCACGCGTCTCGCGTGCCCGTGCCTCCGACCAGGTCTCGCGCTCTGGGTCCGCCTTGTGGCGCACGCCGAGCGGCCGCTCCGCGCCCTTGCGCTCCTCGAACCCCTTGAGGTCGGTCATCGCCGTGAATAGGGTCCGGCAACGGCCGTCGCGCAGGCGCAGGCTGCCCTGGCCCGAGGCGACTGCCGTTTCGAATGTGAACCAGGCTTCAACAGTGCCTTCGTCCGCGGTCGCCTCGCCGGTGAGACGCCATGCCGTTGGCTTGGTGGTGGCCAGCGTGGACGTGAGCATGCCGGCGATGGTGTCGCGGCCTTCCATGGTGGTGACGTTCCAGGTGAAGGTCAGAAGGTCGCGCCAGTAGCAGTCGTCGACGAACAGGTTGCTCGCGGCTTGTATGTCGCCGGCTTCTAGCGCTTGCGCAAGGGAGTCGAGCCATACGGCGGCCTGTTTCGTTGGTGCGATCTCGAGCATTCTTTCCCTCTTTGCTGCGGTGCCCAATCTGTATTGGGACGATAATTGTCGAAGCCGGCGCCGCCCCTCATCCGCCTGCCGGCACCTTCTCCCCGTGAACGGGGAGAAGGAAAGAACTAGTCCCCGAGCGGCTCCATCTCCTTGCCGGTGCGGTGGATCTGGGCGTTGTATTTGATGCGTCGGACCGTCTCGCGGGCGGAGCCGTCGAGCTTGTAGGCGGAGGCCACGGCCAGCAAGTCGATCGCCGCCAGGAAGGCATAGCGCGAGGCCGTCGGCTTCAGCGTGTCGGGATATTCTGATACCGCCACCGTCAGCCTGACGTCGCAGGCGCGGGCGAGATCGGTGTCGGGCGCGGTCACGGCGATCGCGTTGGCGCGATAGTGCTTGGCGAGTTCGACGGCCTCGATCACCTCGCGCGTGCGCCCGGTCGCCGAAATGGCGATCACCAGGTCGCCGGGCTTCAAGGTCGAGGCGGTCATGCGCATCAGATAGGGGTCGCACTGGGCGCTGACGGTAATGCCATAGCGAAACAGCCGGTACTGGGTTTCCTGTGCCAGCGCCGAGGAACTGCCGCCGAGGCCGAAGACGGTGACCTGGCGTGCCTTGGCGATCAGTTCAGCGGCCTTTTGCAGCTCACCCGGGTCGATCTGCCGCTCGGCCTCCTGCAGCGCCCGGCGCGCTTCGCCGAAGACGGCGTTCCAGAACGGCATGCCATTGTCGTTGCTGACGGTCGGCGACTTGGCCAGGTAGAGCGCGCCGACGACCAGGCTCTGCGCCAGCTTCAGCTTGAAATCGCGCACGCCCTCGCAGCCGATGGCGCGGCAGAATCGGGTCACCGTCGGTTCGCTGACGCCGGCGCGTTCGGCAATCGCCGCATTGGAGGCATCGACGGCGTATTTGACATCGTCGAGCACGACATCGGCGACACGGCGTTCGGCCGGGCGCAGTTCCGCGTAGGAATCCTTGACCAGCGAGATGATGTCGGGGATGCGCCTGAGGTCGCGTCCCTCCGCATCTCCAGCGCTGCCTTCCCTGCTGTCAGCTTCGGTCATGAAGTCGATCTTCCCTGCACCTTTTTCGACCTGACCTCTTACCATGTTTGCACGCTGTCGTTCCATGCGCCTGGCGGCGTTGCAACCGCTGCGTGCCGCAAGGGAATGTCGCCCGCCTGCGGGCGAGATAACAACGCCGAAGCTTGGCGTTCAGGCAGCGACCAAGATCTATCACACGGCGTCCGGCGACCTACCCAATCCTCTCCAGCCGCCTTGGCAGCCGGTTCATCGGCAGGGGCCCATCTGCAGTGATCAGGAACTGATCCTCGAGATTGAAGCTGGCGAGGCCGTCTATGTAGAGCGGGATCTCGAAGGCCAGCACCATGCCCGCTTCGATGACGACATCGCTGTCGGCCGCAATAAATGGCCATTGCTCGGAGAAGACCGATTGCCCGACGCTGTGGCCGAAATGGCCGCGGCGATAGGAGCTCAGGCCTTGTCGGGCGAGGCTCTCGGTGGTGATGCGGTGGACATGGGCGAGCGTGTTTCCAGGGATCAGCACCGCCAGCCCGTCGTCGAAAGCGCGTTCGGCGATCGCATGCAATTCGGCCTGGTCGGCGGAAGGCGCTCCGAAGGTGAAGTTGCGTGACATGTCGGAGGCATAACCGCCAACCGTGCAGACCATGTCGCATTTCAGCGGATCGCCAGCCTCTGCCCTGGCATCGGCGCCCTTGGCCCGGGCACCGAGCGTCACATATTCGGCTGTCACGACCGGATGCGACAGCCCGGCCGCGGCCTCAGCGACGCCTTTGCGGTAGAGCGCGACGAGGTCGGCCTGGCGCATGCCGGCCATGGCATCGACCTGCAGCCGCTCCAGCCCGGCTTCCGAGAGAAAAATGCCTTGCTGCAGCAGATCGATCTCGCGTTGCGACTTGATGGACCGCAACCTGTCCAGGACCGATGAGCCGTCGACGACAGGGCAATCCGGCAGCAGCGCCTGGATGGCCGCGAAATCGGCTGCGGGAATAAAGTCGAGGTCGATGCCGAGCGTTGCGCGTTCCAGTCCGAATTCGGCGAGCAAGGCCTGCAACTGGCGCACGGAGCCGGCAAGATCGAAGGTCGCGGGACGGGAGAAATCCGGCGCGCGGCCAAGCGCGGCAAGGCCGGCCTCGATGCGCTCGTCTAGAAGACCGTGAGTGCCTGTAGCCAGGGGTACGGATTCGATCCAGATCGGGTGCGACCGCACCACCGCTTCCGGTGCGGCGATCCGCAGCTGCGCCACGTTGAAGTCGGCCACGACAACGCCGATCGGCAGGTCTTGCCGGGCCGGGATGACGACGAAGCCGGCGCCGGCACGCCGGAACAGGCCGGCCGGGCCGATCCATGCGCCGGTCGCATAGTGGAAGGCCTCGGGCGCCGACAGCACGAGTGCTTCGATGCCGGCCTGTTCCATCACATGCGCGGCGCGCTCACGGTCGACGAAGCCTGTCATGGTGCTCTCCGGATGTCCGAAGCGGCAAGGGAGCATTGCACAGAGCGACAATCAAGCCAGTTGCTCGCTGATGACGGTCTGCGGGCGCCTTGCATTGGCGACATTCGAGACTTGCCGAGGCCAATCGCAAAGGCATCCGATCCGTGGACGTTGGCGATCCACCGAACCCCTACTTGATCGTCTCCAGCTTGGCGATGGCCGCGGTGAAGCCGGCCAGTGACACCGGGATGGTGACCGGCTTGCGGGTGACCGATTCCATGCCGATGTTCAGATTGGTTCCCGACTTCATCGCCTTGACCAGCTCCGGCGACAGCGGCGTGGCGGCATAGGCGCCGTTCTGGTCGCTGGTCTGGATGGCGATGACGACCTTTTGCCCCTGGTCGACCTGGTAGCTGGCGCCGGATGGCAGGAACAGGCCGTGCGGCAGAGCGAGCAGCATGGCCAGGCTGCCATTGCCGCTGTCTCGGCGCACGGTCACGGTCAACACGCGCTGGCCGGTCTTGGCCTCGGTCAGGTTCTGCGACACCTGGCATTGAAGCTCGGAATTCGCCGAGCCGCTGGAGCAGTTCACCGCCCACGGATTGGCGTCGGCCGGCTTGGGTTGAGCCTCCTTGGCCTGGGCCGGTTTGGCGGCATCCTCGGCAAGAACGGGTCCGGCGACGGCCAAAATCAGCCACAAGACGCCAAATCCCGCGGTCAGGCCTATTCTATTAGACCGTACTAATATTGATGCCATGTCTTCCGTGCCCGCCAAATTCCCCGCTTCGGACCGGTATTTTCCGCAGCAAAGGCTTGATACTACACTGGGAACCGTTGCGAAAGGCGGAGTCCCGGCAAGACAGCCGACGAAACTACTGTGACCATCCTGCCACACACAAGAACTTTAGCATGAATTCAATGAATTCGAGGCACCCCAGACTCGCTATACAATAGAATTCGCGTAAAAACTTGCACACGTGGGACGTGCAAGTCCCGGAAGGACTCGCCAGGGATGGGAACTACCGAGAAGTCTCGGCAAGTTGGTGAGATGGCAGCGCGTGGGGAGGGTTTCCACGTGCGCGCTGGGTTTCGCCGTTCGCAAATTGCAAGACAGTTGTGGAAGACGACAGCCCTGACGGCACTGACGCTCGGCCTTTCTGGCGTCGTCGCACACGCCGATCCGGACGGGCTCTGGCAGCCGCAGATCCGCGCCATCATCGGCGCCGACAACAATGGCGGCAACGCCGCGCTCGAAGGCTTCATCCCGATCAAGCAGACGGCCGAATCGGTGCTGTTCCTGGATGTCCGGGCCAAGCACGATTTCAAGGATGCTTCCGGCCAGGACATCGGCCTTGGCATTCGCCGCATCGTCAACCCCGACCTGATGCTCGGCGGCTACGCCTATATCAACGTCGAGAACTACAACAGCACGCAGTTCACCGCCGGCACGCTGGGCGTCGAGGCGATCACGCCGAATTTCGACGCGCATGTGAACGTCTTCATCCCGATCAAGGGCGACTCGACCGACCATTCGGTCTCGTCTTCCCTGTCGATGGTCAGCAACCAGCTGATCGAACAGATATCCGTGCTCGACCATCGCGATTACGCGGCCTGGGGCATCGAAGGCGAGGTCGGTGCAAAGGTGCCGATCAACCTGCCCGACAAGCATTCGCTGCGGCTCGACATTGGCGGTTACCATTTCGAGGATCCGCACGGCGACGACGGCAGCGTCACCGGCGCCAAGGCCGGCTTCGAATACACGATCGGCGATGTCTTCGGCAGCGGCACCGAACTGGTGCTGGCCGGCGAGGTCCGCGACGACAATCGCGACCACACCCAGTTCGCCGGCAGCGTGCGGCTGAACATCCCGTTCAATCCCGGCCATGGCTCGGACACGACCGGGGCGATCAGCGACGCGGAGCCGGTCTATCCGGTCAGCGAAGGCCTGCGCAAGCGCGTCAACGAGCGCGTGCGCGGCGATATCGGCGTCAGGGTCCAGTCGCAGGATCTGACCGGCGGCTCGACCACGCGTGTTGCGATCAACGCCGCCACCAACGCGGCGTTCGGCAAGTTCTATTATGCCGATGGCGTGGGTGCCGGCACCGGCACGTTGGCGGCCCCGACGACTCTGGACAGTGCGGTCGCCCAGGCCGGCACCGGTGGCTTCGTGGTGGCACTTGGCGGCAACGGCAATTTGACGACCGCTGGCGTGACGCTGGCGAATGGCCAAACCGTCATCGGCGGCGGCGAAAGCGTCACCGCGAAGCTTTTCGGCGGCGGCACCGCCACCTTCAACCTCGGCGGCAGCGACGGCACGATCCAGGGCACAAACGTCGCCAACAATGTCATAACGCTCGGCAACGGCAACACGCTGAACGGCATCACCATCACCGGCGGCGCCGACGGCATCTTCGGCAACAACGTCACCGGCACGACGCTGACCAATGTCACGGTGACGGGTGCCGGCGCCAACGGCGCCGAGTTCACCGGCAATTCGACCAATGTCAGCGCGTCCGGATTCACCGCGACCGGCAACGGTCTCGACGGCCTGCACATCCAAGACAACGGCACCTACAATTTCACCGGCACGACGTTGCTGCAGAGCAATCTCGACGACGGTCTCGATGTCACCGGCCAGGGCACCTACACCTTCGCGACGCTCAATGCGCAGGATAACCACGACGCTGGCATAACCGTGAAGGGGACCTCGGTCGCAGGCAGCTTCACCACCACCGGCGGCCAGGTGTCGGGCAACCAGGCCCTGGGCGACGACGGTGTCAGCGTCTTCATCGACCCGATTACCGCGCATGTGGTGCTGGATTCGATCACGCAGACCGGTGGCACGTCGGGTGTGGCGCTCGACCACGTTTCGGGCAGTTTCACCGTCAATGGCGCGACGACGATTTCCAACACGACGGGACCGGCGATCGCCATTTCAGATTCGCCGGCGACGATCCGCTTCGGCGACATCAACATCACCAATCCCGGCACTGACGGCATCTCGTTCAGCGGCGTCAACGCCGCGGTGGTGGCCGGCAACATCGTCATTTCCGGCCTCGGCGTCGGCACGGGCCTCGATTTCTCCGGCAGCCAGACGAACTTCACCGCGCAGTCGCTCCACGTCACGGGCACAAATTCTGCCGGTTCGATCGGCATCGATCTCGTCGATACGACCGGCGATGCCACGATCATAATCACCGATGGCGGCGTCATCAGTGACGTGGGCACGGGTGTGCGCCTTGGCATTTCCGGCTCTCTCGCCCATTCGGCAAATGCCGAATTCACCTTCGGCGGCGGCTCCATTTCAGGTACGGCATCACTCGACGCGCGCGGCCTCAACCAGACGCTCGGCCACTATGCGTTCGGCTCGACAACTTTCAGCGTGCCGCAACTCTTCGACACGCAGAATGTTATCTTTGTCGGCGCGACAGCGACCGGACTGATGGATGGATCGTCGCTGTCGGATCTCGCTTCGGTCACCACTGCCGACGCCAATACCAACGCCGACGCGATCTTCGTGCTGGTCAACAATCCCACCAACACGGCCATCGACGCTTCAGGCGGCTTCTCGCTGAGCACGGGCCAGACCCTGGCGTCGTTCGGCAATGGACGCAGCTTCTCGCTTGGCGGTGTCCCGATCAACGTCACTGGCGACAATGTCGCGCATGACGAGGTCGTTTCGGACCCCACCGGCGGTGCAGCGACGCTGACCAATTCCGGAGCGGGCGCCGTCGTCACGGCCGCCAGCGGCAACTCACTGCAGGACTTCAACATTTCCGGCGGCAGCGCAGCGGGTATCAGCGCCTCCGGCGTCACCGGCCTGACCGTCCAGGGCGTCACGGTCGGTGGCGTTGCCACGGGGCTTTCGCTCAACAATTTCACCGGCCCCGGCACCTTCACCAATTTCGACGTCACCAGCGCCGGCACGGGCGTCAGCATCACCGGCGGCACCACCGGCATCCTGACCTTCGACACGGCAAGCTCGATCGCCAACACGACCGGCGTGGCGTTCAACATCGATTCCTCGACGCCGAACCTCACCTATAACGGCACGATCAACCAGACCAGCGCTGCCAGCGCGGTCAAGATCAACGCCATGACTGGCGGCTTCGCCACCTTCGGCGGCAAGATCACCGCCAGTACGGGTGCGGCCAATGCGATCGACCTGACCAACGATACTTCCACGGCGATCGCCTTCAATGGCGGCCTGATTATCAACACGACCTCCGGCATCGGACTGAATGCCACCAACGTCAGCACGCTGGGTATATCGTCGGCCGCAACCAACACGATCACCACCACGACCGGCCAGGCAATCAATATCGTCGGGATGGATGTCGCCTCTGGTGGAATCTCATTCGACAGCATCACCACGGGAGTTGTCACGGCTCAGAATGCGCTGAACCTTGACACGATGGGCGGTGGGGCTGTCTCCCTGGGAGCCGTTACGATCGGCGGAGCGGTGGGTGATGCTATCCGCGCCACGAGTGCTGTGAATCACTTCACATTCGATTCGATCAAGATCGATGGCGCCGGCGGCGATGGCGTCAATCTCATTGGCGCCAGTATCGGCACGGTGGATATCGGTACCGTCGATATTGATGGCGTGGCGGGCAACGGTATCGAGATTCAGAACGGCGTCGATCACAATGTGACCATTGGCGGTGGCACTATCGGCGCAACCACTCCTGCCGGCGGCGCGGCTATACGCATCGAAGGGCAACAGGCATCGAGCACGATTACGCTCACCAATCTGGCGATCACAGCCGGCAGCGGTGGAGGCCTGGCCATCTCCGACTCCGCCGGCGCGATCCAAATGGTCGGCGGCACTATAAATAATTCCGGCACCGGAAATGGCATCGTCGTTTCCGGCGGCAGCGCCGCGATCACGGTCTCGGCTCCCATCTCCAGTTCGGCGACCGGGCTCGGCACGGCGGTCAAGGTCGACGGCATCACCGGCGGCACGGTGGCTTTCTCCGGCAATGTCACCTCGACTGGCACCGGCAATCTGTTCGCTATCGGCACAACCACGGCGCCGACCGGCGGTACGATCAGCTTCACCGGCTCGGCACTGACGGCCAGCGGTGGCGGCGGCGCCGTGATCGGCTCCCTTGGCGCCGGCGCGATCTTCAACGCGACCGCGCCTTTGTCGATCACCAACGCGACCGGAAACGGGCTGTCTATCTCGAACGTTGCTGGAAGCGCCACCTTTGGCGCGGTGACCGTGTCGGGCGCCGGGGGCAACGGCATCGACATCGCTGGCAATGCCGGTTCGGTCACGTTCACCGGCACGACCAATGTGACGCTGGGCTCGACGGCCAACACAGCCGGTATCAATTTCAGCGGCACCAATGCCGACGTCAGCTTCGGCACGACCAATGTGACGATGGGCGCCGGCGGTACTCAGACCGGTATCGACTTCAGCGGCTCCGCCACGACGGCTGATTTCGGCCTGACCACCATCACCGGCACCGGCGACCTCACCTCGCGCGGCATCGACCTGTCGTCGACGACAGGCAACAAGACCATTACCTTCCTGCGCGGCTCCAGCATTTCCAATATCGGCATCGGTGTCGACCTGTCGTCCGGCCTCTCCACGGCGACCTCGGCCAACGCCAATTTCACCTTCGGCGACGGCACGTCCGTCGATGGGCTGCAGTCGTCCATCAGCGCTGCGGCCGGCGGCTTCACCGTCAACACGATCGGGCTCGATCCGGCGCTCGGCAACTACAATTTCAACGACGTGTTCTTCACCGGCAACGCGAATCTGGCGCTGGCGGCCGTCGGGACGATCATGATCTCGCAAAATGGCGGCGTCATCACCACCGGCACGAACGGACTCACCGCCGACGTCGCCACGGTCACGGCAGCCCAGGCCGACGCCATGGTCGGCACGCAGAGCTTCGCCTTCGTCGGCACGGTCGACCTCAGCGGCACGCCGTTCACGCTCGATGCGGGACAGTCGATCATCGGTTTCGGCAACGGCGCCTCCCTCACCACGGCGGGCACCATCCAGCCAGTCAACGTCCAGGGCAATCTCGGCGCGACGGGCGCCACCGTCTCCGGCGACGAAGGCGTGGTCAAGAGCACGGGCAGCGATACGCTGCATCTGATCGGCGGCAATACCGTCAAGGACACGGCTTTCGACTTCACCGGCGGCAGCGGCTCGGTCTTCCTCATCGACTCAAGCGCGGCGGCCTTCGACAACACGGGCGGCGTCGTCATCAATGGCGTCACGGTCAGCAATGTCGCCGTGGGCCAGACAGCGTTCAAGGTCGACGGCGCTACCGGCACTATCGGCAATGTGTCGATCACCAACAACAACATCAACGTAGCCGGCACGCTGCTCGACGCCAATGGCGGCGGCGGCAACATCACGGTCACGCGCGGCAACCTGCCCAACAGCGGGCCGGCCGGCACGCTGACCGGCGGCGGCATCTCGATCGCCAACCATACCGGCGGCACGGTCAAGTTCACCGATGACGTGACGATCGGCGGCGCCGGTGTCACGCTCACCAACAACACCGGTTCGACGATCACCTTCGCCGATCTGGATGTTTCGACGTCGGGCGCGACGGCGTTCACCGCCACGGGTGGCGGCGCGATCAATGTCACGACCGGCACGGTGGCCAACTCGAACGGCCAGGCGGTGGCACTGGACGGCATCACGGCCAACATCAACTTCGCCTCGACGAGCGCGACCTTCAGCGCTGGCAGCGGCGTCGATCTGCAGAACCTCAGCGGCACGGTCGCCCTTGGCACCGGCACGCTGACCAACACCGGTGCGGGCACGGCCTTCAATGTCGGCTCGGCGACCAACGCCAGCGGCGGCAATGCTGATATCTCCTATGGCGGCACGATCGCCAGCAACGGCACGGGCGCCGCGGTTTCGATCCAGGAACTCACCGGCGGCTCGGTGACGCTGTCGGGCAATCTGACGGACGGCCTTGCGGACGCCGGCGGCAATATCATCGTTACCGGCATCGACAATGGCACGGCGGCGACCGTCACCTTCTCCGGCTCGACCAAGCAGATCGACTCGGGCGCCATCGACGGCGTCAGCCTCGGCATCACGGGCAATTACCCCCTTGGCGTGCCGACCCTCAATACAAATGGCACGGTCAACTTCAGCAATGGCGGCCTCGCCATAAAGACGACGACCGGGACAGGCTTTGTCGCGGCGTTTGGCGGCACCGTCAGCGTATCAGGCACTGGCCCCGTTACTGGAAACACGATCGACTCCGGCAGCAATGGGTTGGTCATAGGCTTCGCCGATGTCGGCAGCGCCGGCGTCACCTTCGACAACATCAAGGCTGTCTCCACAGCTGGTGTCGGGGCTGGCGTGCTGCTCGAGGGCGTCGTGCTCGGCGGCGATGTCAACATTGGCGGCCTGAAGGATACTGGCTACATCGGCGCCTCACTGTCCGGCCTGAGCGGCACCGGTGTGGTCAATTTCACCGGCACGATCGATCTCGACACCAGCTACGAAGGGTTCGAGATCGTTGGCCCCCAGATCACCACCGTAAACATCGCCAATGTCGCCGGATCCACCCTGACCATCGATGGCAGCCAGATCGGCATCACACAGACCTCGCAGGGCGGGACCGTCAATGTCGGCGTCAACGGCAGCGCCAGCATCACCAACACCACCGTCGCGGCCCTCAGCCTCGGCGGCGGCAATGACCTGGCCTTTACCACGCTGACCTACAACGGCTCGATCACGATCGGTGCGGGCTCGGTGATAAGCGCCAGCGGCGACGGAACCCGTCTGAACATGAGCGGTTCCGTCGTTTCCACCACGTCGTCGACGGCCTTCGACTTCTTTGGCCATGCCGACGGCATATACGATATTTCGAGTACCATCGATCACAGCGGTGGCACAGGTGTCTCTATCGGCGGCTCGGCCAACGGCACGGTCACCTTCTCCGGTACATCGAAGATATTCAACACCGGCGCCAACGATGCCATCGTCAAGGCGCCGGCGTACGTGCCGGATCCGCAGACCAAGGGCACGCTCAACTTCACCAATGGCGGCCTCGTCATCACCACCACCAGCGGCGCCGGCTTCACCGCCAGCACCTTCGGTCCGGGAACGGTCAGCGTCACCGGCGACGGCAACACCATCACCACCGGCACGGGCACCGCGCTGAAGCTGGGCGACGCGACAGCGGTCCTGGCGGGGGCGACTGGCGCGACGGTCGGCGTGGATGGCATCAAGTTCGATACGATTTCGACCAATGGCGCTGCGACCGGCATCTCGCTCAATGATGTCAGCGGCGGCGCCCTCGATCTCGGCGCGGTCAACCTGGAAGGCATCACCTCGCGCGGCGTCGATGTTTCCGGCACGCTCGGCTCGGCGGTGGACTTCACAAGCCTCAAGGTCGGGCTCAATGCGGCGAACGCGGTCGGTCTAGACCTCAATGGCGCCGCTCTTGGCACGAGCAACATCACGGCGGGCGATTTCGACGTCGATGGCGGCAGCTTCGCCGGCACCATCGGCATCGACATGGCCGGCACGACGGGCACCGGCACGATCCAGCTCGGCGACACCGTCAACAACAATTCGGGCGGCCAGACTTCGACCATTGCCAATGTCGGCTATGGCGTCCAGTTCTCCAGCGCCACCAACGCCAAGCTGGTGTTCGGCGACGGTCAAGGCCCTGCCGAATCGTCGATCGCGACCACTGGCGGCCAGGTCATCCACGCCACCGATAGTTTGCCGACCAATGGCGACTACAATTTCAACGACGTCACTTTCAGCGGCGATACCGCGAACCTGTCGTCGATCAGCGTCTACTACGTCGATCGGGACGGCAACATTTCGGGAACCGGCGACGGCAGCCTCGCCAACCCGGGCAGCCTCGCACAGGCCCAGGCCTCGACGGCCAACGTCGTCGTTTTGATCGACAAGAACACCGGCGGCACGCAGGAAACGCTCGACCTGAGCGGAGGTACGTTCAGCGTCGATGACGGTCAGGTGCTGCTCGCCTTCAAGAGCGGCGACGCGGCCGTCGATGTTTCGCAACTCGGTGTCGACACCAGCGGCGGCGCCTCGGCGGCGTTCCACTTCACCACGGTGCAGAATTCGCCGATCATCTCGGCGCCTGGCGGTATCGACACGCTGCGACCTGTTCTGCAAAGCAACACCGCCGGCTCGGTGGTCAACTTCGCGACATCAGGCACCGGCCTCGTCACCGGCGGCATCCAGAACCTCATCATCCGCAACACAGGCAGCGGCACCGGCGTCGCCGTCACCGCCACGGCCGCCTCCAGTTTCTTCCTGAGAAACGACGACATCGCCGCCGGCGGCCGGGCGCTCGACTTCTCCACCACCGGCGCACCGGCCAACACGCTTCTGCTTTCGATCGATGGCAACACGCTGCAATCGACCGGATCCGCCTTGGCGGCATCCTTCTCCGGCCAGAACATCAGTGCGACGGACAACTCGATCGCGATCAGGTCCTTTGCCGGCAATAAAGTGATCGGCGGCACCGGTGGCGGCATCGCCTTCAACAATGTCTGCTTCGATTCCGACGGCGCCGGCGGCACCGTCAGTGCCGGCTCGCTCGGCATCGGCACTCCCGGTGCGCGGGTCCAGGGCAACGGCCTCAGCTTCACCAACACCAGCGGCACCCTTGATCTGGGCACGCTCAGCCTCGCCAACAATGGCGGTACCGGTGTCATCGCCAACACCAAGACCACCACCTTCACGCTGAACACCAGCGCCGGCGTGGTCACCACCAGCAACGGCACGGCATTCGATCTCGATCCGCTGACCGTCAACATGACGTTCAGCAGCGTGACCGCCAACGGTGGCGCCAGTGGCATCATCTTCGACGGCGTTGCCGGCACCTTCACCGTCACCGGCGCGACGAGCATTACCAACACGACGGGCTTCGGCATCAGTGCGATCAACACCAACACCGGCACGTTCAATTTCAACACTGTGACGGTGAACAATGTCACCACCCCCAACACGGGCGGCGGCATCGGCTGGGCCAGCGGCACGCTGAACATCTCCGGCCTGGCCAACATCGACACCACGAGCGGCGCCGGGCTTTCGCAAACCGGTGGCACGACCGGCTTCACCGGCGGCGTGACGATCGATACCACCAGCGGCGACGGCATGCTCGTCATCAATGGCAGCGCGATCACCGTGACCGGCGCCACGAACACCGTGACGACGGCCACCGGACGCGTCGTGTCGATGCAGACCGCGACCATCGGCGCCAGCGGCGTGACGTTCGGCACGCTCAAGGCGACCGGCACGGTTAGCGGTCCCGGTGTCCAGCTCTCCGGTGTCTCGGGCGGCATCTTCAACGGTGGCAATGTGTCCATTGCAGGCTCGAGCAACAACGCGATCACGGTGCAGAACGCCACCTCGTCCACCGTCAATTTTGCCAGCGCGACGATCAGCGGCGCCAATGTAAACGGCATCGATATCAATGGTGGCGTGACTGGCACCGTGACCTTCGGCACGGTGGCCATCGACAACACCGGCGCATCCGGTGTGCGCCTGCTGAACACGTCCGGCACGGTCAACATCAATGGCGGCTCGATCGGCGCGAGCAACGACCCGGCAGGCATCGGCGTGGAGGTTTCGGGCGGCGCCGCTACCTTGAATGTGGCTGCTTCGCTCACCAAGACTAGCGCCGGCAAGATCGTCGACATCTCCGGCGTCACCGGCGGCACGGTCACGCTGTCCGGCGCGCTCACCGCCAACACTGCCAGCGACAACGGCATTTTTGTCCACGCCAACACCGGTGGCACCTTCAATTTCAACGGCGCCATGACGCTTTCGACAGGTGTCAACACTGCGGTCAATCTGGCGACCAACGCCGGCGCCACCATCAATTTCGCCGGCGGTATGGCGATCACCACCACCTCCGGCCTCGGCTTTGGCGCTACGGGCGGCGGCACGATCAACGTCACCGGCACCAACACGATCAACACGTCCAGTGGCCAGTTCCTGGTCTGGAACGGCATGACCGTCGGCGCCAGTGGCGCCACCTTCAGCACGATGACGGCCATTAACACGATTACCGGCGGCGATGCGGTCAATCTGACCAATGTCGGCGGCGGCGTCTTCAATGGCGGCACGCTCAGCGCCGTGACCGGTACCAACTCCAACGGCATCTTCCTCAACGGCACCGGCGCAACGGTGAACTTCGCCAAGGTGACCATCAAGGATCAGGCGGGCTCGGCAAGCGGCGGCGGCATCAGGATCGACAACAACACCGGCGCGGTTACGGTCGGCGATAACACCAGTGCGATCGGCGGGGCCGGCGGGTTCGGCTCCGTCAAGGGTATCGGCATCGACATCAATGGCGGCTCCGGCGACATCACCATCGCGGCGTCGGTGTCGAAAGGAAGCGCTGCCAACAACGTCGTTCAGATCACCGGACGCACCGCCGGAACGGTCACGCTCAGCGGAACCCTGAGCACCAACGGCGACGTCAACAACGGCATCAACGTCAACACCAACACCGGCGGCACGATCATCTTCTCTGGCGCGGGCAGCACGCTGACCAGCGTCACTAACACCGCCGTCAGTTTGGTCAACAACACTGGCGCGACCATCAACTTCACCGGCGGCGGCCTGGCCATCAACACCACCACCGCCACCGCCTTCAACGCCACCGGCGGCGGCACGGTCAACGTGACCGGCACCGGCAACACGATCGCGTCGACGACCGGCACCGCGCTCAACGTCATCAACACGGACATCGGCGCTTCGGGCCTGACGTTCCAGAGCATCTCGTCGAATGGCGCCGTTAACGGCATCGTGCTCAACAACACTGGCACCAGCGGCGGTGGGCTGACTGTGACCGGCATCGGCACGACGGCGAGCTCCGGCGGCACGATTACGAACTCGACCGGCGACGGCGTAAGCCTGACCTCGACGCAGAACGTCAGTCTGACCAACATGAACATCACCAACTCGCAAGGAAACGGCATCCTCGGCAACAGCGTCAAGGGTCTGGTACTGAACCGCGATACCGTGTCCGGCAATGGTAACTCGTCGGCCGGCAACGGCGAGGGCAACATCTACCTGTTCGAATTGACCGGAGACGCGACGCACCTGACGACGTTCAACAACCTGACGGTCAGCAACGCCTACGTCCACAACGTGTTCATCCAGAACACCGGCGGTACCTTGGCCGACCTGGTGGTGACCAACAGCACCTTCTCCAACAACGGCGCCTCGACGCATGCTGGCGATCAGTTCCAGATCGACCTGACCACGGGCGGACTTGCCGGAACGCCGACCGCGACGGTTCACGCCACGCACAATACCTTCAGCGGCAATTTGGCCACACCGGCGACCTTCACAGCAACCGGCTTCGCCGGCTCGGTCGACGACGGCACCCTCAACGTCCACCTCGGCGACGGCACCGCTGGCGGCCTGAACACGTTCGATACCAACGATTCGGGTATTACGCTGTCCTCCTCGAATGCCGGTTCGCTCAACTTCGACGTGAACGACAATCTCGTCACGCACAATCGCGCGGTCGGAATAGCCATCAATCACTTCGGCACCGGCAACGTGACGGGGTTCTTGCGCAACACGACCGTTGGTACGCAGGGCGATGTGCATTCGGGATCCGAGATCGGCAATGGCGTCGATATCCACGACGAGTCCACCAGCGGCACCGTGACGCTCAGCGTCACCAACAACATCGTACAAAGCGTTGGCGATGGTGCGGGAAGTGGGTTCGAAGGCATTGATGTCCAGATGGGCAACGGCGCCCAGAATTCGGCGACCACCATGAACATCACGCTCACGGGCAACACGATCCGCGACATTCTCGATGACCGCGGCCTGTTCATCAACAATTTCGATATCGCTGGGAGCAGTGTGATCAACGCGCTCGTGAGCGGAAACACGTTCACAAATGCAAATGCCGGCGGAGGCACCACAACCGCACGCGTAGGCGGAGCGCCCGGCGGAACCGACAAGGTCAACGTCACGCAGGCCGATGCGAATGCTCTCGCCGCAGCGAATGGCCTCACTGCCGGTGCAGCGCCCGGAAACACGATGCGCGTCGACACCAATGTCGTGTTCAGTCACGCCGCGCCGGCATTGCCGCCGCCCACACCGTGATGATCGCTGGCAGACTGAGGTCGCGGTAGTGCTCTGTTAACCAATGCGCGCGCTGGACTGGTATTAATTTTCGCTCTGCTGTTAAATACTTGTCGACGTCAACAGTGAAACTGGCTAGGTTACGCTACGGCAGTTGAGGGGACCAAGATGGGCACGCCTTATATAGGTGAACTCAAAGTTATTTCTTGGAATTTTGCGCCAAAGGGCTGGGCGCTCTGCAACGGGCAGCTATTGCCGATAAATCAAAATCAACCTTTATTTTCGCTCCTTGGTACAATGTATGGCGGCGACGGTAGGGTTAACTTTGCTCTGCCGGATCTTCGAAGCAGGGTTCCTGTATACTCGGGCGGTCCCATTGGAGCGGTCGTCGGCGGCAGAGGTGGAGAAGAGTTTCACACGCTCACGCAGGGCGAAATGCCGACCCACAACCATATGATCAATGCGTCGCAGACCCAAGGCGACAAGAACACCGCCTCCGGCAATGTGCTGGCGCGCGAGGTGGGTGTCCTCTACGCAGCCTATGCCAATCCGACGACGTTGAATCCTGGATCTATCTCCAGCGTTGGCGGCAGCAATCCGCACGAAAATCGTCAGCCTTTTTTGACGCTGAATATTGTCATCGCCCTGCAAGGCATTTTCCCGTCGCGGAACTAGAGGAAGCGGCAATGAGCTCACCTTATGTCGGCGAGATTCGCATGTTTGGCGGCAACTTCGCGCCGGCCGGCTGGGCTTTCTGTGACGGCAGTTCACTGCCGATATCCGAAAACGACACGCTCTTCAATTTGATCGGGACGACTTATGGCGGCGATGGCCAGGAGACGTTCGGTCTGCCCAACCTCAGCGGCCGCATTCCAATCCACGCCGGCCAGGGACCGGGGATGAGTCAGAACTACGTCCTTGGCGAGTCTGCCGGCGCCGAATCCGTGACGCTGACGACAAACCAGATCGCTGCCCACGGCCATGCCCTGATGGCATCGTCGAACACGGCGTCCGATCCCAATCCCGCGGGCAACGTCCTGGCAACCTCGCCGACGATCGAAGCCTACGTCATCGACGTCGCGGGGCCTTCACTTGCCGGAAATTCATTGACCACCGCTGGTGGCAGCACCCCGCACGACAATTTCATGCCCTATCTGTGCGTCAATTTCATCATCTCGCTGTTCGGGATTTTTCCGTCGCCGACTTAAGAGGACCGTCATGGCCGACCCGTTCGTCGCCGAAATCCGCATCTTTGGATTCAATTTCGCGCCCACGGGTTGGGCGACCTGCGATGGTCAGTTGATGCCCATCTCGCAGAATACGGCGCTGTTCTCCTTGCTCGGCACCACCTATGGCGGCGATGGCAAGTCGACTTTCGCGCTGCCGGATTTGGCCGGGTCGGCGCCGATGCACCCGGGAAGTTCAGCGGGCGGAAGCGACCATTTTCTGGGCGAGACCGGCGGCAGTACGACTGTGAACCTGATCAACTCCGAAATGCCGATCCATAACCATAATATTCTTGCTTCCACCGAAAACGGGACGCTCAAGGCTCCATCGCCAACGGAATTTCTAGGCCGCTCCAAGGCCGGCACGATTTATCAATCGAATACCGCAAGCAATCTGGCGCTGATGAATTTTCAAGCCGTTTCGCCTGCCGGCAGTTCACTGCCCCACAACAATCTGCAGCCCTACCTGGCGGTTACGTTCTGCATCGCATTGCAAGGCGTTTTCCCGCCAAGAGGCTAGGCAACAGGCAGGACCGAGACCATGGCCAAGAAAGCAGCAACAAAGTCCGAGGCGCCGAGCAAGAAGGTTGCGCCGACTATCGCAAAGAGCACGACTCGCGCCCGCTCACGGCGATCGAGCGTCCCACCCGTCTACCAGAACAAGCCCGCCGGCTCGTCCTTCTTTGAACTGTCGCGGCTGATGGTCGTCGGCATCGATTCCGCCGCCGGGCGGCTGATCCAGAAGGCTCAAGATGCGCCTAACGGGTCGTGGCCCGCAGCCTGGTCGGCCATCGCGCCCGGTGCCTGGATCATCATGACTGCCGGCCTGACCAAGGACGGCCGCGTGGCGGTGGTCGCGCAGCCTTCGGGCACCATCAATCTGTCCTTCATCACCGAAGACCCCAACCAGGTCGGCCCGGTTGACAAGTGGAATGCGCCGGTCGGTATCGGCGCGCCGCCCGGCGCCACCAGCTACCAGAAGCTGACGATGGCCAACGATGCCGATGGCCGCATCGAGGTGTTCCTCACCGACAATCAGGGCCGCATCTGGTGGATCTACCAGAATCCCGACCAGATCGTGCAGGTGAAGAAAACCATCACGCCGCCCGGCACCACGACGCCGATCGTCGTCACGGTCGATGAACTTGTGCCGCCGATCAAGCCGTGGAGCGACTGGCAGCAGCTGACCGGTCAGCTGGTGGCGGTAACCGCCATACGCCAGGCCGATGGCCGCATCGGGCTGTTCGGCATCAATTCGGGCCTGCATCTCTATCGCTGCCAGCAGGCCAACCCGCAGGCGCTGAAGGTGGCCGACTGGACGGGATGGGTGCAAATCGACACCACGCAAACCGGCGGGTTCACGGAAATGGCGCCGGTTGTCGGCCCGCTCGGCGCCACCAATCTGTTCGCCCTGACCCAGAACGGCCAGGTGCTGCACACGCGCCAGCAACCCGCCGGCACGGATACGTGGACGCAGTGGGCGACGACCGGCTACTCCAGGGTGCCCAAATACACGCTTGCCGCCGGCATCCAGGGCGATGGCGACATCGTGCTGGTCTCCTCCGACCAGCAGCGCGTCCACGAGTTCAACGCGCAGTGGGATGCCAACACCCAGAACTGGTCGGGATGGCGTGATTTCGGCGTCTCCCTCTACGCGACGCGCCTGACGCTCAACTACAATGCCGACGGCAGGCTTGCTCTGTTCAGCATGATGATCATGCCGGACAACACCTTCGGGCTGTGGACGATCAACCAGATGGCCATCGACAGCTCCGAATGGGAGTATGCCTGGACATCGCTGACCGACGGCAACCTCAAGCAGATCGTCGTGGTGCGCGACCTGACGCCGCCGGTCTGACGTTCAGGCAGCGTGGCAGAAGCAGGTTTGGACCATCGCCCTCCAGTGTGGGCCCGGTCGAACAAGGTCGGGCTCGGTTTCCGTCCCTCGACAGAGGCGGATTTGCCGTTCCTGTCGCGGCTCTACGCCTCGACGCGCCTGGAAGAACTCGCCGTGACGGACTGGAGCGAGGCGCAGAAAGCTGTCTTCCTCGACATGCAGTTCCAGGCGCAGCATGCCCACTACAGAAAACACTATCCGGACGCCGACTGGCTGGTGGTGGAGCATGCCGGGCAAGACATCGGCCGCCTCTATATCGAGCGCTGGCCGAGCCAGCACCGCATCATCGACATCGCTTTTTTACCCAATCATCGTCGCAAGGGCTACGGCACGGCGCTGCTGCGCGACCTGATCGACGAGGCATGGTTAGCCGGCAAATCACCGTCGATCCATGTCGAGAAGAACAATCCGGCAAGGGGGCTCTATGTCAGGCTCGGCTTCGTGGTGGTGGAGGACAAGGGCGTATATGACCTGATGGCCTGTGCGCCGAAGGTGGGT
Organism: Mesorhizobium loti R88b; assembly: GCF_013170845.1. NCBI lineage: Bacteria > Pseudomonadati > Pseudomonadota > Alphaproteobacteria > Hyphomicrobiales > Phyllobacteriaceae > Mesorhizobium > Mesorhizobium loti. The sequence continues at coordinate 1,106,284 of NZ_CP033367.1, forward strand.
GGTGCGGCGGGCTCGTGACCTGCATGCTGGCAGGAAGCGCCGTTCGTTCTAGCAAGCTGCCGCAATCTCGAGCGCCTAATTGAACACCGCCTCATAAAGCCGGCCGGCCGCATCGGCGGCGACCGGCACGATGAAGATGTCATGGGTCCCGCCATTGCCGGTAAGGCGATAGGTCGCCTGCGGCAAAGCGATGTCGCACGGCCCCCTGAACATCAGCGAAAAGCCGCCATCCGGGCGAGGGCTCGAAGCGATGCGGTTGACCGCGCTCAGTTCGAGGGCGATCTGCCCGCCACCGGTTTCGATGGTGAACGCCTGCCCGATGGCCTGTTCGAAATCCGCCGCCGTCATGCCATCAGCCTCAACCTGCTTTCTGGGCGGTTCAGTGTCCGACAGGACCCGCTCCAACCTCTAGTGCCCAAGGGAAAACTGCGCCGCACTTTCCCGGAATTGCCTTGGTGGCGGCACTGTCGCCGCTTCGCCGCAAGCTGTCCATAGGCCCGCAGCCAGGCCAAGCGTGCGCGAGACAATTGCCGGGCAAAAACGCAAAATACAGCGGCTTCTGTGCTTTTATGCGTGGCCTGGACACTGTAGTACTTTGTTCCGGCGCGGGAGTCTTGGCCAGCCAAGATCAGTGCAACAAGAGCAGATTCCAGTTGTCGGGGTCTGATGCCGAAGGGCCGGCCTGATCGGCGGGCGGGAGAAAGGGACGGACCATGGCTGATATCAAGGCAAGGACGGAAGCGCCGCCAAGCGCCGCAATGCCGCTGTTCTACTCCAAACCGGAGGCGCTCAACCCGGCGCGGCACGGCTCGCTCGGCCTGACCGCGCGCAGCGATTTTTCCTTCGCGCGCGCAGCGCATGCCATCCCGGTTGTGGCATCGGAAATGCCGGCGGCGATGCGCTCCTATCCGATCGTCTTCATCGGCGACGGCAAGGCACCCGTCATCATCACCGGCGTGCGCCAGAACGAGAACCTGTTCGTCGATGCCGACGGCCGGTGGACCGCGCCGCATTACGTTCCTGCCTATGTGCGCCGCTATCCCTTCATCCTGGCCGAGGATCCGACTACGGCAGGCCGGCTGACGCTGTGCGCCGACCGGGCCAGCGAGCGCGTCGTCGACCAGGCCGTGGCGCCATTGCGTGACGACAAGGTCGCGCCGTTCTTCATCGGCAACGAGCCGACCGAGGCGACAAAGCAGGCGCTCGCCTACTGCAACCAGTTCCAGATCGATTTCAGGGCCACCCGCGAGATGGTCGAGAAGATCGACGCGCACGGCCTGTTTGCGCCGCGCCAGAGCAAGGTGACGCTGGAAGGCGGCGAGGTGCTCAACCTCACCGATTTCCAGGTGATCGACGAGCCGGCCTTCAACAATCTGAGCGACGCGGCCTTCCTCGACCTCAGAAAATCCGGCGCGCTCGGCCTGCTCTACTGCCACCTCGCCTCGACCAACAGCTGGACGTCGCTGGTGCATCAGGCGTCGCTGCGCAAGGCGGGGTAAGGGCGGCCGGCGGTGTGATGGCGATCGGGAAGCGGTGATTCACAGGGCTTGAGCGGCCAGGAAAGGCTCTTCGCCAGACAATGGGGCGTGTTATTCATGCGAGGCTCCCAGGAATCGCGATCCGCAAATGCCTTCACTCAAGCAACTTATCAAGAAGCCCGTTCATGCACTCAGTTCGCGGTTCGCGACCAGCAGGCTGGAGCGGGTGGTTCGTGAAATTGAAGATGCGAAAATGGAAGAGCTTTCGCATAGCACGTTTCTCGAAACGAAAATCCGCCAGATCGGCCTGCGCCACGACCGGCGTGCCCTGTATGGAGATGATGTCGATGACATGAATTTCCATGCGCCCGGTTTGTGGCAGATTCCGAGGCAACTGGCGCAGGCCATGGCGCTGTTGGCTGGCCAACGGATCGTCAGCTTTCTTGAAGTGGGAACCTGCGACGGTTTCACGTTTTCATTCATGGCGGCATGTCTGTCGAGGCTCAACCCGGGCCTCAAAGCGACGACCATCGATATTGCTTCCCGCCTTCCGACTTGCGCGCGAATCGTCTTCAAGACACCAGTCGAGTTCCTTGCCGGCAAGACGTCGGACGCATTCGCCGGCCACGTCTTCGATCTCGTTCTTATCGATGGAGATCACTCCTACGAATGGATCACCCGTGACTACCGGAATGTCGGTCAGCAGGCGCGCCTCTGTATGTTTCACGATATCAACGATCGATTTTGTGGGGACGATACGGTCCCCAAATTCTGGCGGGAGCTAAAGACCGAGGAATCGGGGCGCGCCGATTTCCATGAATTTTTGTATCACTCCAATGCCGACAGAGTGATGGGGATTGGCATTCGGATCAAACGCTGAGCAATCGGGCCAGGGCTGGGCGACGAGGCAGCGCTACGACCTCGAAAGCAAAACGGCCGCCGAAGGCGACCGTTTTCGATGCTTGATTCCCCTTGAGGAAACTGGAGCGGGTGAAGCGATTCGAACGCTCGACCCCAACCTTGGCAAGGTTGTGCTCTACCCCTGAGCTACACCCGCTCACACGGCGTCTTGGCCGCAAGCCGGGCCTATATGGCTGAAGAGCGCGGCGATTGCAACAGGGAAATGTCGGGCTTTTTGCAACCTGTCGGGCGATGCCGGCAAAGTGCCCGCCATGCGCGGATTTCGCCGCTCTATGGCGCGATGGTCTTGTGTCGGCCACCGCATTGGCCGTAAACGGCAAAGCGGAAAAACGACGAAGAAGACAATCGATGCCGAAGACCGAAGCTGACCTTTTTGCCTTTCTTGCCGAACTCGGCATTGCCGTTTCGACGATACGCCATCCGCCGCTCTATACGGTGGCCGATTCGCAGGCACTGCGCGGCGAAATTGCCGGCGGGCACACCAAGAACCTGTTCCTGAAGGACAAGAAGGACAATTTCTTCCTGGTCACCGTCGGTGAGGACGCCGTCGTCGACCTGAAGCAGATCCACCAGCTGATCGGCGCCGCCGGCCGCGTTTCCTTCGGCAAACCGGAGATGCTGCTGGAGCTGCTGGGCGTCACGCCTGGCGCGGTCACGGTGTTTGGCGTCATCAACGACAGGGAAAATCGGGTCAAGCTGGTGCTCGACAAGGATTTGATGGAACATGCCGTCATCAATGGGCATCCGCTGACCAATGAGGCGACGACATCGATCGCCAGGGATGACCTTATCAAATTCGTCGAGGCAACCGGGCATGATGCTGCTATCTTGAAAGTCTCGGCATGATCGCCACATGCATGGCGAAAGCCGACTTCCATTGAGAGACATTGCGCCGACCCGCTGGCCGGCGGCGCGACCGAAAGGGTGACGAGATGAGCGACAACAAGCCATTTGGCGGGTCATTCGGCAGCAGTGGCGGCCAGTATGCCACCACGGTGCAGTATGGCGGAACCGCACCCGCGCCGGCAAAGGTCACGCTTGGCGATGCGCCGGCCGCTGTCACTGGCGATGTCATCAAGGACACCACGACGGCCGCCTTCGCCGCCGACGTCATCCAGGAATCGCGCCGCCAGCCGGTGCTGGTGGATTTCTGGGCGCCGTGGTGCGGGCCATGCAAGCAGCTGACGCCGCAACTGGAAAAGGCGGTCAAGGCCGCGGGCGGCAAGGTCAAGCTGGTCAAGATGAACATCGACGACCATCCCTCGATCGCCGGCCAGCTCGGCATCCAGTCTATCCCGGCCGTCATCGCCTTCAAGGACGGCCAGCCGGTCGATGGCTTCATGGGCGCGATCCCTGAGAGCCAGATCAACGAATTCATCACCAAGGTCGGCGGCAAGGGCAATGGCGCTCCGCCCGTGGCCGATGCGCTGGCGGCTGCGGCTGAAGCGCGCGAGGCCGGCGACATGCAGACCGCCGCCGACATTTTTGATGCCATCCTGGCGCAGGCGCCCGAGACGATCGAGGCGATCGCCGGGCTGGGCGATTTGTTGTTCGAGGCCGGCGACACGGAAGGCGCCGAAGCGCTTTTGGCAACCGCGCCGGAAGCCAAGAAGGACGCGCCTTTGCTTGCCGCGTTGCGCGCCAAGATGGCGCTTGCCGCGCAGGCCGCCGCGCTTGGCAATCCGGCCGAGTTCGAGCGCCGCCTGGCCGAGAACCCCAAGGACCATCAGGCGCGTTTTGATCTGGCCATGATCCAGAATGCCCGTGGTGACCGCACGGCGGCGGCGGATAATCTGCTGGCCATCATCAAGGCCGACCGGGCCTGGAACGAGGACGGCGCCAGGACGCAATTGCTGCAGCTGTTCGAGGCCTGGGGCATGACCGACGAGGCGACGCTGGCCGCGCGGCGCAAATTGTCGGCGCTGCTGTTTCCCTAAAGCAGCGGCTGTTTCGTCGCACGGGCTTGTGATGTCAGGCCAAAGCGCCAGATAGACAGGCTGGATCGAGGACACGCTTCCTGATGGGAGCGATGGGAGGAATGAGGTGCAAGCGGGAAACGCGCATTACCGGCTCGCCAAGGATCTGCCGTCGACGATCCCGATCTTTCCGCTCGAGGGCGCGCTTCTGCTGCCGGGCGGGCGCATGCCGCTCAACATCTTCGAGCCGCGCTACCTGCAGATGGTGGACGAGGCGATTTCCGGCTCGCGGCTGATCGGCGTCATCCAGCCCAGCCTCGACGGTGCGTTGCGCGAGGATGGCGAGCCGCAGCTCTGCAATGTCGGCTGCGCCGGGCGCATCATCGCCTTTTCCGAGACCGGCGACGGCCGCTACCTGATTTCGCTGCAAGGTGTGTACCGCTTCCGCATCGCCAGCGAATTGACGGTCAAGACACCATTCCGGCAGGCCAAGCCCGCGCCCTTCCTCGCCGATCTCGACGACGATCCGGCAGCCAACGAGATAGACCGGCCGGCGTTGCTCAAGGCATTTCGCGCCTATCTGCAGGCCAATGATCTCGAGGCCGATTGGGAAAGCGTCAGCCGCGCCGAAAATGCCATGCTGGTCAACGCATTGTCGATGATGGCGCCCTACGGGCCGGCCGAGAAACAGGCGCTGCTCGAAGCCGCGGATTTGAAGACGCGGGCCGAAACGCTGATTGCCATCACCGAGATGGCGCTGGCGCGGGAGAATGAGGATTTTGGCTCGAGTCTACAATAAGAGGATGCGATGGCGGCGGATGGGCGTGACGGAAAGAAGATCAATGTCGACCCCAAGCTGCTGGAACTTCTGGCCTGCCCGTTGACCAAGGGGCCGCTGGCCTGGGATCCGGAGCGGGGTGAGCTGATCTCGCGGATCGCCAAGCTCGCCTATCCGGTGCGCGACGGCATCCCGATCATGCTGCCTTCGGAAGCGCGGACGTTGTCGGCGGAGGATGTGCTGGCACCGCCGAGGCTGAGTGGGCCTTCGTAAGGGGCGTTCAAGCAGCGACTGCTGTGCAGAAGTCTATGAGAAGTTGGCCCGCCGGCTTTCTATTCATACTCGCTCCGCCCGCGACAACGGAGAGGGCAAATGCTTACTGAAAATTACGCCCCTTGGGCATGACACTCTCCGCCTCTTCCGACAGCGTTGCAAGGTCCCCGACCGGTTTGTCTCGTAGCACCGGTTGACTGGCCCCGCTGACCTTCTCCAGAAGCACGGTCAGCCAAGGTGTCAGATCTTCGATCTTTTCCGCAACGATATGGACCACACCGGATTCCGACTGCAATTTGCCGGTGACCTTCACGAACCGCGCGCCCATGACGATGGGGCGGAAGCGGGTAAAAGTTCGCTCCCAGAAAATGACGTTGGCGACGGCCTTGTCGTCTTCCAGCGTCAGGAAGATGGCGTTGCCCTTGCCGGGGCGCTGCCGCACCAGCACGAGACCGGCGACGGAAACCCGCCTGCCGTCGCGCACCGAAGGCAGGTTGGCATTGGGCGTGACGCCGGCGCGATCGAGCCGCTCGCGCAGGAAAGCGACCGGATGCGCCTTCAGCGACAGGCCGAGCGAGCGGTAGTCGTGGATGACATGTTCGCCGAGCGGCATTTTCGGCAGCTTCGTTTCCGGCTCCAGCTCGCGCAGGCGCAGCGCCGGCTGGTCGAACAGCGGCAGTTTTTCGGCGGCGCTCCTGGCGCCCAGCGCGCGCACGTCCCACAGTGCGGCACGGCGGTCGAGGCCGATCGAACGGAAGGCATCGGCCTGTGCCAGCCTCTCGATCTCGTCGACATCGAGGCCGGAGCGCAGCCAGACATCCCGGACGGATGCGTAACCGTCACCGCGTCGCGCGACGAAAGCCTCCATGCGTTTCTCCGCCAGCCCCTTGATCTGCCGGAAGCCGAGCCGAACTGCATGGTTCGTCTCGATGACGCCGCGCATCTCGGCATGGCGTGGCAGGATGCGAGCCGGGTCGAAAGGCGCCTTTTCCAGGGTGCAGTCCCAGACCGAGAAATTCACGTCGATCTCGCGGATGTCGACGCCATGATCGCGCGCGTCGCGCACCAGCTGCGCCGGCTGATAGAATCCCATCGGCTGCGAATTCAGGATCGCGGCGCAGAACACGTCGGGATAGAAGGTCTTGAACCAGCAGGAGGCATAGACGAGCAAGGCGAAGGACGCGGCATGGCTTTCGGGAAAGCCATACTCGCCAAACCCCTCGATCTGCTTGAAGCAGCGAACGGCGAAGTCCTCGGTGTATCCCTTGCCAACCATGCCCTTGATCATACGGTCGCGGTAATTGCCGATCGTGCCGGTGCGCTTGAAGGTGGCCATGGCGCGGCGCAATTCGTCGGCCTCGCCCGGTTTGAAGCCGCCGGCGACGATGGCGATCTTCATCGCCTGTTCCTGGAACAGCGGCACGCCGAGCGTTTTGCCGAGGATCTCTTTCAATTCCGACTTTTGATATTCGGGCTTCTCCTTGCCTTGCCGGCGGCGCAGATAGGGATGGACCATATCGCCCTGGATCGGGCCCGGCCGAACGATCGCCACCTCGATGACAAGGTCATAGAAATCTCGTGGCTGGAGCCGCGGCAGCATCGACATCTGCGCGCGAGACTCGATCTGGAAGACGCCGAGCGTATCGGCGCGGCAGATCATGTCATAGACGCGTTGGTCCTCTGCCGGGAGAGTGGCCAGCACATAGGGTTGCCCATATGGGTCCCGTGCCTTTGGATAGTGGTCGGTAAGCAAGGTGAAGGCGCGCTGGAGGCAGGTCAGCATGCCGAGCGCCAAGATGTCCACCTTGAGGATCTTCACCGAGTCGAGATCGTCCTTGTCCCATTCGACCATCTTGCGCTCGTCCATCGCCGTCTTGACGATGGGCACGATCTCGTCGAGCCGGTCCCGGGTGATGACGAAGCCGCCGACATGTTGCGACAAATGACGGGGGAAGCCCATGATCTCGTTGGCCCGTTCCATCACATGCCGCGATGTGGGATCGCTGCGGTCGAGGCCGCCGGCGCGGGCTTCCTTCTCGCCGAGTTCCGAGGTCGACCAGCCCCAGATCGAGCCGGACAGGGACGCCCGGACATCCTCCGACAGGCCCATGGCCTTCGACACTTCGCGCAAAGCCGAGCGGCCGCGATAGCTGATGACGGCGGCGGCAAGCGCGGTGCGTTTGGAACTGTATTTCGTATAGATGTACTGCATCACCTCTTCGCGGCGCTCATGCTCGAAGTCGACGTCGATATCGGGCGGCTCGTTCCGCTCCTCGGAAATGAAGCGCTCGAACAGCGTATCGATCTTGTCAGGGCCTACTTCTGTGATGCCGATGCAGAAGCAGATGATCGAATTGGCGGCGGACCCACGGCCCTGGCAGAGGATATTCTGGCTGCGGGCGAATTTGATGATGTCGTAGACGGTCAGGAAATAGCGGGCGTAGTTCAGCCGCTCGATCAGAGTGAGCTCTTCCTCGATGCGTTTAATGACGCTGGCCGGGACACCGCCCGGGAACCGCCGGGTCGCCCCTTCCCGCGCCAGTCTTTCCAGTTCGGCCTGCGGGCCGAGACCCGATTCCGTCGGCTCGTCGGGGTAATTGTACTGGAGGTCGCTGAGCGAGAAGGTCAGCTCTTGCGCAAACCGCAAACTCTCGGCCAGCGCTTGCGGATGCCTGCGGAACAGGCGGGCCATCTCCAGCGGCGGCTTCAGATGGCGCTCGGCATTGGCGGTGAGCTCCAGCCCGACTTCGGCGACGGGTGTGTTGAGGCGGATCGCGGTCAGCACGTCCTGCAGCGGGCGCCGTTCAGCCGTGTGGTAGAGAACGTCGTTGGTCGCCATCAGCGGTATGCCGGCCGTCTCGGCAAAAGCCGCTGCCTGCTCGATGCGGAAACGGTCATTGCCCGCATAGTCGGGCGACACGCCAAGCCGCAGGGCCCTGCCGAAGCGATCCTTGAGCTGGCGAATGAGGGCGAGGCTGTCTTGTGCGTCCGCCGTCAGATCGGGCAGGACCGCGAGCGACATCAGGTCCCCCCATTCGAGCAGGTCGCTGCGCTGGAGAAGGGTGGCGCCCTTTTCGTTCTCGTCGCGCAGATTGGCCTGCGTCAGCATGCGGCACAGATGCCCCCAGCCCCTACGATCCCTGGGATAGGCGAGAATATCCGGCGTGCCATCGCCGAAAACCAGCCGGCAGCCGGGGTGATAGGAGAGCTTTTCGACCTTGGCCTGCTGCCAGGCGCGCACCACGCCGGCCACCGTGTTGCGGTCGGCAAGGCCGATCGCGGAGAAGCCAAGCAGCTTGGCGGCGACCACCAGTTCCTCCGGCTTGGAGGCGCCGCGCAGGAAGGAGAAATTCGACTGGATGCCGAACTCGGCATAGGGAATGACGGTCAGCGCGTTCACGCGAAAACCCCATGCATGAACCAGCGCGGCGGCACTTGCGGGTTGCCGTAAAGGCCTTGCCGGTAGAGCCAGTAGCGGCGGCCATCGCCATCCTCGATGCGGAAATAGTCGCGGGTCGATGTGACCGGATCGCTTGACGCCTCACGCCACCATTCGGCAGCGAGGCGTTCCGGTCCCTCGGCGCGGGTGACGCGGTAGAGCGCGCGGCGCCAGCGAAAATGCAGTGGCGGACCCTCCGGCATCTCGGTGGCCGGCACGTCGATGGGCTCGGGCGCGCGAAACAGCCGGATCGGACGCTCCGGCGGGAAGATTGTCGTGGGCACCTTCATCCTGTCCGGCTTCTTCGGCGGCGTGGTCCGGCGCGGCGCTTCGGAGAACGGGATGGTGGCGACGGCGCGTTCCGGCAGATGGCTTTCAACGAGGACCGGCTGCAGCACCGCGCCCTCGCCGAGCCTGGCGCGGATGCGGTCGGCGAACAGCGCGATGTCGGCGCCGTCGTCGGTCACGTCACCGGTCAGATCGGCCTGCGCCATGTCGAAAGCCGCCGCCGCCAGCACCGAGAGCCGCACCAGATCGAAGCCATAGCCGGCGTCAATGTCCTGCTCGAGCGCGGCCAGCCTTTCATGGAACAGTTTCTGGATCAGCCGGGGGTCGCGCATCGGCCGCGAGGTGCCGAGCGCAATGCGGCTGACGGCGCCGTCGACGCGGAAGAGCAGCAGCGCCAGCGTCCGGGCGCCCTCGCCACGGCGCTCGAGGTCGGTCTTCAAGGTCGCGGCCAGCATGCCGACCAGCCGCTCGATCTCCTCGGTCAAGGTGATTGGCTCCGCGAGATGGCGCTCGACCGAAAGCGGCGCGACGGGAAGCCGCGGCGAGACTGCCTCGTCGAGACGGCCAAGCGCCTGGTCGAGACGCAACAGCAAGGTGGCGCCGAAGCGGCGGGCGAGCGGCGCGCGTGGTGCCGCCATGACGGCGCCCGCCGTGCGCAGGCCGACACTTTCCAGGCTGGCGCGGGTCGCCGGGTCGATACGCAGTGCGGCGAGCGGCAAGGGGGCAAGCAGGGCTTCCTCGTCGCCTGACACAACGATGCGGTCGCCGCAAAACCGGGCCGCCGCCCAGGCCGCGCCCGGTGTCGGGGCAAGGCCGGCGCGGACATCGAAGCCCTGATGGAAGAAGCGCGACAGGATGTCGTCCAGCATGGCGCGTTCGCCGCCGAACAGATGGGTGCAGCCGGTGACGTCGAGAAACAGACCGTCTGTCGCGTCAATCGCCACCAGCGGCGTGTAGCGGTCGCACCAGTCGGCAAGGCCTTCGAGCAGGCGACGGTCGGCCTCCGGATCGGCCTCGACAATGTCGATCGACGGGTGCATGGCGCGCGCATCGGCAATGCCCATGTCGCGTTTCAGGTGCAGCGCCTCAGCCCGCTCGTCGAGGGCCGAGATGCGCTGTGCGTTGCCCTGGCGGTGACTGATCACCAATGGCGGATGATCCGACGACGGCCGGGAACGCCACGATCGCCCCAGACGCTGCCGCAGGATCCTTTCGGCCGCCAGATACGGAAACCACAGCGACAGGATTCTCTGTCCGTTGTTTCTGGCCCCTTCTTTCGTCAAATGCGCGTTCATCGGGGTTCCACTCCAGTGTGAATTGTCCAGGCAGGGCCGTGCGGCTCTTGCCGATGGTGATGGTGAAGGCTGGGCGGCCGATCGAACCGGCGAGCGGCCCGGCGACAGTGGCGCGCGACACGGCCGGCGCCGACGAGACGATGAGGCGCACGGGTGCTGCCGTCGGTTCGGGCTCGGCCGCCTGCCGCAGCAGGAACACTGGCCGGCCGGCGCTTGCCGCCCTGGCATGCAGCCGGCGCGTGGCGGTCAGGTCCAGCCGCTGCGGATTGCCGCGGATTTCGAGGATGACGGCGGCGAGTGCCGTCATCCTGGCGGCCTCCTCGGCGATCCACAGCGCATCGACGAGCTTTGGTGCCTCGGAAAACAGCAATTGCTCCGGCTCGATGCCGAACGACGCATGCAACCCCCTGGCATAGGGAAAGCCGGCCTCGCGGAATATTTCTGATGTGCCGATCCATAATATGGGCAGCCCTTGCGCCTGCTTGAGGATCAGGCTGGTGAGCGACAAGGCAAAGCCGGCGACGGCTCCGGCATCGCGGGTCTCCAGGCCATGGATTTCGCTGAGCGCGGCTTTCGGCAGACCGCCGCTCAGGGCGGTATCGAACCGTTCGACGCCGACGGGCAAGAAGGCATCCGGCAAGGCCGCGGCAAGGCCGCGCCGGACGATTGTGAGGTCGCTGGCGTCATCATCAAGCGGTGCGCCAGTCGGCGCCTGCAGGCGCTCGGGCAGCGTTCCCTCGATCTTCGCGATCTGGCGGCGCAGGGCAAAAACAGTCTCCCGCGCCACGGCTGTCATCGCCATGACGGTCAGTGTCCACTCACAATTGTTCCTGTTATGTTCCTATAGATTCCAGAGGGTGACCCAAGAGTCAAGCAGAGTCATAAGGAATTTATTCCTGCGCCTGGGTCAGCGCTGGCCACCGAAGGCCAACCGCGCGGCCAGCCCGGCGAATACGGTTCCCAGCAGGATTTGTGGCGCCCGACGGAACCGCGTGCGCTTCGACAAGGCCGCTCCGATCCGGCTCGCGGTCAGGATGACAAGGCCATTGACCACCAGCCCGATCAAATTGAGCACGGTCGCCAGCAGCAGAATCTGGCCGGCGACGGAACCGGTCTCGGGGCGTACGAATTGCGGGAACAGCGCCAGCACGAACAGCGCCATTTTCGGGTTGAGCAGATTGGTCAGCAGGCCTTGCCGGAAGATGCGGCCGTGCGAATAGCGCGGCAGGCCGGCGATCGGGGCAAATGCCGTTCCGTCGGAACGGAACGCCTTCCAGGCGAGCCAGGCGAGGTAGGCCGCGCCGGCATAGCGCACGATGTCGTAGGCGATGGGCGCTGCCAGGAAGAGTTGCGACAGGCCGAAGGCGGCGGCCAGCGCGTGGCAATAGGTGCCGGCGGCGATGCCGGCATAGGTCGCAAAACCCGAGGCACGCCCCTGGCTGGCGCTGCGTGAAGCGATCAACAGCATGTCCGGCCCCGGGGTCGCGGTCAGCGCGAGGCAGGCAATGGCGAAAAGTCCGATGGTGGAAAGGTCCGGCATGAGAACTCCTGAGAGATGGCCGGAACCGACCCCTACGCGATTCCCCGGCAGTGGCAAAGCCGTCGAGCCAGCAATCGACGCTCCATTTGCCTCGACCGGTGCGAAAGCCTATATGCCGGGTTCAAAGGAAAAAGCATGGCCCGTATCTACAAATCCCGCACCTGGCATGGCGAACTCGCGCCCTCGATGGAGGAGATGGAGTTCCTCGCTTTGGAGGCCTACGCCCATCTGCCGGAGGACTTTCGCAAGCTGACCGGCGAGATCGTCATCCAGATCGCCGAATTCCCGACCGATGAGATCATGGACGATCTGTCGCTGGAAACGCCCTTCGACCTGCTCGGCCTGTTCGAGGGGCGCGGCATCGCCGAACGCTGGAACCCGCAGACCGGCGAAGGCCCGAACCGCATCACGCTCTATCGCCGCGCCATGCTCGACTACTGGGCCGAAAACGAGGAAACGCTGGGCGACATCGTCACCCACGTCCTGATCCACGAGATCGGCCACCATTTCGGCCTGTCGGACGATGATATGGAGAAGCTCGAAGAGGCTGCTGAATAGGATCGAACCTTCGTCATCCTAGGGCGGAGCAAGGAGCGAAGCGACGCGCGCAGACCCTAGGATCCATGCCGTGACCTGGGCGCGTTGCAACGGTGCAAAAACGCTCACCATCCAGTTCCGCGAAAGAGCTCGAACCATTCTGGATTGGCTTTTTCGATAAGCCCGATCTTCCATTGGCATCGCCAGCGCTTAAGCGACTTCTCGCGTTGGATGGCGTCTGTAATGTCGCTGGTGACGCCGATGTAAATCGTGCCGCGCTTCTGGCTTGCAGTCATGTAGACGTAGCCGGAAGGGTAGCCCGCGTCAGTGCGCGTACAAGCGCCATTTCTGATCCGCCGCATACTACGACCAACGTCACGGCATGGATCCTAGGGTCTGCGCCGCGTCGCTTCGCTCCTTGCTCCGCCCTAGGATGACGAAGAGAGGGAAGGGCCTCGGCGCCGATCCCTACCAGTCGCTGAGCTTGGTGTCCGGCCCGTATTCCTGGCCGTCAATATCCTTCACCACGGCCTGGCCGCAGCGCATGGTTTTGGCTTTCTTGTCATAGGCATAGGTCGGCGAGCCGAACAGGTGCCAGCCCTTGTTCAATGCGGCCGTCACCTTGTGGCAGAAGCTGGCATCGTCCGGGCCGGTCAGAAAGCGGTAGAGTTTCATCGGGTTAGTTCCTGTCGTGAGTGCCCATGGCTCGCAAGCATGGGGTGATATCATGCGCCGATGGCGGCCGCCTTCGCCAGCAGTTTTTCCGCTTGCGCCAAATGCAGCCGCTCGACCATCTTGCCGTTCAGCGAAATCACGCCTTTGTTGGCATTCTCGGCAAGTGAAAAGGCGTCCTTTATCAGCCGCGCCTCGGTCAGCGCTGCCGGGGACGGCGCGAAAGCTAGGTTCGCCGCTTCGATCTGGGCCGGATGGATCAGGGTCTTGCCGTCGAAGCCCATGGCGGCCCCCTCCGCGCACTCCCGGGCAAAGGCATCGAGGTCGCGAAAATCGTTGGAGACGCCGTCGAGCATGTCGAGGCCACCGGCGCGCGCGGCCAGCACCATTTGCATCAGCCAGGGCACGAGGTAGCGCCGGTCAGGCGTCGCCAGCACACCGGTGTCCTTGACCAGATCATTCGTTCCGGCAACGAAACAATCGAGCCGTGACGCCGGGTCGCGGCCCAGTTCTGCTATAGCGCCGATGTTGAGCAGTGCCTTTGGCGTCTCGATCATCGCCCAGAGCTTCACGCTGTCGGGGGCAAAATTGTCATCGAGCACGTCGCCGACTTCGAGGATATCGCGCGGTGTGGCGACCTTGGACAACAGGATGCCGTCGGGCTCGAATTTTGCCGCGGCCAGCAGGTCGTCGGCGCCCCATTCGCTGGCCAGCGCATTGACGCGCACCACCATCTCGCAGCGGTGGCCAAAGTGGTTGGTATCAGGGCGATTGGCGAAGATTGCGGCTAGCTTCTCACGGGCGGCGATCTTGTCGGCGGGGGCGACGGCATCCTCCAGGTCGATGATGACGGCGTCGCAGGATAATTGCGCGATCTTGGCCAGCGCCTTGTCGTTGGAGGCCGGGACGTAGAGCACCGAGCGGCGCGGGCGGTAGGGTTCGGTCATGACCGATCTATGCCGCGTGTGGTTGGAGGAGGCAAGCTGTCTCCCGCTCTGCACGAAAACTGCACACGCCTGCGGAAAACCTCCTCTGTTCCGCCCTGCGATCTCCCCGCCCGCCTGCGAAACAGGCGGCATGCACAAGCGAGCAGAACCCCGTTGGCCCCTGCCCTACCGGCTGCGCAGCGAAGGCTGGTGGCTGATCGATCCGCCGCGCGCCAACCCCGAAGCGATCCTCATTCCCTTTGTCCGCAAGAGCCCGCCGCCAAGGCGGCCGGAAGCGATCAGGCCAGATGCCATCAGGCCGGACACAATCAGGAAGGTCAGCCCATGACAGCGTTTTTCACCGCAGCACCAAGCTATTGCAGCCGCTTCGGTGTCGCCGTGCTGCTGGTCGTCCTGGCGGATTTCCTGTTCTACGGCCAGCCCGCCGGCATCACGGTTTTCCTGTTCGCCGTCCTGATCGCCGCAGCGGTGGTGGCCGTGCATCCCACAGCCTTCAACGACATCAGGGTCTGGTTCAAACCCGCCGCTTTGCTGGTCGCGCTGCTGCCGCTTGCCGAAAATGTCAGTGCCTTGTCGGTCTCGATCGCGCTTGCGGCCCTGGTCGTGTTCGCGCTTTCGCTGAGCGGACGCCTGCGGCACAGCATGGCGCGCATTGCCGGCCAGATCGCGCTGTTCTGGCTGGCGGCGCCGTTTCGCTTCATCAGAGATTTCATCCGCTGGCGCAAGACGGCGCGGCGGTTCGGCGGGCGTCGCGTGCGGCTGGCGGCGATCGCTGTCTGGGTGATGCCGCTGACGCTGGGCGCCGTCTTCCTGGCACTGTTCGGCGCCGCCAATCCAGTCATCGACTATTGGCTGTCGCTGATCGACCTGATGAAACTGCTCGATCTCATCCAGCTGGCGCGGATTTTCTTCTGGCTGTTCGTGCTCGCCGGCGTTTGGGCTTTCCTGCGGCCACGCTTGCCGCGTTTTCAGCAACGCATCCCTCGGCCAAATCATGCCCTTGTCAATGCTCAACCGGTGGCCAGTGCGCAAAGGCACGTCGTTGAGAACGTCCTGTTTGGCAAGGCCGCCATCCTGCGCGCACTTGTCGTCTTCAACATCCTGTTTGCGCTGCAGACCGGGCTCGACGCCACCTATCTGTGGGGCGGGGCAGCACTCCCAGACGGGTTGAGCTACGCCGCCTATGCGCATCGCGGCGCCTATCCGCTGGTTGTCACCGCGCTGCTTGCCGCCGGTTTTGTCCTGGCGGCGCTCAGGCCCGGCAGCGAGACATCAGGCGATCCGCTCATCCGCCGGCTGGTCTATGCCTGGGTGGCGCAGAACATCATGCTGGTCGTCTCCTCGATCCTGCGGCTCGACCTCTATATCGGCATCTATGCGCTGACCTACTGGCGCATCGCGGCTTTCGTCTGGATGGGGCTGGTGGCGGCAGGGCTTGCGCTGATCATCGCCCGCATCGCGCTTGGAAAATCCAACGAATGGCTCTCCTCCGCCAATCTTCTGACGTTATCCCTGACGCTTTATGCCTGCTGTTTCTTCAATTTCGCGGCTACGATCGCCAATTACAATGTCGACCATTCCCTTGAAATGACCGGCCAGGGAATTCCCCTCGACGCCTGGTATCTGCGCTCGCTCGGCCCGGGCGCGTTTCCGGCGCTCGATCGTTTCTTCGATCATCAGGACAAGACGCCTGCCGCCGGCGCTGTCCGCGAACTGGAAGGATTGCGGGCCAGCGACGAAGACTGGTATCGCGCCGTCCAGCTGAACTGGCGGGCCTGGAGCTTTCGCGACTGGCGCCTGCTGCGATATCTCGACAGCAAGGGGTCGCTCGTGCTTCCTCAGCCTCAGCAACCTTCCTTGCCGGGCCGCTGACCGATGCCGCATCACATCCTCGTCGCCGACGATGACCCGCATATCCGCGAGGTGATCTGCTTTGCCTTGGAAAAGGCGGGCATGAAGACGATTGGAGTAGCCGACGGCGCCGCCGCCTTGCAGGAGATCGAGCGCCGGGCTCCCGATCTCATTGTGCTCGACATCGGCATGCCGGAGATGGACGGGTTGGAGGTCTGCCGGCGGCTTCGGCACACCTCCGATGTGCCGGTGCTGTTCCTGTCCGCGCGCGACGAGGAGATCGACCGCATTCTCGGGCTCGAAATGGGCGGCGACGACTATGTGACGAAACCGTTTTCCCCGCGCGAGCTGGTCGCCCGTGTCAATGTCATCCTGCGCCGCGCGCGCCCGGTGCCGGCCGAACCGGCCGACGACAGGCAGTTCACGCATGGCAAGCTCGTCTTGGCGCCGGCCAGCCATGGCGCGAGCTTCGACGGCAAGCCGCTTGCCCTGACGGGGATCGAATTCTCGATCCTGAAAGGGTTTCTGGCGCGGCCCATGCATGTGCTCGACCGCGACGCGGTGATGGCCAATGCCTATGCGAGAAAAATCCATGTCGCCGACCGCACCGTCGACAGCCACATCAGAAACATCCGCGCCAAGCTGGCGGCGGTGGGCTGCCTGGATGCCATCGAGACCGTGCATGGCGTCGGCTTCCGGCTCGGCCGATGCGGCTGAGGGCTTCGCGCAAATGGATCGGCCGCAAATGGCGGCCCCGGCTTGCCACGGTCGTCGTCGCCATCCTGATCCTGGTCATGGCCTTGCCACTGGTCGGCCTGTTCTTCTTCCGTCTCTACGAGAACCAGCTGATCCGCCAGACCGAGGCGGAGCTGATCGCGCAAGGTGCGGCCATCGCGGCGATCTATGCGCAGGATGTGCGTGACGCCGGCATTGCCCCGGACAAGCTTGGCGCGCCGATGCCGCAGGCCAATGGAAGTGCCAGCCGAAGCGTTAATCCTGATGGCCCCTACCGGCCGATCGAGCCGCGTCTCGATCTCGCCTCCGATTATGTACTTCCGACCCGGCCGGCCGCCATGCCTGCCATCGCCGATCCTGCCTTCGCCGCGGTCGGCACGCGCCTGTCCGGCATTCTCGACGCCACGCAGAAAACCACGCTGGCCGGTTTTCGGCTGCTCGACCCCAGGGGCGTCGTCATCGCCGGGCGAGGTGAAGTCGGGCAGTCGCTTGCCGAGGTCGATGAGGTGCGCGAGGCACTTGCCGGCCGCTATGCCAGCGCGCTCCGTCTGCGCATTCCCGACCAGCCGACACCACCGCTCTATTCGGTCAGCCGCGGCACCAAGGTGCGCGTTTTCGTCGCCTTGCCGGTGGCTGTCGATGGTCACGTCGCCGGCGTGGTCTATGTCTCGCGGACGCCCAACAACATCGTCAAGCATCTCTATGGCGAGCGCGGCAAGGTGACCCTGGCGGCGATCGCCATCCTTGGCGGCACGCTGCTCATCGGCCTCGTCTTCCTGCGCACCGTCAGCCGGCCGATCTATGCGCTGATCGACCGCACGCAGCGCATTGCCGCCGGCGAGCGCGATGCCATCCGGCCGCTCGACCATCACGGCACCTACGAAATGGCCGAGCTGTCCGCCGCCTTCCTCGACATGGCCGAAAAGCTGCAGGCGCGCTCGGACTCGATCCAGACCTTTGCCACCCATGTCTCGCACGAGCTCAAATCGCCGCTGACGGCGATCCAGGGCGCGGCCGAATTGCTGCGTGATGCCGGTTCGACGATGGACGATGACGAGCGGCGGCGTTTTTCCAACAACATCGTCACCGATGCCGGGCGGCTCAACCTGCTGGTCCGGCGCCTGCTCGATCTGGCAAAGGCCGAAAATCTTGCGCCGAGCGGCGAAAGCACCTCGGTCGGTGCCGCACTTGCGCTGCTGCCCGTCGACACCAGGCTGACGGTTCGCGTCGAGGCCGGCGGTGATCTGTCCTTGCGCATCTCGGCCGAAAACGCTGCAATCGTGCTTGCCAATCTCATCGACAATTCTGCCCGGCACGGGGCGACGCAGGTTTCGATCACCGCCGCGAGCGCCGGCGGCAAGGCGACGCTGCTGGTCGGCGATGACGGCGACGGCATTTCGCCGAGCAACCGGGCGCGCATCTTCGAGCCGTTCTTCACCACCCGGCGCTCTACCGGCGGCACCGGCATGGGTCTCGGCATCGTTCTGGCCCTCCTGAAAGCGCATGATGGTATGATCCGGCTGGTTGACAGCGAGCGCGGCACGCGCTTCGAGATCATTCTGCCGGCGGCATAGACAGGCCGCCGCCCGGATCGGAGAAGAAATGCGCTACGACATCGTCATCATCGGCGGGGCCATCGTCGGGTCCTCCATTGCCTACTATCTCCGCGAGGAAGGGTTTTCCGGCTCGATCGCGCTGATCGAGCGCGACCCGCAATTCGCGCATGCGGCAACGACGCTGTCCATGGCCTCGATCCGCCAGCAATTTTCGATTCCCGAAAACATCCGCCTGTCGCAGTTCACGCTAAAACTTTTCCGGCGGCTGAAGGAAGAATTCGGCACGGACGCCGATATCGGTTTCCGCGAGGGTGGCTATCTCATCCTCGCCGGAGAAGCCGGGCTGCCGATCCTCAAGGCCAATCATGACGCGCAGATCGCCGAGGGCGCCGACATCGTGCTGGAGGACGCCGAGCAGCTGACGCGGCGCTTTGCCTGGCTGTCGACCGAAGGCATTTCCGCCGGCGCCTATGGCCGGAGCGGCGAAGGCTGGTTCGACGCGCATGCGATGCTGACGCTGTTCCGCAAGGCACTGCGCGACAAGAAGATCGATTTCATCGCCGCTTCGGTCACCGGCATTGCGCGCGACGGCAACCGCGTCACGGGCGTCTCCCTCGACAATGGCCAGACGCTGGAGGCCGGCATCGTCGTCAACGCCGCCGGGCCAAACGCCGGCAAGGTCGCGGCTTTCGCCGGACTGGCGCTGCCGGTCGAGCCGCGCAAGCGCAACGTCTTCGTCTTCGAGGCGCGCGAGAAATACGCCGACATGCCGCTGCTGGTCGATCCCTCCGGCATCTATGTCAGGCCGGAAGGCTCGGTCTACCTCACCGGTGGCGCCGAGCCGGAAGAGGGCGACGGCCCAGCCGACCCCAAGGATTTCGAAGTCGACTGGCCGTTGTTCGAAGAGGTGGTCTGGCCGGTGCTGGCAACCCGCATCCCGGCCTTCGAGGCGATCAAGGCGACCCGCGCCTGGGCTGGGCACTATGATTACAACACGCTGGATCAGAACGCGGTGATCGGGCCGCATCCCGAGGTTGGGAATTTCCTGTTCGCCAACGGATTTTCGGGCCACGGCCTGCAGCAGGCGCCGGCGGTTGGCAAGGCGCTGGCCGAGTTCTTGGTGCATGGCGGGTATCGGACGATCGATTGCTCAGCGTTTGGCTATGAGCGCGTGGCCGAGGGACGGGCGTTTCGCGAATTGAATGTGATTTGAAGAGTGCTTCTTCCTTCTCGCTCACAAGGGGGAAGGAAGGCCTAGGCAACCATCGCATCAACCTTGAGTGCGTTGCCAAGTGCATGGCCTGATGCCGTGTTGTCGAAAATCCCCCAGACTTCGGCGCCCGAAGCGGCCGCTGCTTGCACCTGCCGGCTGATTCGGTCGAGGCTTTCGGCGTCGTAGTCCGAGTAATAGACGCGCGGCGTGCCGTGCCAGCGGAAATAGGCGAGGCCGGGCCAGCCGCCCGGCGTCGCCGCGAGAGGAACCGGAGCCGGGTCGGCTGCCACACGCGCGATCTGGCGGCCAGCCAGAAGCGCCTCCGCTTCTGCTTCGAACCAGCCGGGGTGGCGCGGTTCGCAAACGAGCCTGGCCTTTGTTCGCTTGCTCAACATGTCGAAGAAATTGCCGGCAACATCCGCTTCGAACGGCAAGCTCGGCGGCAGCTGCACCAGAAGCACGCTCAGTTTTTCACCGAGACCTTCGACCTGCTGCAGAAACGTATCGGCAAGCCCATCGCAATCCGACAGACGATGCTCGTGGGTCATTGCCTTCGGCGTCTTGACGGCGAAGCGGAAGTGCTCCGGCACGGAACTTGCCCAGCGTTCATAGGTCTCGCGGCGATGCGGCTTGTAGAAGGATGTGTCGATCTCGACGATCGGGAAGCGCTGGGAATAACGTTCGAGATGCGAGCCGGGCTGCGGGAAATCTTGCTTGTATCGGGTTGGAATTCCCCAGCCGGCCGTGCCTATGAAATATCCCCGCTCTTCCATACCTGGGATGTGGACCAGATGCGGTGCGGGTCAAGGCGAAGGTGCGTGAAGATCGCTGCCAACGGACCCGATGCTCAGGCCGCCGACAGTCTTCCAGCCTCGACATACGCCTGGAGCCAGGCCAGCACCCGGCCCCAACCCTCGGCATGCTCAGTGGCCGCTGCACGCAGCCCGGCAAAACCGCCATGGCAGATGGTGAGGCGCGTGCCCTTGGCAATGGGTTCCAGGAGCCAGGCAACCGTCGTCTGCCGCCTGCCAAGCGTGGGGTGATCCCATGCATAGGCCCGCGTCTGCACGATGCGGCGCGGCGCTTCGATCTCGAGGAATTCGCCGCCGGCCGGCAGATCCCTGCCGTCAGCCGTGCGGACGACAACCGTCCAGTGGCCGCCGACGCGAAGGTCGGCTGACCAATCGAGCACCCGGTCGGTATGGGCGGACCCCCACCATTGCTCGACTTCCTTGCCGACCAGTGCCCTGAAAATGTGCTCCGGAGGTGCTTCGATGTCGGCCGATGCCATGACGGTTTCGCCGTTGGTCATGCTCTGCGCGAAAGGGCTGTGCATCATCATGGGCGCTTCCAGCGATATTTGTTTCGGTATCGGAACGAGCCTTTCATCCCTTCGATGGCGGGCGCTCAAAACCCTTGCCGGTCTCAAGCAGGCTCTTCAGGCTGGCCAGCACCAGCGGCCATCCCTTGGCGACGTTACCGATCAGGCTGTGTGGCCCGTCTGCTTCATGGGTGACGGCAAGCTTCATCAACTCGCCATCCTGTTCGATGGTGAAGGTGCAGCGCGTGTAGCCGTCTTCCCTCACCTCGGGCATCCATTCGTTGCGCCATTTGATGACCAGGCGTCGCGGCGGATCAATCTCGAGGATCTCGCCGCTGTCGGCGACGCGGCCGTCGGGGAATATCAGTTTCCAGCTGGAGCCCACTTTCCAATCGCTCTCCTGATAGGAGCAGAGGAAGAATTGCCGGTTGAACTCCGGGTCGGTCAGCGCCTCCCAGAGCTTCTCGGGCGTGGTGCGGATGTAGGTCACGTAAACGAAGCTGTTGGTCATCAGTCTTCCCTTTCGAGGCGTTTCTTCAGATCGCTGAGGGCTGTCAGCCGCCCTCGCTCGAATTTGCCGATCCAGCGTTCAGCGATCTCGTTGATGGGAACTGGGTTGAGGTAGTGCTCCTTCTCACGGCCCCGGCGGAGCGTGGTGAGGAGGTTTGCTTCCTCCAGGATCGCCAGATGCTTGGTCACCGCCTGGCGCGTCATGGCCATCTCCTCGCATAGAGCGTTCAGCGTCTGCCCGTTCCTGGCATGGAGGCTGTCCAGCAACTGCCGTCGTGTCGGGTCGGCCAGGGCGCGAAAAACTGCATCCATGCTCATGGCTTTAATATGCAACCATTTGGTTGCATGTCAAGCGGCAAGAGCGCGCGCCATTTGCCGGCTGGATACAGTCACAGGCGAGAAAATCAGCCCTTGCGGTCGAACCAAAAGGCATCGGGCATGCGCTTCATGCCGATGCGCTCGTAAAAGCCAACGGAGTCAGACACGGAGAGAAGGCTGATGGCGACGGAGGGTCCGAGTTGCCGCCGCGCCTCATTCAGCAGGCCCTTGCCAATGCCAAGTCCCTGCGCCGATTGGGAAACGGCGAGCTCCGAAACATAACACACCCAGGAGAAGTCGGTGACGGCGCGAAGGAGGCCGATCAGGGGCTTGCCTTCGATGTCGAGGCGCGCCGTCAGGACCAGATTGGCGCCTAACAGCATCGCCTGCAGCCTGGCTGGGTCATCGACAGGCCGTGTCTCGCCGAGGCCGGATTCCACCAGAACGCGGCGGAATTCGGCGATGTCGAGCGCGGGTTCGCTGTTGTAGAGGACATGGGAGTTTTCAGCCATGGCAGCCAGACTGCACCAATGGGTGGCGAATTCGAAGCCGTTGCTGGCTATTATTTCTATGCATGTCGTTCTCCCAAAACCGGGGCCACTTTTGGGCGACATGCATTACCTCTTGTGCCAGCGCGCACAAACAGTTGCCTTTTATTTGCCCCCGGCTTTGTGTAAACCGTGCCTCAGCAAATCCCCCGCAACGAAAACACGGGCCTAAGCCATGGAAAAATTCACCAAGCTCACCGGCGTCGCCGCTCCCATGCCGATCGTCAATGTCGACACCGACATGATCATCCCGAAGGATTATCTCAAGACGATCAAGCGCACCGGGCTTGGCACCGGCCTGTTCGCCGAAATGCGCTACAAGGACGATGGTTCGGAAAACCCGGATTTCGTGCTCAACAAGCCGGCCTACCGCAAGGCGCAGATCCTGGTTGCCGGCGACAATTTCGGCTGCGGCTCGAGCCGCGAGCATGCGCCGTGGGCGCTGCTCGATTTCGGCATACGCTGCGTCATCTCGACCTCGTTTGCCGACATCTTCTACAACAACTGCTTCAAGAACGGCGTGCTGCCGATCACCGTCAGCCCCGAGGATCTGGAAAAGCTGATGGATGACGCCTCGCGCGGCTCCAACGCCACTTTGTCGGTCGATCTCGAAGCCAAGGAAATCCGTGGTCCCGATGGCGGCGTGGTCAAATTCGACCTCGACGAATTCAGGCGGCACTGCATGCTCAACGGGCTCGACGATATCGGCCTGACCATGGAGAAGGCCGGCGCCATCGCCTCGTTCGAGAAGCGCAACGCCGAACAGCGCCCCTGGGCCTGAACGGCAGCACCTGACGGTAACCCCGGCCGCTTTCAGGCCGGGTTCACGGCGACTGAATTGGGGGGACAGCCATGACACGTTCGCTTCTAGCCGGCGTCTGCGGGCTCGCTCTGTTGCTGGCGCCCGCCGCGTTCGCGCAGACCCAGACACCCGCCGCGCAGCCGGCGCCGGCGACGGATCAGCCGGCAGCTGACCCGGCAGCGAACGCCGCCGATGCCGCCGCCGACGACAAGCAGGCGCCCGTGCCATTCGAGGGCGGCCAGCTGACCATCACCCAGCCGCAGCAGGACGGTGAGAAGGTGCTGGCCTATGACGGCCAGCAACTGGCGAGCAATTATGACGTCTTCTTCGACAAGATTGTCGAGGTCGGCGGCGTCAAGGTGGCGCTGTTCGATGTCGGCGATGGCGGCAACCAATGCGGGCCGGCGACAGTGATCATCTGGAAGCCGGAAGGCGGCACCATCCAGAGCACCAAGGTCGAGCAGGATGAATGCGGCGCGCCGCCCACGGCGGTGTCCGACAGCGCCATCTATTTCGTGCCCTATCTCCTGCCGGGGGAAGAGAAGCCGGCTTTGCAATGGTCGCCGACGGACGGGCTGACGATTTCGGGCAATCTGACCTACATGCCGGAACCCGGCACCGACTGGAAAGACATAAATCCGGAAAAATACCAGAACATCATCGATGCCTTCCACAATGAGGCCGTCTACAAGGAAGCCGAGACGCTGCTGGGCAAGGACATGACCGACATGGCGACCAGCCTGCTGGTCGGCGGCGGTACGGAAAAGACCGCTTCAGGCGCCTTCTATGCCACAGGCTGCGTGCCGCATGATTGCGGCGGCAATGACGGCTTCATGGCGGTCGACCCGGCCAAGCAAAAGCTCTACTTTGCCCGCCGCGGCGACGATGGCCAGCCGAAAGGCTGGCCGGCGCTGGCGACATGGCCGGCCGATATCAAGGCAGCGCTGGACAAGGCTCAGGGCGCGGCGAACTAACGGGCCTCGCCAAGGGACGTCTTCCTGCTGCCATTTCCGGACGGAGGTTACGATGCAGAATCGGCGACAAGTAACGACGGCCGGGCTGCTTCTCGGCGGCGGCCTGCTCGCACCGACGCTGGCTCGGGCGGCGACCTCGCCTCAATCACTGGCGGAACGGTTTGCGGCGACATTGAGCGCAGGCGATATCGATGGCTTCTCCGGATTGTTCGCCGACACCTATGTGAATCATCAAAAAAGCGCCGCGGCACCGCCACCCGCGAACATCACGCCGAAACAGGGAACCGTGGCCTTCTTCAAGGCGCGGCTGGTGGCAATGCCGGACCTCAAGGTTGCCACGGAAGTCGTGGTCGCGGACAAGGACCATGTGGCCGCGAGCTTCGTCTATAGCGGCACACACAAGGGCACCTATTTCGGTGTAGCACCGACCGGCCGGACACTGCGCTTCACCTCCTGCGACATTTTTCGGGTGCAAGAAGGTCTGATCGTCGAGCATTGGGGCATGGGCGACATCGCAGGCGTCCTGGCGCAACTGCGAGCCTGACCATCCAAAGCGATCGAACATCCTGCAGAGGGGCATCCATGCGAAAACTCATCTCCACCGGTTCGCCGTTCGAAAAGACAGCCGGCTATTCGCGGGCCGTGGTGCAGGGCGACTGGTGCTTCGTGTCGGGGACGACCGGCTACGACTATGCGACGATGACGATGCCGGAGACCGTCGAGGCGCAGACGCGCAACTGCCTGGCGACGATCGGCAAGGCGCTTCACGATGGCGGCTTCGACATGGCAGATGTGGTGCGGGCGCATTACTACATCACCGACCAGGCCTTCGTGGACGTGGTCTTCCCGATCCTGGGCGAGACCTTCGGCGACATCAGGCCGGCGGCGACTATGATCGTCTGCCAGCTCAACAAGCCTGAAATGAAGATCGAGATCGAGGTCACGGCGCTGCGGCGGACAGCATGAAGGTCCGGCGCATCATCGCCAATATCGCGACATCGGATATCGCGGCGGCCAAGCGATTCTATCAGGACGTGCTCGGCCTCGTCCTGCTGATGGATCACGGCTGGATCGCCACCTATGGCTCGCAAGAAAAAATGGATGTGCAGATCAGCTTTGCCGAGCAGGGCGGCTCGGGCACGCCGGTGCCGGATCTGTCGATCGAGGTCGATGATGTCGAGGCTGCACTCCAAGGCATGAAGGCCGCCGGCTTCGCCATCGAATACGGACCGGCCGACGAGCCCTGGGGCGTGCGGCGGTTCTATGTGCGCGATCCCTTCGGTCGGCTGGTCAACATTCTCTCGCATCGGTGAAGGGTGCTTCTCAACGCCAGGCTTGCGCCGCAAGCGCTTGGCGTTTAGCAAAGCGCCGGTTCAAATCTTTTCTGGGACGGTTTTCTCCATGGCAACGAAGCATCTTTTCCTGCTCCCCGGCGACGGCATCGGCCCCGAGGCCATGGCCGAGGTCAAGAAACTGATCGCGGCCATGAACGACAAGTTCGCCAGCGGCTTCGTCACCGATGAGGGCCTGGTTGGCGGCTGTGCCTACGATGCGCATGGCGCGGCGATTTCCGATGCCGACATGGCAAAGGCGATGGCGGCCGACGCGGTGCTGTTTGGTGCCGTCGGCGGCCCGAAATGGGATGCGGTGCCCTACGAGGTGCGCCCCGAGGCCGGCCTGCTGCGGCTGCGCAAGGACATGGAACTGTTCGCCAATCTGCGCCCGGCCATCTGCTATCCGGCGCTGGCTGCTTCCTCCTCGCTCAAGCAGGAAGTTGTCGAAGGCCTCGATATCCTCATCGTGCGTGAACTGACCGGCGGCGTCTATTTCGGCGAACCCAAGCAGATCATCGATCTCGGCAACGGCCAAAAGCGCGGCATCGACACGCAGGTCTACGACACGTTCGAGATCGAGCGCATCTCGGGCGTCGCCTTCGAGCTGGCGCGCACCCGCAAGAACCACGTCACCTCGATGGAAAAGCGCAACGTTATGAAGTCGGGCGTGCTGTGGAACGAGGTCGTCACCCAGACCCACAAGGCGCGCTACTCAGACGTCAAGCTCGACCACATGCTGGCTGACGCCGGCGGCATGCAGCTGGTGCGCTGGCCAAAGCAGTTCGATGTCATCGTCACCGACAATCTGTTCGGCGACATGCTGTCCGACATCGCCGCCATGCTGACCGGCTCGATCGGCATGCTGCCATCGGCCTCGCTCGGCGCGCCCGATGTGAAGACCAAGAAGCGCAAGGCGCTCTACGAGCCGGTACACGGCTCGGCGCCCGACATTGCCGGCAAGGGCATCGCCAACCCGATCGCCATGATCGCCTCCTTCGCCATGTGTCTGCGCTATTCCTTCGGCATGGTCGAGGAAGCCGACCGCGTCGAAAGCGCGATCGCCGCCGTGCTCGACCAGGGCCTTCGCACCAAGGATATTTTGTCCGAGGGCATGACCGAGGTCGGGACGGTTGAGATGGGTGACGCGATCATCGCCAAATTCCTGGCTTAAGTCGCAGGGGACTTGGCTTAGCGGACATCGCCGGCAAGCTGCCGCAGCAGGCCGACGAGCTGCGCCTCGTCCACCGGCTCGAAAAAGGCAGCATCGGCGGTCTCGACGGCAACGATGGCACGCTGCGCCGCCGCGGCCCCTGTCGGGGTGATGCGGATCACCTTGGCACGGGAATCCCTGGGGTCTGCCTCCCGCACGATCAATCCTTTTGCCTCGAGCCGGGCAACGACATCCGACGTCATCTTCACCTCGGTGCCGGCCTGGGCGGCGAGTTGCACCTGGTTGGGTGGCTCGCCATTGCGGCCGAGCCACATCGCCGAGGCCAGCAGCACGAACTGGACATGCGTCAGGTCGAGGGGAGCGAGCGCCGCGGTCATGACGCGCTGCCAGCGCATGGTGGTTCGCCAGAGCAACAAGCCGGGGCTCTCTGAAGGTCCGCTGAAGCGCGTGTTCAAATCCTGCCCATCAGCCATTTTTCGCCAATGCCTCCGCCTGCTCGAACAGTTTGGCCATCGACACGTCGAAATCGCCGCTGATCTGCGGGCCGAGTTCGGGGCCGACCTCGGCGGCCGAGGGGCCGGAAATTTCGAGCCTGTGGGTCACCTGCGTGCCGCCTTCAACCGGCACCAGCGTATGCCGGAACAAGAGCCTGGTGTCACCAAACGAGGTCTCGTCGGCATAGGTGACGTTATCGACGAGATCGACGATGACAGATTCGAACGTGTCCTGGCCAACCGGGGTCACCGAGACGCGGGTGCCCTTGGCGAACGGCCCGTGCAGCACGAAAGTGTCGGACCCTTCATAGGTGAGGCGGCCTTCATGCAGCGCCTTGAGCGCGTTCCAGATGGCTTGCGCGGGAAGGGACGAAATCGCGGTGTATTCATTGGTCCACATTGTCTTGGCTCCTGTCCGATCGACCATTCAATCTGTGCACAGACTATCTGTGCACAGATTGAATTGCAAGGGGAATCTTGCTGCTACGCCTGGATGGTGCCAACTCCTTGTTTTTACGCGGTTTCGGACGGGTATGCCGCTACAGTCGTTATATTCGGACGCCCGCCGGCACCGGTCCCCACTGGTTTTCGCGGGCCTGCGTCGGGATGAACGCAAAGACCAGGATGATCAGACTGCCGATGGTGGGGATCAGGATCACCAGGCAGAGCCAGCCGGTCAGCCCGATGTCGTGCAGGCGGCGCACGATCATGCCGAGGCTGGGCAGGAAGGTGGCCAGCAGGAAGGTGCCGCACAGGCCAACGGTGACCGCCGCTGATATGCCGGTGTCGAAATTGCCCATTTCGATGTCGGTGAAGATGCCGATGCCGCCGATGATCAGCAGGCAAACCGTCCAGAACAGGCAATAGCTCCAATATTCCTTGCGCCGGGCGCGGCCGGCAAAATTGAAGTAGTTCTGGGTCACGCTACGCCAGAAATAGCCCCAGAGATCGGTGGGCTCGGCCGTGTCGGCCGTCCGGCCGAAATTCTGCGTCTGCGGTACGGCGGGCGCAGGTGCAGGGTTGGCTTGAACCGGCGCGGCGCTTGTGCCGGCGGCCGGGCTTGCGGTCTGGGCGGCCACCGGAAAGACGTCGCGCGCCTGGCCGCCGCCTGGCTGGAACTCGACCGCCGTGCCGTTGGGCATTGCTGCCTGGCGGCGCAGGTTCTCGCGGGTGAAGGTGTAGCGGTTGCCGTCGGCTCCGGTGATGAAGCCGAAGCCCTGGTTCTCGTCATAGTGAAGCACTTCGCCGCGCATAACCCACCCCTTGTCACCGCGTCCCTGCCAAGATGTGGCACAGGGCCGAGCTTGGGGGCAAGCCGTGTTCCCCGGCTACCGCCATCGCGGCAAATAAAGCATAAGACATCGAGTGCAACCGTTTCGCCAAGCAGACAATGACAGTCGAACGTTCCGATGCCGGCGCTGTGATCGAGGACGGGAACATCGCAACGTCCTCCCCGATATTGGCCATCGACGCCACCGGCCTGATGTTGTGGCCTCCCGGCAAGGGCCTGGCGGGCATTCCGCGCGTGGAAAGCTTTCTCGTCAACGCCGCTTTGGCGGATCCCGATCCTTGCGTCGAGGTGGTGGTGTTCAGGTCCGGGGAAGGCCGGTTCCGTCCACTTGCACCTTATGAACAGGACCATGTCGCGGCGGGCGAGATTTCGCCCCATCGTGTGAAACGATGGCCGGGGCTAAGGGTGGCGCTGTCGCAGGCCTTCGAGGCGGTGCGGCAGCAGCCCTGGGCCAAGCGCGAGACGGACCGCCACTTGGCCAAGACGGTGACCAACGGCCGCAAGGGGGTCGCCTACCAGGCGACGCGGCTGCTGATCCGCTTCTATCGCCTCTGCCAGCGGATGAAGATCGGGTTGGGCTTACCCCTGGATGCCGCAAGCCAGCCGGCCGGGGCTGAACAGGGCCTCGCGCTGATCAGCCATCATATCCTGACCCAGGAGGACCGGTCCGCCGTCTCGGGCGAGGCCGGCAAGCTTGCCTTCCTCTGCCACGATATCATTCCGGCATTGCGCCCCGACATGCTTGGCGCGGGCACCGGCGAGCGCCGCTTCGGCTCCTATCTCGAACACCTCGTGCGCCAGGGCGCGCCGGCATTTTGTGCGTCCGACGAGGTTGGTGCGACACTGACCGAGCATATGCGCGAGGCCGGCATCGCCGCGCCGGTGGTGTACCGGTTCCCTATGCCCTCCATCCTGCATGCAAACGCATCGCGCGCCGGCACGACCTCGCGCATCGAAGGCGGCGAGCCGTTCGTGCTCTACTGCTCGACCATCGAAGTGCGCAAGAACCACATCCTCTTGGCGCGGATCTGGCAGCAGGCGCTGGAAGACGGCGTCAAGCTGCCGCGGCTTGTCTGCGCCGGGCGCTGGGGCTGGATGATCGAGCCGCTGCGCGCCTATCTCAAGGCGCATCCCGAGCTGCCGCAGTCGGTGACGTTCACCGGGCTGGTCAGCGACGAGCAGCTCATCCAATATTATCGCAGCGCCACATTCGGCGTTTTTCCCTCGCATATAGAAGGCTGGGGCTACGGCGCCTCGGAATGCCTCGATTTCGGCGTTCCGGTCATCGTCTCGACGACGCCGTCGTTGATCGAGGCGACCGGCGGGCTGATGCCGGCGATCGATTCCAACGATCAGGCCGGCTGGTATGCCGCCATCCGCAAGATGGCCGACGATCACGCCTGGCGATCCTCGCTGGCGGAGCGCATCGCCAGGCAGCATCGGCCGACGCCGGCATCGGCCAGCTGGGCCGCCATCAAGGCCGGTCTGCGGGAGAGCGCATCTCGCCGTTTTTAGATTTCACGAGCAGTTCATCATTTCACGGAAACGATGAACTGCTCTAACTCTTTGTCTGACGCAATTCCGAACGGAAAACCGCTACACACTTTTCCTGGAATTGCTTTAGGACGGCCGCTTCGGCTTCTTGTGCTTCGGCGGGCCGGCATTGTCGAATTTCGGCTTGCCCGGCTTTTTCGCCCATGGCTTTGCCTCATGCGCGGCTGCCGGGCGCTGGTCGGCTGCGGCCGGCGCACGCTTTTCGAATTTGCGCTTCGGCGCGTTGGGGTCGAACGGCCCCTTGCCGCGGTGCGGTTTCTTGTCCGGGCTCGGCGGCTGGTAGCCGGCGCGCGACAGGTCCGGCGTGCCCTCCAGCCGCTTTACCAGGATGTTGCCCTGCAATTTGCGGTCGGGACCGATCGCGGCCAGAAAACGGTCAGCCCAATCCGCCGCGATCTGCACGAAGGTTTCTTCCGGCTGCATCTTGATGGCGCCGATCTCGCGCTTGGAGATGCTGCCGGTGCGGCACAGCATCGGGATCAGCCAGCGCGGCTCGGCATTCTGCCGCCGCCCGATCGACAGCGAGAACCAGACACTGTCACCGAAATCGTCGCGGCGGCTGGGCGCCTCGTCGCGATGTGCGAACTTTTCGCCCCCCGGTCTTTCCCGCGAGGGCGTGAAGGGCGCGATATCCAGGAGATCCTCGGGCGCCGAGCGGCTGGCGCGGCACTGGCGCACGAAGGCGGCCGCCACCTGTTCGGCGCCATGTTTGGCGAGCAGCGCGTCGATGAACTCGCGCTCATCCTCCTTCACCGGCTCGTCGAAAACCGGGTCGGCAAGGATGCGCTCGTCGTCACGCCGCATCACGTCGTCGGCCGAGGGTGGGCTTGCCCATGTCGCCTTCAGCCCGGCGTTCTGTAGGAGCCGCTCGGTGCGCTTGCGGGCGCTGCCCGGCACGATCAGCGCGCTGACGCCCTTGCGCCCGGCACGCCCGGTGCGGCCGCTGCGGTGCAGCAGCGTTTCCGGGTTGGTCGGCAGGTCGGCGTGGATGACCAGTTCGAGGTTGGGCAGGTCGATGCCGCGCGCCGCGACATCCGTGGCGATGCAGACTTTGGCGCGGCCATCGCGCATCGCTTGCAGCGCGTGGCTGCGCTCGTTCTGGCTGAGCTCGCCCGACAGCGCGACAACGGAAAAATTGCGGTTGTTGAAGCGTGCAGTCAGGTGGTTGACGGCGGCGCGGGTGTTGCAGAACACCAGCGCGTTCTTGGCCTCGTAGAACCGTAGCACGTTGATGATGGCGTTCTCGCGGTCAGCCTGGGCGACGCTCAGCGCCCGGTACTCGATGTCGAGATGCTGCTTTTCCTCGCCGGCCGCCGAGATGCGCACGGCATCGCGCTGATAGCCTTGGGCCAGCGTTGCGATCGAACGCGGCACGGTGGCCGAAAACATCAGCGTGCGGCGGTCGGCTGGGGCGGCGTCGAGGATGAATTCGAGATCCTCGCGAAAACCGAGATCGAGCATCTCGTCGGCCTCGTCCAGCACCACCGCCTTCAGCGCCGACATGTCGAGCGAGTTGCGGGTGATGTGGTCGCGCAGGCGGCCGGGGGTGCCGACGACGATATGGGCGCCGCGGTCCAGCACGCGCCGCTCGGTGCGCATGTCCATGCCGCCGACGCAGGACGCCACCGTCGCGCCGGTCAGTTCATAGAGCCACTCTAGCTCTCGCGTCACCTGCAGCGCCAGTTCGCGCGTCGGCGCGACGGCCAGTGCCAGCGGGGCTGCTGCATGGCCAAAGCGCTCGGCGTCGCCCAGAAGGGTCGGCGCCAGCGCCAGGCCGAAAGCGACGGTCTTGCCGGAGCCGGTCTGCGCCGACACCAGCGCATCGGCTTGGCCGAGCTCCAGAACCGCCTTCTGCACGGGCGTCAGTTCGGAATAACCGCGTTTTTCCAGCGCCTGTGCAAGCGCTGGGACAATAGCTTCGAAGTTGGACATCTCGCTCTTTCGGAATTCAGGGTTCTGCGCTCATCATGGAGCACGAGCCGGGGCCGGCGTCACGCCAGCCAAACAATCTTGGCCGTTCGTACTTCCTGGCGCCGCTCTTGTACAGGGCGCGCCTTGAAAGCCAGGCGGTGCGTCGCCAATTGACTCCTGCCGCAAACCGCGTAAAAGCCCGCTTCGAACGGGATCGTTTTCGATGCGCGGCCTTTTGATGGCTCTTCTTGCATTCGACGCCCCCAGCCTCAATGCACATCATTGGGCCGGGCGTTTTGGCGCGTCCCCTCGTTCCAGCAAAACTACGGCCAAAAAAACCACCACCAAAACGGTGTGATTCCCTTGGCCTAACCACCCTCTCCCGGGTCCGGCCCGGGGGACGGAACCCGCATCGGCCAGCGGGTTTTCTCCAAAAACCAAGCGGAGAGGGACAGGAGATTTTTCGATGAGTTTCAAGGTTGCAGTCGTCGGCGCCACGGGCAATGTGGGCCGGGAAATGCTCAACATACTGGAAGAGCGCGGCTTTCCGGTAAGCGAAGTCGTGGCGCTCGCCTCGCGGCGCAGCCAGGGCACGGAAGTGTCGTTCGGCGACCGCACGCTGAAGGTCAAGACGCTCGACCAGTATGATTTTTCCGACACCGATATCTGCATCATGTCGGCCGGTGGCAACGTCTCCAAGGAATGGTCGCCCAAGATCGGCAAGCAGGGCTGCGTCGTCATCGATAATTCGTCGGCCTTCCGCTATGACCAGGACGTGCCGCTGATCGTGCCGGAAGTGAACCCGGACGCGATCTCGCTGTTCACGCGCAAGAACATCATCGCCAACCCGAACTGCTCGACGGCGCAGCTGGTCGTGGCGCTGAAGCCTCTGCATGATTTCGCCACCATCAAGCGCGTCGTCGTTGCCACCTACCAGTCGGTGTCAGGCGCCGGCAAGGAAGGCATGGACGAGCTCTTTACCCAGACCCGCGCGGTCTTCGTTGCCGACGGCGTCGAGGTCAAGAAGTTCACCAAGCGCATTGCCTTCAACGTCATCCCGCATATCGACGTCTTCCTCGATGACGGCTCGACCAAGGAAGAGTGGAAGATGGTCGCCGAGACCAAGAAGATGCTCGATCCCAAGATCAAGCTGACGGCGACCTGCGTGCGCGTGCCGGTGTTCATCGGCCATTCTGAAGCGGTCAACATCGAATTCGAGAAGCCGATCACCGCCGACGAAGCGCGCGATATCCTGCGCGAGGCTCCCGGCTGCCAGGTCTTGGACAAGCGCGAGGACGGCGGCTACATCACGCCGCTCGAATCGGCCGGCGAGGACGCCACCTTCATCTCGCGCATCCGCGAGGATTCGACCATCGACAACGGTCTGTCGATGTGGATCGTCTCCGACAATCTGCGCAAGGGCGCGGCGCTGAACGCGGTGCAGATCGCGGAGCTTCTGGTCGAGCGCGGCCTGATCCAGCCGAAGAAGAAGGCGGCCTGACGGCTGTTTGTTTTCGCTCACGGGCCGTATCGCCGCTGCCGCGGCTGGCCCTGCGCGGGCGCGCCGGACGACCGGCGGCCCGCGGTCGCGGGCTCGGCCTTCGGCCGGGGCGCCTCTTCCTTCTCCCCGTTCAACGGGGAGAAGGTGCCCGAAGCGCGGATGAGGGGCAGCGCCGGCCTGCGTTGAGAAACGCTATGAACGATCCCGCCAAAATCACACTTCGCCCGGCCACCGGCTCGGACGCAGCCGCCATCGCAAAACTCATGCGGGCGGCGCTTGGCTCGTTCGACTGGATGCCGGTCATCCACACGCCGGCCGAGGACCTCGCCTTCATCAGGGATATCGTGCTGCCACGGCAGCAGGTGACGGTCGCCCAGATCGGCGAAGAGATTGTCGGCTTCATTGCCGTCTGCGGCGATTGGGTGGAACAGCTCTATCTCGACCCGGCCTGGACAGGCCAAGGCATCGGCAGCCGGTTGCTGATGGACGTGACCACTACCCTGCCGATCGTGAAACTGCATTGCTTCCGATCCAACACCGGCACCCGGCGCTTCTATGAGCGCCATGGGTTCCGTGCTGAGTCGTTTGGCGACGGCACGACCAATGAGGAAGGCCTGCCGGATATTCTGTACGTCCGCAGGCGTTATCTAGCGCCGGCGCGGCCATCGCAAGCCGTCAGTCACGCGGTATCTGACGGCCCTGCCCGCCGGCTTCCCAAATGATCTTGAAGCGCTCCACCATCAATGAGAACAGCCGCGGGGGCAGCAGGCCGTAGTCGTAGCGATCGATTGAATGCGGCACCGGACGGAGATCGTAGCCCGGCCATGCAAAGCGATTGCCTTCGTGAAGCATCACCCATGAGCGCTCGCCGTCCAGACCGAGATGGCGTTTGACAGCGGGAGGCAACTCGATCGCCACCGATGGGTCCGCCGGCGGCGCATGTGTGATCGGCACCACTGTCACGATCAAACCGTCAGCGCCGCGTTCGACGGCGAGTACGATCACACATGGACGATTCTTTCGTCCCTCTTCCTGTCCGGCCTGATGCTCATGATGCCACAGACAGGCGTAGGAGATCACAAGGCCGAGCTGCGGATCGGGAAGAGGCATGCCTTACTTGGCGTCCATCAAGGCATTGAGATGGTCGTGTTCCGATGACATGCGGCCGCTGGCGATGGCATCCACTTCCTCGCGCTTGAGATCTCTGGTCGCAAAGGATCTCTGGGCGAGGTTCTTGTAGCGCTGAAGATCCTCATACTCGACGGCCGAAACGAAATAGCCGGTGGGGCGTCCATGGCTCATTACGGCTACCGGCTCACGCTGCACGATTTCACGGTAGCGGCCGAAATTGCGGGTGAATTCTGTGGTGGGGACTTCACGCATGGCGTTCATTCCTAAATCGCGCGATTTACGCATTAAGCGTAATTTACGCTGATTTCGGGAATCTGTCAAAGCTTAGCCGGCGCTGTCCTTTACCAACTGGCGCAGCAGTTCCAGCGCCTCCTCCGCCCGCGCAGCCGGGACGAAAAGATGATCGTGATAAAAGGCCGAGACCGGATTGACGCCCATGCCGGCGCTTGCCAGCCGCGTTGTGATGGCGGCGAGGAAGCCGACTGCTTCCAGCGATGAGTGGATGTTCAGCGTGATCATCCGGCAGCGGAACGAGGCAGTGAGTCCGGCTGCCTTCGCAGCCTCCTCGGTCACGATCAGCGTCTGGCCTTCACGCTCGCGAAACACCATCACCGGCTCCAGGCCTTCCGGTTGGGCAACCCCATGTGCAAGGGTGACGAAGACATGGACGCCAGGAAGCAATTCCGGTGTCATCGATGCCAACAAGGTCTTCAGATCGGTCTCGCCGGTCATTTTTTTCTCATGCCTGATGTAGGACGGGGCCAAGTCTGCAGGCCTTTCAATATCCGTGACTGAAGCAAGCCGATAGTCCGCACGCTGCACGCACGACATGGCGATGTCGCTTGCCGATGGGCTTGCGAAGCTATCGCATCGCACAATAGAGAAGCTGAGGACCCGCGCCGGTCCGTGAAAGGCTCTTCGATGATCGTTCGCCCGCGTCCGGGGTTCCTGCAGCTGTTCTTCATCATGCGCGGTTCCGTGGTGCCACGTATCCTGCCGCAGATTTTTGGTTTTGCGCTCTATTCGGCGATCATCGTCGCCCTCGCACGCAGGTTTCAGCTGGATCTTGGCGTCTTCAACATCACGCCGTTCGGACTGGTAGGCGTGACCCTGTCGATCTACCTCTCCTTCCGCAACAACGCCGCCTACGACCGCTGGTGGGAGGCGCGCAAGCTGTGGGGCACGCTGGTTTTTGAGATCCGCAATCTGGCGCGGGCCACGACCAGCCTGATCGCCGACCCGGCCGAGCAGCGCGCTTTGCTCATGGAGGCGCTTGCCTTCTGCCATTTCCTGCGCGGCCAATTGCGCAAGACCGACAGCATCAATGACGCCCGCGCCTTCATCGATGCGGATGCGGAGACGGCCGCAAAATTCGCCAATCCAGCCGACGAGATGGTCAGGCGCATGGGCCGCCGCGCCAATGCGCAGCGCCGCGTCGGCGAGGTCGATTCGATCGGCTTTCGCATCCTGGATGAGAGGCTGGCATCGATTACCGCCATCCAGGCCGGCTGCGAGCGGATCGCCGGCACGCCGCTGCCTTTCGCCTACACGCTTTTGGTTCACCGCACGGCCTACATCGTCTGCCTGCTGCTGCCGATCGGGCTGATCTCGACAACCGGCTGGGCAACGCCACTGTTCACGGCGCTGATCGCCTACACCTTCTTCGGCCTCGACGCACTTTCGGAAGAGCTCGAGGATCCGTTCGGCACCGAGGCCAACGACCTGGCGCTCGACGGCCTCTGCCGCGTCTGCGAAATCTCGGTGTTCGAGGCGCTGGGCGAAACACCGCCCAAGATGATTCCGGCCGAGAGGTTCTATTTTTCCTGACGATGACCGTCGGAAATTTGCAGGCGCTCTGGTCAATAGAGGACAGCCGCGAGTTTATAAGAAACTGGATGTCGAAACGAATTGACAGATCATGGGTCGTGTTTGCCAGCGTTGAGAACGACGAACACGACCGCTGTGTCGATATCTTCTCCAGGCCCGACAAATCGTTCGGCTATGAGGAATTCCGCAGGGACGTCGAGGATGGTGGCGCCTGGACGCCAACGGAATACTATTCCGGTGCGCGTTACGCTACGGCGGAACTCGCCTATGCTGCGGCGGAGAAATCCGTTGTCTGGCTGGCGGAAGTGCTGAGGGTCAGTCCGAAGCTTCGGCGCATCCCACCTTCCCACTAGACACAATTCCCCGACCACGGCACTTGACCCCGCGCTTTATTGTGCCGTATATAACCAAAAGGTTAGATAACCACTTGGTTTGATAAGAATGGCAACCGACGCACTCAGCCTGACCTTGGCCGCACTGGCCGATCCGACGCGGCGCGCCATCCTGGCACGGCTGTCGCTTGGCGAGGCTTCGGTGACCGAGTTGGCCGAACCCTTCGCCATGAGCGGTCCGGCGGTGTCGAAGCATCTCAAGGTGCTGGAGCGCGCCGGTCTGGTGGCGCGCGGCCGCGATGCGCAATTCAGGCCGCGCCGCCTGCAGCCGGAGCCGTTGCGCGAGATCGATGCATGGCTGGAATCCTATCGCGTGCTGTGGGACGGGCGGTTCGATCGGCTCGAAACCTATCTGCAGGCTTTGCAAAAGGGAGATCCCGACGGCAGCCGCAGCTGAAGGGGTGGAATCACTGGGGGAGAACGTGACAGATCAGTCGATAGAAGTTCCGTCCGACGATCCGGCGATCATCATCGCCAGGACCTTTGAAGCGCCGCGCGCCCTGATGTTCAAACTGTTCACCGATCCCTACCATCTGGTGCGGTTCTGGGGACCGGAAGGATCGACCTATCCGGTCTGCGAGATGGATGTGCGGCCCGGCGGCGAATGGCGGCTGACCATGCGCTTCGCGGACGGCAGCGAATATCCGACCAACAGCGTCTATCTCGAGATCACACCGCCGGAGCGGATCGTCTACCGGGATGCGCCGCTCGACCGCAGCCAATGGCAGGATAGCCTGGCACCGGCCCAGATGGTGACCACCATCCAGTTCGAGGATGTCGGCGGCAAGACGCGTATCGTGGCAACCGTTCGCGCCAATTCGATCGATGCGCGCGACATGGCGGTCAAGATGGGCTTTGGCCAGATGGTCATGGCGAGTTACGCCCGCCTCGAGACCTATCTCACCACGCTTTGAACGAACACAGGTCCCGGCAAGGCAACGCGTCGCGCGTCGATTGCCGGGCATCAAAAAAGTATCCGCGGCGTGTCGGGTCAGCGCCTCGCCGCGCGTCCTTGGATCGACCTTCACGAAGAAGGTCGGCGCCCAACTGAAACACTGAGGGAAGAGCAATGACCATTTCTGAAACCGCGCCCGTCTCGTCGGGCGCTCTGTGGACCGGCCGCGTGCTCAGCGGCGTCATCATCCTGTTCATGATCTTCGACGGCGCCATCAAGCTGCCGCCGCTCGACATCGTCACGCAAACCATGGTGCAGCTCGGCTGGCCGGCCGATCCGAACGTCGCGCGCATGCTCGGCATCATCGGCCTGGTCTCGACGGCGCTCTACGCATGGCCACGCACCTCGGTGCTCGGCGCCATCCTGCTCACCGCCTATATGGGCGGCGCCATCGCCACCAAGGTGCGCCTCGACAGCCCGCTATTCTCGCACACGCTGTTCGGGGTCTATCTCGGTATCATCCTGTGGGCCGGCCTGTATCTGCGCGATCCCAGGCTGCGCGCGCTGATCCCGTTCGGCCGTTAAGCGCGAAGGAGAGAAGAATGTTCAGCACAATCCTTATCGTCCTCGTCATCATCATTGCCGCCGTCCTTATCTACGCGGCGACGCGGCCGAATGATTTTGTCACCACCCGAACGGCCGGCATCAAGGCGCCGCCGGAAGCGATCTTCCCGCTGATCAACGATTTCAGCCGCTGGCCCGAGTGGTCGCCTTACGAAAAGCTCGACCCTGATATGAAGCGCGCCCTCTCCGGTGCGGCAAGCGGCAAGGGCGCCGCCTATGCCTGGGAAGGCAACGGCAAGGCCGGCATAGGGCGCATGGAGATCGTCAATTCGGTGCCGTCCTCGCTGGTCGCGCTCAAGCTCGATTTCGAGAAACCGTTCAGGGCCAACAACAGCGTCGACTTCACCTTGACGCCGTCTGGCGACACCACCGCCGTCACCTGGGCGATGCGCGGCAGCCGGCCCTTCATCGCCAAGCTGATGGGCCTGTTCATGAATTTCGACACGCTGATCGGTCGGGATTTCGAGGTCGGCCTCGCCAATCTCAAGCGCAGCACCGAAGCATGACCGGCCAGGACCTGTCCGCCGAGCGCCTTAATGGCCGGTCAAATCATGGGATGGTGAAGGGTGCCGAGTCCGAAACCGTTCCGTCGATGATCAGGTCGACACGATAGGTGCCAACCGGCCACCCGGCCGTGGGTTTGCTGAGCTGCGAATCCGCCTGGGTGTTCTCTCCGACATGGAGGTCAACCTTGTCGATCGTATAGTTGGCTGGCGCAACGCCATGGGAATCGATCGAAACCCACGAGAATGTGATCGTCGACGTGGCCGGAATGTCCACCAGGTCGGCCGATAAATAGATGACCGGCGTGTCCGCGGGGAATGCGTTCTGGGGTTCGCCGCCCTTCGTCGCGGAAAGTACGATGTTGGCGAAACCGGCCGCCTGGGCCGGCATGCCAAGGGTCAAGGCCAAAAAGGCCGCGATCGCTAAAGCCAGAACTGATTTCAAGACGCACACTCCCCAAACTGTATCGGCAGGAGATCAACGTCGGAGTCTCCCGTCAACTGAAAAGGGGCGACCAGTAGGCCGCCCCCTGTATTCCTTCGTTTATGCCGCTGCCCGCATCGGAAAGTCGGGCGGGAGTCGCGTCGCCGCAGGGATGTCGGGAAACAGCTTTCCCGACATCACGTCAGCAATCCGGCCAAAGTTGAGGCCGGGATAATAACCCGAAATCCACGAGTACGGAATGTCCAGGTGGCGGGCCAACTTAATCACCGGGACCATATCCGGTGTTACCTTGCGGTCCTGCATTGCCTTTCCTTTCGAAAAGGTTGCGACCGAATGAACAGTTGACGCTGATTCAAGGATGAATCATTGTCGCTCCGCTGAGTGATCTGTTATTCGGTCACTGTTCGAACCCGGACCTATTCCGGGTCCGTTGTGGAGCCGAGGCATTTGCGCCGCGGCCCCTACCGCCCAGCGGCGGCTGCTGAAACTGACCAGGTCGGCAAACCTCGTCAGATCAGGAAGCGGGCGTCATATGGGTTCCATCGCATCTCCAATGCTCCGAATCGTCGGGATTCTCTCCCGGCGGCTCGGAGCATATTGAAAACCGACCGCTTGACAAGCGCATTCTGAGTTAGCTCCTGACTTTATTCTGTTGATTATTCTATCTGCTCGTGAGAATAATCGACCAATAGAGGAGAACGCTCATGGCGAAGGTTCGAAGCCCCAACTACCCCCTTGTCGATTTGGCCGGAGCACTGGTCATGGCGCGGAAGCTCTATGACAAGGACGGTCGAAACAGGGTCTCCAAATCGGCGCTAGCGTCTCACCTAGGGCATGAAAGCCTAAGTGGCCCCGCATTAGGAAAGATCGGCGCTTTACGCGCCTACGGCCTTGTCGATGGCACTGGCGATGAGAACCGGATCACTGAGGACGCGATCACCGCGCTAATGGCTCCGGAGGATTCCCTAGATAGAGTGGATGCGCTACGCCGGATGGCATTGCAACCAAGCCTTTTCCGGGAAATTGCCAAGGAATTTCCAACGCCCCCCAGTGATAGCAATCTCCGTTATTGGCTCGCTAAACGGGGGTATTCGCCGGATGGCGCAGCGAAAGCAGCAAAGACCTATCTCACGACAATCACGCTTGCGACCCTTCATGAGAAGGGGTATCCTCACCCGCCAACCTCCACGGAGGATGAGACGATGCAAGCTCCGGAGCCGTCACGTCCGACTCAACGGCGTGCCGAGACAAGAGAACAGCCGCCACTCAAACCGGGGATGCGGCAGGAAATCATCGCACTGGACGAGGGGGACGTGACCATCACATTCCCTGTAAATTTGTCGGCGGATAGTTTTGGGGATCTAGAGGATCACTTGAAGCTCTTTATTCGAAGGATGCAGCGTCGCGCGAACGCAAAAATTCTCGGCTTCGACGAGGGTCAAGACCAGCACTAGGCATTGCGGCGCTGCCAGTAGTCGCACCACTGGACCGAGTTCGGCGCAACACCACTGCACTGACGACCATCGCGTACTGAGTGCCGTTTGCCCGCGCCGACGCGGCCGCATCAGCACCACGACACCTGTCCGTGGCGTCAGCACATCGCAACAGCGTTTCGGCAAGGCCGCCGGACAGGATTTCTTCCGCGACTGGCGCTTCGCTCATCCGCTCCATCAAGCTGAAAGCCGCTATGGCATTGCCGCACAATAGCAAAACGGCGGGCACAGGCCCGCCGTTTTGTCGATGCGATGAAGCAATATTTATTCGGCGGTGGCGGCTTCTGCCTCGGCCGGGGCGGCAGTGGCGGCCGCAACGGCGGCGGCAGCGTCTTCCTGCGCCTTCTTCAGAAGCGAGGCGCGTTCCTGCGCCTTCTTGCCCGGCTCGGCCTTCTTCGGGTTGGAACGGGCGTCGCGCTTGGCAATGCCGGCCTCGTCGAGGAAGCGCAGCACGCGGTCGGTCGGCTGGGCGCCGTGCGACAGCCAATGCTTGACGCGGTCGGCGTCAACCTTGACGCGCTCGCCGTCCTTGGGCAGCAGCGGGTTCCACGAGCCGAGCGACTCGATGAAACGGCCGTCGCGGGGCGAACGGGCGTCGGCAACGACGACGTGATAGTAAGGACGCTTCTTCGAGCCCGCGCGGGCCAGTCGGATCTTCAGTGCCATTTCTTTTCTCCTAAAAACTCTGATTTCGTTGATCGGTTTGGCTGGGGTTTCAGCCGGTTTTCGTCACGCCGTTGGCAGCGGCGATCTGTTCGTGGTGCCGGATCACTTCGCGGACGACGAAGTTGAGGAATTTCTCCGCGAAATCCGGGTCGAGATGGGCGTCATTCGCCAGCTGGCGAAGACGGGTGATCTGCTGCTGCTCGCGCGCCGGGTCGGCCGGCGGCAAGCCATGCTCGGCCTTCAGGACGCCGACCGCCTTGGTGCAGCGGAAGCGCTCGGCCAGCATATGGATGAGGGCGGCGTCGATGTTGTCGATCGAGGCGCGGTAACCGGCCAGGATGGTACGTGCGTCGGCCATGTCTTTTTCTTCGTTCATCGCGTCCTCACTTCTTCTTGCCAAGGCCTGGCAGGCCGCCACCACCGAGACCGGGAAGCCCCGGAAGTTTCATGCCGCCAGGCAGGCCTGGCAGCCCACCACCGCCGGGAAGTCCACCGGGCAGGCCCTTCATGCCGCCGAGGCCGGCGGCCTGCGCCTGCTTCTGCAAGGCTTCGAGCTGCTTGGGATCCATCTTGGAGAGGTCAG
Source organism: Mesorhizobium loti R88b (assembly GCF_013170845.1). Lineage (NCBI taxonomy): Bacteria > Pseudomonadati > Pseudomonadota > Alphaproteobacteria > Hyphomicrobiales > Phyllobacteriaceae > Mesorhizobium > Mesorhizobium loti. The sequence continues at coordinate 1,148,011 of NZ_CP033367.1, forward strand.
GCATGCCGGCTCCCATGCCGCCAGGCATCATGCCGCCGAGGCCCATCTTGGAGGCAAGGCCGCCCATCATGCCGCGCATGAGGCCGCCGCCTTTGCCCTTGCCACCCATCGCCTTCATCATGTCGGCCATGCCGCGATGCATTTTCAGCAGCTTGTTGATTTCGGCCGCATCGGTGCCGGAGCCGGCGGCAATGCGCTTCTTGCGTGAATGCTTGAGAACATCAGGGTTGGCGCGCTCGGCTTTGGTCATCGACGAGATGATGGCGAGCTGGCGGCCGAACATCTTGTCGTCGAGACCGGCGGCGGCCATTTGGTCCTTCATCTTGCCCATGCCGGGCATCATGCCCATGATGCCGCCCATGCCGCCCATTTTCGACATCTGCTGAAGCTGCTGGGCGAGGTCGTTCAGGTCGAACTTGCCCGACTGCATCTTCTTGGCCATCGCCGCCGCCTGCTCGGCGTCGATGTTCTCGGCGGCCTTTTCGACCAGCGAAACGATGTCGCCCATGCCAAGAATGCGGTCGGCGATGCGCTTGGGGTGGAATTCCTCCAGCCCATCCATCTTTTCGCCGGTGCCGATCAGCTTGATCGGCTTGCCGGTGACGGCACGCATCGAAAGCGCCGCACCGCCGCGACCGTCGCCGTCCATGCGGGTCAGCACAAGGCCGGTGATGCCGACACGTTCGTCGAAGCTTTTGGCCAGGTTGACGGCATCCTGGCCGGTCAGCGAATCCGCGACCAGCAGGATCTCGTGCGGCGACGACACCTTCTTGATGTCGGCCATCTCGACCATCAGCGGCTCGTCGATATGGGTGCGGCCGGCGGTGTCGAGGATGACGACGTCATGGCCGCCGAGCTTGGCCGCCTGCACGGCGCGTTTGGCGATATCGACCGGGTTCTGCCCAGCAATGATCGGCAGAGTGGCGACCTTGACCTGCTCGCCGAGCTGGCGCAGCTGCTCCTGCGCGGCGGGACGCCGCGTATCGAGCGAGGCCATCAGGACCTTCTTGTTCTGACGCTCGGTCAGCCGCTTGGCGATCTTGGCCGAAGTCGTCGTCTTACCGGAGCCCTGCAGGCCGACCATCATGATGACGACGGGAGCCGGCGCATTGAGGTCGATGGCGACGCCCTCGGCGCCCAGCATGTCGACCAGCTCGTCATGAACGATCTTGACGACCATCTGTCCGGGCTTGATCGACTTCAGCACCGCGGCGCCGACGGCCTTTTCACGGACCTTGTCGGTGAAGGACCGCACCACTTCGAGCGCCACGTCGGCCTCGAGCAGCGCACGGCGCACCTCGCGCAGCGCCGCCGAGACGTCAGCCTCCGACAGCGCGCCGCGACCGGTGAGGCCGTTCAGGATCGAACCAAGACGTTCCTGTAGTGATTCAAACATTCTGTTTCCTTTTCCCTGGCGCCGGATGGTGCCCGAGAGGTAATGCGTTCGCGCCAAGTGTCCAAGTCTCGTGGCGAGCAAAAGCCAAAACCAAAAAGCACCCGGGGGCGCTCAGCGCTGCCGGGTGTTGGCCTCCAGGATCTGTTTACAGCACTCGGCCTCAAAGAGGCTTCGGCGTCCTGGTCGGCTTGCTCGGAGGGATACTCGTCGCGGAATTCGAGGCGTGTAGACAGGAAATCGACCGCAGAGTCAAGACGAGGGCCGTGCGGCAAGGCGTACGACCCATAGCCGAGGCTTGACGTCTATCAGACGAATTCCTCCCGGAAGGTCGCCTCCGGCTGCCAGTATCAGCTGGCCGGCTCGGCTGTGATCTTCACTCCGAGCGCCTTGGTGACACCCAGCAGTGTCGAAAGGCGTGGGTCGCCGTCGGGCCTCAGTGCCTTGTAGAGAGCTTCACGCGTGACGCCTGCTTCCTTTGCAACCGCGGTCATGCCGCGCGCCCGGGCAACGATGCCAAGCGCATTCGCGATATAGCTGGGGTCGCCGGTCGCAAAGGCGTCAGCGAGCAGCTCGGCCTGCCCCTCGGCGCTGCCAAGATGTTCGGCGGGATCAAAGGGAACAGTTCCGATTGCCATGATCATAGCTCCTTGGCCATCTGGATGGCCTTCTTGATGTCGCGACCCTGGCCGGACTTGTCGCCGCCGCAAAGCAGGATGATGACTTCATTGCCGCGCTTGACGAAATAGAGCCGGTATCCGGGCCCAAAATCCAACCGAAGTTCGCCGATACCATCGAAGTACTTCACGTCGCCCGTGAGGCCGGACTGGATACGGGCAATGCGGATCGCGATCTTTTCGACGGCCCGCTTGTCTTTCAGACTGTTGAGCCAGTCGCGAAAAGCTGTTGTTTGGCGAACCTCGATCACTTGTGAACTATAGTTCACATGGGCGATATGTCAAGCTTGTGTGAAAAATAGTTCACAGCCGGCCATCCTCTGGCCATCTGCCCGGCACGCTTACGGAAGCTCGGCCGTGACCTTCAGCGGCGAGCGGGGATGCAGCAGCAACGCGATCGTCAGCAGGCTGCAGGCGACGCCGATAAGCGCGATCAGAATGGCGTCCGACATCATCCAGCCGGGGCCTTCGAGCGGTTTCGCGGTGAACAAAGCGAAGGAGTTGTAGCTCTCCTGGTGCGAGATCAGCAGGAAGCCGGTCAGATTGTTGCCGAGGTGGGCGCCAAGTGCGGCACCGAGATTGCCGGTGGCGTAGACCACGAGTGTCAGCAGCAGCGCGAAAGCGGCGATCGAGACCAGCACGCAGGCGTTGATGGCGGGCGACGAAGCGCTGCTCCAGTGCAGCGAGGTGAACAGCAGGCCGGGCAGCAGCGCCCAGATCAGCGGGCTCCTGAACCGGTTGGCCAGGCCGCGCAGGAGGTAACCGCGAAACAGCACCTCTTCCGACGACGTCTGCAGCAGAGTGAGCGCGACGATCGGGATCGCGAACAGCAGCCAGGACGACAGGCTGATCGTACCGCGCGAAATCCCTGGCTGCAGGAGGTAGAGCAGGATTTCGGAGATCAGCGAGGTGATCAGCACCGCGACCAGCCCCTTGAGGAAGTCCGGCCGCGATGCGCGGCGGCTGGCGCCGAGCAGTGCCGACAGCGGTTCGCCATGCACCCAGCGCATGGCCATCCACAGGCCAATCCAGATGCCGGCGAAGGAGGCGAGCGCGCTGAGTATGCCGATCGGCGAGGCGAGGAAACCCTGCATCACGCCATCGGCCGGAGGAGCCGCTGCTGCCTGCCAGGCGAAGTAAACATAGGTGCCGCCGAACAGCACGGCCGCGGTGGTGGCGCCCCATAACAGGACGACGATCAGCGTTCCCAGGAACAGGCGCAGCAAGGTCGTTTTGGCATTCGGCGACCGCCGGTAGCGCTCGAAGGCATTGTCGTCGATCGTCACGCTGCTTCCCTTGCCTCGAATCCATCAGCGCGCCTGGGATTCGGCGCTGCCGGCAGGCTTATCCCGGTCTGGTCAACAGATCGTGCACGAAGGCGAGCTTGCCCGCCGTGATGTCCGAAATGACGAAGGGATAGAGGTCGGGAAGGCCCATGCAGCGGTTGATCGAGTTGGAGGCTTCCGACAGCACCAGCCAGCGGGCAAGGATTTTTTCGAAGGGCTCGGGCGTGTTGGGCGGCTCCGAAGGTGCCGCCTGCAGCCCGCCGCCGGTGTCGCCTTGCGGCAAATCCTTCGCGTCGACCGTCTCCAGCCGGCCGAGCGGGAAGTTCAAGGCATAAACCATCTCCAGTGTGTCGGTGATGTGCAGGTGGTGGGCCCAGGTTTCCGCCCAGTCCTCCCATGGGTGCGAGGTGGCGTAGGCCGAGATATGGCCTTGCTGCCAGTCCGGCGGCGCGCCGTTGGCATAATAATCCTTCAGCGCCTGTTCGTAATCGGCGCGGTCGTCGCCAAACAGCGCGCGGAAGGCCGAAAGCCTGTCCGGATTGTCACGGATCAGGCGGTCCCAGTAATAATGGCCAAGCTCATGGCGGAAATGGCCGAGCAGCGTGCGATAGTTCTCGCCCATCTCGACGCGGCGCTTCTCGCGCTCGGCCGAGTCAGCTTCGGCGACGTTGAGGGTGATCAGGCCATTGTCATGGCCGGTCAGGATGCGCTCGCCGCCAGGCCCGCCGCCGATCGGATCGGCGAGGAAGTCGAAGGCGAGGCCGACCTCGTCCGTCGGGTTCTGCTTGGGCGCCACCGGCAGGCCGAAGGCGAGCAGCGAATAGATGGCCCGCTTCTTCGCCGCCTCGACACGGATCCAGCGGCGGCGGTTGCCGTCGACGGAGAGATCGGGGATCAGCTGGTTCAGCACGCAGGCGCGGCAAAAGGCGTGTCCGGGCTCGGCCATCCAGTTGCAGGCGCATTCATCGGCATTGGTACATTGGATGGCGCCGTCAACGCCAGACAAGGTAAAGCGGGCACGCTCGGGATCGTAGAGCACAAGGCTGGAGCAGCTCAGGCACTGGGCGTTTTCGAAGTAGAGACGATGGCCGCAATGCGGGCAGTCGAAGAGTTTCATGTCGGTCTCAATTCACCAGAAGAGGCACAGCGCGTATGCGGCCCGTGCCCAAACGCGAGCCGCCGGCCAGCGTTCCGCATCGCATCGAGACTATTTCGCCGCAAGCTGGGCGGCGACCTGGCTGGCCACCGCTTCGCCCGACAGGCGCGCACCGCCACAGGTCTGTAGCCGTGGACCGGCGTGTCGCTCGCCGGCGTCGACGACATCAACGTCTTCCATGGCTATTTCGACCCCGCCACAATAATCACTTGATCGTAGGCAAATTCCCCGGCATTCGCCAGCATTGTACTGCGGACGGTGACAAACGTGCGTTTCGCTGGCAAATTCGCAGATGGGACGTGAATCAGGCAACCAGGAGAACAACATGGCATTTCTTGCCAAGGGTAGGATTTTAGCGGCAGCGGTGGTGGCTGTGCTTGGGCTGGCGACGGGTGCACAGGCGGCGGCCAGTTGCGGCAGCACCGGTGCAGGCTTCGAGGCCTGGAAGCCGGGGTTCGCCGCGCAGGCCAAGTCTGAAGGTGTGGGCGCCAAGGGCCTGGCCGCTTTGGCCGGCGCCACTTACGCGACAAAGACGATCTCCGTCGACCGCGGCATTCACAAGGCTTTCAGCGGTTCGGTGGACGCCTTCATGAAGCGCCGTGGCGGGGCGGCGATCATTTCCAAGGGCCGTGTGCTGAAGAAGTCGAACGCGGCGCTGTTCAGCCAGATCGAAAGCACCTATGGCGTGTCGCCAGGCGTGTTGCTGGCCATCTGGGGCATGGAGACGGGCTTTGGTTCGTCCATGGGCAACCAGAATACGGTCTCCGCCATTGTGACGCTTGCCTATGATTGCCGCCGGCCGGAGTTCTTTCATCCGCATGCCATCGCGGCCCTCAAGCTGGTTGATCGCGGCGCCTTGAGCGCCTCGTCGGTCGGCGCCGCGCATGGCGAGATCGGCCATACGCAGTTCCTGCCCGGGAACGTCTTGAAGTATGGCGTGGGCAGCGGAAACCTGCGCGACAAGGCAACTGCCCTGGCTTCGACGGCCAATTTCCTGAAGGGCCATGGTTGGCGGCGGGGCGCGAGCGCGGCGTCCAATATCGGCGCAATTGCCGGCTGGAATGACGCAAACGTCTACCAGCAGGCCATCGTGCAGATCGCCACGGCGATCGATGGCGACTGATTGAAAGCTCTGTTCGACAGGAAGCCCGGCCATGCGCCGGGCTTTTTTGTTGATAAGAGCCATCACGTCGCTACACTCTTGCTTTGCCCGTGGATGACGAAGCGACGTCTATTTCGCGTCAAGAACGAAGGAACAGCCGGCCAGTGTCTTGCCGGGGTGGGTATCGACGTTCGAGACATTGAGCTTGATGCGCATGGCAAGACTCACATCACCGACATCCTCGGTGCTCTCGGCCACGACTTTTTTGCCCAGGAATTTGTCCGGCGCGGAAATCGCCGGGATGACGCCGAGCGTCCAAGCGGGGTCAGCCTCGGAAAAATCGTCGAAAACGGCCATCGGTCCGGTGGCGGTAAAGACGACGGATGCCGTTTCGCGCCCGAACACATGAAGCGGCGCCGGCAATTCATATTGCTTGAGGAAAAAATTGCCGGCGGGAATCTCCTTCCAGCTGAGTCGTGCGGGCGCATCGGGCTGGCCGCCCAGCCAAAGCGCAAAACCGTTATAGGTTGGCACGTCAGCCCTGCATTCGATCAGCTCGGCAAAGGCTAGCGACGCGGGAGCATAGTCATTGGCTTTGGCAACAGCAAAACTCGCCAGGACGGCCACGTGGGCAGGAGGCCGATTCTAGGAATGCCTGGGCACACCACTCTCAATAATGCGCGTAGCCGCTTAACGGGCATTTCTGGGAAACGGGAACCTGAAAAGGGCCGTCAATCCCGCTGCAGTTACGGTATTTGAGCGACCGCGGCGCCGGGGCTTGCGTGACCCTAGCGGGCTTTGGCTTGCCCTTGAGGACCATCCAGATTTCGGTTGGCTGGTCGAGCTGCAGGCTGTTTATGTCGGAATAGCTGATCCGCCCGCTGCGTATCCCATCGGCAATGCGCTGGCAAAACAGGGCGGGCACGCGCTCCTGCGAGACGCCCATGAACAAAGCCATGTCATGCTTGAACGTAGAGTCCCGTGTACGGACGGAGGTGACGCATTCGTCCATATCCGCCTTGGGGTCGCGCTTGGCGCCGGCCTGCGAGGACTGGCATACCGCCAAGACGAAGACCGTCGCAAGCAGAAGAGAGATACCGTTCTTCACTGTCAAACCCTCTGAAACCCGTAAATGAACTTAGATGAAGTCACTAAAAGGTCAAACAGGAACCGAGTACAGGCAGCTTCATTCTATTTATATTAGAGATATTGAATATAAACCCAACGTCTCCGTCGGGTTTCCTGGGGGTGGATTGGCAGAACGCCAGACCGCTGTTTGAAAATCAACCCTTCCGGTTGCGCGCGGCAAGCGTGCGCAGCCTGAGCGCGTTGAGGCGGATGAAGCCGGAGGCGTCCTTCTGGTCGTAGGCGCCGCGGTCATCCTCGAAGGTGACAAGCGCGTCGGAATAGAGCGTCTTCTTCGACTTGCGGCCGGTGACGATGACATTGCCCTTGTAGAGCTTGAGCCGCACCGTGCCTTCGACGTCTTCCTGGCTCTTGTCGATCATCGCCTGCAGCATCAGCCGCTCGGGCGAGAACCAGAAGCCGTTGTAGATGAGTTCCGCATAGCGCGGCATGAACTCGTCCTTGAGGTGGCCGGCACCCCGGTCGAGAGTTATCGATTCGATGGCGCGGTGGGCAACGATCAGGATGGTGCCGCCGGGCGTCTCGTAGACGCCGCGCGACTTCATGCCGACGAAGCGGTTCTCGACAAGATCGAGCCGGCCGATGCCATTGTCGCGGCCGAGATCGTTGAGGGCTGCCAGCATGGTCGCCGGTGACAGCTTCTTGCCGTTGAGCGCGATCGGATCGCCCTTTAAAAATTCGATCTCGATCTCGGTGACCGTGTCAGGCGCATCCATTGGCGAAATGGTGCGCTGATGGACGAATTCCGGCGGCTCGATCCACGGATCCTCGAGCACCTTGCCCTCCGAGGAGGAATGCAGAAGGTTGGCGTCGACCGAGAACGGCGCCTCGCCCCGTTTGTCCTTGGCCACCGGGATCTGGTGCTGCTCGGCGAAATTGATCAGGTCCGTGCGCGACTTGAACGACCAGTCGCGCCATGGCGCGATGACCTTGATGTCGGGGTTGAGCGCATAGGCCGACAGCTCAAAACGAACCTGGTCGTTGCCCTTGCCGGTGGCGCCGTGCGCGATCGCATCGGCGCCGGTCTCCCTGGCGATCTCGACGAGGTGCTTGGAGATCAGCGGCCGCGCGATCGAGGTGCCGAGCAGGTAGGTGCCTTCGTAGACGGTGTTGGCGCGGAACATCGGGAACACGAAGTCGGAGACGAATTCCTCGCGCACATCGACGATGCGGATGTCCTTGATACCCATCATCTCGGCTTTCTGACGCGCCGGCTCCAGTTCGCCGCCCTGACCGAGGTCGGCGGTGAAGGTGACGACTTCAGCGCCGAGTTCGGTCTGCAGCCATTTCAGGATGATGGATGTGTCGAGGCCGCCAGAATAGGCGAGCACGACCTTCTTGACGTCTTTGGTCTTGGACATTTCTGCTCCGTCGATGGCGGACGCTTGAAGCCGGGCGTCACGGATTGTCGGAGCGCCTTTTAGCAGGAACGGCAAAGCGAGCAAGCATGCGCGGCACCAGACTGCTGATCCAGCGCGCTGCAGGCGGCGATGCGAGCTGGAGAACAACCTGCTGCAATCAACGGCTGCATTCGACTGGAGGATTTAAGCAAGTTTTCACGCCCTGTCGCTAAACGAGCAAGACAGAGCTGCGTTGGCCACGCGAGTGCCGAAGCGGCTTTTGCCCGCTCAACGCGGGTGTCCTCGGGCCTGGGCCATTCTTGATGCGCGTTATATCATGCATCGTCACGGAGCATAATCTGTGGCTTGTCCTGCTGGCGGCGCTGATGTGCGTCACAGGCTGCTGGGTAACGATCGGTCTCCTGGACCGCGCCAGGAAAACCGTCGGTGTGCAGATGCGCGGATGGTTGTTCCTGACCGCGGTCGCGGCCGGTTCCTCGATCTGGTGCACGCATTTCATCGCCATGCTGGCCTATCAGCCCGGCGCGCCGATCACCTTCGATCCGGCGCTCACCATGATATCCCTGGTCATCGCCATGATCGGAACCGGGGCGGGCTTCGGCCTTGCCCTGGACAAAGGCCGCGGTCTGGCGCCGGAATGGGGCGGATGCCTTGTCGGGCTGGCGATCTCGGCCATGCACTATACCGGCATGATGGCCTATCATGTGGCCGGCATCGTCGAGTGGGACGCCGTCTATGTCGTCGCGTCGCTGGTGATCGCGATGGCGTTCTCCGCCGTGGCGATCGGCCAGGCGGTGCGCCGGCCGCACCGCTGGTCGCACTATTTCGGCATCGGGCTTTTGGTGCTGGCGATTGTCGGCCTTCATTTCACGGCGATGGCGGCGGTGGCGGTAACGCCGATCTCCTTCATCACTACGGGCACCAATCCCGATATCCTCGAAGCGATGGCCGTCGCGGTCGCCGTGGTCGGCATGATCGTCGCGGCGACCGGCTTCGCCAGCTACCTGATCGACGAGCGCGGCCGGCTCGAGAGCTTCGAGCGGCTGCAGCATCTTGCCCTCAATGACGCGCTCACCGGGCTTGCCAACCGCGTCGCCTTCAACGACCGCCTCGACCATGAGATCGAGCAAGTGCGCGAGGATGACGAGACGATGACCGCGGTCATCGTCATCGATCTCGACCGCTTCAAGGAAATCAACGACCTCAGGGGACACGCCGCCGGCGACCAGGCGCTCAAGATCGTTGCCCGCAGGCTGGCGAAGCTGGCCGGCGACGGCGAGTTCGTCGCCCGGCTCGGCGGTGACGAATTTGCCGCCATCAAGCGCTTCAAGGACCAGAACGACCTGCTCGGCCTGGTGTCGCGCCTGGAAAAATCATTGTTCCAGCCCTTGCGGATCGACGATTTCGAGACAATCACCGGCGCCAGCATCGGCGTCGCCGTCTATCCGCGTGACGGCGCCGACCGCGAGAGGCTGGTCAGCAATGCGGATCTGGCCATGTACCGGGCCAAGAACGACGTGACGCGGGCCGTCTGCTTCTACGAATCGGCCATGGACGAGACGGCGCGGGCTCGCCGCGCGCTGGCCACCGACCTTCGCCTGGCGATCGAGCGCGGCGAGCTCTCGCTGCACTATCAGGTGCAGACCTCGGTTGCTACCGGTGCCACCTGTGGCTACGAGGCGCTGCTGCGCTGGACCCATCCCGTGCGCGGCATGGTGCCGCCTGTCGAATTCATTCCGATTGCCGAGGAGAACGGGTCTATCCTGGCGATCGGCGAATGGGTGCTGCGCACCGCCTGCCGCCAGGCTGCTTCCTGGAACAATGAGCACAAGATCGCTGTCAATCTGTCGCCGGTGCAACTTGCCCACGCCGATCTCGCCAAGCTCGTCCACCAGATCCTGATCGAAACCGGCCTGTCGCCGAAGCGTCTCGAACTCGAGCTCACCGAATCGACGATCGTCGCCGACAAGGTGCGCACGCTGCATGTGCTGCGCCAGATCAAGGCGCTGGGCGTAACAATTGCGATCGACGATTTCGGCACCGGCTATTCATCGCTCGACACGCTGCGCTCGTTTCCGTTCGACAAGATCAAGCTCGACCGCTCCTTCATGGCCGATGTCGAGCGCAGCCCGCAGGCCAAGGCGATCATCCGCGCCGTGCTGACACTGGGGCGCAGCCTCGACATTCCGGTGCTCGCCGAAGGCGTCGAGACCCATGTCCAGCTTACCATCCTGCAGGTCGAAGGCTGCAACGAGGCGCAAGGCTATTTCCTTGGCCGGCCCAAGCCGATCGACCAGATCCTGCTGGCCGGGGGTCCTGATGTCCAGGCGCACGTCATCGAGGGGCCCGTCAGGATACGGGCAGTCGCCGGCTGACGCTCGCCGTTTTCCCTGACGACTTCGACAGTGATGGTCTCCGCCCCTAGCGGAACTGTAGCTGCTGAAGCGTTTGTCGTGATGGATTACCGCTTATCTGGCGCCGGCGCGACGCATCTTGTATAGGCCTGCGCGTTCCCAGGGGCCGCCCATGTCCTTCATTCCCGATACCGCCACGCTGATCCAGTTCGCCATCGCCACCGTGATCCTGGCGATCACGCCCGGGCCTGATATGACCTTGTTTGTCTCGCGCACGCTGAGCCAGGGGCGCGCCGCCGGCTTCGCCTCGTTGGCAGGCGCGCTATGCGGCACGTTGATCCACACCACGCTGGTGGTGGTCGGCATCTCGGCGCTGATCGTCGCCTCGCCGATGGCCTTCTTCGTGCTGAAGATATTTGGCGCCGGCTATCTCGTCTTCCTGGCCTGGCAGGCGATCGCCAAGGGCTCGGCCTTTTCCCCGGAGAAGAAGACGGGCCCGCAAATCTCCCTGTTGCGCAGCTGGGCGGCGGGGCTCGGCGTCAATCTGCTCAACCCGAAGATCATCCTGTTCTTCATGACCTTTCTGCCGCAGTTCGTCTCGGCGCATGATCCGAACGCGCCGGGAAAGCTGTTCTTCCTCGGCGCCATGTTCATCGTGCTGTCGATTCCGGTGACGGCGCCGATGGTGCTGGCGGCGGAGAAATTCTCTGCGGCGATGAAGGCCAGCCCGCGCGTTACGCGGGTGGTCGACTATCTCTTCGCAGGCGTGTTCTCGGCCTTCGCGCTCAAGATCCTGACGGCCCAGGCGAAGTAGGGCTCGCGGTTTGCGCTGAAAGGATGGGTCAGCGCAACGCCCTTGCGGCATGCCGTGCCAGGGCTGCCGTTGCCGCGAGAGCGATCAGGGCGCAGACGCCCGGCCAGCCCCATTGCCCATAGGCCTTGACGCCAATCCATGAGCCGGCGCTTCCACCGAGAAAGGCGGAGGTCATGTAGGCGGTGTTCATTCTGCTGCGGGCCTCGGGGCGAAGGGCAAAGACGCGCGCCTGGTTGGCCGCCTGGCCACACTGCACCGCGAGGTCGAGGACAAGCATGCCGGCGGCCAGCGCCATCAGGCCGAAATGGGCTCCGAACTGACCGCCAAGAAGTATCGCTGCCGCCAGGATGGCCCCGGCAAAGGAAAGCCAATTGACGAAGTCCGAGCCCTTGCGGTCTATCAGCCGGCCGACGATTGGCGTGCACAGAACACTTGCCGCGCCGACCAGCGCGATCAATCCGACGGCCTGGCTGCCAAGGCCGTAAAGGGGGCCGCCAAGCACCAGAGCTATGCTGGTCCAGGCCGCGGTGAAACTGCCGAACATCAGTGCCTGATAGAAGCAGGATCGGCGCAGTTCCGGCTCCTGACGGAACAGGACGAAGGCCGCGGCGATCAGCGAAGGATAGCGCTGCGACGATGTCGGCGTGGTCTTCGGCAAGACGATGGCCAGCAGAACCGCGAACACGAGCAGCACGGACGCCGCGATGACGTAGGGTCCACGCCAACCCAGATGCTCGCCCAGGACCCCGCCAAAGGTTCGCGCCAGGAGAATGCCGCCCAGCAACCCGCTTAGAAGCGTGCCGGTGACGGCGCCCCGCCGTTCGGGTCCCACCAGCCCGGCCGCCATCGGTAACAGGATTTGCGGCACAACGGTCGTGAAACCCGTCACCAGGCTGGCAACAGCCAGGATCGAAAGTGTCGGCGCCCGGCTTGCAACCAGCAACGAAAGGGCCGTCAAGGTCAACAATGTTGCAACCAGGGGACGGTGGGACAGCCGGTCGCCCAAGGGGACCAACAGCAGCAGGCCCAAGGCATAGCCAAGCTGCGCCATTGTGACGACAGTGGCGGCGGCTTCAGGGGCGACATGCAGGTCCGATGCAATCAGCAGGGTTATGGCCTGCGGAAAGTAGATGGTGGCAACGCTTACACCACAGGCAATGGAAAGGATGAAGAGCACGCCAGCGCCGAGGCCCGAACGGCTCTGGCTGGTGGCCAAGCCTCCCGGGGGCGCGGCCGTCGCGACGGCCGCGCCCGTTCCTTCGATGTTATCCGACTGCGCACTCTGTGCCACCGCGAACCGCTCCAGTTGTTGGACGATCGACACAGAATAAGAGTTGCGATCCGGTGTCAAATAAATTATGTGTCAATTGACCAAGAAAGGGAGGTTGCATGGCAGGACGACCTCGGGAGTTCGACCGCAATGAAGCACTGGCAAAAGCGCGCGACGCGTTCTGGAGCCATGGCTATGAGGGCACCTCGATCAACGATCTGGTCGCGGCTCTTGGACTTGCATCGAGCCGCATCTACGCTGCTTTCGGCACCAAGGAAGAACTGTTTCGGGAGGCGGTCTTGCTCTATCGCGACGGCGAGGGTGGCCGGGCGATAAAGGCGCTGCAAGCCGGTTCGACCGTGACTGAAGGGATCGAACAGATGTTGCGGGTCGCCATTGCCACCTACACGCAACCGGGCCGGCCACGAGGCTGCATGGTCGTGATCGCGGCGGCAAACTGCTCGGCCGACAACGCGTCCGTCATGAACTGGCTGGCCGGCCACCGGCGCGCGCGGACCCAGGCCATCTTCGATCGCTTGCAGAAAGGCGTCGAGGACGGGGAACTTCCTCCGCTTGCCGATGTGGCGGCTCTGGCGGACTATTTCAGTGCGCTGATGTCTGGCTTCTCGACACAGGCACGGGATGGCGTATCGCGAGGCAAGCTGCTCGCGGTGATACCCATGGCCATGCGGGTGCTGCGGGAGCAGCAACACTGAAACCGGATTGATTGGCGCCCGGCGTCAGGTCTTACCTGTCGATCTGGCGTCGCCCTGCCACCAGCTTCCGGCCCAGCGCCCGGCACTCAGCCAGTAGAAGATGCCGCCGACCATACCGCCGCCGATCACCGCCATGATGGCGCTGGTGTCGGTCACCGCGAAGGTGGACTCTTGGGCGTGGTCGACGAGGCCGAGGAAAACGCCGGCGACCACGGCACCCGCCAGCGCATAGAACAGCCAGTCCCTCCGGCCGAGGATTTCGGCAATCAGGATGACGATCGCCGCCGGCATGAAGGCGAAATAGGCGACGAACAGGGCGACGAAGGGAATTGAAAAATACAGCGAAGCCGTCGCGACCGGCTGCGCGTCTTGCGGTGTAAAGCCGAGTGAGGCCAGGAACAGGATGTTGAGGAAAGCGCTCGCCGCCAGCGATGCGACGGCATAGCCGAACAGGATGATGGCAAGGCGCACGATATAGGCGACGAGACGGTTCATCCGGGATTCCGGTTCATGAGCTGGCCAGACTTGCGTCCAGCCAGAAGCCAGTAGACCGAACCGGCGGCGCTGCCGGCGGTGGCCAGAAAGCCGAGAAAGCCCGGGTTGAACACAAACCCCCCGGCCGAACCTGGTACGAAAACGCCAAAGGCGATGGAGGTGATCGCCCCGGTCACCGCGAAGTAGAACCAGCCTCGAAACGACCACCGTTCGGCGAGGAAGATCGCCGGGCCGACGATCAGCAGGGCGCAGACCGCCACGGTCAACACGGCGAGGGGGAAGGAGCCCAGCCAGTCGAAGGTGAAAACCAGGGACCAGTTGCCGTATTCGATCCCTTCCAGAAGGGTGATCAGCAGCACGGGCACCAGGATTGAGGTCAGCACAGCGGCGACATAACCGACTGCTATGGTGGCGATGCGCTGCGACCAGGCGACGAGACGGCTCACGCCTCGCCGTGCCCCGCGATCATCATGGCTTCCAGCGCCAGCCGGTCGACCTTGCGCATGCGCTCCGAGTCCGACTTCAGCTGACCGCAGGCGGCGAGGATGTCGCGGCCGCGCGGGGTGCGGATCGGCGAGGCATAGCCGGCATTGTTGATGTAGTCGGCGAACTTCTCGATCGTTTCCCAGTCCGAGCACTGGTAGTTGGTGCCCGGCCACGGGTTGAACGGGATCAGGTTGATCTTGGCCGGAATGCCCTTGAGCAGCTTGATCAGGCCCTTGGCGTCCTCGATGGAATCGTTGACGTCCTTCAGCATCACATATTCGAAGGTGATGCGCTTGGCGTTGGACAGGCCGGGATAGGCGCGGCAGGCGGCGATCAGCTCGCTCAGCGGATACTTCTTGTTGATCGGCACCAGGAGGTCGCGCAGATCGTCGTTGGTGGCGTGCAGCGAGATCGCCAGCATGACGCCGATCTCTTCGCCGGTGCGGAAGATTTCGGGCACAACGCCGGACGTCGACAGGGTGATGCGGCGCTTCGACAGGGAAAGGCCGTCACCGTCGGAAGCGATCAGCAGCGCCTTCTTCACCGCCTCGAAATTGTAGAGCGGCTCGCCCATGCCCATCATGACGATGTTGGACACTTTGCGACCTTCGGCCGGCACGATGGCGCCGTCCGGCGTATTGCGATCGGGGAAGTCGCCCAGCCGGTCGCGCGCGGTGAGCAATTGGGCGAGAATCTCTTCCGCCGTCAGATTGCGCACCAGCTTCTGTGTGCCGGTGTGGCAGAACGAGCAGGTCAGCGTGCAGCCGACCTGCGAGGAGATGCAGAGCGTGCCGCGGCCCTCCTCGGGGATGTAGACGGTCTCGATCTCGACCGGGCGGCCAGCGCCGCGCGGCGGAAAGCGGAACAGCCATTTGCGGGTGCCGTCGGAAGAGATCTGTTCCTCGACGATTTCGGGCCGCGCGACCGTAAAATGCTTGTCGAGCTCGGCGCGCAAATCCTTCGAGATATTGAGCATGCCGGGGAAGTCGGAAACGCCGCGCACATACATCCAGTGCCAGAGCTGCTGGGCGCGCATTTTTGCCTGGCGCTCCGGCACAATACCGGAGGCGACGAGCGCCTCACCGAGCTCGGCACGTGTCAGGCCGATCAGCGACGGCTTCTCGGGCGCGGCGCGGGCGCGCAACGCGTCGCGGGCACCCTCAGTGGTGAGGTCGAAGGAAAGGGTCATGGTTGCACAGATATAAGCGTTTTGCGGCCGATTTCATCCATCGTGCCTGATATGGAGCGCGGCGCATAGCACAGGTTGAGGGCGGAGTCATGCGGGGCGGACGCAACCCGAGCGCCCCGGCAATGGTTCAGCCACGAATAAGCTGGTCGACACATGGATCAGCCCCTTCAACTGACCGGCAGCCTTCTGTCCGTGTTCCCGCCGCACGTCGGACCCGATCACATAGTCGTGTTGCAGTAACGATCCCCGTCCCGCCTTCGAAGCCTGAAGGGGGCAACCATGCCCTTGCAAAATGGGAGTATGCTAAATGAACTCGATCAAGCTCGCCGTAGTTGCCGCCCTCGTCGGCCTTGCCATCCCGCAGGCTTTTGCCGAAGACGCAATGGGCACGATGACCATGATGAAAGGCGGGGAGGTGACGGCGATCATGCCGGACGGGCATATGGGCACCATGATGCCAGATGCAAAGATGGGCGCCGAGATGATGAAGATGGCCAAGCCGATCAAGCACTGCATGATGATGATCACCGATGCCAAGGGCAAAGCCTACATGATCGATACATCGACCAAGAAGGCCCAGGCCGAATGTGAAAAAATGGCCATGTGAGACCTGGATCCACAGGAAGCGCCCCCGCCGGCAGGAGCTGGCGGGAGCATCCTTCTCGACGAACACCGACGCTGCGCCGAGCCTCGGGCGACGTTCAGGACTAGCCTCTAAAGCGTCGGAGTATGCCAACAGCCGCTATCGCGGCCGAGGCCCTTTTTCAAATGATGGCGTGACAGCGACTTGATCCGACAGGCTTGATCGAGGTCATGTCTATGCTAGGGCTGGGCCTCCATTGCGAGGACAGTCATGGCCGGCACGCGAAAATATCCCATGCTGCGGCGCTCGCGCGCGATGTGGGGCTCGCTGCGGAAGTGGCAGCCGCGGCTGGTGTTTTGGGCCGGCGCGGTCTCGATCGGCGTCATCAGCGTGCTGTTTGCGGTGCTGGCCGACAAGGCGCAGGCGCTGTTCCATATGATGACAGGCGATGCCGGCGGCTGGCGCTTCTATCTGCCGCTCGGCATCACGCCGCTCGGCTTTGTGCTGTGCGCCTGGCTGGCGCAGACCTTCTTTCCCGGTTCACAAGGCAGCGGCATTCCACAGGCGATCGCCGCGCGCCATCTGCGTGACGAGGAGGATCGCAGCCACCTTCTGTCGTTGCGGCTGGCGGCGGGCAAGGTCGCGCTCACCATCGTCGGCCTGTTCTGCGGCGCTTCCATCGGCCGCGAAGGCCCGACTGTGCAGGTCGGCGCCTCTTTGATGCTGCAGGCAGCGCGCTGGGGCGGCATGGCGCAGGCACGCGGCCTGATCCTGGCCGGCTCGGCCGCCGGCATCGCCGCCGCCTTCAACACGCCGCTGGCCGGCATCGTCTTCGCCATCGAGGAGATGGGCCGCACCTATGAGGCGCGCACCAACGGGCTGGTGCTGACGGCGGTGATCCTGGCCGGCCTCGCCTCGCTCGGCCTGCTCGGCAACTACACCTATTTCGGCGTTTCGAAGGACACGATCGCGTTTGCCGCCGAATGGCCGCTGGTGATCGCCTGCGGCGTCATCGGCGGTGGCTTCGGTGCGCTGTTCTCGCTTTTGGCGCTGAAGACAACGCGGCGGATCCGGCGCTGGCACACGCAGCAGCCTCTGCGGCGCGCGCTGCTGGTGGCCGCTGTCTGCGGGCTCGGCGTGGCGGTGATCGGCATCGCCTCGGGCGGGCTGACCTTCGGTACCGGTTATGTGCAAGCGCGTGGTGCCGTCGAGGGCACGCCGCTGCCGTGGTTCTTCTTCGGGGAAAAATTCCTGGCCGGGCTGCTGTCGATGGTTTCGGGCATTCCCGGCGGCATCTTCGCGCCCTCGCTGGCGGTCGGCGCCGGCATCGGCAGTTCGCTCGGCCTGTTGTTCGGCGCCAGCACCGGTGCGGCTGTGCTGCTCGGCATGGCCGGCTATTTCGCCGGTGTCGTACAGGCGCCGATGACGGCTTTCGTCATCATCCTGGAGATGACCGGCAATCACGACAATGTCATTGCGCTGATGCTGGCCTCGATGCTGGGCTATGGCACGGCACGCATGATCTCGCACGAGCCGCTCTATCACGCGCTGTCACGCGTCTTCATCGCCGAGGCGATCCGGCGGCGGCGGGCGGAAGCGGAATCAGCGCAGGGCTGAGCGGCAAACCCTATTCAGGGGTCCCTGGCGCCTGCGGGAGGCGAACTTCACTGTTGCGCCAAAGGGAAAGATCTCCCTCATTTTCGATGTCGCCCTGGGAAGCGAGCGCTGCAATTCGCTCGCCGATTTCTTCATAGGACGCTTTCACGCCGGCTTTGCGAAGCACTTCATCTGACTTCATGATGATCATGGCGGTTTTCTGCCACCGCTCCATGACCATCTGCAGAATCGCGGCATCGATGTCGCGATTTGCCATTGACGCTATCCTATTTGCACTTGGCAATCGACGTCAGCGCCGCGGAGATGCCTTTCAGCGAGAAGACGTAGTTCGTGGGGTTGCCGCGGCCGGACTTGGCGGACACCTTCATGTCGGTGCCGGTCTTCATGGCGGCGATCAGAACCGGTTCCTCGGCGGCATTCTCGACCCAGGCCGACTTGCCGCGCGTGAACATCGAGAAGGACTTCTTGTCGATGGTGACGGTGGCTTTGGAGCCTTCCTGGAAATTGTAGCCGGCAATGAACTGCGGCTCGTAGGACACCTGCTGGCCGGGCCGCTGGCTGACGAAGAAGAACATGTCGCCATGGTCGAGCGTCGGTGGCTGCTTGTCGGTCGGCACGGTGAGCACGTAGCAGACCTTGCCGCCCGATGCCTGGTAGCTGTAGGTGCCCCAGGCATTGTGCTGGCCGATCTTGGTCGCCTGCTGCGCCAGCGCCGGCGCTGCGAAGGCCACCAGGGCCAGGCTCGAGACTAGTGCTATCAATCCGCGCATCGTTTTTCCCGTATTCCAAATGGTGCGGAGGCCGGCCGGCGTGGCGTCCTGCCTTCGCTTCATTTTGATTTAATCTGGGTTACCAAACGGTGAATTTCCCTCAACAAAAGGACGTTCACCGCAGGAAACCGCCACCATTCCCGCACCGCCGCCTTGTCAGCGGCCGGCGCGACGTCCCTTCGGCGACTTGGAGGCCACGAAAGCGGCAAGAGTTTGACTTTTTGGCCGGGCCTCGGAACGCCGGTATCCAGAGGGTATGTGCCGGATGGAGACGCTCAGCCCTTGTCGGCGATGGCGTCCTTGGCGGCCTGGCGATGCGCCGGCGTGATATGGGCGCTGACAGCGGTGATCGCGGCGGTCAGCACGGCGATGTCGTCGGTGAAGCCGATCCCGAAGATGAAGTCGGGGATGAGGTCGAAGGGCAGGACAAAATAGCCGAGCGCGGCCACCAATATGGCCTTGGCGCGCAGCGGCGTGTTCTTGTCCATGGCGCAGTAATAGGCAGCGACGACTTCTTCCATGAACGGAATCTGCCGCGCGGCCTTCTTGGCCGTGCGCCAGAATTTCTCGCGCACTTCGCCTTCGCCGCCGAGCTTGTCGCCAAAGCCGAAGAAATCAAAACCGGGTTGTTGCGCCATCAATATCTCCTCGCGGGTCTCATGCGCATTGTGGCGCACGCTCGCGAGGGAAAATGTGGTGAAAGGTGAGCCCGGCTGCAAGATGCGGACGCCCGATTTGGCGATTCCCCGCCTGCCCGTATGCAGGGACAGGTGGTGTTCAGCCGCCGAAGTAGCGGCTCATCTTCTTTGCCAGCGCGATGTCGAGCGCCGTGACGCCGCCGGCGTCGTGGGTGTTGAGCGTGACGTCCACGGTCTTGTAGACGTTTGACCAGTCGGGATGGTGGTCCATCTTCTCGGCTGCCAGCGCGACGCGGGTCATGAAGGCGAAGGCTTCGGAAAAATTGTTGAAGACGAAGCTGCGCTTGATCGAGGCGCCGTCCGTGGCCAGCGACCAGCCTCCGAGTTCGGCAAGGGCAGCGGTGATTGCGTCCTTGCTGAGTTTTTCTCTCGTCATGATGATTTCCCGTGCTATCTCGAATTTGAGCCTCACCATAATGCAAGTTGCCGAAAAGTGCTTTGCGGTTTTGGGGGTCCAAATGCACAAACGGCGCATATCGAATGAGCATAAAGCCGATAAAATCCATACTCTTCGTCTGCCTCGGCAACATCTGCCGCTCGCCATTGGCCGAAGGGGTGTTTCGCACCGTCCTGGCGGAACGCGGGCGCGACATGCTGCTGGACTCTGCCGCGACCAGCGGCTGGGAGGTCGGCTCGGCCCCCGATCCTCGTTCGATCGCGATTGCCTTGCATCACGGCATCGACATTTCCGGGCAGCGGGCACGCAAGGTCACGCCGCAGGATTTCTCCCGCTTCGACCTGATCCTCGGCATGGATCGCTCGAATGTCGCCGATCTCAAGGCGCTGGGTACGGCTGCGCGGGACCGGGTGCGACTTTTCCTGGAATTCGCGCACGGGCAGGCGCGCGACGTGCCCGATCCATACTATGACGGCCCGGAGGCTTTTGCCGAGGTCTACCGCATGATCCGTGAGGCGTCGGAGGCGCTGGCGACAAGGCTGGCGGCGCGGGCGTCGTTGCCCGACAGTGACCAGGCTTCCTCGACAATGTAAGGCCCACCGCCGACCGAATCGCGCGACGACATCAAGACGAAGCGGCCGATGCGGAACGGCAGCGTCGAGAAATTGCCGCGCGCCGACAGATATTGGGCGACATCCAGCGGGCTCGAATTGCGCAGTCTCGCAAGTGTGACATGCGGCATGAACTTGCGCGGATCGGCGGGAATGCCGAGCCGCTGGCAGATGCGGTCGATCTCGCCCTGAAGCGCGGCCAGATCGGGCGAGGTGGAAGCACCAGCCCACACCGCGTGCGGCTTTTTCTGGCCGAAAGCGCCGACGCCGGACAGGGTCAGCGAGAAGGACGGGCGGTGGACACGGTCGAGCGCGTTGGCGATCTCATCGGCTACGTGACCGGGAACATCGCCGATGAAGCGCAGCGTCATATGGTAGTTTTCGACATCGATCCAGCGGGCTCCGGGCAGGCCGCCCCGGAGCAGGGACAGCGAAAGGGCGGCGTCACGCGGAATTTCGAGGGCGGTGAAAAGACGCGGCATGAAGAGCCTCCCTTCCTCGAATCGAACTGTCACCTATAGCGAATCATCGATGGTCGAACGGATCAAGAGGTTTATTGGTCACAGGCTTTGCTAAAAACTTCCCTAACGGAAAGCGGTTCCGGAAGACGTCACGACCCGCCCGGCACTGCCGCTATGGCCTTCTCGACGGTGGGCAGGATGCGTTCGACCATCACGTCGACCCCGTGAGCGTTCGGATGCAGGCCATCCTCGAGCCGCAGGCCAGGCTGGCCGGCGACGCCGTCGAGGAAGAACGGATAGAGCGTGACATCGTATTTCTTCGCCAGGTCCGGAAAGATGGCGTCGAAGGCGGTCTGGTAGTCGGCGCCGAGATTGGGCGCGGCGCGCATGCCGGCCAGGAGCACGGCGATCTTGCGCTGTTTCAGCCTGCCCAGCATCTCGTCCAGGTTCTTGCGGGTGATTTCAGGTGCGACGCCGCGCAGCATGTCGTTGGCGCCGAGTTCGAGGATGACCAACTGGGTTCCGTCCGGCACCGACCAGTCGAGCCGCGCCAGGCCGCCGCTCGTGGTGTCGCCGGAAACACCGGCATTGGCAACGGTCACATCATGGCCCTTGGCACGCAGCGCTGCCTGGAGCTTGTCGGTAAACCCCTCGCCACGCCCGAGGCCGAAGCCCGCCATCAGGCTGTCACCGAAGCCGACGATCTTGAAGGGCTCGGCCCGCGCTGACGAAATGGCGCCGCAAACGGCGAGGAAAAGGATCAAGCCTGCGGCTATCTGGCGTTTGAAAGACATGCGGCAGGCCCCATATGACAGAAATTCTCTTCGGCTTCCGGCAAGCAAAGCCTTCACGCTCCCATATAGGACACTTTGATTTTGACAGAAGCCGTCATCGCGCTGAAAGACGTATCCCTGACGCTCGGCGAGGGCGCTTCATCAGTCCATGTGCTGAAGGGCGTCAGCCTCGAAGTGGCGCGCGGCGAGGCGACCGGCATCGTCGGCCCTTCTGGTTCCGGCAAGTCGACCCTTCTGATGGTTCTGGCAGGCCTGGAAAGGGTCGATTCGGGTACGGTACGAATCGCCGGCGAGCTGCTCAACGGCAAAAGCGAGGACCAGATTGCTTCGTTTCGTGGCCGAAACATTGGCATTGTGTTCCAGTCCTTCCACCTCATTCCCAATATGACGGCGCTCGAAAATGTCGCGGTGCCGCTGGAGCTGGCCGGCCACGCCGATCCGTTTTCGGTGGCGGCGCGCGAGCTGGCGGCTGTCGGCCTGAGTGACCGCGTCACCCATTATCCCGGCGAACTCTCGGGCGGCGAACAGCAGCGCGTGGCGATCGCGCGGGCACTGGCGCCGTCGCCGCGCATCCTGATCGCCGACGAGCCGACCGGCAATCTCGACCAGGCGACGGGGCGGCAGGTCGCCGACCTGCTGTTCGCCAAGGCGGCCGAACGCGGCATGACGCTGGTGCTGGTCACCCATGATCCCACGCTCGCGGCGCGCTGCTCGCGCCAAGTGTCGATGCGCTCGGGACAGATCGAGGCGCCGGCGACGCTCAAGGTCACCGCTTGATGCCGCTGGCACAGACGTTGAAGCTTGCCGTCCGCTTCTCGTTGCGCGAGATGCGCGGCGGCCTGTCCGGGTTCCTGATCTTCCTCGCCTGCATCGCGCTTGGCGTCGCGGCGATCGGCGGCGTCAATTCGGTGGCGCGCTCGATCAGTGCCGGTGTCGCCGATCAAGGCCAGACGCTGCTTGGCGGCGATCTTCGCTTCGAGATAAACCAGCGCGACGCCAGCCAGGCCGAGCGCGGCTTTCTCGACGGGCTGGGCACCGTTTCGCGCACCGCCAGCATGCGTTCGATGGCGCGTCTTGCCGACGGGTCGGACCAGGCACTGGTCGAGGCCAAGGCGGTCGACGATGCCTATCCGCTCTATGGCGCGCTGGAAACCGAGCCGAAGCTGTCGAAGCAGGACCTGTTCGGCGAGCAATCCGGTGTTTTCGGCGCCGCCGCACCCGATCTGCTGTTCGAACGGCTGCATCTCAAGCTCGGCGACCGGCTGAAGCTCGGCACCGCCACCTTCGAACTGCGCGCCACGCTGGTCACCGAGCCTGATGCCGTGTCCGACGGTTTCGGTTTCGCGCCAAGGCTGATGATCTCGACCGAGGGCCTGGCCGCGACCGGGCTGATCCAGCCGGGCAGCCTGGTCGAAAATGCCTACAAGATCCGCTTGCCCGCCGACGCCGATGAGGCGCGGCTCAAGGCGATCCAGGATCAGGCCGCGAAAGATTTTCCGGAGGCCGGCTGGTCGATCCGCACGCGCGACAATGCGGCACCGGCGCTGTCCTCCAACATCGAACGTTTCTCGCAGTTCCTAACGCTGGTCGGTCTGACGGCGCTGGTGGTCGGCGGCGTCGGCGTCGCCAATGCGGTGCGCGCCTATCTCGACGGCAAACGCGGCGTCATCGCCACCTTCAAGAGCTTAGGTGCTTCCGGCGGCTTCGTCTTTGCCGTCTATCTCGTGCAGATCCTGATCATTGCCGCGTTGGGCATCCTGCTCGGCCTCGTGCTCGGCGCGCTGATGCCGTTCGTGGCGAGTGCTGCGCTCCAGTCCGTCATTCCGGTGCCGGCGCAAGGTGGTTTCTATCCCGGCGCGCTCGGCATGGCGGCACTGTTTGGCCTGCTGGTGACGCTGGCCTTCGCGCTGCTGCCGCTCGGCCGCGCCCGCGACGTGCCGGCCACCGCGCTGTTTCGCGAGATGGGGCTGGAAGGCCGTGGCCAGCCGCGCCTCGTCTATGTCGCTTCGGCGCTCGGCATCGCGCTGATCCTGGCGGCGCTGGCGATCCTGTTTTCGGGCGACCAGCGCATCGCCTCGATCTTCGTCGGCGCCACCATCTTCGCCTTCCTGGTGTTGCGCCTGGTCGGGGCGCTGGTGCAGTGGGTCGCGAAAAAGAGCCCGCGCGTGCGCTTCGTGGCGCTCAGGCTCGCCGTTGGCAACATCCACCGGCCGGGCGCCCTGACGCCATCGGTGGTGCTGTCGCTGGGGCTCGGCCTGACGCTGCTGGTGACGCTGGCGCTGATCGACGGGAATCTGCGGCAGCAGATCTCCGGCAGCCTTCCGGAGCGGGCGCCGAACTTCTTCTTCGTCGACATCCAGAGCAGCGATGTCGATGCGTTCACCGCGCTGGTCGGCAAGGAGGCGCCACAGGGAACCCTTGCCAAGGTGCCGATGCTGCGTGGCCGGGTGATGGCGCTGAACGGCGTCGATGTCGACAAGGTCAAGGTGCCGGCCGAAGGCGCCTGGGTGCTGAAAGGCGATCGCGGCCTGACCTATGACGCCAAACAACCGCAAAATGCGACCCTGACCGAAGGCAGCTGGTGGCAGGCTGATTATAGCGGCGAACCGCTGGTCTCGTTCTCGGCCCAGGAAGGCAAGCAGATCGGGCTGAAGCTTGGCGACACCGTCACCGTCAATGTGCTTGGCCGCAACGTGACGGCCAGGATCGCCAATTTCCGGGAGGTCCAGTGGGAGACGATGGGCATCAATTTCGTCATGGTGTTCTCGCCCAACACATTCGCGGGCGCCCCGCATGGCTGGATGGCGACGCTGACCGAGAAGACTGCCACCACGGCCGACGACGCCCGGATCCTCAATGCCGTCACGCGCGCCTTCCCGGCGGTGACGACGGTGCGGGTCAAGGATGCGCTCGATGTCGTCAACCGGCTGGTCGGCCAACTCGGCACGGCGATCCGGGCCGCGGCCGGCGTGGCACTGATCGCTTCGGTGCTGGTGCTGGCCGGCGCGCTCGCGGCGGGAAATCGGGCGCGCATCCACGACGCCGTGGTGCTGAAGACGCTGGGCGCCACCAGGCGAACGCTGATCGCGGCATTCTCCCTGGAATACATATTGATCGGACTGGCCACTGCCATCTTCGCACTGGCCGCCGGTGGCATCGCGGCCTGGTATATTGTCGCCCGCATCATGACGCTGCCATCGCATTTCATGCCCGAAGTGGCGGTGGCGACCATCGTGTTTTCGCTGGTCATCACGGTCGGCATCGGCCTTGCCGGCACTTGGCGGGTGCTTGGTCAAAAGGCGGCACCGGTGCTGCGCGAGCTGTGATTTCAGGGCCGGAGCGGCCATCCCGGATTAAATCTTGGTAAGGATGGGGTTCGGAAAGCCGGGGAATCGGCATTTCAGTCTCTCACGAACCGTTACATCCGGTTACGGTCTTGTTCTTGACGCGAATAACCATCATATTTCGCCACAGGCATGCTGGAGTCCCGCCAGCGGCGCCTGGGTCCGTAAGAGGCCCGACACCGGACGGGACAGAAGCAATAGAGGATTCCAATGGCTGATCCCATTCGCAATTATCAGACGTCGGCAGTGCCCGGCGTCCGCGCCGACATCGATCAGGGTCTGCGCGCCTATATGATCAAGGTCTACAATCTGATGGGGCTTGGCCTCCTTATCACCGGCCTTGTCGCCGTCGGCACGATCATGCTGGCTACGACGAACGATCCGGCCTCGGCTATCGCGACGCTGTCCAGCGGCGAGATGCTGACCTCTTTCGGTGTCGCGATCTTCGCCTCGCCGTTGAAGTGGGTAGTTATCTTTGCCCCTCTCGCGCTCGTTTTCTTCATGCAGGCTCGCCTCCAGTCGATGAGCGTTTCGGCGGCTCAGACGACCTTCTGGATCTTTGCCGGTCTGATTGGTCTGTCGCTGTCGTCGATCTTCCTGGTCTACACCACGGCAAGCATCTCGCAGACCTTCTTCGCTACCGCTGCCGGGTTCGGTGCGCTCTCGCTCTATGGCTACACCACCAAGCGCGATCTTTCGGGACTTGGCTCGTTTTTGATGATGGGCTTGATTGGCTTGATCATCGCGTCGGTGATCAACCTCTTTTTGCATTCTTCGGCGCTCACATTCGCTGTGTCGGCAGTCGGTGTACTCGTCTTTGCGGGCTTCACCGCCTACGACACACAGAGCATCAAGGAACTGTACTACGAGGGTGACGCTTCCGATGTCGCCGGCCGCAAGGCCATCATGGGCGCACTGAAGCTCTATCTCGACTTCATCAACCTGTTCACGTTCCTGCTGCAGCTCATGGGCGACCGCCGCTAAGGCCTGGTTCGCATCATGGTCTGACTGGACCATCAACTTCCGGAAGGGCGGCCCAACGGCCGCCCTTTTCTTTTGTGCCGGCCTTTGCTGTTATTGCGGGCAGATAGAAGGCTTGCATAAAGAATGAGCAGTATTGTGATTCGGACGGCCAGCGCGGCCGACCTCGACACCATCACCGAAATCTATGCCGACGCGGTCCAGCATGGCACGGCGAGCTATGAGCTGGAGGCGCCAAGCCGCGCCGAGATGGGCACGCGATTCGAGACGCTCACGGCCGGCGGCTTTCCCTATCTGGTGGCGGAAAAGGACGGTGCGGTGCTTGGCTATGCCTATGCCGGCGCCTTCCGGCCGCGTCCGGCCTATCGCTTCATCGTGGAGGATTCGGTCTATGTCGCGCCTGACGCCAAGGGCCAGGGCGTCGGCCTCAAGCTGATGCAGGCCTTGATCGCAGCGGCCGAGGCAGCGGGCTTTCGCCAGATCGTCGCGGTGATCGGCGAAGGCCATCCCGACAGCGCCTCGGTCAAGCTGCACGAAAAGCTCGGCTTTCGCCATTCGGGCCGGCTCGAAGGTTCCGGCTACAAGCACGGACGCTGGCTGGATACGGTGTTCATGCAGCTGTCGCTGAACGGCGGGGCGTCAGTTCCGCCCGATCCAGACTCATTGCCCGAGCAAAAATTTCTCAAGCAAAAATAACAGGTTAAGCCTACACCAGCTTCAGCTTGCTGTCGAACACGCCAAGCACGCGGCCAAGCTCCTGGCCGCGCTTGAGAATGCGGCCGCCGGCGGCGATGACGGCGAAGGCGCCCTGCTTGCGCGCCAGTTTCGGATCCTTGACGATCTGGAACAGCGGCACTTCGCTGGCGCGGCGGAAGACGGAAAACACGGCCCTGTCGGTCAGATGATCGATGGCGTAATCGCGCCATTCATTGGCGGCGACCATGCGTCCGTAGAGCCTGAGGATCTGGTCCAGTTCGCGCCGTTCGAAGCGCACCGGCTGGTCGAGGCGTGCGCTGCGCGCCTCGTGCAGCGGGATCAATATTGCGGATGCGTCCCCATCCCCCATCCCGCCGCTGTCGTCAGTCATGCCTCGATCCTTCAAAATGAATCTTTGCCAACCAAAGTTGGCCCCTTCGCGCTGCAATTGCAAGAGCCGGCGAAGCGGTGGCGGCGCCGCGCCGTTTTTGTGGCGTCCAGTCACTTTTGTAACGCGGCGTGTTGGAATTGGTGATGCTTCGCCACATTCTCGCCATTTTTTATCCGCGCTCATGCCCCAATGTCCGACGAATTTACCGGCGTTGCCTGAGACGGTTCGGTCCGGCACCGGCTCGTAAACCCCAAGCCCCCCGCCCACGGGTCTGCGTCGGATCGAACCAACCTCGGTTTTTCCTGGGAAAAATCGGGTGCGACGATCCCAAAACTAAATGACCGACGTCAGAAGCAAGCTGACGTCGGTTTTTTCATGCCTGCCGTCCAGTTAGAGCGGTTCACCCTTTCACGGAAACGGCGAACGCTCTAACTCTTTGATTAATGCAATTCCCAAGGGAAAGTGCTGTGCGCTTTTCCCGGAAAAACCGCTTCACACTTCTCCTGGAATTGCTCTGGAAGGCAGAAAAAATGCAAGCCAAGCACAATGGCGACGTGTCGTTCTGGTATGCCGATATCGGCGGTGTTCCGCCCTATCGCCCTGCCTTGCCTGGCGACATCGAGGCCGATGTTTGCATTGTCGGCGCCGGCTATACCGGATTGTGGACCGCCTATTATCTGAAGAAGGCGCAGCCCTCGCTGCGCATCGCCATCGTCGAAAAGGAATTCGCCGGCTACGGCGCTTCCGGCCGCAATGGCGGCTGGCTGTCGGGCGGCTTCAGCTGGTCGCGTGAGAAATACGCAAAGACGTCGTCGCGAGGCGCTGTCATCGACATGCAGCGCGCCATGTTCGGCACTGTCGACGAGGTGATCTCGGTGACGCAGGCCGAGGGCATCGACGCCGATATCCGCCGTGTCGACAACATCACCGTGGCCACCAACGAAGCGCAGCTGCAGCGCGCCAGGGCTGAATATGATGAACTGCTGCGCTGGGACATACCGCAAGAGCGACTAGCCTTCCTCGACGCGCGTGAGGCGCGCGAGCGCATCGCCATCGACAAGGTGCTGGGCGGCTTCGTTGTGCGCAATGTCGCGCGCGTGCAGCCGGCCAAACTGGTGCAGGGGCTGGCGGCAGCGGTCGTGCGGCTTGGCATTCCGATCTACGAGCAGACGCAGGTGCTGGCGATCGAGAAAGGCAAGGTCACCACCACCAGGGGCATCGTGCGGGCCGAAAAGATCGTGCGCGCCACGGAAGGGTTCACTGCCGGCATTCCCGGCCTGAAACGCCTCTGGCTGCCGCTCAACAGCGCCATCGTGGTGACCGAGCCGCTGCCGCAAAAGCTGTGGGACACGATCGGCTGGAGCGGCTACGAGGTGCTGGGCGATGCCGCGCACACCTATTGCTATGCCCAGCGCACCCGCGAGGGCCGCATCGCCATGGGCGGCCGTGGCGTTCCCTACCGCTTCGGCTCGCGCACCGATGTGCGTGGCCAGACCCAGCAGGCGACCATCGACCAATTGCACGAAGTGCTGACCAGGCTGCTGCCGCAGACCAAGGGCTTGCGCCTCGACCATGCCTGGTGCGGGACGCTTGGCGTGCCGCGCGACTGGTGCACCACCTCAGGCTTCGATCGCGAGACCGGCATTGGCTGGGCCGGCGGCTATGTCGGGCTCGGCGTTTCCAGCTCGAACCTGTCGGGTCGCACCTTGCGCGACCTCGTGCTCGGCCATGATACCGAGCTGACCCGGCTGCCCTGGGTCAACCGCACGGTCAAGAAATGGGAACCGGAACCGCTGCGCTGGCTCGGCGTCCATTCCATGTACCAGCTCTACCGGATTGCCGACCAGCGCGAGGCAAACGGCCTCGGGCGGACGTCCCGGCTGGCCGCTTTCGCCGACCGGCTGACCGGGCATTGATGTCTTTTCAGGCCGTCTAAATCAGGGCTTGTGGATGAAGGCGGCACCGAGGATGGGGCCGGGCATGCCGTCCTTGCCGACCGACTGCAAAAGCACGGCGCAGCCGCCCTTCTTGTTGATCTCGCTCATCGGCAGTTCGTAGCGTTGCGCCTTGCCGTGCCACATGCCGGCGGTCTGGATGCCGGTGACCGCGTTCCAGTAGGTCATCTTGCGGCCGGAGTTCTCGCCCTGGGCGATCTTGACCGTCTGCGGCTGCTCGAAATAGACGATGACGACATGGGCGTCGCTGGGGCCGGATTCGGCGTCGCCGGCATCGATGATCACACGATCGCTGGTGCGGCTGACCTTGATAGGGACGCGAATGCCTTCGCCACCCTTGGCCATGCGGGCAAGCGCGCCGTCGACCTCGCCGCGATTGGCGCCGTTGACATGCACGCGGCCGTTGAGGACCGCCTGCGGCGTATAGACGGAGCGGCTGCCGAAGGCGCGCATGTAGTCATATTGCCGCTCGGTGTTTTCCTTGCGGCTTAGCGTGTCCTTCCAGCCGAGATAGTCCCAATAGTCGACGTGATAGGAGAGCGCGACGATGTCTTCCTTGGTGGCCAGTTCGGCAAAGAACGCATCGGCCGGTGGGCAGGAACTACAGCCTTGGCTGGTGAACAGTTCGACCACGCCGAGCGGCTTGTCCTGCTGCGGCTTGTCGGCCTGGATACGCTCGGCCTCGCCCGCATGGCCAGCCCCGGCAAAGGCCGAAAAGGCCAGCGCTAAGGCTGCCAGCCACAATGATTTTCGCCAGGCCATGATCATTCCAATTCCCGCCGGTGGCGCCGGCTTTGTTCTGATTGGCTGAAATATGTGGCAGAAGCGGAAGTCAACGGGAAGTCACGTTGCGGTGAAATTTTTGCCATTGCAGTCGCAGGTAAGGCCGCAATAGGAGAGGTACTGCATTTCACGGCGCGGTTCGATTCGGGGCAGGATCATCACCATGTGGCAAACTCTCTTGACCCCAGTCGATCTCTATTGCGAGCGGACCGGCCCTGGACTTTGGGCCGAGCCGGCTAATGCTTTGACCAACCTTGCTTTCATTGCCGCGGGATTGTGGGGGGTGCGGGAAGTACGGCGGCACAAAACCGGCACCTTCGCCGAGGTACTGGCCTGGTGGGTGGTGGCGATCGGCATCGGTTCGACGATCTTCCATACCTTCGCCACCAAGGGCACGGTCTGGATCGACGTGCTGCCGATTGCCGGCTTCACGCTCGCTTATACGCTGTTCAACCTGCGCCGCTTCCTCGGCATGGAATGGGGCAAGGCGATCGCGATCTTCGTTGTCTTCTATGTGGTGGCCGGGGCGATCACTTTTGCGGTGCCGGACTGGCTGCGGCAGGCGTCGAACGGCACGACAGGCTATCTGCCTCCGTTCCTGGCGCTCGCTTTCTTCGGTGTCTGGGTGACGGTGAGCGGCAACCGGGCCGGCTGGTACAATCTGGCAGGGTCGGCGATCTTCGTCGTGTCCGTCATCTGCCGCATGATCGATCCGCTGGTCTGCGCGAGCTTTCCGCTCGGCACGCACTTCCTGTGGCACATCTTCAACGGGCTGATGCTGGGTGTGCTGCTGGCGGCGGTGGCGCGGTATGGGGCGGCGAAAGTAGGCAGTAGGCAGTAGGCAGTAGGCAGTAGGCAGTAGGCAGTAGGGGTCCCTATTCCCTACTGCCTAAACCCTATTCCCTACTGCCTAAACCCTATTCCCTTGCTGCTTTAAGCAGCGAGATCGCGCAGCACGTATTGCAGGATGCCGCCGTTCTTGAAGTAGTCGAGCTCGTCCAGCGTATCGATGCGGCAGATGATCGGCACGTTCTTCACCGTGCCGTCGCCATAGGTGATCTTGGCGGTCATCGTCTGGCGCGGCTTGATGACGCTCAAGCCATCGATCTCGACCAACTCATCGCCCTTGAGGTTGAGCGAGGCCCATGAGGTGCCGTCCTCGAAGACGAAGGGGATGACGCCCATGCCGACCAGGTTCGAGCGATGGATGCGCTCGAAGGACTGGGCGATGACGGCGCGGACGCCGAGCAGATTGGTGCCCTTGGCCGCCCAGTCGCGCGACGACCCGTTGCCGTATTCGACGCCGGCGAAGATGACCAGCGGCACGCCTTCCTTCTTGTACTCCATCGCCGCGTCGTAGATCGATTCCTCTTCCTTCGACGGATAATGGATGGTGTAGCCGCCCTCGCGGCCGTTCTCGCCCAGCATGTGGTTGCGGATGCGGATGTTGGCGAAGGTGCCGCGCATCATCACCTCATGATTGCCGCGCCGCGTGCCGTACTGGTTGAAGTCGGCAACGCCGACGCCGTGGTCGGTGAGGTATTTGCCGGCCGGCGAAGCGGCCTTGATCGAACCCGCCGGCGAGATGTGGTCGGTGGTGATCTTGTCGCCGAACAGGCCGAGCACGCGGGCGCCCTTGATATCGCCGATCTTGCCGAAACCAGCGGTCATGCCGGCGAAATAGGGCGGGTTCTGCACATAGGTCGAGTTGTCGTCCCAGGCATAGGTCTGGCCTTCCGGCGCCTGCACCTTCTGCCAGTGTTCGTCACCCTTGAAGACGTCGGCATATTTGCGGGCGAACAGCTCGCGGGTGACGTTCTTCTCGATGAACTCCTGGATCTCGGCAGAGCTCGGCCAGATATCCCTGAGGTAGACCGGATTGCCGTTCTTGTCCTCGCCGAGCGGCTCGGTGGTGAGGTCCTTGGTGACGGTGCCGGCCAGCGCATGCGCCACCACCAGCGGCGGTGAGGCCAGGTAGTTCGCCTGAACATCGGGCGAGACGCGGCCTTCGAAGTTACGGTTGCCGGAAAGCACGGCAGCGGCGATCAGGCCCTTGTCGTTGATGGTCTTGGAGATCGGCGCCGGCAGCGGGCCGGAATTACCGATGCAGGTGGTGCAGCCGAAGCCGACCAGGTTGAAGCCGATCTGGTCGAGCTCCTTCTGCAGGCCGGATTTTTCCAGATACTCAGCGACCACCTGGCTGCCCGGCGCCAGCGAGGTCTTTACCCATGGCTTCTGCTTCAGGCCAAGACGATTGGCGTTGCGCGCCAGAAGGCCGGCGCCGATCAGCACGCTCGGATTCGAGGTGTTGGTGCAGGACGTGATGGCGGCGATGACAACATCGCCATGGCCGAGATCATGATCGGTGCCTTCGACGGCGTAGCGCTTGTGGATTTCAGCCGCCTTCTTGTATTCGGTCTCCATTGCCTTGGCGAAGCCGGCCGGAATGCCTTCGAGCGGAACGCGGCCTTCGGGACGCTTGGGGCCGGCCATCGACGGCACAACGCTGCCGAGTTCCAGTTCGAGCAGGTCGGTGAAGACCGGGTCGGCGGAGCCCGCCTCGCGCCACATGCCTTGCGCCTTGGAATAAGCCTCGACCAGCGCGATCCGGCTTTCCTCGCGGCCCGACATTGTCAGGTAGCGGATGGTCTCGCTATCCACGGGGAAGAAGCCGCAGGTGGCGCCATATTCTGGCGCCATATTGCCGATGGTGGCGCGGTCGGCCAACGTCATGTTGGAAAGGCCCGGGCCGAAGAACTCGACGAATTTGCCAACGACGCCCTTCTTGCGCAGCATCTGGGTGACGGTGAGCACGAGGTCGGTGGCGGTGATGCCTTCTTTCAGCTTGCCGGTGAGGCGGAAGCCGATGACTTCCGGCAGCAGCATGGAAACCGGCTGGCCGAGCATGGCCGCCTCGGCCTCGATGCCGCCGACGCCCCAGCCGAGCACGCCAAGGCCGTTGATCATGGTGGTGTGCGAATCGGTGCCGACACAGGTGTCGGGGTAGGCGGTGGTTTCGCCGTCCTCGGTGTTGGTCCACACGACCTGGCCGAGATATTCGAGGTTGACCTGGTGGCAGATGCCGGTGCCGGGCGGCACGACGCGGAAGTTGCGGAACGCCTGCTGGCCCCACTTCAGGAACTTGTAGCGCTCTTCGTTGCGCTCATATTCGAGCTCGACATTGCGGGCAAAGGCCATCGGCGTGCCGAACTCGTCGACGATGACGGAGTGGTCGATGACGAGGTCGACCGGCACCAGCGGGTTGATCTTCTGCGGATCGCCGCCGAGCGAAGCCATGGCATCACGCATGGCGGCAAGGTCCACCACGGCCGGAACGCCGGTGAAATCCTGCATCAGCACGCGGGCCGGGCGATAGGCGATCTCGACACCGGCGGTGCCCTTGTCAGTCAGCCAGCCGGCGACCGCCTGGATGCTCTCCTTGGTGACGGAGCGGCCGTCCTCATTGCGCAGCAGGTTCTCCAGCAGCACCTTCATCGAATAGGGCAGCTGGGAAATGCCGGTGAGGCCGTTCTTCTCGGCCTCGATGAGGTCGAAATAGGCATATTCGGTGCCACCAGCGGTCAGCGTGCGGCGGCAATTGAAACTATCGAGGGATTTTGACACGTGCGATCCGTCCTTGTCTGTTCAGCCTGAAAGGGAACGGACGCCGATGGCATGCAATCACGCGCAAAGGTGCGGGTACGGCCATTTCCGCTGTCCGTTCCCAAGCAACCCGAGCCGTTCAAGGCGGCGCGTGCGCTGGTTCGGCGCAAATTCTGTTCCCGCGCCGACCGCTGGCACGGATGCACCGCATATAGAGAATTTTCTGGAATAGTTCTAGACAGTTGCGGAGCAAATTTGTGCGATGCGGCAGCGCTCGCGAAACATTGATTTCAGGGCAGGCGACGGATGCGGCTTATCGCCGAAAATCTGGGCGGCGAACGTGGCGGCGAAAGCGTGTTTTCCGGGGTTGGCTTTGACCTTGGGGAAGGCCAGGCGCTGGTCGTCACCGGACCGAATGGATCGGGCAAATCGACTCTGTTGAGGATCATCGCCGGGCTGCTGCCGGTGGCGGAAGGCCGGTTGCTGCTCGAGGGCGGCGGCGAGGCGTTTCCGTCCGTTGCCTCGGCCTGTCATTACCTTGGCCACCAGAATGCGATGAAGCCGGCGCTCAGTGTGGCGGAAAACCTGCGCTTCTGGCGCGATTTCAATGGCAGTGGAGATGTCGGCGTCGAGGAGGCGCTGGAAACGGTCGGGTTAGGCGGCATCGGCCATTTGCCATTCGGCTATCTCTCGACCGGGCAAAGGCGGCGTGCGGCGATCGCCAAGCTTTTGGTCAGCCACCGGCCGTTGTGGCTGCTGGATGAGCCGACGGCGGGGTTGGACAAGGCTTCGGAGGCGCGGTTTGCGGGGTTGATGGGGAAGCATTGCGGCGACGGTGGAATGATTGTCGCGGCGACGCATCTGCCGCTGGGAATAGAGGGGGCGCAGGAATTGAAGATGGGCTCCTCACCCTCCCCCTCGTGGGGAGGGTCGATCCGCGAAGCGGAGCGGGGTGGGGGTCTTTTATGACGGCCGCCGCTCCCCCACCCCGGCGCTGCGCGCCGACCCTCCCCACAAGGGGGAGGGTGAAGTGCTAGCCCTCTTCCTGCGCGACATCCGCCTCAACATCCGCGCCGGCGGCGGCGCTTTGACCGGCGTCATCTTCTTCCTCGCCGTCATCGCCACCATCCCCTTCGGCGTCGGCCCCGACCTGAAGCTGCTTGCCCGCATTGGTCCGGCGATCCTGTGGATCGGCGCGCTGCTGTCCTGTCTGCTCGGGCTCGACCGGCTGTTCCAGGCCGACCGCGAGGACGGTTCGCTCGATCTGCTGGTGCTCGGCAATGACCGGCACATGCTGGCCTTGACCGTGCTGGTGAAATGCCTGGCGCATTGGGCGGGCAGCGTGCTGCCACTGGTGGTCGCGACACCCCTGCTCGGCCTGTTCATGAACATGGAGCCGCTGGCGATCGGCGCCACGGCACTGACGCTGCTGGTCGGCACACCGGCCATCACCTTCATCGGTGCTGCCGGTGCCGCGGTGGCAGTGGCGCTGCCGCGGGGCGGGCTGTTGATCTCGGTGCTGGTGCTGCCGCTGACCATTCCGGTGCTGATCTTCGGCGTTTCGGCGAGCTATGGCGCGACGGCCAGTCCCGATCCGTTCCTGCAGCCCTTCCTCATTCTTGCCGCGCTGACGCTGTTTCTTGCCGTGCTGGGGCCGGTCTCGGCGGCGCTGGCGCTGCGGCATGGAACGGATTGATGGGACCGCACAAGCCTGAAGGCCGCGACGCGGCGTCCGATTGCGAAGCCGCTGGCGCAAAGCTATGGGAAGGCCATGATCGAGCACGGTGAAATGACAGCGAGAGCGGAGCGAAGCGCATGAGTGCACACGCGCTCTATGTCACCGCGGCCTACGGCATCACGGCGATCGTGCTGGCCGGGCTTATCGGCTGGATCCTGCTTGACCAGCGGGCGCGCAAGCGTGAACTCGCGGAACTCGAAGCGGCCGGCGTGCGGCGGCGTTCCGACAAGGCTGCCAAGCCATGAGCACGGAGACAGAAACACCGACACGCAGTCGCCGCCTGTTCGTGCTGTTGCCGCTGTTGATTTTCCTCGGCCTTGCCGGCCTGTTCCTGTCGCAGCTGCTTTCCGGCCGCGATGTCTCGGAAGTGCCGTCGGCCCTGATCGGACTGCCGGCGCCGCAGACCAACCTGCCGGCGCTGGAGGGGTCGAACCTGCCGGGGCTCGATTCCAGGGCGTTCGCCGGCAAGGTCACGCTGGTCAATGTGTTTGCGTCATGGTGCGCGCCATGCCGCGAAGAGCATCCGGTGCTTCTGGCGCTGTCGCAGGACAAGCGATTCGTGATGGCGGCGCTGAATTACAAGGACCAGCCGGAAAACGCCCGCCGGTTCCTCGGCGACCTCGGCAACCCATTCCAGGCGATCGGCGTCGACGAAGCCGGCCGCACGGCGATCGACTGGGGCGTCTACGGCGTGCCGGAAACCTTCGTCATCGGCAAGGACGGCAAGATCGCCTACAAGTTTGTTGGGCCGCTGACGTCGGAGACGGCGCAGACGATGCTGCTGCCGCAGATTGAAAAGGCGCTGGCGGTGCCCGGTTAGGCGGTAGCGCCAGGCCCCCTCATCCGGCCACTACGCGGCCACCTTCTCCCCGTGGGGGAGAAGAGATAACGTCGGCGCTGACCTGCTCCTCTCCCCTCGGGGAGAGGTCGGATTGCCCGAATTGCGCTTGCAATTCGGTTTGGCAATCCGGGTGAGGGGGCAGGGCCCCGCGGTCCGGAAAACCGACTGGAAAGATCAGCCGTAGATCTGCTTGTGGACCTGGTACAGCATCTCGCTGCGGTCGGCGCGCATGTCCGCCAGATCGCGGCTCGAGAAGCTGTCGATTTCGGCGACGAGGCGGTTGTAATGCTTGCGCTTGGCGATGCTGCTGCGAGCGCGGTTCATGAGATCGAAGATCATAGCAAGGGTTCCTTTTGTGCCGCATTCTGGCGGCCGGTTCTTCCTCCCTTGGTCAATACGGAACATGACATAGGAATGGTGCATTGCAAAAAGAAGATGTTGCAATGCACCATTGCACGCAGCGCATAGCCGGTTAATCGAGTCCTAAGGCGTATCCAGCCTGCACGGTCGCGAGCCGGACCTGGCTGGGGCAGCCATGCCCTCTCCGTTTTGTCATACAAATTGCGACGGCCCCGTCTTGCCAGATCGATCGCGGGCTGGCTTGATCCGGCGTCACCTGATGCCGGGAGGAAATGCATGGCGGCCGCAGATTATTACGAAGTTCTCGATCCGCGCTTCGCGCGCCTGTTCAACGGCAGCGCGCAGGTGGAGAAGCTGTTCACCGGGTGCCGCTGGGCGGAAGGGCCGGCCTGGTTCGCCGCCGGCCGCTACGTCGTCTGGTCCGACATCCCCAACAACCGCATGCTGCGCTTCGATGAAACGGACGGCAGCGTCAGCGTTTTCCGGCAGCCATCGGGCAATTCCAACGGCAACACCGTCGACCGGCAGGGCCGGCTGGTGACTTGCGAACATTCGGGCCGCCGCGTCAGCCGCACCGAGCATGACGGCTCGGTCACCACAATCGCCGCCAAATGGAAAGGCAAGCGGCTGAACTCGCCCAACGACGCGGTGGTGAAATCCGATGGCTCGATCTGGTTCACCGACCCGAGCTACGGCATCGACACCGACTATGAGGGCGACAAGGCCGAGAGCGAGATCGGCGCCTGCCACGTCTACCGGGTCGATCCCGATACGGGGGATGTCGAGGCAGTCATCACCGACATGGTGAGACCCAACGGGCTGGCCTTCTCGCTCGACGAGAGCCTGCTCTATGTCGTCGACACCGGCCGCACGCATGGCGCGCAGAATCCGGCGCATATGCGGGTATTCAACGTCGGCAAGCATGGCAAGAAGGTTTCCGGCGACAAGGTGTTCGCCGACTGCACGGCCGGCCTGTTCGACGGTTTCCGGCTCGATGCGGACGGGCGGATCTGGACCAGTGCCGCCGACGGCATCCATTGCTACGATCCGGACGGAACGCTGATCGGCAAGGTCAAGGTGCCGGAGGTGACGGCGAACTGTGTGTTCGGCGGCAACAAGCTGAACTGCCTCTACATCGCCGGCACCACCTCGCTTTACATGGTGCGGCTGATGGTGAACGGGGCCAAGACTTTTTGAGTGAGACCGCTTGGAAATTCTACTCTGGCGGCCATCTGAAGGCGTTTTCTGCGCTTCCGGTGCTCACGGACCTAAATGTCCGCTGCGCTCCGGTTCTCGAAACCACCATCATATGTCTCGCCAGAGCGAATTTCGAAACGGTCTCAGCGGCGTTAGCTATTTGAAGGGGAGGACGTCATGCCATTCGTCAACATCCGTATCGTTAAGGAAGTGATCGCCGCCGATCCGGCAGGCAAGAAGGCTGATATCGCCAAGAAAGTCACGGCGGCCATCATGGAGGCCACCGGGCTCGGCAATGACGATGTCTGGGTGGTCTTTGAGGAGGTCAACGCCCGCGACTGGTATGTTGGCAAGACCGATGTCGAGACGTTGAGGAGGGGGTAGGGCGCGATCCCACGGGGGAGAAGGAAGACTGCGCCGCTCAGCGCGCGTAGATAAACTCCGCAAAGGCCGTGAGCGCATCGCGCATCGCCAGCACATTCGCGGGCTCCGCCAAAATAGCCTCCACCTCCGGCGGCTTCCTCCCCAGCAGCGTAATCTCCAACGCCACGTCCTCACAAAGCGCGAACGACATTGTCCGCATGATCTCGGCCAAAGCTGCGCGCGCGAACAGCGAGCGCGGCGAGGCGTGGGCCAGCATGGCCGGCTTGCCGACGGCGGCGTCGCGTGAGACCAGCCACTCGAGCGCGTTCTTCAGCCCGCCCGGCACGCCGTGGGCATATTCGGGACAGGAGACGATGATCCCGTCGGCACTGGTCACGGCATCGATCAGCACGGACGCCTCGTGCGGCGTCCGCTCGCCTTCGTCGTCGGGGTTGAAGATCGGCAAGCGGCCGAGTCCGTCATAGACGGTGACGCGGCAGGCGGGTGGCGCGTTGCGCGCCAGGGCCGCGACCAGGGCCGAATTGGTGGAGGCGGCACGCAGGCTGCCGGAGATGGCGAGGATGTTCAGCAAAGTATGGAGCCAGTTCGGACGAATCGCGTCCGCAAAAGCTTACCACATGGTCTGCTTGTATTCGTCGTCGAGCCAGCGATCGGTCGCCTCGGCCGAATCGGCAACCACCAGCTGGTCGCGCAGGATCTGGCCGAGCGTCGGCAGCGTGGCGCGGTCGTACCAGGCGTCAGGCTTCCACAGATCGGAGCGCATGAAGGCCTTGGCGCAATGCATGTAGGCGGCCTTGACGGCAACGACGATGACGCTTTGCGGTTCCCTGCCGTCGACGGCCAGACGTTCGCGCAAGGTGGCGTCGACCGTGATGCGGGCATCGCCATTGACGCGCAGCGTCTCGTTCATGCCGGGGATGAGGAAGAGCAGCCCGACCGAGGGATTGCGCAGGATGTTCTCCAGCGTATCCAGCCGGTTGTTGCCGGGCCGGTCGGGGATGGCGATGGTCCTGTCGTCGAGAATGGCGGCGAAGCCGGGCTTGTCACCCTTGGGCGTCACGTCGGAATTGCCTGATCCGTCGGAGGAGCCAATCAGCACGAACGGGCTCTTCCCGATGAAGGAGCGGCAATGGCCGTCGAGCGCCTTCAGCTCCTTGCGGATCGAGCCGTCGGTCGGGCGCGGCGTCTTGTAGATCGTCCGCAACTCTTCGCGCGTGGTGACGAAATCCATGGCTCTCCCCCTTGTCGCGGGCCCTATTTACCCGGCTTTTCCTCCCCGCTTGCCTTGTCGTCCAGCGAGTGATGCAGGATGAGCGGCATCTGGCTGAAGGTGAACAGAAGCGTGATCGGCATGATGCCCCAGACCTTGAAGGTAACCCAGGCGTCGGTGGAAAAATTACGCCACACCACTTCGTTGACAACGGCCAGGAAGATAAAGAACAGGCCCCAGCGGAAGGTGAGCTTGCGCCAGCCTTCGGCATCGAGCTTGAAGGCCGAATCGAAGACATAGCCGAGCAGCGACCTGCCGAAATAGAGCCCGCCGAGCAGCACGCCGCCGAACAGCGTGTTGACGATGGTCGGCTTCATCTTGATGAAGACGTCGTCCTGCAGATAGAGCGTCAGCGCGCCGAAGATGAAGACGACGACGCCCGACACCATCGGCATGATCGGCAAGGTGCGCGTCAGCAGCCAGGAGGCGATCAGCGCTATTGCCGTCGCCGCCATGAACAGGCCGGTGGCGACGAAGATCGGACCGCCGAACTCACCGAGAACAGGGAATTTCTGCACCAGCCATTCGCCACGCGCATTGGCGAAGAAGAAGACCAGCAGCGGCCCGAGCTCCAGCACCAGCTTGAGCACGGGATTGACGCCTTCCTTCTTCTCTTTCTGCGGGTCGGACGGATCGCGTTCGAGAATGGGTGGGTTCATGATCTTCCTTCTTACACACGATCCCGTTCAAACGGGATCATGCCGTTATGCCACGCCAGCGATCGCCCTGGCGAATTCGCTGGCCGAGAAAGGTTCGAGGTCGTCGACCTGTTCGCCGACACCGATGAAATAGACCGGCAATTTATGCTTTGCCGCGATGGCCACCAGAATACCGCCGCGCGCCGTGCCGTCCAGCTTGGTCATCACTAGGCCGTTGACGCCGGCTATGTTGCGAAAGATCTCAACCTGGTTGAGCGCGTTCTGGCCGGTGGTCGCGTCGACCGTCTGCAGCACGGTGTGCGGCGCTTCCGGATCGAGCTTGCCCAGCACGCGGACGATCTTTTCCAGCTCCGCCATCAGCTCGGTCTTGTTCTGCAGGCGGCCGGCGGTGTCGATGATCAGCACGTCGGAGCCGGCCTCCTTGGCCTTCTCGAAGGCGTCATAAGCGAGGCCGGCGGCATCGGCGCCAATCTTGGAGGCGATGACAGGCGATTTCGTGCGCTCGCCCCAGATCTTCAATTGCTCGATCGCGGCGGCGCGGAACGTGTCGCCGGCAGCGAGCATCACCGACAGGCCGCCATCGGTCAGTTTGGCGGCGAGCTTGCCGATGGTGGTGGTCTTGCCGGTGCCGTTGACGCCGACCACCAGGATGACATGCGGCTTGTGCGAGAGATCGAGCTCCAGCGGCCGGGCGACAGGGGTCAGCACCTTCTCCACCTCGGCCGCCATGACGGTGCGCACGTCTGTGTCGGAGACGTCCTTGCCGTAGCGGCTGGCGGCCAGCGCGTCGGTGATACGAAGTGCTGTCTCCATGCCGAGATCGGCGCGGATCAGCACATCCTCCAGGTCCTGTAGCGTCTCCTCGTCCAGCTTGCGCTTGGTGAAGACGCCGGCAATGTTGCCGGTCAGCTCGCGCGACGAACG
Source organism: Mesorhizobium loti R88b (assembly GCF_013170845.1). NCBI lineage: Bacteria > Pseudomonadati > Pseudomonadota > Alphaproteobacteria > Hyphomicrobiales > Phyllobacteriaceae > Mesorhizobium > Mesorhizobium loti. Next base: position 1,188,513 of record NZ_CP033367.1, read on the forward strand.
GGCAAGCCCGTCCCGCATGCGCTGGAACCAGGAGCGCCTCGGCGCCGGTTCGGGTGCTTTTACCGGCTCGACCTTCTGCTCGACCTTTTTGGTGACGGTCACCTTGCCAGCAGCGGGTTTCGGCTCTGGCAAGGGTTGTGGGGCCGGTGGCGCGATGGGCTGCGGCTCGGGCGCGATCTCGGCAATGACGGGCCTCGACTCGACCGGCGCAGGCTTTACCTCCCCCTCGATGGGGGAGGTCCCGAGCGCAGCTCGGGGGTGGAGGTGACTGGCGCTAGCGTTGCCGCTGTCACCCCACCCCGCCAGTTCGTGGCGACCCTCCCGATCGAGGGGAGGGTGGGGAGCTTCATGAGGGGCGGCGCTGGCCTCCGGAGTTGGCTGCGCGGTAGGCGCCGCCGCCGGCGGCACCTCGATCGGCGCGGTCGTCTCCGCCGGAACTTCGGCGGGCGGAGCCGGCACTTCGATCGGCGCCGGGTCCGGCAACTTCTCCGGAACTGGCGGGGCAACCTCCGGCTGGGCGGGTGGGGGCACCTCTTGCGGCAGCGGTTCGGGAGCAGGCTCCGGAGCGGTCGGAGCTGGCGGGATTTCCTCCGGCTGCTCGACAGGCGCTTCCGGCGCGACCGGCTGCGGTTCCTCGACCGGCGCTGGCTCAGGCTGGATTTCCGGCTCGGCCGGAACCGTCGGCTCCGGCGCTGGCGGAATGGTCGGAGCGGGTTCGGGTGCGGGTTCCTCGACGGGTGTCAGTTCCGGTGAAGGAGCTACCTCCGGTTCGGCCGGTGCAAGAGCGACCTTCGCTTCGGGCTCCGGCTCGTCGCGCTTCAAAAACTCCGGAATGACGTGCTCGGCCGCCGGCTTCAGCGCGTCGAGCTGGTCCCATTTGATCGGCGGCAGGGGCGCGGTCTCGTCGATCCGCTCCTCGACAACCTCTTTCTTGCCGAACGAAAATATCTTCTTGAAAAAACCAGCCATGCTTTGCGTTTCTCAGGCGGCGCGTGCGGCAAGCGGGGCTGCGATCAGCCTGATACCATCGTGGCCAGTAATTGTCGCGTCAACGATCTCGCCCGGCGCGCCGGTGCCGAGTGCTGCGAGGGTAAATCCTTCGGTGCGGCCAAGGCCGTCGCGCTCGATCAGGATCGACTGGCGCGTTCCAGCCAGCGAGGTGAGATGGCGCCGATACGCGGCTTCGCCGGCGGCACGCAGCCGGGCGGCGCGCTGCTTTACGACCTCGCGGCGCACCTGCGGCATGCGCGCGGCGGGCGTGCCCTCGCGCGGGCTGAACGGGAAGACGTGGAGATGGGTCAGCCCGCATTCCCCAACGATCTTTTCCGAGTTCTCGAACATGGCGTCGGTCTCGGTCGGGAAGCCGGCGATGATGTCGGCGCCGAAGACAATATCTCTGCGCAATTTGCGCACATCCTCGCAGAAGCGGATCGACTGGTCGCGCAGATGGCGGCGTTTCATGCGCTTCAGGATCATGTCGTCGCCGGACTGCAGCGACAGATGCAGATGCGGCATCAGCCGGGGCTCGGTGGCGATGGCGTCGAGCAGATCATCGTCGGCTTCGACGGAATCGATCGAGGACAGCCGCAGGCGTTTGACGTCGGGCACCTGCCCGAGGATGGTCTTCACCAGTTTGCCAAGCTTGGGCGCGCCGGGCAGATCGGCGCCGAAAGAAGTCATGTCGACGCCGGTCAGCACGATCTCGGCATAGCCGTGGCCGGCCAGCCGCTTGACCTGTTCGACCACGGCGCCCATCGGCACCGAGCGGGAATTGCCGCGGCCATAGGGAATGATGCAGAAAGTGCAGCGATGGTCGCAGCCATTCTGCACCTGGACGAAGGCACGCGCGCGGCCCTCGATGGCGTCGACCATATGGCCGGCGGTCTCGCGCACCGAAAAGATGTCGTTGACGCGTGCCTTCTCGGTGTCGTTGACGCCGAAATCCGGCAGCGCGCGGTAAGAATGCGCCTTCAGCTTCTCCTCATTACCGAGCACGAGATCGACCTCGTCCATGGCGGCGAATTTCTCAGGCTCGGTCTGGGCAGCGCAGCCGGTGACGATGATGCGCACCTGCGGGTTGTCGCGGCGCGCCTTGCGGATCGCCTGCCTGGCCTGGCGCACGGCCTCGCCGGTGACGGCGCAGGTGTTGAAGATCACGGCGCCGCCTTCCAGCGCGCCGAGACCGGCACTTTCGGCCTCGCGCCGCATGACTTCGGATTCATAGGTGTTCAGCCGGCAGCCGAACGTCACCACGTCAATGCGGCTGGGAGCCTCGGAGAGGGAGCCCTCGAATTCGGGGCTCTTCGACAGAGCCGACATCAGGCCGCGCTTTCGGTGTCGCGCGCCCACGTGCCAGCCGAGGGATCAAAACTGCCGGAAAATTCCCATTCGGCGGCACCGGTCAGGATGACATGATCGTCGTCGCGCCATTCGACATGCAACGTGCCGCCGCCCGGCGTCAGCAGGTTGACGCTGCGGCCGGTCCGCCTGGTGCGGGCCGCTGCCACAACGGAGGCACAAGCGGCGGAGCCGCAGGCCTTGGTCAGGCCGGCACCGCGCTCCCAGGTGCGGATGATCATGCTCTCGGGCGAAGTCACCTGGGCGATGGTGATGTTGGCGCGCTCGGGGAAGATCGGGTGGTTTTCGAGCAGCGGGCCGAAGCGTTCGAGCTCATAGGACCAGACGTCGCGGTCGACCCAGAAGATGGCGTGCGGATTGCCCATCGAGACGGCGGAGGGCGAATGCAGCACAGGCGCGTCGATCGGGCCGATCTGCAGCTCGATCCTGCTTGTGTCGTGGAATTCTTCGGCGAGCGGAATGTCCTGCCAACCGAAACGCGGTGTGCCCATGTCGACCGAGATCGAGCCGTCGGCATGTTCCCTGGCGTTGAGGATGCCGGCGCGGGTCTCGAAGGTGAAAGTCTTCTGGCCGCTCTCGGCGGCGAGCGCCTGCACGACGCAGCGCATACCGTTGCCGCAGGCCTGCGCACTGGAGCCGTCAGAATTCAGGATGTCGACATAGTAAGCCGTACCCGCTGTGCGCGCATCATGGATCGCCATGATCTGGTCGAAGCGGGTAGCGGCATCGGCGTTCAGCGCAACGGCGGCAGCCGCCGTCACCTGATCGGCGCGGCCACGCATATCGGCAACGATGATCTCGTTGCCGATGCCGTTCATCTTGGCGAAGGGGGCGGTGCCTGCCATGGCTCTCGCAAATTCCTGTCCGTTTTGCCGCTATATGGCGGAAACGGACAGGAATTACCAGTGCAACGCCGCCCCAAGGCGACAATCTAGACGCTGCTTTACGACAGCGAAGACGCTGCGCTCACGTCACCGCGAAGATGCCCAGCACCACCAGCAGGAAGATGACCAGCACGATACCGATGAAGACGCGCGCGCCCGTGGCGGCGGCACCGGCCAGAGCCGGCATGCCGAGAAGGCTGGCGGCGGCGGCGACAATGAGCAGAATGATGATCCACTTGATCATGAAAACCTCGCAAATCGACTTTGTTTGCAGCGGCTTAGGAACGCCGTCCGCGCACTCTGGTTCCGTCGTTGCGAGGCTGGTGCTCGAAGTGCCTATCCGGCGATCTCGAAGTCGGTGGTGAAGGGCGCGGTCTTTTGCGAGTTCTCGTCATGCATGAGGAAATCCGCACGGTATTTGCCGGGCGGCACGCCATCCAGGGAGACGTTGAGCTTGAAGAACATTTCGCGGTTGTGCGAGCGCGAGGCGAGCTGGATGCGGCCGAGCTTCTCGAAAGTGCCGAGCTTCTCGCCGGCGGCGCTGAGCACGGTGAGGTCGACATAGAGCGCGATCTGGTTGTTGCCGAGCCCGTCCGAGCCATAGCCATAACCGACCGGCTCCATGTAGAGCACGATCTCTTCGCCCGACTTGTAAACATGATTGGCGCGCTCCGTGTAGATGCCGAAGCCGCTGGCCGCGCTTATATGCCTGACGTTCATCACTTCGAGGGGCATTGCTTTCCAGAGCGCTTCCTCTGCGTCGCGAAATTTCGTCAGCGCGCCCACGCCGTCATTTGCTTGCAGTGCCTTCTCCGCCGCTGCCGCATTATCGGCAATCTCGCCGGCAAAAGCGGCGGTCGATGTCGAGATGATCAGCGCAGCCAAGGCTGCCGCAAGAAACTTCATAGGCTTCCTCCCAAGGACGATCCATTAGTATCGTCTTCTAAAAAGACCGCCGGGTAAACTGCCCATTTATCGCGATGTGCTGTTCGGCACGTCCCACACCTCGCCCGGACGCATGGCGCGAAAGCGCTCCTGTGGCAGGCCCTCGGCGTCAAGCGCCTCGGCCAGTTTCCGGACCGGCTCGTCGATCGGTTCGTCGGTGAGTTGAAACGTGCCCCAGTGACAGCCGGCGGCGAAGGCAGCATTGCACAGCTTCATGCCTTGCACGGCCTCCTCCGGGTTCTGGTGCTGCGGCGCCATGAACCAGCGCGGCTCATAGGCGCCGATCGGCAGGATGGCGAAGCGGAAGCCGCCATGCTTGTGCGCCATCAGCCGGTAGTTGATGCCGTCGTGGAAGCCGGTGTCGCCGGCGAAATAGATTTTTCCCCCAGGCGTCTCGACGACGAAGCCGGCCCACAGTGCCATGCGCCGGTCGCGGGCGCCCCGCGCCGACCAATGATGCGCCGGCTCGACATGGACGATAACGCCGTTGCCGATATCGACCCTGTCACCCCAATCATGCGCCGCCAGCCGCATGCCGGGAACCGCGCCACCAATGAGGACATCGTTGCCGAGCGGCGTGATCACGGTCGGTTCGTGGCTGGCCTTGAGCTGCTTCAGCGTCGCCAGGTCGAGATGGTCGTAATGATTGTGGCTGACCAGCACGAGGTCGATCGGCGGCAGGTCGGCAAAGGCGATGCCCGGCGGATTGATGCGTTTGGGTCCGGCAAAGGAAAATGGCGAGGTGCGCTGCGACCAGACCGGATCGGTGAGGATGTTCAGGCCCGCCGTCTGGATCAGCAGCGTCGAGTGGCCAACCATGGTCACGTTCAGGCCGGAACCTTCGACACGCTCGGCCGGCTTTGCCTGCGGAAAAGGGCTTGGGTTGGTGGCCGGCCATTTCGAACGTTGGCCGCTGAACTGCCATTTCAGCAGATCGGTGAAGCGGCCGGGCAGCTGGCCGCCGGGATTGAAGAACAGGCTGCCATCGAAATGGTCGCTGGGCGGACCGCTATAATAGCGGTTGGCGGCTTTCTTTCCTGCGGCCAAGCTCTGCGCTCCAGCGGGTTTCGGTCCCTAGACATAAGTCCTGCGCAGGCCGGCGCAAGCTTTTGCGGGCGAACGACGTGGGAACCGGCCTTTCCCAGTTAGGCATGGCGGGAAGCGGCGATGAGGGCGCCGGCTCACCCTGATTGCGATAAATTTGCAACAATTCTTGCCGCAAACCCTATTTTAACCATATCAGGTTGAAATTTCGCCACCTTCTCCATCTTGGTGGAGGTGAGATTGCGCGGACGGCGTCCCCCCAGCCGGATCCGACGGAGGTTGGAATGAATTTTTCGAAAAGCGGCCTGATGGCCGTATCGCTGGCTGCGCTTGTTGTGAGCGGCTGCTCGACCTCACGGTTCTCGTCGATGGACGACCAGCAGCCGGCGCCGCTGCAGCCAGCCCCGGCCGGCCAGGTGAGCTCGAATCAGCTGCCGCCGCCGGCCTCACCGGGCACCACCGATCCGTCAAAATTCCCGACCGCACCGGCAAACACGCAGGTGGCTTCCTTGCCGCCAGACGGCACGGCGCCCGCCGGTGCTTCGGATCTCAGCGCGGCAAGCGTCGCCGGCGTCTGGAACGCCAGCGTTTCCGGCCAGAGCTGCAAGATCGCGACGCCGCAGACCAAGTTCGGCGCCGGCTTCCGTGCCGGGCCGCTGCATTGCCCCGCACCGATCGACGGCATCAAGTCGTGGAACGTCGCCGGCAAGCAACTGACGCTTTACGATGAGAATGGCGGCTCGCTGGCGCGGCTCTATTCGTCGGGGGGCTCGAAATTCGATGGCCAGACTTCCAACGGTCAGCCGATTTCGCTTACAAGGTAGTCGATAATTTTTGTTTCTACGCAATTCCTGTGGGAAAACCGCTACACACTTTTCCTGGAATTGCTCCACGACGACGTGACCGATGCATCTGCGTGACGGCCTCCAGACCCATGCGACCGTCAGGCAGCGCTACGACCATCTGGTGGCAACCGGCGCGATCGAACGCGATCCGGCGCAGGAACGCATCGCCGCTGCACTCGACCGGCTGACAGCGGAAATCTCGGCAAAACGGCTGGCGCACAAATCCAGTGCGCTGGGCTGGCTGTTTGCCCGCAAGCGCGAGACGCGCGAGGTCGTCAAGGGCCTCTACATCCATGGCGGCGTCGGCCGCGGCAAGACCATGCTGATGGACATGTTCTTCGAGCTGCTGCCGGTGCGGCGCAAGCGCCGCGTTCATTTCAACGACTTCATGGCCGACGTGCAGGACCGCATCCAGAAGCACCGACAGGCGCGCAAGGACGGTACGGTCAAGGAGGATGATCCGATCCCGCCCGTGGCCAAGGCGCTGGCCGAGCAGGCCTGGGTGCTGTGCTTTGACGAATTCTCGGTCACCGATATTGCCGACGCGATGATCCTGTCGCGGCTGTTTTCGGCGCTGTTTGCCAGCGGCGTGGTGCTGGTCGCCACCTCGAACGTGGCACCGGAAAATCTCTACAGTGACGGGCTGAACCGCCAGTTGTTCCTGCCATTCATCGCTATATTGGAACGGCACGCGCAGGTGCTGTCGCTCGACAGCGACAAGGATTACCGGCTGGAAAAGCTCGCCCGTACGCCGGTCTATGTCACGCCGGCCGATGCGGCGGCCGACCGGATGCTCGACGAGGCCTGGCGAACGATGACGCGCGGCGCGCCGACGGCGGCGACGTCGCTGGCACTCAAGGGCCGGCAAGTGACGGTGCCGGCTGCCGCCGGCGACGCGGCGCGGTTCTGCTTCGCCGACCTCTGCGAAAAACCGCTCGGCGCACGTGATTTCCTGGCCATTGCGGGCCGCTTTTCGACTGTCTTCATCGATCACATCCCGGTGCTGGGCGAAGGCAAGCGCAACGAGGCCAAGCGCTTCATCCTGCTGATCGACACGCTCTATGACCACCACGTGCGGCTGGTGGTAAGCGCCGAGGCTCCACCACCACAGCTTTATGTGGCCAAGCGCGGCGTCGAGGTGTTCGAGTTCGAGCGCACCGCGTCGCGGCTGATCGAGATGCAGAGCCGCGATTGGCTGGAGGATTGGGCCGAGCGGCGGAAGGCGGAAGCCGAAGCGCAGCAGGCGCAGGCTTAGAGACGAGAAAGTTCGCGATCCTTCGCGCCCCCTCTGTCCTGCCGACGTTAAAACTCACATCCCCGGCGACCCGCATCACAAGGGCGTCATCGGCTCTTCAAGCCTTCTGATTGCCACCCTAATTGTGTAATGCCAGCCAAGTCGGCTTACAAACTTTGACGTTTACGTAAATCCCAAACCATCTAACCGATTGAAAATGCTCACCTCAAAATAATCGTTTGAATTTATCGCTCACCGGGGCTATTGGGTGCGGCGAAATCTCGCGGTTTCCCCGCAGCATTCCGGCCTCTTGCTCGACACCGTCATCAAGTCGCTAAAGACTTGAGGCACCGTCACACACAAAGGGAAAACATCCTCACATGGCACGCAACAAGATAGCGCTCATCGGCTCGGGCATGATCGGCGGCACGCTCGCCCACATGATCGGCCTCAAGGACCTCGGCGACGTGGTGCTGTTCGATATTGCCGAGGGCACGCCGCAGGGCAAGGGGCTCGATATCGCGCAGTCTTCGCCGGTCGATGGTTTCGACTCCCGGCTGACCGGCGTCAACGATTATGCCGGCATCGAGGGTGCCGACGTCTGCATCGTCACCGCCGGCGTGCCGCGCAAGCCGGGCATGAGCCGCGACGATCTGCTGGGCATCAACCTCAAGGTCATGGAACAGGTCGGCGCCGGGCTGAAGAAGTATGCGCCAAAGGCTTTCGTCATCTGCATCACCAACCCGCTCGACGCCATGGTCTGGGCGCTGCAGAAGTTTTCCGGCCTGCCCAAGAGCCATGTCGTCGGCATGGCCGGCGTGCTCGACAGCGCGCGCTTCCGCTATTTCCTGGCCGAGGAGTTCAAGGTCTCGGTCGAGGACGTCACCGCTTTCGTGCTCGGCGGCCATGGCGATTCCATGGTGCCGATGATCCGCTATTCGACGGTCTCGGGCATTCCGCTGCCCGACCTGATCAAGATGGGCTGGACCTCGAAGGAAAAGCTCGACCAGATCGTGCAGCGCACCCGCGACGGCGGCGCCGAGATCGTCGGCCTGCTCAAGACCGGCTCGGCCTACTACGCGCCGGCCGCTTCGGCGATCCAGATGGCCGAAGCCTACCTCAAGGACAAGAAGCGCGTGCTGCCTTGCGCGGCGTTCCTCTCGGGTCAGTATGGGGTCAAGAACACCTATGTCGGCGTTCCCGTGGTGATCGGCGCCGGCGGCGTCGAGCGCATCATCGAGATCGACCTCAACAAGAGCGAGCAGAAGATGTTCGACTCCTCGGTGGCGACCGTGCAGGGCCTGACCGAGGCCTGCGTCAAGATCGCACCGCAGCTCGCTTCGAAGTAAACCCCAGCCGTTGATCTGGAGACCATCCGCATGAACATCCATGAATATCAAGGCAAGGCGCTGCTGAAGAGTTTTGGCGCGCCGGTGGCCGAAGGCGTGCCGGTGTTCAAGGCAAGCGAGGCGGAAGCCGCCGCCAAGGCACTTCCCGGTCCGCTCTATGTTGTGAAGAGCCAGATCCATGCCGGCGGCCGCGGCAAGGGCAAATTCAAGGAGCTCGGCCCCGACGCCAAGGGCGGTGTGCGGCTGGCGAAGTCGGTGGCCGAGGTCGTTGCCAACGCCAACGAGATGCTCGGCCACACGCTGGTCACCAAGCAAACCGGCCCGGCCGGCAAGCAGGTCAACCGCCTCTATATCGAGGACGGCGCCGACATTGACCGCGAACTCTATCTCTCGATCCTGGTCGACCGCACGGTCGGCCGCGTTGCCTTCGTCGTCTCGACCGAAGGCGGCATGGACATCGAGGCGGTTGCGCATGACACGCCGGAAAAGATCATCACCGTCGCCATCGACCCGGAAAAGGGTGTGACGGCGGCCGACTTGAAGGCGCTCAACGGCGCGCTGAAGCTCGACGGCGACGCGGCCAAGGACGGCGATACGCTGTTCCCGATCCTCTACAAGGCCTTCGTCGAGAAGGACATGAGCCTGCTCGAAGTCAATCCGCTGATCGTCATGAAGAGCGGCCGGCTGCGCGTGCTCGACGCCAAGGTGTCGTTCGACAACAACGCGCTGTTCCGCCACCCCGACGTGCTCGAACTACGCGACACCACCGAAGAGGACGAGAAGGAGATCGAGGCGTCGAAATACGACCTCGCCTATGTCGCGCTCGACGGCAATATCGGCTGCATGGTCAATGGCGCGGGCCTTGCCATGGCGACGATGGACATCATCAAGCTCTATGGCGCCGAGCCCGCCAACTTCCTCGACGTCGGCGGCGGCGCTTCGAAGGAGAAGGTAACGGCGGCGTTCAAGATCATCACCAAGGACCCGGCGGTCAAAGGCATCCTGATCAACATCTTCGGCGGCATCATGAAGTGCGACATCATCGCCGAGGGCGTGATCGCCGCGGTCAAGGAAGTCGGCCTCAAGGTTCCGCTGGTCGTGCGCCTCGAAGGCACCAATGCCGAGCTCGGCAAGAAGATCATCAACGACAGCGGCCTGAACGTTGTGTCGGCGGATGATCTCGACGACGCGGCCAAGAAGATCGTGGCGGCGGTGAAGGGCTGATCCTGTGCCTCCGCGCAAGATAAATCTCGTCGAGGCTGCGGATGCGAAGATCAAGAGGGTCTTCGATCCGCATATTGCCGGCGACGTCAATGACAGTCAGGCGAAAGTCGCCAAGTTCGGTGAGACCTTCGACTGGCATGCGCATGACCATGAGGACGAAGCCTTCCTCGTGCTGCGCGGTCGCATCGCCATCGATTTCCGCGATGGTCCGGTCGAACTCGGCGAGGGCGACTTCATCGTCGTGCCGCGCGGGGTCGAACACCGGCCGCGCTCGCTGACGGCGGAGCCTGTGGTGCTGATGTTCGAGCCGGCGACGACGCTCAACACCGGCAATGCCAAGAGTGACCTCACCGTCTCCGACCTGAAGCGGCTCTGACTGATGAACGCTGCATCCTTCTCCTCGCTCTCGGCCGATCACCAGCGCCTGCAGGCGCTGGTCGGCGCGTGGCGCGGCGAGGAAGAGGTGGCGGACACACAATGGGCCGATGGAGGCGCGGCGACGTCGGAAGCGCTGGCGGAGCCACAGTTCGGCGGCCTGTTCGTAGTGCAGCGCTATCGCCAGCGCCGCGACGGCACGATCTCGTTCGGCGCGCACAGCGTGTTCGGCTTCGATCAGCAAAACAACGTCGTCACCATGCACCAGTTCGATTCGATGGGCTTTGTGCCGGCATCGCCGGCGACGGGCACATGGGATGGCAACACACTGACGCTGTTGCGCTCATCGCCGCGCGGGGCCGCACGCGTGACCTATAACTTCACGACAAACGACAGCTACCGCATGCGGCTGGAGTTCCAGCCGCCCGGCAGCGACATTTGGCAAGACATGGTGGGCGGCCTTTACCGGCGCGTTCTGCCTTCCGAGTTGAGGGAAGGCTGAGCAATGGAGATCGTGGCTAGGACGGTTGAAGAATTACACATAATCACACATATTATGGCTGTGTATTTATGTGGAGACGCACGATGAAGAACGTCACCTTGGCCATGGACGAGGCTCTGCTTGAACAGGCGCGAGGCCTTGCCGAACGTCGCAAGACGACGCTCAACGCCCTCATTCGTTCCCTGCTTGCGCATGAAGTCGAGCAGGAAGACCGGATTGCCTGGGCGCGGGAAGGTATGCGCAGGCTCATGGCCGAAACTCCGCTCGACCTGGGCCCCGCATACAAATGGAGTCGGGACGAGATCTATGCTGAACGAGAAGATAGAATGCTTTCTCGACTCGAACGTCCTCCTGTACGCGGCTTCGGAGAGGACAAATGATCCCCGCCGACACGACATCGCAGAAAGGCTTGTGCTCGAGACCGCTTTTGGCGTCTCCGGGCAGACGCTGGCTGAGTTCGCGAATGTCGCCCGGCGAAAATCCGTCTCTGCCGATGCCGTTGTCGACCAGTGGCTGGTGTTTCTCGGCACGCTCCCTTTTGTCCCGGTCGATCAGGACTATGTCATCGCCGGGCTGCGCGTCGCGCGGCGCTACCAGCTCAAATATTACGACGCAGCGCTCCTCGCTGCCGCTGAGCGCCTCGGCGCGCCGATTTTCTACACCGAAGATCTCAACCACAACCAGGTTTATGGCTCGGTCCGAGCCGTCAATCCTTTCTTGTAATCGCTGAATTCAGAGGCGTAATCACCCATGTCCATTCTCGTCGACAAGAACACCAAGGTGCTGGTGCAGGGCCTGACCGGCAAGACCGGCACGTTCCACACCGAACAGGCATTGGCCTATCACGGCACCAAGATGGTGGGTGGCATCCATCCCAAGAAGGGCGGCGAGACCTGGACCGGGTCGAAGGGCGAGAGCCTGCCGATCTTCGCCACCGTCGCCGAGGGCAAGGCAAAGACCGGCGCCAATGCGTCCGTCGTCTATGTGCCGCCGGCGGGTGCCGCCGAAGCCATCCTGGAAGCGATCGAGGCGGAAATTCCGCTGATCATCTGCATCACCGAAGGCATCCCGGTGATGGACATGATCAAGGTCAAGGCGCGGCTCGACCGCTCGACCTCCCGGCTGATCGGGCCGAACTGCCCGGGCGTGCTCACCCCCAATGAATGCAAGATCGGCATCATGCCCGGAAACATCTTCCGCAAGGGCTCGGTCGGCGTTGTTTCGCGCTCGGGAACACTTACCTATGAGGCAGTGTTCCAGACCACCAATGTCGGCCTCGGCCAGACCACCGCGGTCGGCATTGGCGGCGATCCCGTCAAAGGCACCGAATTCATCGACGTGCTGGAGATGTTCCTCGCCGACGACGAGACCAAGTCGATCATCATGATCGGTGAGATCGGCGGTTCGGCCGAGGAAGACGCCGCGCAGTTCCTCAAGGACGAAGCCAAGCGTGGCCGCAAAAAGCCGATGGCCGGCTTCATCGCCGGGCGCACCGCGCCGGCGGGCCGCACCATGGGCCATGCGGGTGCGGTCATCTCGGGCGGCAAGGGCGGTGCGGAAGACAAGATCGCGGCGATGGAATCGGCCGGCATCAAGGTCTCGCCGTCACCTGCACGGCTCGGCACGACGCTGGTTGAAGCCATCAAGGGCTGAACCGCGCGCTGATTGTTGGAATGAGAGCCAACGGCGGTTCGTTGGCTTTGAGGGGACAAGAAGGGCGGGTGAACCGCCCGCTATCGCGGCCCTGCCGCAAACGCAAGGAGACGGAGCCAGGCTCCGCTGAAACGACATGGCAAGACAAGATCAGGCCAACGACCAATTCTCGCTCACCTCGTTCCTCTATGGCGGTAATGCCGACTACATCGACGCGCTTTATGCGTCCTATGAGGACGATCCGGAGTCGGTAAACCCCGAGTGGCAGGAGTTCTTCGCTGGGCTGAAGGACGATGCCGGTGATGTGCGCAAGAATGCCAAGGGCGCCTCATGGGCGAAGCCCTCCTGGCCGCTGCAGGCCAATGGCGAACTGGTGTCGGCGCTCGACGGCAATTGGGGCCTGGTCGAGAAGACGGTTGAAAAGAAGGTCAAGGACAAGGCGGTCACCAACGGCGTCGTCCTGTCCGATGCCGACGTGCACCAGGCGACGCGCGATTCGGTTCGCGCCATCATGATGATCCGCGCCTACCGCATGCGCGGCCATCTGCACGCCAATCTCGATCCGCTGGGCATCGCCAAGCCGCTAGAGGACTACAACGAATTGTCGCCGGAGAATTACGGCTTCACCGAAGCCGACTACGACCGGCCGATCTTCCTCGACAATGTGCTGGGGCTCGAATTCGGCTCCATCCGGCAGATGCTGGAGATCCTGACCCGCACCTATTGCTCGACGCTCGGCGTCGAGTTCATGCATATTTCGGACCCCGAGGAAAAGGCCTGGATCCAGGCCCGTATCGAAGGCGCCGACAAGGAGATCTCCTTCACCGCCACCGGCAAGAAGGCGATCCTGCAGAAGCTGATCGAGGCCGAAGGCTTCGAGCAGTTCATCGACGTCAAGTACAAGGGTACCAAGCGCTTCGGCCTCGACGGCAGTGAAGCGCTGATCCCGGCGCTGGAGCAGATCGTCAAGCGCGGCGGCCAGCTCGGCATGAAGGAAATCGTGCTCGGCATGGCGCATCGTGGCCGGCTGAACGTGCTGTCCCAGGTGATGGCCAAGCCGCACCGCGCCATCTTCCACGAGTTCAAGGGTGGCTCGGCCGCCCCCGACGAGGTCGAAGGCTCAGGCGACGTCAAGTACCATCTCGGCGCCTCGTCGGACCGCGAGTTCGACGGCAACAAGGTGCATTTGTCGCTGACCGCCAACCCCTCGCATCTGGAAATCGTCGACCCCGTGGTGATGGGCAAGGCGCGGGCCAAGCAGGACTATCTGTTCGGCCGCGGCCGCGAGGAGATCGTGCCGCTGGAGGAGCGCGCCAAGGTGCTGCCGCTGCTGTTGCACGGTGACGCCGCCTTTGCCGGCCAGGGCGTGATCGCCGAAATCCTAGGCCTGTCCGGGCTGCGCGGCCACCGCGTCGCCGGCACGCTGCACTTCATCATCAACAACCAGATCGGCTTCACCACCAATCCGCGCTTCTCGCGCTCGTCGCCCTATCCGTCCGACGTGGCCAAGATGATCGAGGCGCCGATCTTCCACGTCAATGGCGACGATCCGGAAGCGGTGGTCCACGCCACCAAGGTGGCGATCGAGTTCCGCATGAAGTTCCACAAGCCGGTGGTCGTGGACATGTTCTGCTACCGCCGCTTCGGCCACAATGAGGGCGACGAGCCGGCCTTCACCCAGCCGCTCATGTATCGCAACATCCGCACCCACAAGACGACGGTGCAGATCTATGGTGAGCGGCTGATCGCCGAGGGTCACATCTCCCAGGCCGAGCTCGACAAGCTCAAGGCCGACTGGCGCGCGCACCTGGAATCCGAGTGGGAAGTCGGCCAGCACTACAAGCCCAACAAGGCCGATTGGCTGGATGGCGCCTGGTCTGGCCTGCGCACGGCCGACAATCAGGACGAACAGCGGCGCGGCAAGACCGCCGTGCCGGTCAAGGTGCTGAAGGAAATCGGCAAGAAGCTGACCGAAGTGCCGAAGGGTTTTGAGGCGCACAAGACGATCATCCGCTTCCTCGAGAACCGCCGCGAGGCGATCGAGTCCGGCGAAGGCATCGACTGGTCGACGGCCGAGGCGCTGGCCTTCGGCGCCATCCTGCTCGACGGCAATCCGATCCGCCTGTCAGGGCAGGATTCCGAGCGCGGCACCTTCTCGCAGCGCCATTCCGTGCTTTACGACCAGCGCGACGAAACCCGCTACATCCCGCTCAACAACCTTTCGGCGGCACAGGCGGGATACGAAGTCATCAACTCGATGCTGTCGGAAGAGGCGGTGCTGGGCTTCGAATATGGCTACAGCCTGGCCGAGCCGAAGGCGCTGACGCTGTGGGAAGCGCAGTTCGGCGACTTCGCCAACGGCGCCCAGGTGGTGTTCGACCAGTTCATCTCTAGCGGCGAGCGCAAGTGGCTCAGAATGTCGGGCCTCGTCTGCCTGTTGCCGCACGGCTATGAAGGCCAGGGTCCCGAACATTCGTCGGCCCGGCTGGAGCGCTTCCTGCAGCTTTGCGCCGAAGACAACATGCAAGTGGCCAACTGCACCACGCCGGCCAACTACTTCCACATATTGCGCCGGCAGCTGAAGCGTGACTTCCGCAAGCCGCTGATCCTGATGACGCCGAAGTCGCTGCTGCGCCACAAGCGGGCGGTGTCGACGCTGCCGGAAATCTCGGGCGAAAGCTCTTTCCACCGGCTGCTGTGGGATGACGCGCAACTGCTGTCCGGGCAGGCGATCAAGCTGGTCAAGGATTCGAAGATCCGCCGCGTCGTGCTGTGCTCGGGCAAGGTCTACTACGACCTCTACGAGGAGCGCGAAAAGCGCGGCATCAACGACATCTATTTGCTGCGCGTCGAACAGCTCTACCCGTTCCCGGCCAAGGCGCTGATCACCGAACTGTCGCGTTTCCGCAATGCCGAGATGGTGTGGTGCCAGGAGGAGCCCAAGAACATGGGCGCCTGGTCGTTTATCGACCCGTATCTCGAATGGGTGCTGGCGCATATCGACGCCAAGCATCAGCGCGTTCGCTACACCGGCCGGCCGGCGGCCGCGTCGCCGGCGACCGGGTTGATGTCCAAGCACCTTGCCCAGCTCGCCGCCTTGCTCGAAGACGCGCTCGGCGAATAACAGAACCCGACCAAAAAACGGACAGGCACAATGGCTACCGAAATCCGCGTCCCCACTCTCGGCGAATCCGTCACCGAGGCGACCGTCGGCAAATGGTTCAAGAAGGTTGGCGACGCCATTGCCGTCGACGAGCCTTTGGTCGAACTCGAAACCGACAAGGTGACGGTGGAGGTGCCTGCCGCCGCCGCTGGCACGCTGGGCGAAATCACCGTCAAGGAAGGTGAGACCGTCGGTGTCGGCGCGCTGCTCGGATCGATCTCGGCCGGTGGCGCCGCTGCTCCGGCAACCAAGCCACAGGCGGTGTCGCAGGCATCGAGCCCCGACGCGGCGCACACGACCAAGCAGGCCGCGGCCGAGACCGCCAAGATCGCCGGTGATGCCGGCGCGGTCGAGCCGCGCAGCATGCCGCCGGCACCCGCCGCCGCCAAACTGATCGCCGAGAACAATCTGTCGGTCGACCAGGTCTCCGGCTCGGGCAAGCGCGGTCAGGTGCTGAAGGGCGACGTTCTCGACGCCATCTCCAAGGGCGCGCCGTCGCAGCCGGCCGAAACGCCGAGGGCCGCACCCGCACCGGCGGCGCCGATTGCCGTGCGTGCGCCGTCCTCGGGCGACGATGCCTCGCGCGAAGAGCGCGTGCGCATGACCAAGCTGCGCCAGACCATCGCGCGCCGTCTTAAGGAAGCGCAGTCGACCGCCGCCATGCTGACCACCTTCAACGAGGTCGACATGTCAGCGGTGATGGCGCTGAGGAGCAAATACAAGGATGTGTTCGAGAAGAAGCACGGCGTGAAGCTCGGCTTCATGGGCTTCTTCACCAAGGCGGTGACGCATGCCTTGAAGGAAATCCCCTCGGTCAATGCCGAGATCGACGGCACCGACATCATCTTCAAGAACTACGCCCATATCGGCGTCGCGGTCGGCACCGAGAAAGGCCTCGTCGTGCCGGTCGTGCGCGATGCTGACCAGATGTCGATCGCCGAGATCGAGAAGGATATCGGCCGGCTGGGCATCGCCGCGCGCGACGGCAAGCTGTCGGTCGCCGACATGCAGGGCGGCACGTTCACGATTTCCAACGGGGGCGTCTATGGCTCGCTGATGTCGACGCCGATCCTCAACGCCCCGCAGTCGGGCATTCTGGGCATGCACAAGATCCAGGACCGGCCCGTCGTGGTCGGCGGCCAGATCGTGATCCGGCCGATGATGTATCTGGCGCTCAGCTACGATCACCGCATCGTCGACGGCAAGGAAGCGGTGACCTTCCTGGTGCGCGTCAAGGAAAGCCTGGAGGATCCGGAACGGCTGGTGCTCGATCTCTAGGGTTGCACGTGGCTGAAACTGTCGAGCCAATCGATCTGTTCGAGCTTGTGACGACAGGCCGGGCAGGGCCTGTCGAGCTCGGTAAAAGCAGCCGTGAAACGGTTCGAGGTTTGATCGACCCAGAGGATGTGCGGGCGGATAATCATTTTCGCCACGGCGACACCGAATCCGCTTGGTGCATCTACGGCACGAATTGCGAGTTCTTCTTCGGTCCTGATTTTCGCTTGCGGTCGATTAGCGTCGAACCTGTTTTTGGAAGATTGCGACCGGGTGGAATGATGGCGACTTGGCATGGCCATCTGGACGTCGATGTGGGCCGGCATCCAGTAACCTTTGGAGGCGCAAAACCGATAGCCATCCATACTTTGCCCAAGGCACTTCAGTTCCTGAACAAGAGCGAATTCAAGTGGGCAATCGGCGGCGGTCGTGAGCGCGACGTTTATATCGAACTGGTGGAGAGTTCTCGCCTCTTGACCATCAAGTATGAAGTGAACGCGCTTCCGGTCGACAGGAATGAAAATGTTGCGTTCGAGATAGACTATTTTCTGTCGACGATCTTCATCCTCGATCAAGCTGTTCAAGGTGGATAGCAGTGACGATCCGATCTTTCTTGTCCGAAAGCCTGTCGACCGCATCGATAACGGTCGGCGCGGTGATGATAACAGCGATCGCCCATGCCGCCTGCCCGATCGAACTCGCCGTCTATGGCGGCGCCCAGAGCGGCAGCGAGATGGATTTTACGCCGACCGGCACCTCGGCTGTTGTCACCAACTCTTTCCGGATGATCCTCGACAACAATGTGGTGCTGAACGGCATTGTGATGTGGAGCTCGGGCGAAGCGCGGCCGAACGGCTCCTTGATGTACAAATGCCCGGAGGGCGATGTCACCGGCGGCGAACTTGCCGCCTGCACGTTGTGGAACGGTGTGATCTATACGTCGGATGACAAGGGTGCGATCGGGCTCTTGCCGGCGCAGGGCGTCGATGCGCCGAAGACACTGATCCTTCCCGACCTTGGGCCGTCCTTGCGGCATTCGCTGGCCTATGGCGGCAGCGGATTTTCGAAAGTGCCGTCGGATGTGTTTACGCTGAAGGGATGCCAGGAATGAGCGAAGCGCAAAAGGTGCTGCTGGTCACTGGCGGCAGCCGCGGCATCGGCGCCGCCGTCTGCCGACAGGGGTCCAAGGCTGGCTATCGCCTGGCAATCAATTTTGCCTCGAACCAGGCAGCCGCCGACGCGCTGGTCGCCGAGATCAAGGCTGACGGCGGCGACGCTTTCGCGGTCAAGGGCGATGTCGGCAGCGAGGCCGACATCCTGGCCATCTTCGAAGCGGTGGACCGCACCTGGGGCCGGCTCGAGGCCTTCGTCAACAATGCCGGCATCGTCGATGCCAAGGCCCGCGTCGACGAGATGAGCGCGGCGCGCCTCGAACGCATGATGCGTATCAATGTCGTCGGGTCGATCCTGTGCGCCCGCGAAGCGGTCAAGCGCATGTCGACCCGCCATGGCGGGTCGGGCGGATCGATCGTCAACCTTTCTTCGGCCGCGGCGGTGCTGGGCGCGCCGGACAATTATGTCGATTATGCCGCCTCCAAGGGCGCCATCGACACGTTCACTGTCGGGCTTGCCCGCGAGGTCGCCGCCGAAGGCATCCGCGTCAACGCGGTGCGGCCGGGCATCATCGACACCGACATCCATGCTTCCGGCGGGCAGCCGGACCGGGTGGCGCTGATCCAGGACTCGCTGCCGATGAAAAGAGCCGGCACCGCCGATGAAGTAGCGGGAGCGATTCTCTATCTTCTATCCGACGCCGCATCCTATACGACAGGCGCGATCCTGAATGTCAGCGGCGGCCGCTGAGCGCCAAGCAAAGGGAAACAAACATGGCTTATGACGTCGTTATCATCGGATCGGGACCGGGCGGCTATGTCTGCGCCATCAAGGCGGCTCAGCTTGGTTTGAAGGTCGCGGTGGTCGAGAAGAACGCGACCTTCGGCGGCACCTGCCTCAACATCGGCTGCATCCCGTCCAAGGCACTGCTTTACGCCTCCGAAATGTTCGCCGAGGCCGGCCATTCCTTCGATACGCTTGGCGTCGAGATCGCCGCACCCAAGCTCAATTTGAAGAAGATGATGGCGCACAAGGATGCGACCGTTTCGTCCAACGTCAACGGCGTCGCCTTCCTGTTCAAGAAGAACAAGATCGACAGTTTTCGCGGCACCGGCAAGGTGGTGGCGGCGGGCAAGGTCTCGGTCACCTCCGAAGACGGCAAGGTCGAGGAGATCGAAACCAAGAACATCGTCATTGCCACCGGGTCCGATGTCGCCGGCATTCCCGGCGTCAAGGTCGACATCGATGAGAAGGTGATTGTCTCGTCGACCGGTGCGCTGTCGCTGGAGAAGGTTCCCGGTCATCTGGTTGTGGTCGGCGGCGGCGTCATCGGGCTGGAGCTCGGCTCGGTGTGGGCGCGGCTCGGCGCCAGGGTCACCGTGGTCGAGTTCCTCGACACCATTTTGGGCGGCATGGACGGCGAGGTCTCCAAGCAGTTCCAGCGCCTGCTGTCCAAGCAGGGTTTTGAGTTCAAGCTCGGCGCCAAGGTCACCGGTGTGGCCAAGGCCAAGAAGGGCGCGACTGTCACCTTCGAGCCGGTCAAGGGCGGTGCGG
This sequence comes from Mesorhizobium loti R88b, assembly GCF_013170845.1. Taxonomy (NCBI): domain Bacteria; kingdom Pseudomonadati; phylum Pseudomonadota; class Alphaproteobacteria; order Hyphomicrobiales; family Phyllobacteriaceae; genus Mesorhizobium; species Mesorhizobium loti. The sequence continues at coordinate 1,208,031 of NZ_CP033367.1, forward strand.
CTGAGACCATCGATGCCGACGTCGTGTTGATTTCGACCGGCCGTCGCGCTTTCTCCGACAGTCTCGGCTTGAAGGAAGCGGGTGTCGAGGTCGACGAGCGCGGCCGGGTCAAGACCGATGCCCATCTGCGGACCAACGTGCCCGGCATCTACGCCATCGGCGATGTCATCGCCGGACCGATGCTGGCGCACAAGGCCGAGGACGAGGGCGTGGCTGTCGCCGAAACCATTGCCGGCCAGGCCGGCCATGTGAATTACGATGTCATTCCGAGCGTCGTCTACACCAGCCCGGAAATCGCTTCGGTCGGCAAGACCGAGGAAGAGCTGAAAAAAGCCGGCATCGACTACAAGGTCGGGAAGTTTCCGTTCAGCGCCAATGGCCGGGCACGCGCCATGCTGCACACCGACGGTTTCGTGAAGATCCTCGCCGACAAGACGACCGATCGTGTGCTCGGCGTGCACATTGTCGGCTTCGGCGCCGGCGAGATGATCCACGAGGCGGCGGTGCTTATGGAGTTCGGCGGCTCGTCGGAAGATCTCGCCCGCACCACTCACGCCCATCCGACGATGTCGGAAGCAGTAAAGGAAGCGGCGCTGGCGACGTTCTTCAAGCCGATCCATATTTAAAGCACCCAGCGAACCCGTAGCCATCATCGCAAACAAAACGGCCCGCCTTTCAGCGGGCCGTTCGTATTTGATGTCCAGCCGATCAGTTGGCCGGTGCAGGCGCGGGAGCCGGAGCTGGCGCGGGTGCCGGGGCAGGAGCCGGGGCTGGTGCAGGCGCCGGAGCGGGTGCAGGAGCCGGAGCTGGGGCCGGCGTAGCGGGCTTCATCGGTTCAGCCGGTGCTGGCGCTGGGGCCGGTGTACTGGCCGCCGGTGGCTCGGCGGGTGCCGGATGCTCGCCGCTTCTGCCGAAAACGTAGTATGCGACTATAGCCAGGATAACCACGACCAGCGCAATCAGCCAAGGGCTGCCGCCGCCGCCCGACTGGACGACCGTGGTGCGGTCAACGCGTGGGTCCGTGCCTGTCGGCGGAACCGGATTGAAGGGGTCATTTGGATTTGGTGCATTCGCCATAAAGTTGTCCTCCGCGAAATGAAATGATCAATCAACAGCCATCAACGCGCGATGGTTGAATGGGTTTCACGCTAGGAAAGGAAAACGCCGAAAACGCGGCGTTTGAGCCCTTCCGCCGTCGCCGACTCAATTGACGGCGGTGACAGTATAGCCGGCTTTGCGAAAATCCTCGACCAGTCCCTGCGGACCGGGAAGGTGCAGGGCGCCGACCGCCATGAAGGCATTGCCCCTGGCCAGGATCGGCTCGGCGTGATCGACCATCACCTCGTTGCGGCTGGTGATCATGGTTTCCTCGAAGGCCGCGTAGCCCGCGGGATCGTTCTGCTCTTCCGGCATGGCGGCGCGAAACAATGGCCAGAACATGCCGGTGTCGCCGCGCTGGTATAGCAGGATCATGGTCTCGTTGATGTCGTTGACCTTGTCGCCCAGCTTCAGCGTGTCGACCAGGCCCTTCATGTGGAAGGCGAGCGGCAGCGAGGCCATGGCGCGCAACTGGCTCTCGGCGGTTTCCAAACCCTCCACCGGCTTGCCGGCTGCCTTGGCGCCCTCGGCCAGCTTGACGTCGAGCACCGGCGCGCCGCCGGACTGGCGGGCGAGTTCGCAGGCCGGCAGAGCCATCATGGCCGACAGCATCCAGGGCTTCATCTTGGCAACGGTTGCCGGCGGGATGCCGCGCGCATCGAGCGCTGCATTCATGGCGGCCGCCTCGTCCGGCGTCAGCAAGGACGACAGCGTGGTGGAGTCGGTGAACATCATCAGGTCCGGCTCCTTCAGCATCGCCGCCATCATCTTCTGCTTGTCGAGCACGTCGGTGGTTTCGATGATGATGGTGCCGGCGGCGTCAAAAGCCTTCTGCGCGACCGGCGGCAGCGTGGTGACGCGCGGGTCGGTCATATGCATGGTGCCGAACAGGTAGGATGGTTGTTCGCCGGACTTTTCCAGCTTCCAGAGCAGGCCCTTGCCGTTGAGCGTGGCGGCGGCTTCCGCTTCGATCTTGCTGTAGGTGGCAGGGTCGCTCTTCTGCAGGGCCGACAGCATGTCGGCACCGGTGCAGGTCGGGATTTCCGCGTGCGCCTTGCCGGCCGCGAACAGCAGGACGGCGAGGAAGGACAGGAAAAACAGCACGTTGAGCGCGATAAGCAGCTTCAGCGACAGGGAAGCTGCACGGTCGGCGATGGCGATGACGCGTTTCATAGGCGTTTTCTAACGGTGAAAAGCGGCAAAACGGTTAATTGGAGTGGCGAAATTGAAGGGTTTACGCCCTTGGATGGGCCGATTCATAGATTTCGAGCAGCCTTGCGGTGTCGACGCCGGTATAGATCTGCGTCGTCGACAGGCTGGCGTGACCCAAGAGTTCCTGGATGGTGCGCAGATCGCCGCCACGTCCGAGCAGATGCGTGGCGAAGGAGTGGCGCAGCGCGTGCGGCGTTGCGGTGTCGGGCAGGTTGAGGGCCGAGCGCAGTTTTGCCATGTCGCGCTGGATGATAGCCGGGTTGAGTGGGCCGCCGCGGGCGCCGCGAAACAACAGGCCTTTCGGATCGAGATGATAGGGACAGAGCCTGCGGTATTCAGCGATTGCCCTCAGCGCCACCGGCAGCACCGGCACCAGCCGCGTCTTGCCGCCCTTGCCGGTGACACGCAGCACGGTGTCGCTCTCCGATGCGAGATCGGCGCCGGCCAAACCAAGCGCTTCCGAAATGCGCAGGCCGGAGCCATAGAGCAGCGTCAGCACGGCGGCGTTGCGGGCGGCGATCCACGGTTCTTCCGCCAATTGGCCTTCCACGGATACGACATGTTTGGCATCACTTGCCGTCAGCGGCTTGGGCAAGGATTTGGGCTGGCGCGGCGCGCGAAGTGCTGCGGCACCGGCCGCATTGGCGAGACCGCGACGCTCGAGGAAGCGCAGCAGTGAGCGGATGCCGGCGAGACCCCGGCCAAGCGTGCGCGCACCGGCACCACCATTGCGGCGGGCGGCGAGAAAGCCGCGCAAATCCGCCGGCCGCAGATTGGCGATATCCGAAATGCCGGGCGAGCCGCCGCAATGGCCGGTGAGGAAATGCAGGAACTGGCGCGTGTCGCGCTCATAGGCCTCGACGGTTGCGGGCGACAGCCGGCGTTCGCGCGCCAGCATCTTCAGCCAGTTTTCGCGCGCCGCTTGCAGATCGGGCTTCGCCGGGATGAGGAATTCCTGCATGGCGGCATTTTCTTGTATTCGGGTTAGGAAGCGGTGAAGAGCGCGTCGTTGAAATGACAACGAGCAATCATTGAAATGACGCCGGGCTGGGGTTAGAGCAGGGCCAAAGGATATCGAGCCCCATGAGCAAGCCGCAAAACCCCGTCCAGATGGCCGTGATCGGCGCCGCCCACGGCATCAAGGGCGAGCTCAGGGTGAAAACCTTCACCGGCGAACCGATGGCGCTGGCCGACTATGGGCCGCTTTATGCCAGGGATGGCCGCGCCTTCCAGATAACAGACATCAGGCCCGCCAACACGGTCGTTGTGGTGCGCTTCAAGGGTGTTGCTGACCGCAATGCCGCCGAAGCGCTCGCCGGCACCGAGCTGTTCGTCGACCGGTCGATGCTGCCCGACGATGGCGAGGAAGATGAATTCTACCACGCCGACCTGATCGGACTGGAAATCCGCGACGAGACGGGCACTGCCATCGGCAAGGTCGTCGCGGTGCACAATTTCGGCGGCGGCGACATTCTCGATGTGACGCTTGCCGGGCGCAAGGGCGTGCTGATCCCGTTCACCCAGGCCGCCGTGCCGCAGGTGTCCATCGCCGAGGGTTTCGTCCGCGTCGACACGGAGGCCGCCGGACTTGTCGAGGACGAGGATGGCGATGCACCGCGCGACGAAGATTTCGACCCGAAGGGCAGGCCGCGCGGACCACGCGACGCCGGGGGCAACCGGTGACGTTCAAAGCGTCGGTGCTGACGCTCTATCCCGAGATGTTTCCGGGTGCGCTCGGTGTGTCGCTGGCGGGCCGCGCGCTTGAGGCCGGCACATGGTCGCTGGAAGCAATCCAGATCCGCGACTTCGCCACCGACAAGCACCGCACCGTCGACGACACGCCGGCCGGCGGCGGCGCCGGCATGGTGATGCGCGCCGATGTGCTGGCCAGGGCGATCGACCACGCTTCGCCGCCGGGCGATTCACGGCCGCGCCTTTTGATGAGCCCGCGCGGAAAACCGCTGACGCAGGCCCGCGTGCGCGAACTGGCGGCCGGGCCGGGCGCCGTCATCCTGTGCGGTCGCTTCGAGGGCGTCGACCAGCGGGTGATCGACGCGCGGGGATTGGAGGAAGTCTCGATCGGCGATTACATCCTCTCGGGTGGCGAGCCGGCGGCGCTCGTACTGCTCGACGCCGTGGTGCGGCTGCTGCCTGGCGTCATGGGCAATGCCGTGTCCGGCGAGGAAGAGAGCTTCGAGAATGGCCTGCTCGAACATCCGCACTACACGCGGCCGCAGGAATTCGAGGGCCGGGAGATTCCCGAAGTGCTGATCTCGGGCAATCACAAGAAGATCGCGGCATGGCGGCGGGCGGAGTCGGAAGCACTGACGAGAGAACGAAGGCCGGATTTGCTCGGCGATCAGCCCTTGCCGAAATAGTAAAAAGCCAGAAACAGGCCGACGGCGATGACGAAGCCGCGCACCACGTTCTGCGGCACGCGCTTGGCGATCCACACGCCGGCATAGCCGCCCAGCGCTCCGCCCGGGATCATGATGATCGCCTGCGGCCAGGCGACGACGCCGCCCGAGACGAAGACGATGATGGCGACAGCCGCGATGACCACGGCCAGCATGTTCTTCAGCGCGTTCAGCCGGTGGTAGTCGCCGGCCTGCGTCAGGCCGAGCGTCGCCAGCATCATCACGCCCATGCCGGCGCCGAAGAAGCCGCCATAGATGGCGGTGACGAACTGTGCCAGCGAACCGGCCAACGAGCCGACAGCCACGTCCTGTCCGGGCCTTGGCACTGGCTTCAGCCACGGCCCGGCGGCAAACAGGGCGGTTGCGGCCAGCAACAGCCATGGCACCAGGACGCGGAAGGACGGATTGTCGAGCGCCAGCAGGATGAGCGCGCCTGCCAATGCGCCTATGGCCGAGATCAGGCAGAGCAGTACGGCGCCGCGCCAGAAATGCCGGATGTCGCCCCAATAGGCGAGCGTCGAGGTGATGTAACCTGGAAATTGCGTGACCGAGGAGGTGGCGTTGGCGACGATCGGCGGCACGCCGACCAACGTCATGGCGCCGAAGGTGATGAAGGTGCCGCCGCCGGCGACCGCGTTGGCGGCGCCTGACAGGAAGCCCGCCAGGAAAAGCAGGATGATGTCGAAGACAGACATGGAATGCCGCCGCGGAAAACTGTGCTATGTCAGGCTTAGGGAGCCCAAGCGACCGGCGCAACCCGGCACCGGAAGGTTGCGATGATGCCATGCCGGCAAAAAAGACTCCGGCTCGAGCGTGACAAAGCGGTGAAATAGCTGTATGTGCCCGCCCGTACCGGCCAGAAGAATCTGCCGGACCCGTCAACAATGACGGTGTAGTCGCCCCTGCCCGATGTCTTCTCGACTAACGGCATAACCGAGCGGTCATTGGAACTGCAAGGCGAGCGTAGGGCGCTCTGACTGTCGAAGAACAAGAAGTGGACTATTAGATGGATATCATCCGTCAGCTCGAGGCCGAACAGGCCGCCAAGATCGAAGCCAAGCGCAAGCTTCCCGAATTCCAGCCCGGCGACACCGTGCGCGTCCAGGTCCGCGTGACCGAAGGCACCCGCACCCGCGTCCAGGCCTATGAGGGCGTTGTCATCGCCCGCGCCGGTTCCGGCTTCCAGGAAAATTTCACCGTCCGCAAGATCTCCTACGGCGAAGGCGTCGAGCGCGTGTTCCCGGTCTACTCGCCGATGGTCGAGGGCGTCGAGATCGTGCGTCGCGGCAAGGTACGTCGCGCCAAGCTCTATTATCTGCGCGATCGTCGCGGCAAGTCGGCTCGTATCTCGGAAAACACCGGCGTGCGCGCCCGCAAGCTCAACGATGAGGAGCGCGATGCGCTGAACGCCGAGAAGGCCCGCATCGAGGCTGAGAAGGTCGCTGCTGTCCAGGCGCTGGCCGCCGAGACGGCCGCCAAGGAAGCCGCCGAGAAGAAGGCCGCCGCCGAGGCCGAAGCAGCTGCCAAGGCTGCTGCCGAAGCAACTCCCGCCGAATAAGATTTCGGAAATTCCATTCAAAAAGGCGGCTTCGGCCGCCTTTTTTCGTTTCACCAGACTGTGAACGCTTTCAGCCCCGGAAACAGGATCCAGGTGTTGACGGCATATTATCTTGTGTACTAAATAATCGTGCACAAGATAAACTGGAGATTTGATATGGCACTCTACACGACACAGGCTCACGTCACCGGCGGCCGCGCCGGCCATGGCGAGACCAGCGACGGCCTGCTCAAGGTCGATCTGGCGATGCCCAAGGAACTCGGCGGGCCGGGTGGCGCCACCAATCCCGAGCAGCTTTTCGCCATCGGCTATGCCGCCTGCTTCGAAAGCGCCGTCCGCTTTATCGCGCGCAAACAGAAGCTGCCGCTTACAGACGCCGGGGTAACCTCTACCGTCAGCCTGCTTCCCAATGGCGAGGGCTTCAAGCTCGGTGTTGCGCTCGCGGTGGAAACAAAAGGCCTTGATCAGGCAGCCGCCGACGCGCTTGTATCGGCGGCGCACCAGGTTTGCCCCTATTCCAACGCCATCAAGGGCAATATCGACGTGGCGCTTTCGGTAAAGGCGGCATGACGACAAAAGTCGAAACGAAAGCCAAGGATGTCCCGGCGCAGGCCGCCGGGACTTTTCCCATGCCGCGGCTCGATCAGCAACTGTGCTTCGCGCTCTATTCGGCGAGCGGGTTGATGACCAAGGTTTACCGCCCGCTCCTCGAGCCGCTTGGCCTGACCTATCCGCAGTATCTGGTGATGCTGGCGCTGTGGGAGCGCGCGCCGAGCACGATCGGTGCGCTTGGCGAGGCGCTGGGCCTGGATTCCGCGACACTGACGCCGCTGCTCAAGCGGATGGAGGCGGGCGGCCTCGTCAGCCGCCGACGCGACGCCGCCGATGAGCGCCGGGTGCTGGTCGAGCCGACGGCCAAGGGCCAGGCGCTGCGCGCGCGCATGAAGGATGTGTCTTCAGCGCTTGCCTGCGGCGTGCCGCTGGCTCCGAGTGAAGTGAAAGCGCTGCACGCGACGCTTACCCAGCTGGTTGCAGGTCTGCGCAGCGCCATAGCCGATCACCCTTCAGCAGATGCCGAAACGCTGGTCTCGGGCTCGAGATAACCAGATCATCCTGAAATCCCTGAACTGAAGACATTGGAATCCGTTTTCGCCCGAGCTGACGCAGCGGACCGTCTTGCATGGCGCTTGCGGGAAGCTAAAGTCGGCGCCGGATTTCCTGTAAGCCCGGCCGATCTCCGGGCGCTTTCAATTTTCGGGAGTGTGTCATGACCAAAACGAAACTGCTGCTGGCCGGCCTGCTTGCTCTTGTCATGGCGCCTGTCGCCGCATGGGCGGCCGATGCGCTGCCCGATCTCGGCGGCAAGAAGGTGGTGGTGGTGACCGAGAACGCCTATCCACCGCTGCAGTTCATCGACGCCAAGACCGGCAAGCAGATCGGCTGGGAATATGATGCGATGAACGAGATCGCCAAGCGGCTGAATTTCAAGGTCGAGTACCAGAACACCTCCTGGGACGCGATGATCCAGGCGGTTTCCGACAACCAGTATAATATCGGCATGACCGGCATCACCATCAAGGACGACCGCAAGCAGAAGGTCGACTTCTCCGATCCCTATATGCGCTCGGAACAGTTCATGCTGGTGCGCGGCGATGAAAGCCGCTTCACCGACGCCAAGACCTTCGGCGCCTTCAAGGACGGGCTGATCGGCGCGCAGGCCGGCACGACGCCGTTCTACACCGCCGTCTACAGCGTGCTCGACGGCAATGAACAGAACCCGCGCATCAAACTGTTCGAGACCTTCGGCGCCACCGTGCAGGCGCTGAAATCCGGCGACGTCGATGTCGTGCTCACCGACGGCACCGCCGGCAAGGGCTACGTCGACGCTTCTGCGGGCAAGCTGAAGCTGATCGGCGGACCGCTCGGCAGCGAGGATTTCGGCTTCATCTTCCCGAAAGGATCGGACCTGGTGAAGCCGGTCAACGCCGCGATCGCCGCGCTGAAGGCCGATGGCACGCTCGATGCGCTGAACAAGAAGTGGTTTCTTGATTACAAGATGGGGCAGTGAGCTATCTTGATGGGGGTCTCGGGTGATAACGCGCTGACATTGCGCGAAGGCACCCCCGGCAGGCCAGAGGGGGGTGCCTTGGCGCGATCCTTTTGATGGGGGCACCCTCGACCAAACCCGACTTCCCCTGGTGGCTTGCCGTCGCCATCCTCCTCGCATTGGCGGCGGCGCTGTTCATCGCCACCAGCAGCCTTTACGCCCAGGTCTTCGCCACCGTCGCCAAGGGCATCTGGACCACCATCTTCGTCACCCTGATTGCCTTCGCCCTGGCGTCGATCATCGGTCTCGGCATCGCGTTGATGGGCCTGTCGGGTTCACCCTGGCTGCGGCAGGTCGCCCGCTTCTATGTCGAGATCATTCGCGGCGTGCCGATCCTGGTGCTGCTGTTCTGGATCGCCTTCGCCGGTGCGCCGGCCTTTGTCGCGGCCTGGAATGCGCTGACGGCGCCGCTGCAAAGCGCCGGCCTGTTCGGCGAGCTTTTGGTGCGCGACGTGTCGCTTTTGTGGCGCGCCATCATGGCGCTGACCATCGGCTACTCCGCCTTCATCTCCGAGGTCTTTCGCGCCGGCATCCAGTCGGTCGAGAAGGGCCAGATCGAAGCGGCCAAGGCGCTCGGCCTGAGCCGCACGCAGCGCTTCCGGCTGGTCGTGTTTCCGCAGGCGATCCGCACCATCCTGCCGCCGCTCGGCAATGATTTCGTCGCCCTGGTCAAGGATTCCTCGCTGGTCTCCGTGCTCGGCGTTGCCGACATCACCCAGATGGGCAAGGTCTATGCCGCCGGCTCGTTCCGCTTCTTCGAGACCTATTCTATAACAGCCTACATCTATCTCATCTTGACCGTCAGCCTGTCGCTGGCGCTCAGGGCGCTGGAGCGGCGCTTGCGCCGCCAGCATGAGGAATAGTTTTTGAGCGAAGACGGGGTTACGATCCTCGACATATTTCGTTGAGGAGGTCTCATGATCGTCGACAAAGCCAATGCGGCGCTGGATTCCGTCTATGGCGCCGGCTCGCCGGAAGCGCTTGAAGAGGCCTATGCCGCATGGGCCGCGACCTATGACAGCGAGACCGCCTCGCTTGGTTACTTGCTGCCGTTCCTGATCACCGCCTGGGTGGCACGCCATGTGCCGGCGGGTGAAGGCCCATTGCTCGATGCCGGCTGCGGTACCGGCCTGTCGGGGCCATCGCTGAAAGCGCTGGGCTATGGCGACATCGCCGGACTGGATCTCTCGGACGACATGCTCAAGATCGCCGGTAGTCGGAACGCCTACAGCGAGCTGAAGCAGGCGATGCTGGGCGGCCCGCTGCCATGGCCGGACGGTCATTTCCGCGCCTTCTTCTCGACTGGCGTGTTCACCATCAGCCACGCACCGGCGTCCGGCCTGCACGAACTGGTGCGCATCACCAGGAAGGGCGGCCACGCCATCTTCACCGTGCGCGACCAGGTGTTTGAAAGAGGTGGTTTTCAGGGCGTGTTCGATGAACTCACACAGGCGGGGAAATGGCGGCTCGTCGAAGAGAGCCCATGGTTCCGCTGCTACGCCATCGCCGAGCCGGATGCGCTGGTGAAGACCTTTGTGTTCGAAGTGATGTGAGCTGTGCCTTTCCTTCTCCCCTTGCGGGAGAAGGTGGCCTCGCGAAGCGAGGTCGGATGAGGGGTGTTCCAGCTTGGCAAGGACGGCGATCCTTGACGCACCCCTCATCCGTCTCGGCGCTGCGCGCCGATCCACCTTCCCCACAAGGGGGGAAGGAAAGCCGCGGCAAGACCGCAATTGCCGTTCCGATAAAACATTGCTATCTACGAGCCCATGGAAGAGCTTTTTGGCGATCCGGCTTACAAGGGGTTCGTGCTGCAGGACAGAAAACGCCTGCCGTCGCGCTTTTCCGCGCGCGTGTCTGGTGCACTGACCAGCCGACTTAGCTAGGCCGACCTGTCCAGGTCGTTTCGCCGGACCGAGCCTTACCGGCGTCTGCTCTTTCCCATTCTCATATCGACGGATTTACGCACATGAGCGCACCGCGCACCCTCTACGACAAGATTTTCGACGATCATATCGTCGACCGCCAGGACGATGGCACCTGCCTGCTCTATATCGACCGCCACCTCGTTCATGAAGTGACCAGCCCGCAGGCCTTCGAAGGCCTGCGCATGAGCGGCCGCAAGGTCCGGCATCCGGAAAAGACGCTGGCCGTGGTCGATCACAATGTCTCGACCTCGCCCGAGCGCAAGTTCGGCATCAAGAACGAGGAAAGCCGCATCCAGGTCGAGGCGCTGGCCAAGAACGCCAAGGATTTTGGCGTCGAATATTATTCCGAGAACGATATCCGCCAGGGCATCGTCCACATCATCGGCCCTGAGCAGGGCTTTACGCTGCCCGGCATGACCATCGTCTGCGGCGACAGCCACACCTCGACGCATGGCGCCTTCGGCGCGCTGGCGCATGGCATCGGCACTTCGGAAGTCGAGCATGTGCTGGCGACGCAGACGCTGATCCAGCGCAAGGCCAAGAACATGCTGGTGCGTGTCGACGGCAAGTTGCCGGAAGGTGTCACCGCCAAGGACATCATCCTGGCCATCATCGGCGAGATCGGCACCGCCGGCGGCACCGGCTATGTCATCGAATATGCCGGCGAGGCGATCCGCGCGCTGTCGATGGAAGGCCGCATGACGATCTGCAACATGTCGATCGAGGGTGGCGCGCGCGCCGGCCTGATCGCCGCCGACGAGACGACCTTCGCCTATGTCAAGGACAAGCCGCGTGCGCCGAAGGGCGCGGCCTGGGATGCGGCGCTCGAATACTGGAAGACGCTGCAGTCCGATGAAGGCGCGCATTTCGACAAGGTGATCGTGCTCGACGCGGCCAAGCTGCCGCCGATCGTCTCCTGGGGCTCCTCGCCCGAGGACGTCGTTTCGGTGCAAGGTGTCGTTCCCAATCCGGAAGAGATCACGGATGAAAACAAGCGCACCTCAAAGATCCGCGCGCTCGACTATATGGGCCTGACGCCGGGAACAAAGATCACCGACATCTCGCTCGACCGCGTCTTCATCGGCTCCTGCACCAATGGCCGCATCGAGGATCTGCGCGCCGTGGCCAAGGTGGTCGAGGGCAAGACGGTGAGTGCGCATGTCGATGCGATGATCGTGCCGGGATCCGGCCTGGTCAAGGAACAGGCTGAGGCCGAGGGTCTCGACAAGATCTTCATTGCCGCCGGTTTCGACTGGCGCGAGCCGGGTTGCTCGATGTGCCTGGCCATGAACGACGACCGGCTGAAGCCGCATGAACGCTGCGCCTCGACCTCGAACCGCAATTTCGAGGGCCGGCAAGGCTTCAAGGGCCGCACCCACCTGGTGTCGCCGGCCATGGCGGCTGCGGCGGCGATCGCCGGCCACTTCGTCGACATCCGCGACTGGAAATAGCTTTCGGTCTACACGTTTGATGGTTGCCAGACCCCGGATCGCATTGCGGTTCCGAGGCCTTTTTCATTCGCGCGGTCTCACATATTCGCTTGCGCTTAACCGCTTGTTTGGGCTTGAGCGCTAAAGGTCTTCCCTGACGTCAGTGAGGGGAAGTCACCGTCCTTTGGACACAGGTCTGTTCATAGCGCTGCTCAATCCAACGATCGCGCTGGCGCTCGGCGCGGCGTTCCTCGTGCTATGGACCTATCAACGCCACCGCCCTTACCTGGCCGTGCTGGCGTTCAGCTACGGTATTTCGGCACCCGGCTTTCTGTTCCAGTATTTCACCCTGCCGGTGGGCATGGCGCTGACCAAGCTGGTGTCCAACGTCTGCTTCACCATCGCCGGCTGTTGCCTGTCGGGCGCTATTGTCGCCCGCTACGGCCGCAAGGTGCCCTATGTGGCGATCGGCATACTGGGTGGAGGCGGTCTGGCGTCGCTGTGCTGGTTCCTGTTCGTCGCGCCGGATCTCACCTGGCGTATCCTGGCGATGAATTTTGCCTTCGGCGGCATCAGCCTTCTGGTCGCCGCCGAATTGCGGCCGGTGCGCAACAACGGCCCGACCGAGAAAATCCTGTTCGTGCTGTCGCTGCTGTCGGGCGTGAACTTCTTCGTGCGCACCCTTGTCGTCGTTATCGCGCATGGGCCGTTCACCAGCTATGACGGGTTCTACGGTTCGTCCTACTGGACAACAGCGCTGCTGTCGCATGCGCTGCTGTCACTGCTGATCGCGCTTTGCCTGTTCAGCGCCGCGGCCCTCGACGTGATGAAGGCGCTGAAGGCCGAGACGCACACGGATCCGCTTTCGGGTCTTCTCAACCGCCGTGGTTTCGAGGAGCGCGCGGCCCTGCTCCTGCAACACTGTGCGGCGGCCAAGTTTCCGGTGGCGCTGGTGCTGGCCGATCTCGATCATTTCAAGGCGCTCAACGATGTGCACGGGCACGCCGCCGGCGATCGCGTGATCGCCGACTTCGCCGCCAAGCTCCGGTCTGCGACCGGTGCGCGGGGTGCTGCCGGGCGCATCGGCGGCGAGGAGTTCGCGGTGCTCCTGCCGTTGAGCGATCTCGGAGCAGCGCGATTGTTCGCAGAGGCGGTGCGCACGCTCTATTCGGCCGGCAGCGTCGACGGGCTTCCCGCCGGCACAAGGGTCACCGCCAGCTTTGGCGTGGCGGCCCGCAGCGGCGAGGAAGCGCTGGAGCCCTTGATGCGCCGTGCCGACGAAGCGCTTTACAAGGCCAAGAAGAACGGCCGCGACAGCGTGCGCCTTTCCTACGAACGGCCCGAAGCGGTGTTCGTGCCGGAGCTTCCAAAGACCGGCTGATCCGTCTCCCAAGCCAGCGTTAACGTCTTTTTCGCCCGTCGGTGTTTATCTGAGACACGGGTGCGAAAGAGAGATGAGCGGCGCCAACTTCATCCTGTTGATCAACCTGTCGGTTGCCGGCCTGCTGGCGGCATCCTTCATGGCGGTCGCGTTCCATGATGTCGGCCGCGCCCCGGCGCGCTGGTTCGCCTTCGGTTATTTCCTGGGCATGGCGTATTCAGCGATCGAATTCAGCATTCCCGCCTTCACCGATGCCCGGATCCCGGTGGTCACCGCCTTCGCGGTCTTCCTTGGCGCCACCATGGCCTTCAACGCCGGACTGGCCCGCAAATACGGCGTCGCGCCGCCATGGCCGCCGATGCTGTTCTTCCTGGTCGCCGCCACCATGGCCGTCTATTTCGTGCAGGACCTGCCGCGCCAGTCGCTGACACGCATCATGGCCTATCAGCTTCCCTATGCCGTCATGCAATTCGTCGGACTGGCCATCGTCTGGTCGTCCAGGCAAAGGCGTGGCCGCCTCGATCGCATCCTGATGGCCGTGCTGGCCGCCAGCGCTGTGCAGTTCGCCTCAAAGCCGTTCATTGCGCATGCGCTTGGCGGTTGGGGTGCCAATCCGCAGGCCTATTTGCAAAGCAGCTATGCGCTGGTCTCGCAATCGCTCGGCACTGTCTTTGCGCTGGCGCTCGCGCTGCTGATGCTGGGCATCCTGGTTCGTGAGGTGCTGGCTGACGTGACGTCGAAGTCGGAGACGGATACGCTATCGGGACTGCTCAATCGCGGTGCTTTCACGCGCCAGGCCGAGCTTGCTGTGCTTGGTGCCATCCGGCAAGGCGTGCCGGTGGCGCTGGTCATTGCCGATCTCGATCATTTCAAGCGTATCAACGACAGTTTCGGCCACGCCTCCGGCGACCGCGTGATCGAGACCTTTGCCGGGTTCCTGCGCGAGGCGGCCGCCGGCCACCATGTCGCCGGCCGCATTGGCGGCGAGGAATTCGCCATTATCCTGCCGGGAACCAACCTGGCGGCAGCCCGGCTGTTCGCCGAAGGCACTCGCAGCGCATTTGGGGCGCTGCCCATAGACGGGCTGCCGGCGGACATCAGCTGCACGGCGAGTTTCGGCGTTGCCGAACTTCATCCCGGTGAAACCATTGCCGATCTCATGCGGCGCGCGGACGAGGCGCTTTATCTGGCGAAGAATGCGGGGCGCAACTGCGTGCGCGCCTCAGCCGGGCCGGAAGGCGAGTGGCCGTCCAACGCGATCGCCATTAACTTTAGCGGCAGGGGCTGAGTTCGGGCATTTCGCCGTCGGAAAGCCCGTACATGTAGCTGCGGCCCTTCACGAACACCGGTGGCCGGTAGCAATCGCTGTAGCCTGATATCTCGTCGGCTTCGTTCTCGTAGATCACCTTGGGCTGGCCGGCACTGGTGTAGTCGGACAGTTGCTTGGCCAGCTTGCCTTCGCCGACGATGATACGCTTGTAGCCGGCGGCGCTGTCGATGACGAGATTGCCGAAGGAATCGGCGTAGACGCGATCCTGATGACGGGCACCGGCGAGTGCGGGTGCCGCCATGCCGGCGACCGCAGCCGCCAGGACGAGCGCCGCAAGGCGCGATCTGCCAGAGTTCGAACGCATGGCGTCCTCCATGAAAGTCACCGCGAATCAGAAATTAACCTTTTATTAACCTTTGTTAAGGGGCTGACGCGATGTGCGGCGATGTCTCGTCAAACATGGTTAATTTCCGACTGGAGGGAAAACCCGATGGCCATCATTCGGCCATGCTTGCCCGCTCCATCGCAGCCGGCGTCGAGTGGATCCACAGGTGACGTGGGAGCAACCTTGATCTTGGCGCGGTATAGCGGCTAGTTTGCCGCCACGGGAGGACAGCATATGGCGTTAGGCCGCACGGTTTGGGTGTCCGTTTTCCCGTTGATGATTGTCGTTGCGGCCTGTGTGCCGCAGGATGGCGCGCCGAAGGTGGCCAATCCCGCCGCTCCCGCTCAGCAGTCCAGTGCGACCGTGGCGGCCCCGGCATCGACGCCTCCAGCACCGGCAACCAAGACCATCACCGATCTCACCGCGCCGCGCTCCACTGTGGGCACAGCAACCTATGGATGCGGCAATGGCAGCGCGATCACCATTCAAAATCTTGGCTCATCGTTGCGTGTGATCGAGCCGAATGGCGTGACCGAAGAGTTTTTGGCGTCGCCCGCCAACCAGTCCAGCCGCTACCAGGAGACTGCCACGCATAACGCAATCGTGATCGACGGGCGTGAGGCGCTGGTGATGAAGCGGGGCTCGACGCCGCAGACCTGCAAGCGGTAGGCCGCACGACGGATGCGCAGCGTATGCTGCAGTGCAGCGATATCGAGCCGGCTTCGGGCCGCCGACCCCTAATCGATTGAAGCCCGAGCCTGCCTTTTTGTCAGACTAAATGACGTTTCCAAAACGATTTTCCGGCTTTGACGCGGTGCAAAAAGAGCATTAGAAACCGGCTGTCCGAAGTCATACGTGAAGGCGGCAAATGCCGCTTCCCCATAGCGGCTCCGAACATCGAACTGGGGGAGCCATGAGCAAATCACCAGCCACCCGCGAACTTGCCAGACGTGAACGGCCGCTCTCGCCGCATCTGACGATCTACCGGCCGCCGATCACCATGACGATGTCGATCATCCATCGCATCACCGGTGGTGCGCTCTATTTCGGCACGTTGCTGGTTACCGTGTGGCTGATGGCGGCGGCGACCTCGCAGGGCGCTTTCGATTGGGTCAACTGGGCGTTCGGCACCTGGCTCGGCCGGCTCATCCTGTTCGGCTACACCTGGGCGCTGATGCATCACATGCTCGGCGGCGTGCGCCACTTCATCTGGGACACCGGCGCCGGGCTCGAGAAGCACACGGCATCGAAGATCGCCTGGGCGACGCTCGCCGGGTCGGTTGTGCTCACGCTGCTGATCTGGATCGCCGGCTATATGGCGCGGGGAGCCTTGTGATGAGCGGCAACAAAAGCAACGATATGCGCACGCCGCTGGCGAAGGTCCGTGGTCTCGGCTCGTCGCATGAGGGCACGCAGCATTTCTGGCGCCAGCGGCTGACGGCGCTCGCCAACATTCCGCTGACGCTGTTTTTCGTCGGGTTCCTGATTGCGCTCAACGGTGCCGGTTATGCGGAGGTGCGGGCAGCACTTGCCAATCCGTTCGTGGCGCTGGTGATGATCCTTTTCCTGATCTCCGGACTCTACCACATGCGGCTCGGCATGCAGGTGATCATCGAGGACTATGTGATCAGCGAAGGCCTGAAGCTGGCGACGATCGCGCTCAGCACATTTTTCACCATAGCGGTCGGCGTCGCCTCGATCTTCGCCCTGCTTAAACTTGCATTCGGAGGCTGAGTTGGCCAAGGACGCGAAATCAGCCAACACGGCAGGCTACACTTTTGTCGACCACAAATTCGACGTCGTCGTCGTCGGCGCTGGCGGCGCCGGCCTGCGCGCCACGCTCGGCATGGCCGAGCAGGGCCTGCGCACCGCTTGCATCACCAAGGTGTTCCCGACCCGCTCGCATACGGTGGCCGCGCAAGGCGGCATTGCCGCGTCGCTGTCCAATATGGGTCCCGATTCCTGGCAGTGGCACATGTACGATACCGTCAAGGGATCGGACTGGCTGGGCGATGTCGACGCCATGGAATATCTGGTGCGCGAAGCGCCGGCGGCGGTCTACGAGCTCGAGCATTACGGGGTGCCGTTCTCGCGCACCGAAGAGGGCAAGATCTACCAGCGGCCGTTCGGCGGCCACATGATGAATTACGGCGACGGCCCGCCGGTGCAGCGCACCTGTGCCGCCGCCGACCGCACCGGCCACGCCATCCTGCATACGCTCTACGGCCAGTCGCTGAAGAACAACGCGCAGTTCTTCATCGAGTATTTCGCGCTCGACCTGATCATGGAGCCGGACGGCACCTGCACCGGCGTCGTTGCCTGGAATCTCGATGACGGCACCATCCACCGCTTCTCAGCCAAGATGGTGGTGCTGGCGACCGGCGGCTATGGCCGCGCCTATTTCTCGGCGACCTCCGCGCACACCTGCACCGGCGACGGCGGCGGCATGGCCGCCAGAGCGGGTTTCCCGCTCCAGGACATGGAGTTCGTGCAGTTCCACCCGACCGGTATTTATGGCGCTGGCTGCCTGATCACCGAGGGCGCGCGCGGCGAGGGCGGCTATCTCGTCAATTCCGAAGGCGAGCGCTTCATGGAGCGCTATGCGCCGTCGGCCAAGGACCTGGCCTCGCGCGACGTTGTATCGCGCTGCATGACGCTGGAAATCCGCGAGGGGCGCGGCGTCGGCAAGAAGAAGGACCACATCTTCCTGCATCTCGACCATCTTGACCCAGCGGTCTTGCACGAAAGGCTCCCGGGCATTTCGGAATCAGCAAAAATCTTCGCTGGCGTCGACCTGACCAAGGAGCCCATCCCGGTGCTGCCGACGGTGCACTACAATATGGGCGGCGTGCCGACCAATTACTGGGGTGAGGTGCTGAGCCCGACCTCGGAGAATCCGGACAAGGTATCGCCCGGCCTGATGGCGGTCGGCGAGGCCGGCTGCGCCTCGGTGCACGGCGCCAACCGGCTCGGCTCGAACTCGCTCATCGACCTTGTCGTGTTCGGCCGCGCCGCGGCGATCCGCGCCGGTCAGGTCATCGACCGCAAGTCGGCCATCCCGTCGCCCAACGAGGCCTCGGTCGAGAAGATCATGGATCGCTTCGACGGACTGCGCCACGCCAACGGCTCGACGCCGACCGCGGTGCTGCGCGAGAAGATGCAGAAGGCGATGCAGGAAGACGCGGCTGTGTTCCGCACGCAGGAATCGCTGGAGAACGGCTGCAAGCGCATCTCGGAAATCTGGAACGAGCTCAAGGACATCAAGGTCTCCGACCGCTCGATGATCTGGAATTCCGACCTGGTGGAGACGCTGGAGCTGGAAAACCTGATGGCCAACGCCATCACCACCGTCTACAGCGCCGAGGCCCGCAAGGAGAGCCGTGGCGCGCATGCGCGCGAAGATTTCGCGTCGCGCGACGATGTCACCTGGCGCAAGCACACGCTGGCCAAGCTGAGCGAGGACGGCAAGGTGTCGCTCTCCTACCGGCCGGTCCACACCGAGCCGCTGCTGGCTGAAAAGGACGGTGGCATCAGCCTCGCCAAGATCGCGCCCAAGGCCAGGGTGTATTGAGATGGCGCTGGCGGCCTCGGGATATTCCGCGACCCCGCTTCCGGCCAAGCTTGGCCTGAAGGCCGGCATGGTCGCGGCGTTCATTGCGCTGCCTGATGATCTCAACGATCTCGCGGAGGCCGTCGACTTCGCTCAAGTCGATCGGTTGGGAGACTGGTCCGATATTTCGGGGACGACGCTCAAATATGATGCCGTCCATGCCTTCGCAATGCAGCGGGCCGAGATCGAGGATCGCCTCGGCGATGTCCAGTCGGCGATCAAACGTAACGGCATGGTCTGGGTGTCGTGGCCGAAAAAGGCATCGAAAGTGCCGACAGATGTCACCGAAGGCGTTGTCCGCACTGAAGCGCTGAAGCTCGACCTTGTCGACGTCAAGGTCGCCGCCGTCAATGAAATCTGGTCCGGGCTGAAGCTCGTCATCCGAAAGGACCTGAGGTAATGGTCGAACTGACGCTCCCCAAGAACTCGAAGATCCAGCAAGGCAAGACCTGGCCGAAGCCGGAAGGCGCCACCAATCTGCGGGAATACCGCATCTACCGCTGGTCGCCGGATGATGACGAGAATCCGCGCATCGACACCTATTTCGTCGACATGGACGATTGCGGGCCGATGGTGCTCGACGCGCTGCTGTGGATCAAGAACAAGATCGACCCGACGCTGACCTTGCGCCGCTCCTGCCGCGAAGGCATTTGCGGCTCCTGCGCCATGAACATCGACGGCTCGAACACGCTGGCCTGCACCAAGGGTTGCGACGACATTTCCGGCGCCGTGAAAGTTTATCCGCTGCCGCACATGCAGGTGGTCAAGGATTTGGTGCCCGACCTCACCAATTTCTACGCCCAGCACGCATCGATCCAGCCATGGCTGCAGACGGTGTCACCGACGCCGGCCAAGGAATGGCTGCAGAGCCACGAGGACCGCGAGAAGCTCGACGGGCTCTATGAATGCATCCTGTGCGCCTGCTGCTCGACCTCTTGCCCGAGCTATTGGTGGAACGGTGACCGCTATCTCGGCCCGGCAACCCTCCTGCAGGCCTATCGCTGGCTGATCGACAGCCGCGACGAGGCCAAGGGCGAGCGGCTCGACAATCTCGAAGACCCGTTCCGGCTCTATCGCTGCCACACCATCATGAACTGCGCGCAGACCTGTCCCAAGGGCCTCAACCCGGCCAAGGCGATCGCGGAAATCAAGAAGATGATGGTGGAGCGCAGGGTCTGACGCCGACGTTACCCGCGGATTTCTCCCAGGACGCCGTCGAGGCCCTCCGTGCGCGCCTCGATCTGGTGCGAAGCCAGGGCGTAAAAATCCTGTTCGCCATCGAAAGCGGCAGCCGCGCCTGGGGCTTTCCGTCGCCCGACAGCGACTATGACTGCCGCTTTGTCTATATCAGGCCTGTGTCGGATCACCTCGTCCTGCAGCAGCCGCGCGACGTGATCGAGTTCCCGATCGAAGGTGAGATCGATGCCGGCGGCTGGGATCTGCGCAAGGCCGTGCTGCTGGCGCTCGGCGGCAATGCGGTCATCGTCGAATGGGCAAAATCGCCCATCGTCTATGAGCAAGTCGCGGGATTTCGCCCGCGCCTTCTCGACCTGCTGGCCGAGATCGTCGATCCGGCAAAGGTCTCGCACCACTATCTCGGCCTGGCGCGTTCACATGTCGCCAAGATCGGCAGTTTTTCCGGTGAGGTGAGGCTGAAGAAGCTGTTCTATCTGATCCGCCCGCTGGTCGCGCTGGACTGGATGGAACAGCGCGGCTTTGACCGCCTGCCGCCGATGAACCTTGGCGAATGCCTCGACCAAACGGACGTGCCGGCGCCGGCAGCAGAGGAAATCCGCCGCCTGATCGAGCAGAAGGGCCAGACGCGGGAGATGGGATCCGGTCTCATCCCGAGCGCAATCGCGCGCTATCTCGAAGCGCGCTATGGTCACCACGAAATGAACCTTGCCGTCACCGTCAGGGATGACGCCCGGCAGGCGCGCAAACATGCCCTTGCAACCGCGTTCTACCGCCGGGAAGCTGAACAGCTTTCATGAGTGAAGATATTCTCATGCCAGAGCGGATCGCCGTTTCCATGAAACGGTGAAACGTTCCAGTTGGGCCGCCGGCCACGTCCGATCGCTTTCCAAACATGCGACTATATTAGCGATAGCGCAAATAGACGATTGCCACATTCACAAGGCGACCAGTATTGTCTTAGTATAGTCTTAAGTGATGTTCGATATTCACCTTCTCGACCGTCGTTCGAGTGCCAAGTGATGCGCGGCTTCATCGGGAATGGGTATTCAGTATCCGGGCTATTGGTCAGCGCCACAACAGTGGGATCGCTCACCTGGCTTCTGTCGCTGATCTATTCTCAGGAAAAGGGGCTGCTCGCGGCCCTCGGCCTTGGGGTTTTGATCGCGCTTCTCTTGCTTGACGGTTTCCGGAACAAGAAGGCGGATCAGCAAAAAAGCGGGTGGTTCAGGCTCTATTACTCGCTCTTCCCCGGCCTTTTATTCCTTGTCTATGTCTATCTCGAAAGTGTCTTCGGCTATTTTGACTGGGGTGCGATGTTCATGCATGCCGGCGCTGGGATGGTTACGCCCGGTGTCGTCCTTGAGTATCTGTGGAATACCGGAAGCACGATGCTGGTCATTGTGGTCGTCCTGTTCGGCCTTGGCGCCCTGAAGGCGCGCGGCACGTTGACCAGAGGATTGGATGTCGCCCTGATGGCGTTCTTCCTGGCGGCAAACCCGATGCTGACGCGCCCGATCTCGGCGGCGATCCATCCCAACCCGCTGCATGATTTCCTGTCCACGCAGTTCGTCGATATCGCCCCGTTGACAAGGCCGGAGGGCGGAACGGCGTCCGAGACCGACGCGCCAAAGAACCTGGTCCACATTTTCATCGAGAGCGCCGAGCGCACTTACATGGACAGGGCCGAGTTTGGCGACGTTATGGATCCGCTGCTCGAATTCGACAGGAGTGGCGTTTCGGCGACCAACATGGTGCAGCTTGCCTACACCAACAATTCCATCTCCGGGATGGTCGCCGCGAACTGTGGAACGCCGCTGCTGATAACGTTCTTCACGACGCGCCAGTATCTGGAGGAGAATTCGCAATTCCTGCCAGGCCTGACCTGCCTGGGCGATGTTCTGAAGGCGCGGGGTTATCAGCAGAACTTCGTTACCGGCTGGCCGCTCAGCTTCACCGGCCAGGGGACATTCTATTCCACCCATGGCTACTCATCGCTTTTCGGGGGATCCGAAGTGGTCGCCGCCGTTGACGGGCGTGGCAACTCTTTTGGCGCAGACGACGCCGAAGTCCTGAACCTGAGCCTGGACATTTTGCGGCGCGCGCAGCGCGATGGCAAACCGTTCTCGTTAACGATCGCCGTCAGCGGCGGGCATGCGATGGATGGCTACCTCTCGGACAAATGCATCGGCAAGACAGGCCTTTCGCCGCAAGCTCCCAATATTCTCCACGCCGTGAAATGCACGAACATGCTCATTGCCGACTTCATCCACAAAGCCGAGGCCGAAGGTCTGATGGCAAACACCGTTCTGGCGTTGCAAAGCGATCATATCAGTGCGCCGAGCACGGTGACGGATCGCCTGAACAGACATGAACGACGCAACTTTTTCTCGCTGTCGGGGGAAGGCATTCCGTCCAAAATGCATACCGGGCTTTCGGGCACGATTGACATATTTCCCACCATCCTCGACGCGCTGGATGTGCCGCTCCCCAATGACCAGGCCGCCTTTGGCGTCTCGCTGCTCGGGGATCGACCGACGCTGGCCCAGGAACTTGGACAGAACCGGTTCGATGACGCGATCCATGCGGAGGACGTGCTCGTCAGATCATTCTGGCAGCCGAAACCGAAGCGAAAGGCCGCGGCGCCTGGGACTGATGCGCTCTAGCAGGCTGTTCCATCCCGGTTGAATCGGGATGGGAGCTTCGGCTATGAGAGATCCATGAGCGAAGACCTTCCCATCCTTTCCCCCATCGAAGCGCGTGTGCTCGGCTGCCTCATCGAGAAGAAGGAGCTGACGCCTGACGTCTATCCGCTGACGCTCAACGCAGCACTTGCCGCCGCCAACCAGAAGACCGCGCGCGAGCCGGTGATGGCGCTGGAGCAGACAGAGGTGCACCGGGGGCTGAAGCTGCTCGAGCAGAAGGGGCTGGTGCGGCAGATGTTCGGCTCGCGCGTCGAGCGCTATGAACACCAGATGGCGCAGCGCTTCTCGCTGACCACACCGCAGACCGCCTTGCTCGGTCTGCTGTTGCTGCGCGGACCGCAGACGGCGCATGAGCTCTTGGCGCGCGCTGAGCGCATGGCGCGGTTTGCGTCGATCGAGGACCTGCGCGGCGAACTCGACATGCTGATCGGCCGCCGGCCGCCGCTGATCCAGGAAATTCCGCGCGGGCCTGGCCAGCGCGAGGACCGCTACGTGCATCTCCTCACTGGCCCGGTGGACGTCGCAGCACTATCGGCGCAGCGCAGCGCGCCGTCCCTGCCTCATTCAGACCTGGAAGCAAGGCTGGAGGCTCTGGAGCAGGAACTCGCCGCTCTGCGCGCCCGGCTTGACGCGCTGGGCGCTTAGTTCTCTTTCGACGATGCCCGGCGCGACCAGGCGCGCCGGATTTCACATGGGATGCGGCAGTCTCAGCCGAGCTTGACGTCGAGCGATACCTTGATGGCGCCGAGCGCTTTCGAGACCGGGCATTCGGCCTTGGCTTTCTCGGCCAATTCCTTGAACTTCGCCGCATCAATACCGGGCACCTTGCCGACCAGCGTGATCGCGCTGCCGGTGATGCCTGTGCCGGGGACCAGCGTCACCACGGCCTTGGCGTCGAGTTCGGTCGCGGGCGTGCCGTTCTCGGCCAGGAAGTGCGACAGCTGCATGGCGTAGCAGCCGGCATGGGCGGCCGCGATCAGCTCTTCGGGATTGGTGCCGGATTTGCCGCTTTCATCCTCGAAACGCGCCTTGAAAGAATAGGGCGTGGCTTTCAGGGTGCCGCTCTGGGTGTCGAGCGTGCCTTTGCCCTCTTTCAGATTGCCTTTCCAGACGGCGGTTGCGGTGCGGTCCATGAAGTCCTCCTTGGTTGTGGGTAAGCGTGGCGTCCGGTCAACTATAGCGCGGGCGTGTGCGAAGACCACTGCGCTGTTTGGACCACGGCACGATGACGGCTCATTCGCTCCGGATGACTATTTGGGCCCTCCAGAAAAATATTCGGGTTTTCCGGAAAAAATGTTCGGGCAAGAATGTCGACTTCCATCCGGCCGGGCCGTCCTGCGGGCGGCCATGGGATTTGTGGCCGGATGGAGGTTCACATGGACAATCTGTTTTTCGCGCTGTGGAAGAGCCCGGGCTGCAGGCTTGAGCGACAGCAAGACTTCTGGCTGGACCCGCCGCCGTCTTGCTTCGGCAGGCTGCTGGCGGCTGCGGCCGTCATCGGGGTCGCGGCATGCCTTCTCGACCATGCGGCGGCGGTCGCGGGCCAGGCTGACACGCTCGTCACCGCATCCTATGGTTTGTCACAGCAAGGGAGCTGGAAATGAAATATATGTGCCTGGTCTATGGGGAGGAAAAAGACCTTTACGCGCTCACCGCCGAGAGGGGGGCCAAGCTCGACGCCGATTCGCTGGCCTATGACAGGGTGTTGGATCAGCAGGGCAAGCTGATCGTCGCCGAGGCGCTGCAGTCGGTGAAGACAGCCAAGACCGTGCGCCGGCGCCAGGGCAAGCGGCTGATCATCGATGGACCCTTTGCCGAAACCAAGGAGCAGTTGCTCGGTTTCATCATGGTCGAGGCCGCCACTCTCGACGAAGCGCTGGACATTGCCGCCGGCATTCCGCTGGCCGAAATTGGCACCATCGAGGTCAGGGCGATCTACGACATACCGGGGTCATGAAGACCGCAGCATGATCGGCCAGGGGTGACGGGTCCCCGGACGCTCGGGATTGCACGGGCGGCCCGGGTTTTGTTCATCAGCCGCAACTCTTGCGTGTTGAAGCAGCGCAAGTGTTCTTCTATCGTCAGGCGGATTTCTCGGGGGATTTCGACATGCCTTTCCTGATTGCGATCCTTGGCGTGCTGGGAGCAGCAGGTTTCTGGTGGTACCGGATGAAGGCCATGAACGAGGCCGCGCGGGAGGTCGCTGATGTTGTCGGGCGCGTGCAAGGCAACATCCGTCGCAAGAAGCTCCGCAACCAGGCGGCCCTGTCGCCGCTGACGGCGATCGACGATCCGGTGGTGGCCGCCGCGACGCTGATTACATCGATCGTTTCCGAGAATGGGCCGGTTTTGCCGCAGCGCGAGGCCGTCATCCGCGCTGTCATTTCCGAGATCGCCGACAAGAAGAAGACCGACGAGGCGGTGATCTACGCCAAATGGGCGGCGGCGCAGGTCGACGACACCACTGTCGTCATCGACAAGCTGGCGCCGTTCCTGCGCCAGCGTCTTGACGTCGCCGAGCGCAACGATCTGCTGCAGATGGTCAACCGGGCTGCCCAGGGCGGCGAGACGCGGCTTGAGATCGCTGATCAACGCATGCTGCGGCTGCGGCAGAAGCTCGGTTTTGAGGTCAACTGAAATCGCCTGGGCGCCTAGATCGCCTCGCCCTTCAATAGCCTCGGCGTCCCGGCTGACAGCCCCGATGCTTGGCGGATGAAAAAGTCCTTCAGGCGCGGCATGCGTTCGACGAGACCGAGGCCGATGTCGCGGACAGCGCGCAGCGGGGTGATGTCGTTGGAAAACAGCCGGTTCAACACATCCGTGGTGATGCCCATCTGCACCGTGTCGAAACGGCGCCATTGCTGGTAACGCTCGAGCACGTCGAGCGCGCCGATGTCCTGGCCGAGCCGGTCCGCCTCGACGATCACCTCGGCAAGTGCCGCGACATCCTTGAAGCCGAGATTGAGGCCCTGGCCGGCGATCGGGTGGATACCGTGCGCGGCGTCGCCGGCGAGCGCGATCCGCTGTGCGACGAAGGCGCGCGCGATGGTCAGGCCAAGCGGCCAGGCACGCGGCTTGTCGGCAACACGGATTTCTCCGAGCTTCAGGCTGAAGCGCTGTTCGAGTTCCTGCTCGAAGGCGAGATCGTCGCCTTCCACGAGCGCCTTGGCATCTTCCGCGCGTTCGACCCAGACGATCGACGAGCGGTTGGTGCCGTCCGCGTCCGGCTTGAGCGGCAGCGTGGCAAAGGGGCCGGCCGGCAAGAAATGCTCTTCGGCGCGGCCATTATGCGGGCGTTCATGCGCCACGGTGCAGACGATGCCGGACTGGCCATAGTCCCACTTCACCGTCTTGATGCCAGCCATGTCGCGCAGCTTCGAATTGACGCCGTCGGCGGCGACCAGCAGCCGCGCCGTCAGCATGTCACCGTCGGCCAGATGCACCGATATGCCGGCGCCATTGGTCTCAAAACCTTGCACCGCGACACCTTCGATGATGTCGATGCCGAGCTTTTCGGCCCTGGCGCGCAAAGCGCCGTTCAACGCCCTGTTGGCGACCATATGCGCGAACGGCTCGCCCGGTGCCACTTCGCCGCCGAAGGTCAGAAAGACCGGGCGGACCGGATCGGCGCTGCGCGAATCGGTGATGATCATCTCGGTGATCGCCTGCGCCTGCGGCGCGATCTCCGTCCAGACGCCGAGCTGGTCGAGCATGCGGCAGGCGGCGGCGGCAATGGCCGAGGCACGGCCATCCCTTTGCCAGGCGCCGGCGGGCGCGGCATCGACCAGCGCAACGGCAAGGCCCGGCCGCGCCTGCTTCAGCGAGACGGCGGTGGCCAGTCCGACATAGCCGGCGCCGGCGACGAGGACATCGAGCCTTGCCTTCGCTTCCGCCTTGCGTTCCATCATTCCGAATTCCTTTTGCCTGGCCATCTCAAACCATTGCGGTCTTGACTGCCTGTCCGTCCTGTCGGAAACCGCCATAACACTTCCGCTAGCGAGGGCGCGAAAGATGACGGCGGCCATGGACGAGCTTCTCGGCATTCTCGACCTCGAGAAGCTGGAACACAATCTGTATCGTGGTCGCAGCCCCTTGCTCGACTGGCAGCGCGTCTTCGGCGGCCAGACCATCGCCCAGGCGCTGGTCGCGGCGCAACGAACCGTCGACCCGGACCGCCATGTCCATTCGCTGCACGGTTATTTCATGCGGCCGGGCGATACCCAGGTGCCGATCGTCTACGAGGTCGACCGCATCCGCGATGGCGGGTCCTTCACCACGCGGCGCGTGGTGGCGATCCAGCACGGCCAGGCGATCTTTTCGCTGGAGGCCTCGTTCCAGCAGGATGAGATCGGGCTCGAACACCAGGTGCCGATGCCGCATGACGTGCCTGGACCGGAAACATTGCTGTCGCAGCGCGAACTGCTGGGCAAGTTCGCGGAGGCTGTGCCCGAAGGCATCAAGCGTTACTGGGAGCGCGACCGGCCGATCGAGATGAAGCCGGTGATGCTGAAGCATTACACCAGCCGGGAAAAGCTGGAGCCGAAGCAGAACATCTGGATCCGCACGACCGGTCCCGTACCGGCCGATCGCGCCACCCAGGCGGCGGTGCTCGCCTATCTCTCCGACATGACGCTGCTCGACACCTCGACCTTCGCGCACGGCCGCGCCATCTTCGACCGCGATATCCAGGCGGCGAGCCTGGACCATGCCATGTGGTTCCACCGCAGCCACCCGCTCGACGACTGGATGCTCTACACGCAAGACAGCCCGTCGACACAAGGGTCGCGCGGCTTTACGCGCGGCTCGCTGTTTGCCCGCGACGGCACGCTGATCGCCTCGGTTGCCCAGGAAGGTCTGATCCGGCTGAAGCGTTCGCCCGCAGAATAGGCATTTTGAGAAAATTGCCTAATATTTAATCAGATGCCTTGCCGCAACTGCGGGCGGACTGCGCCGGCGTAGCTCTCAATCCCTTTGTTTACAACCGGTTAACACCCTGCTTCGGCACTTGGCACGGAGCTTGAATCCTGATGAGCACTCTCCGGCTCTTTGGGATCGGTGAAGTCGTGCAAACGCGGGGGACCGCAACAGCAAAGGGTGAAACCTTATGAAAATCGTGATGGCAATCATCAAGCCGTTCAAGCTGGACGAGGTACGCGAAGCGCTTACCGCCGTCGGCATCCAGGGCCTGACCGTCACCGAAGTCAAAGGCTACGGGCGTCAGAAGGGGCATACGGAAATCTATCGCGGGGCGGAATACGCGGTCAGTTTCCTGCCGAAGATCAAGATCGAGGTCGCGGTCGCTGCAGACGTTGTCGACAAGGCCGTCGAAGCCATCACCGCGGCGGCCAAAACCGGCCAGATCGGCGACGGCAAGATCTTTGTTTTCGGTATCGAGCAGGCGGTGCGCATCCGCACCGGCGAAACAGACTCCGACGCATTGTAAGCGGCGAACACGTATTCCAATGGAGAGTTCAATGAACATACCTTCCACCATGAAGACGACGGGACGCGTGGCGGCGCTGAGCTCGCTCGCTCTCGCTGCATTGGGCACGGTCTCTGCATTCGCGCAGACCGTAGCTCCCGCCGCAGCCGCGGCAACGCCGGCTGCTGCCCCCACCCCGGTGCTCGATACCGGCAATACCGCCTGGATGCTGACCTCGACGGCACTCGTGCTGATGATGACCATCCCCGGCCTGGCGCTGTTCTACGGCGGCATGGTGCGCAAGAAGAACGTGCTCGCCACCATCATGCAGAGCTTTGCCATCACCTGCCTGGTGACGGTGCTGTGGTTCATGTTCGGCTATTCGCTGGCCTTCTCCACCAATGACTCCGCAAGCCTGAACAACTACATCGGCGGCGCTTCAAGGTTCTTCCATCACGGCATCACCGTCTCGACGCTGTGGCTGCCGGGCGTGGCGAACATTCCTGAATTCGTCTTCTCGATGTTCCAGATGACCTTCGCCATCATCACCCCCGCGCTGATTGCCGGCGCCTTTGCCGAGCGCATGAAATTCTCGGCTCTGCTGATCTTCATGGCGCTGTGGCTGCTCATCGTCTACGCGCCGATCGCGCATTGGGTCTGGGGCGGCGGCTTCCTTGGCGCGGCTGGCGTGCTCGACTTTGCCGGCGGCACGGTCGTCCATATCAACGCCGGTGTGGCCGGTCTCGTCTGCGCGCTCGTTCTCGGCAAGCGCGAAGGCTATGGCACCACCAACATGGCGCCGCACAACCTGGTCTATTCGGTCATCGGCGCTTCGCTGCTGTGGGTCGGCTGGTTCGGCTTCAACGCCGGTTCGGAACTGGCGGCTGACGGCCTCGCCGGTGCTGCCATGCTCAACACCCAGGTCGCCACCGCCGCGGCGGCGCTGGCCTGGATGTTCGCCGAATGGATCGTCGCCAAGAAGCCTTCCGTGCTCGGCATCATCTCGGGTGCTGTCGCCGGCCTGGTGGCGGTGACGCCTGCTTCCGGCTTCGTCAACCCGACCGGCGCCTTCATCGTCGGCATCGTCGCCGGCGTGGTCTGCTACCTCTCGGCGGTCAAGGTGAAGCATATGTTCGGCTATGACGACTCGCTCGACGCCTTTGGCGTCCATGGCGTCGGCGGCGTGGTCGGCGCGTTGCTGACCGGCGTGCTCGCTGATCCGGCGATCAATGCGCTCGGCAAGGACGCTTCGATTGGCAAGCAGCTCTATGGCATCGCCTTCACCATCCTGTGGACGGCGGTTGCCACCTTCGTGATCCTCTACATCGTCAAGGCGCTGGTCGGCCTGCGTCCGACGACCCAGGAAGAGGTCGAGGGCCTCGACATCTCCCAGCATGGCGAAGTGGTGCCGTAAGGCCAGCTTAGCCTACGGGGCCGGCGGAACCCTCCTCCCGCCGGCCCCTTGCTTGCCTTCCCGATGCCAGACCGAAACGCTGCACGATTTCCTGGCTTCGAAAAGAATCCCGTCGTGACACTCCCGCAAGGAGTTCACGCATTGAGGCCCGGATCGCATCCGGGCCTCTTTTTTTGGCAATTCATTCTGACTATGCCTGACTGCGTGCAATCACGTTCTCGTGAAGAAGATTTTCGAGGAAACATTGACTGTCCTGGCCCCGAACTGTGAAGGCGATCGTCGTTCAGGCGCTCGTGTGCACAACACAGGGAAGGAATTTTCTCATGAACTTCAAGAATATCTGCCTCGGAGCACTCGCGCTTTCCATGGTCAGCGGCGTGGCATTGGCGGGCGCCCTCGATGATCCGAACGACATGTCTCCGTTCTTCACCGATTCGGGCATGAAAACCATGAAGCCGATGGAAGAGTTCAAGGCGGCCTTCATGGCAATGCCGAAGGACAAGCAGGACGCCATGATGAAGGAGTGCCAGGACGCGGCGATGAGCAAGCCTCATGCCGAGTTCTGCGCCAATGTGAAGATGCTCGGCGGCGCCAACAAGTAACACGCCGCCTGACCAGGACAAACGGATGGCGGGCTAGGGGCCCGCCGTTTTCATGCGGTGCACGGTGGCCTGGAGATCTCCATGCCAAAGGGATCGTCACCGGCGGCCTTATAGTTAATGCAGCCTTAACCTTCCCACAGCTAGTCTGGCCCTCGAATCTGCCGGAGTGCGTCATGCGCTGCGGCCAGGCAATCACTGACGGGGAAGAGCATGCGTTCAGGGGCTTCAGCACCGCTCGCGCTGGCCGATACGGGGCACGGCATCCAGGCTTTTGCGCGGCGGCAGGTCGGCCGGCTGGTCGGCGCGGGCCTGTTTCTGTCTGTTGCCTTCGGGGTTGCCAGCCTCGCCACCTGGAACGTTGCCGATCCAAGCTTCTCGCACGCCACGAACAACACCGTCACCAATGCCATGGGCTATGCCGGCGCGGTGTTCTCCGACCTTGCCATGCAGTTCTTCGGGCTTGCCGCGGTCGCCGCGCTGGTTCCGGCCGTCATCTGGGGCTACCTCCTGTTTTCGGCGCGCGGCGTCGACAGGCTGCCCAAGCGCGGGCTGTTCTGGTTCGGTTTCGCGCTGCTCGCCGCCGCGATCGCCGGCTGCATCGTTCCGCCCAAGACCTGGCCTTTGCCGACCGGCCTTGGCGGCGTGTTTGGCGACATGGTGCTCAAGATCCCCGGCGTCCTTGTCGGCGGCTACCCGACCGGGTTGATTGCCAGCGTGCTCGCCGTGCTGCTGGCCGCGCCGACGCTGTGGCTGTTCGCCTATGGCGCGGCGCTGATCGGGCGCAAGAACGGTTTTGCCGTGATGGAAGAACCGGCCGCGGCGGAACCGCGCGAGGACGATCTTCTGTTCGACAATGACGAGGATGAGGGCGACGAAGGCATATTGGCGCTGGGTGCCATTACCCATTGGTGGCTCTCGTTGCGCGCATGGATGCATCGCCGCGCCGTGCGCCGCAGGCAGGAGCGGGAAGAGTATGAACCGGAGATGGAGCAGCGCTCCACCGCCTGGCGGCGCGCCGCCGAACGGGTCGAATCGGCCGAGTACGCTGAATCGCGGGTGAGCCAGGACGGTCGCGCCCGCGTCGAGCCGGAATTCTTCGCCGCCATGGTCAGTGACCGCAGTGTTTCCGTCGATCCGGACGATGACGATGTCTTCGACCGCGACGACGAGGATATCGATCTCGACGACGAGCCCGTCACCCAGCGCCGTACGGCCCCGACGGCCAAGGTGCAGCAGTACCGTTCCGATGCCGCGACCCGCGTCGCGGCGCCGGCACCGCGCCCGGCTCCGGGCGCGCGTGTCCAGCGCGAGGCGCAGACCTCGCTGATCGGCTCGGAAACGTTCGAGATGCCGTCGCTGCATTTCCTGTCCGAGCCCAAGAATGTGGTGCGCGATGCCAGCCTGTCGAAGGACGCGCTGGAGCAGAACGCGCGGCTGCTCGAAGGCGTGCTGGAGGATTTCGGCGTCAAGGGCGAGATCATTGCCGTGCGTCCCGGCCCTGTCGTCACACTCTATGAACTTGAGCCGGCGCCCGGCATCAAGTCGTCGCGCGTCATCGGCCTGTCCGACGACATTGCGCGCTCGATGAGCGCGATCGCCTGCCGCGTCGCCGTGGTGCCCGGCCGCAACGCCATCGGCATCGAACTGCCGAACGCCAAGCGCGAAACCGTCTATCTCAGGGAGATCCTGGCCAGCCGCGACTTCGAAACCACCAAGGCCAAGCTGGCGCTGGCGCTGGGCAAGACCATCAATGGCGAGGCCGTTATCGTCGACATTGCCAAGATGCCGCATGTGCTGGTCGCCGGCACCACCGGCTCGGGCAAGTCGGTTGCCATCAACACCATGATCCTGTCGCTGCTCTACAAGCTGACGCCGCAGGAATGCCGGCTGATCATGATCGACCCGAAGATGCTGGAACTTTCCGTCTATGACGGCATCCCGCATCTTCTGACGCCCGTCGTTACCGATCCCAAGAAGGCGGTGGTGGCGCTGAAATGGACCGTGCGGGAGATGGAGGACCGCTACCGCAAGATGTCCAAGGTCGGCGTGCGCAACATCGACGGCTTCAACGCCCGGGTCCAGCAGGCCGAGAAAAAAGGCGAAAAAATCTCACGCACCGTGCAGACCGGCTTCGACCGCCAGACGGGCGAGGCGATCTACGAGACCGAGGATCTCGACCTCGAGCCGATGCCCTACATCGTCGTCATCATCGACGAAATGGCCGACCTGATGATGGTCGCCGGCAAAGACATCGAAGGCGCGGTGCAGCGCCTGGCGCAGATGGCGCGTGCTGCCGGCATCCATGTCATCATGGCCACGCAACGTCCATCGGTCGACGTCATCACCGGCACCATCAAGGCCAACTTCCCGACCCGTATCTCCTTCCAGGTGACGTCGAAGATCGACAGCCGCACCATTCTGGGCGAGCAGGGCGCCGAGCAGCTGCTCGGCATGGGCGACATGCTCTACATGGCCGGCGGCGGCCGTATCCAGCGCGTGCACGGCCCCTTCGTCGCCGACGAGGAGGTCGAAAAGATCGTCGCGCATCTGAAGCTGCAGGGCGTGCCGGAATATCTCGATGCCATCACCGAGGATGACGACGAGGACGATGACGAGCCGTCCGGCAAGGGCGGGACCGGCGGCGGTGGCGCCAACAGCAATCTGGACGATTCCGACGACCCGTATGACCAGGCGGTGGCCGTGGTGTTGCGCGACGGCAAGGCCTCCACCAGCTACATCCAGCGCCGGCTCGGCATCGGCTATAACAGGGCCGCCTCGATCATCGAGAAGATGGAGAAGGAGGGCATTGTCGGCGCCGCCAATCATGCCGGCAAACGCGAGATCCTGGTGCCGACCGAAGACGACAAATTCTGATGGGAAGCCGGCCGCAACCTTGAACCTTGCGGCGCGTTGAACCTGAACCTTGCAGCGCGTTGAAGCGGGTATCCGCCAAACTTCAGCCCAACTGGGGGCTCAGAACAACGACAGATACAGGAATCACCACGAGAGTGACCGCCATGAAAAACGATCTTTCCGCACTCGGCAATTTCGCCCCGACCCGCCGCCAGCTGCTTGGCCTCGGCCTTGTCGCCGTGGGTGCCGCCGCACTCAATGTGGTGCCCGGCTTCGAATTGCTGGCCTCGGCGCAGGCGGCCGTGCCTGCCGCCGCGCAGAAAATCGCCGACCATTTTTCGTCGGTGAAATCGATGAGCGGGGAATTCGTGCAGTTCGGCCCCAAGGGCGAGCAGACCGGCGGCAAGTTCTTCCTCGAGCGGCCGGGCAAGATCCGCTTCAACTATGATGGCGCCTCGAACTTCAAGGTGATTTCCGACGGCAAGTCGGTGGTCATTCTCAACAAGAAAATGAACACTTCGGATCTCTATCCGCTGTCGAAGACGCCGCTGAAGCTGCTGCTCGACGACCGCATCGACCTCTCCGGCGACCGCGTCAAGAGCGTCAAGGAAGAGGACGACCTCACCACCATCAAGCTCTCCGACAAGTCGGTGTTCGGCAATGCCATGATCACCATGATGTTCGACCCGAAAACCTATGACCTGCGCCAGTGGACGATCACCGACGCCCAGGGCAAGGACACCACGGTGATGATCTTCAACACCAAGGAAGGCGTCAGCTTCGCCGCCGACACTTTTGCCATCGACTATACGGCCAACCGCGAGCTGAACACCAAGACGCGGTAGAACCAATTGCTCCAATAGCTGTGGAAAGAACCGGGCTGCGCCTCACAAGGCGCGACCCGCCTTGTCTTTGGGGCCTTCGGCTGGCAGTTTCCGGACTGACCCCTCAAAAGGCGTCTTCTCTGTCAGGGCCTATCGGTCCTGGCTGGCCGCACGCTGTCTTGGACTGCCAATGCCTTTTTCGATTGCCACCTGGAACATCAACTCCGTCCGCCTGCGCATGCCGATCGTCGAGCGCCTGTTGGATGAGTACGCCCCCGATGTGCTCTGCCTGCAGGAAACGAAAGTTCCCGATGAGCTGTTTCCCGAAAAGGCGTTCCGCAGGCTCGGCTACCAGCACATCGCCTTTCATGGCCAGAAGGGCTATCACGGCGTGGCGACGGTTGCGCGGCGGCCGATTGAGCTGGTCGAAAAGCGCCGCTTCTGCGAGATCGAGGACAGCCGGCATCTGTCGGTGACGGTGCAGGCCGGCGGCAAGACGATCCTCGTCCACAATTTCTACGTTCCGGCGGGTGGTGACGAACCCAATCCCGAGATCAGCAAGAAGTTCAAGCACAAGCTCGATTTCGTCGCCGAGATGAACGTCATCCGCGCCGAGCACAGCGAGGTGTCCGCCTCGGTGCTGGTCGGCGATCTCAACATCGCGCCGCTCGAGCACGACGTCTGGTCGCACAAGCAATTGCTCAACGTGGTCAGCCACACGCCGGTCGAGACTGAAAACTTCGAGGCGATGCGGTTGGCCGGCGACTGGGTCGACCTGATGCGGCTCAACGTGCCCCTGGAGCAGAAGCTCTACACCTGGTGGAGTTATCGCGCGCAGGATTGGGAAGCCTCCAATCGCGGCCGGCGGCTCGACCATGTCTGGTCATCGCCCAATTTGGTGCCCGATTTCGCCGGCTACGAGATCCTGAGGGCGGCGCGCGGCTGGGAACGGCCGTCGGACCATGTGCCGGTCATCGCGCGCTTCGACCTGGATTAGGTATGCCGATATTCAGGTGAGGCCGGCCTGCAAATGGCCGATACCTCCGCTTCCCCGTTCTACTGCGTCGCAGTAGAACGGTGCTCACGTACGAAAAGTACGCTCCGCTCCGGTTCTCGGTATCAGCCATTTTCGACTCGGCCTGACCTGAATCTCGACATACCCAGCGTCTCGGCTGAGATGGGTCCGCACTCACCCCGAAAACCGCGGCGCCAGTTTCTCGATGCGGCGGATCATGGTCTGGAATTCCTCGGAAATGCGCTCGTGGAGTTTCACCGCGACTTCGGGATATTCCTCCAGGATGCGGCGGAACATCTTGCGGCTCAGCCTGATCACTTCGGAGTCGATTTCGGCCGAGGCGCTGGTCAGCCGGTTGCTGTCGGCGATCAACGCCAGTTCGCTCAGGATTGTGCCGGGGCCGGCGGTGCCGATCGGGATGCGCTCGCCAGTTTGCTCGCGATAGAGCACGATGCGTCCGCTGACCACGACATAGGCCGAATCGGCCTCATCGTCCTCGCGGTAAAGCTTGTGGTTGGCTTGCAGCAGGGTGTTCTCGGCGCCGAAGGCGAGCAGACGCAGCTGTTCCTGCGTGAAACCCTGGAAGAGCTTCACGGCGGACAGGATGCGGATGTCGTCATCCAGCGCCATCTCTAGCTGCGTCCCCGAACGGTCAGTCCAATCCCTCCTTCACGAGTAGATCCCGAATCCCTCTCCACAGGACCGCACCCGAAAGCGGTCCCGCCCAGACCGCATATTGGATAATGAAATGTTTAAGGAACCAGCTTGTAGCCGCCGCTTTCTGTCACAAGAATTTCCGCATTGGAAGGATCGCGCTCGATCTTCTGGCGCAGCCGGTAGACGTGGGTTTCCAGCGTGTGCGTGGTGACGCCGGAATTGTAGCCCCAGACCTCCTCGAGCAGCACGTCGCGCGTCACCACCTTCTGGTCGGCGCGATAGAGATATTTGATGATCGAGGCTTCCTTCTCCGTCAGCCGCACCTTGCCGCCACGCGGGTCGATGAGCAGCTTCTGGCTGGGCTTGAAGGTGTAGGGGCCGACCGAGAAGGTGGCGTCCTCGCTCTGCTCATGCTGGCGCAGCTGGGCGCGGATGCGCGCCAACAGCACCGCGAAGCGGAACGGCTTCGTCACATAGTCGTTGGCGCCGGCCTCTAGACCCAGAATCGTGTCCGAATCGGTGTCGTGGCCGGTCAGCATGATGATGGGCGCCTTGTAGCCGCCCTTGCGCAGGATCTTCACCGCCTCGCGGCCATCCATGTCGGGCAGGCCGACATCCATGATGAGCAGGTCGATGAGGCCGCCGCGTGCCGCGGTGACGCCTTTTGCCGCGGTCGCTTCCTGCAGCACGTCGAATTCCTCGTAGAGGGCAAGTTGCTCGACCAGTGTGCCGCGCAGGTCGTCATCGTCGTCGACGATCAGAATGGTGCGTGAAGTCATGGATCAATCCGTTGTTTTGAAAAGTGAATTCAGTTGACCGCTGCGTATTTATGCGGAAGCTGGCGTACACAATAGCCGATCACAGTGATTTGTTCCGTGGCACGATCATACAAGAAAAAACGCGATCGCAATGCAGCCGGCGCAATTTTGGTAAAAGGGCTGCGTTTGCTGACCGTGCGGGCAAGGCCGGGCCATCCAACCCAGGGCCTGCTGCAGGCCGGGAAAACGGTGTTTGCCTGTGCGCTGGGGTGGGGTGGCATCTCGGCCGACAAGCGCGAGGGCGATGGCGCCACGCCGCTCGGCTCGATGCGGATCCTGTCGGGTTATTTCCGGGGAGATCAGTTTGCCGGTGGCCGCCGGACGCGGCTGGCGATGACGCCGATCGGACCCGATCTCGGCTGGTGCGAGGTGCCGGACGACCGCAACTACAACCGGCCGGTCAAGATCCCCTATGGCGCCAGCCACGAACGCATGCGGCGCGACGACCGGCTCTATGATGCCTGCCTGGTGCTCGACTGGAACATTTCGCCGCGCCGCCGTGGGCGTGGCAGCGCCATCTTCTTCCACCTGGCGCGCCCCGGTTTCACGCCGACGCAAGGCTGCGTCGCGGTGACCGCGCGGACCATGGCGCGGCTGCTGCCATTGCTGTCGGATCGGACGGTGGTGAGAGTGGTGAGGTAGGCAGTAGGGCTCTCTTCCGATGCCTACTGCCTATTCCCTACTGCCCAATCCCTACTTCCTCGGCTGCTGCCAGCCAATATCGAGCAGGCCCAGACGGCCGATCTCGCGGTCCATGGCCCGGGCGATGTCCTTGCGGCCGGCGCCGATATCGCGCAACTGGCGATCGGACAGATCCTCGACGTTCTGGTGCGGAAGATTGACCGCGACCCTGGCCTGACGCAGCCAGTCACGGACTGCCGAAAGCCACGCCGGCCGGGCGGTATATGCGGGGTGAAGAGCGATATGAGACATGATGCGATCCGTTCATCCGGACTTCAAATCCGGTTTAATGGTACTTCGATGCTCACATCATGCCTGATTGAAATCTTGGGAGGAAACGAGTAGTTTTTGTTCAATCATCAAGTTAAATTTGAGGATCAAGACGCCATGCTCCGCTCTTTCGAGGTCAAGTGCTGATGGCCCGCCTGCTCCCCGGAACGCGTGCGCTGAGGACCTTCGAGGCAGCGGCGCGGCACCTCAATTTCACCCGTGCCGCCGACGAGCTTGGGCTGACGCCGGCCGCGGTCAGCCACCAGGTCAAGGAAATCGAGGATCAGCTCGATCTGGTGCTGTTCACGCGCACCAGCCGCACCATGCGGCTGACGGAAGCGGGAAACGTGCTGTTCGAGGCGTCGATCGACGCGCTCGACCTGCTCAACCGGGCGGTGTCCCGCGCCCGCAAGATGACGCGCGGCACGGCGTTGCTGAAGGTGACGCTCGACGCGCAGTTCGCGACAAAATGGCTGATGCGGCGCGTCGATGATTTCCGCCGCCAAAGGCCGGGCATCGAGCTGCGCTTCGACATCACCTACGATGTCAGGGACTTCGAGCGCGACGACGTCGACATCGGCATCCGCTTCGGCACCGGCAAATATCCGGGGCTGTGCGCGCACCGGCTGTTCGAAAACATCATCATCCCGGTGTGCAGCCCGGCGCTGCTCGCTTCAGGCCCGCCGCTCAATGAGCCGCGCGATCTGTTCCAGCACACGCTCGCGCATATCGAATGGTCGCGGCAAGGCGTCACCTGGCCGAACTGGAGCATGTGGATGCAGGCGGCGGGCGTCGATGATTTCGACGACAGCCGCACCCTCGTCTTCGGCTCCTCGACCGATGCCACGCAGGCAGCACTGGATGGGAACGCCGTGGCGCTGGCCGATTTCGCCATGGTGGCCAACGACCTGTCGCAGGGACGTCTTGTCCGCCCCTTCCAACTCGGCATCAAGGTCGCGCCGGAATTCGCCTATTTCCTGGTCTATCCGCAAACCGCGAAGGACGACGCGCGCATCGTCGCGTTTCGCGAATGGCTTCTTGAGGAAGCGGCAAAGACGCCCAGCACGGACAAGGCATAGGCCGGTTCCGCCGCGCTCGGTCCTTGGTTCACGACCGGGCGTTGTGACCGAAGACCATCCTTGTGTACTTCTTCCACTTCCATTTCAGGCTCTTGTACAAACGCGGGTATCTTTTCGCGGAAATGGAGGTCTCAAACGCTCCGTTTTCGCTTCCCTGCTCGACAATCGGCCGTTCGAACCACAGCATTTCAATGCCGAGCTTCTCATCCATCTGTTCGACCTGGTGGTCGATCGAGGTGTATATCTTGTTCTGATCGATCCAGGCGCAACGGGCTTCGGCGACCGGACGGGTGATGAGGTAGGAATCGGTACATCTGGCATGGAGTGCCGGGTAGAGCCTTTGACCCCTGCGCAATTTCCAGCTCGGCGTGTAGTAGTTGCTGCCATTGCCGAGATAGATGACGGCCTTGCGCGTGGGGCTGCCAAGCTCGGCCATCCCTTGCCGGAACTTGGCGACGAAGTCGCGGGCGAGGAAGACGTCGTCCTCGAACACCAGGCAATAGGGCAGGTCGGTCTCAAGGAAATCGCGCCAGATGCCGACATGCTTCAGCGCCAGCGAAACGGCCGGCGCGTGGGTAAAGGTGGGCGCGACCAGCTCGTTGCGGATCTCCGGGGTGATATCGGGCCGGTCCCAGTCCGTGTAAAAATAGACTGGCACGCCGCGCCGCTCGAACTCGCGGACAATGTGGCGGCGTCGGTCGTCGTAACCCTGCTTGACGTGACAGATCCGGGTGAACACCAGGTCGCGCGGAAATCCGGACTTTTCTGCCATCGTCAACGCACCGTTCAGCTTGCCGCGGCGCCGAACCAGCCGATCACCGCGCCGATGATCAACAAGACACCCAGCCAGTGACCGCCGTCGATGAGGGTCAGGTCCCAGCCGAAATTCTCATAGCGATGGTTGACCGACAGCGTCGTGGCGACGAAACCCAGCCAAAGCACGAAGCCGAAGATAAGCCCTGCAAGCCATGTCGGCTCGCCGCCGGTCATGGCGCCGACGACCAGGGCCATGATGTAGGCCATGATCAGTTCGGCGATGAAGCTGATGATGAAGGGCAGCGGCGATTTCTTCATGGTCGTGGCATCGAGCCTGGCGGCTTTGAGCCATGGTTTGCTCAACGCCATGTACCAGGCGGCACCGAACAGCCAAGCCACGACAGCGGCGGCGATCACCGCCAGCCAGTTCACTGCTGAAAAATCCATGAGCTTCCCCCCTCCAGACGCAGGCCGAGCACCCTGCATGTGCCTTGTATCGAGCGCTTCGCCGATGGCGTCAAGCAAACCGCCAGACAGTGGTGCGCTTGACCAGCGCGTCCTCCAATGCCCGGGTGACGGCGACTTCATAGACGGCAAGCGGTTCCAGCCCGGCCGTTGGCATGTATGACCGACCGGGATCGCCAACGAAGATCTCGGCGCCGCGTGCCTTGAGCGTCGCAAACCACGGCATCAACAGATCGGCGAAGGATTTGTCGTAGAAAACGTCACCGGCCAGGATCACGTCCCAGCCCGCATCGGCGCCGATGCAGTCGGTGCCGAGGAATTTGACCTGGACGTCATTGGCCTCGCCGTTGAGCCGGATCGCGGTGGCGCAGAACGGGTCGATGTCGGCGGCGATCACCTCAACGGCGCCCGCCTTGGCGGCGGCGATGGCGACGAGGCCGGAGCCCGAGGCGAAGTCGAGCACGCGCTTGCCCCGCACCTTGTCGGGATTGTCCAGGACATAGCGGGCGAGGCCTTGGCCGCCGGCCCAGGCAAACGCCCAGAAGGGTGGTGGCAGGCCGATCTCGACCAGTTCGTCCTCGGTCCGCTGCCAAAGATCGTGCGCTTCATCGGCGAGGCGCAGAACAATCTCAGGCACATGCGGCGGCGCTATCAGCGCCGTGTTGTCGAGAATGAATTTTTGCGCGCTGTTTGGCGTCAGGACCGTCACGGAGCAGGTATCAGGCCGCCCATGCGGCAGACTTCCTTCCATTCGGCCGGGGTGACCGGCTGCACGGAAAGCCGCCCAAGCCGCACCAGCGCCATTTCGGCAAGCTTGGGATTGGCCTTGACCTGTTCCAGCGTCGGCGGGTTCGGCATGTCCTTGACGGCGCGGATATCGACGCATTCCCAGCGCGGATCGTCCGAAGTGGTGTCGGGGTGCGCCAGCCCGCAGACCTCGGCGATGCCGACGACGTTCAGCCCCTCATTGGAATGGTAGAAGAAGCCGAGATCGCCGATCTGCATCGCCTTCATGTTGTTGCGGGCGGCGTAGTTGCGCACGCCGTCCCACTGCGTGCCGGCCTTGCCCTTGGCCTTCAGCATCTCGAAGGAGAACTTGAACGGCTCCGATTTGAACAACCAGTAGTTCATGCCTGTGCTCCTCCTTGCGACGCGCCTTGTCTGCGGCTGGAATTAAC
This sequence comes from Mesorhizobium loti R88b, assembly GCF_013170845.1. Classification (NCBI taxonomy): domain Bacteria; kingdom Pseudomonadati; phylum Pseudomonadota; class Alphaproteobacteria; order Hyphomicrobiales; family Phyllobacteriaceae; genus Mesorhizobium; species Mesorhizobium loti. The sequence goes on from NZ_CP033367.1 coordinate 1,248,357, forward strand.
TAGCCGCCGGCTTGTTGAACGTCCAGTTCCACTGGCGGATTTCGACGCTTTCGAACAGGCCGGCCTTGGCGTAGGGATCGGCGGCCGACAGGGCTTGCGCCGCGGCCAGGTCAGGCGCATCGACAACCACCAGGCTGCCATTGGGCTTGCCGTCGGCATCGAGGAACGGGCCGGCAAAGGCCAGTTTCTTCTCCGCATTCAGCCCTTCGAGAAAAGCAACATGCACCGGCCGCGTGTCGATGCGTACCTGCAGGCTTCCGGGCTTGTCCTTGCAAACAAAAGCAAACAGCATGGTCTTTCTCCTGGTCTTCGGTTCGAGGTTGGGGGGCTCAGCTTGGTGGGGATCAATCGTTGGTTTCGGTCTTCAGCGGCCGGGTCATCAAGGCGGTCACGGCCTGGCGGATGGTGATGGTGCCGTCCAGTATGGCCGCGACAGCGGCGATGATCGGCGCGTCTATGCCGCGCTCGACGGCGATGCGGGCGGCGATGGCCGCTGTCGGCACGCCCTCGGCAAGCGGCAGGCCGGCAAGCGGTTTACCCTGACCGAGTGCCAGCCCATAAGCAAAGTTGCGTGATTGCGCCGATGAACAGGTCAGCAGCAGGTCGCCGAGGCCGGAAAGCCCCATCAAAGTCTCGGGCCTGGCGCCGAAGGCAGCGCCGATGCGGCGCAGTTCGACGAAGCCGCGGGTCACCATGGCGGCCTGGGCGCTGGCGCCGAGCCCGGCGCCGGTGACGGCGCCCGCGGCGATGGCAAAGACATTCTTCAGGGCGCCGCCGATCTCGACGCCGATCAGGTCGTCGCTGGAATAGCAGCGCAGGTTTTCGGCCGAAAAGCGGGCAGCAAGATCGGCCGCCAGGGCCTCGTCGCCGGCCGCGACCACCACCGCTGTCGGCAAGCCGCGGGCGACATCGGTGGCGAAGCTTGGACCCGACAGTGCGGCGACCGGATTTCCAGGCAGGATCTCCTCGACGATTGCGGACAGCAAGGCGCCGGTGTCGCGCTCGATGCCCTTGGCGCAAAGGACAAGCGGGACGCCCGAAGGCATGTAGTCCTTGGCGGACGCCAGCGTCGCTCGCAGCGATTGCGCAGGCGTCACCGCCAGTACGCAATCGGCGCCTGTGAGCGCCGCCTTGATGTCGGATGTCGCCTCGATGCCGGGCTCAATCGCAATGCCGGGCAAGTAGCGCGGGTTCTGGCCCTGGCCGATCGCGGCCACGGTTTCCGGGTCGCGCGCGAACAGGCGCACCGCATGGCCGGCGCGCAGCGTGGCCAGCGCCAGCGCCGTACCCCATGCGCCGCCGCCGAGTACTGTGACGCGCCAGGCTTTTTGGCCCGGCAGGTTCGCGGCTTCTCCAGTCATGCCTTGGCTCCGCGCCGGCCGGACCCGATCATCGGTATGGATATGCTGTCCAGCGGCCAGCGCGAGCGTGGCACGAAATCGAAGCCGTTCTCCTGCGCCAGGCCTTCGCGCAGGCGCTCGATGCCGGCCCAGGCGATCATCGCCGCATTGTCGGTGCACAGCTTCAGCGGCGGCGCGACGAAGGTGAAGCCGGCGTCAGCGCAAAGCCGCTCCAGCGTCGCCTTGATGGTGCGGTTGGCGGCGACGCCACCGGCGACGACCAGGGCGGGCTTTCTCGTGCCAGGAAATGTTTGGCTGAAGCGTGCCAGCGCGCGGGAAACGCGGTCTGCCAGCGCATCGGCGACCGCCGCCTGGAACGAGGCACAGATGTCGGCGACGTCCTGGTCGCTCAAGGGCGCGATGGCCGTCGCGGCCTGGCGCACAGCCGTCTTCAAGCCGGAGAAGGAGAAGTCGGGCTGCGCCGATCCCTTCATCGGGCGCGGGAAGGCGAAGCGCGTGGCGTCGCCTGATACCGCTGCCTTCTCGACATTCGGCCCGCCGGGATAGGGCAGGCCGAGCATCTTGGCGGTCTTGTCGAAGGCTTCGCCGAGCGCGTCATCGATGGTGGTGGCCCAGCGCTGATAGTCGCCGACCCCGCGCACGGCGAGGATCTGCGTGTGGCCGCCAGAGACCAGCAGCAGCAGATAGGGGAATTCGAGCCCATCGGTCAGCCGCGCCGTCAAGGCATGGCCTTCGAGGTGGTTGATGGCGATAAGCGGCTTGTTCGCTGCCGCGGCGATCGCCTTGGCCGTCATCAGCCCGACGATCAGGCCGCCGACCAGGCCGGGGCCGGCTGTGGCGGCGATCGCATCGATATCGTCAAGGTCTGTGCCCGAATCGGCAAGTGCTGCCTCGATGATGCCGTCCAGCGCCTCGACATGGGCGCGCGCGGCGATCTCCGGCACGACACCACCGAAGGCGGCATGCTCCTCGATCTGGGAAAGCACGACGTTGGACAGGATTTTCGGCGCGGCGTCGCCCTCCAGCGCCACGACGCTGGCGGCGGTTTCGTCACAACTCGTCTCAATGCCCAGAACGCGGATCAATTCGTCGCTATTCCCGAAGATTGTATCGTGAGGCTTTCCCCTTTAGGAGAAAGCCCGAAAGGCCTCGCTTGCCCGGGGGTTATCACGGACCGCGCGTCATGCAAACAACCTTGAAAATCGGAACACGCGGCAGCCCGCTGGCGCTGGCCCAGGCGCATGAAACGCAGGCGCGGCTGATGGCCGCGCATGGCCTGCCGGCGGAGGCGTTCGAAGTGGTCGTTATCTCGACCAGCGGCGACCGCATCCAGGACCGACCACTGTCGGAAGCCGGCGGCAAGGGTCTGTTCACCAAGGAAATCGAGGAGGCTCTGCTCGCCGGCGCGATCGACATCGCGGTGCATTCGTCGAAGGACATGCCGACGCAACTGCCCGATGGCCTGGAACTCTCCGCCTTCCTGCCGCGCGAGGATGCGCGCGACGCTTTTGTCGGCAAGGCGGCGAAGACCATCGCCGAGCTGCCGCGCGGGGCCAAAGTCGGCTCGTCATCGCTCAGGCGGCAGGCGCTGATCCGCCGCATGCGGCCGGATCTCGACGTGGTGATGTTTCGCGGCAATGTGCAGACGCGGCTGCGCAAGCTGGACGAAGGGGTCGCCGCCGGCACCATCCTCGCTTATGCCGGGCTGAAGCGGCTCGGCCTGGAGCATGTCGTTACCGACCTGATACCGCTCGACATGTTCCCGCCGGCACCCGGACAAGGCGCGATCGGCATCGAGACCCGTATCGGCGATCGCGCTGTCGAGAAGATGCTGATCGCCATCCACGATGTGCCGACCGGGCAAGCCTTGGCCTGCGAAAGGGCCTTCCTCGCGGCGCTCGACGGCTCCTGCCGCACGCCGATCGCCGGCTATGCGGCGATCGAGGCCGGAAAGCTCTCTTTCGCGGGCCTGATCATTTCGCCCGACGGCACGCAGTCGCACACGGTCGAACTGCAAGGGGCAGCGCAGGATGCCGCCCGCATCGGCGATGAGGCCGCACGGACCGTTCGCGCCAGGGCTGGCGGAAAATTCTTCGACGGCTGGCTCTGAACATGCTTCGCGTCCTGGTGACCAGGCCGGAGCCAGGCGCCTCGCGCACGGCGCGGCGGCTTCAGGACATGGGATTCCAGCCGATTCTGCTGCCGCTGACCGAAACGACGGCCTTGCCTGCCGTTGCCGGGCTGATCCCCGGCGATGCCGTCGCCGTTGCCGTCACCAGCGCCAATGCCGTGCGCCATGCCCCAAAGGCGGTCATCGCCGCGCTTGCTGCTCTACCTTGCCATGCCGTGGGAACCAGGACCACTGAGGCGGCCCGCAAGATGGGATTCTCTTCGGTCATCGAAGGCGCCAGTGATGCCGAGGCGCTGGCCGACAGCATTGCGGCGGCGTTTCCCGGCAAGGCGATCGTCTATCTCTGCGGCCGCGTGCGGTTTGCGCTGTTTGAGCAGAGGCTGGAAGCGGCAGGGGTCCGGGTACGCGCTGTGGAGACATACGACACGCTTCCGGTGGGATATTCCGACGAGACGATCCTGGCGCTTCTGTCGGGTCAAGCGGTCGATGCGGTGCTGCTTTATTCGGCCAAGGCGGGTGCCGCGATGCAGGTCCTGGCCAAACGGCCGGCTTTGCAAGGCCTCTTTGAAAAGACTTTGTTTTTCGCGCTTTCCGCGCGCATCGCCGCTGCTTTTGACGACAGCGCCGGCAAAGCAATCCGTATTGCGGCGCAGCCCGACGAGGAGGCGCTGCTGGCGCTTTTGCCGCCGCCCCGCTGACCCGCGTCATCACACCGCCCCTTTTCACCGCTTGGTGATGTGCTAGACCCTTTCTGAACCATCATGCGCCGCCAGGCGTTGAGACGAAGCGAATTTGCGGAGCCCCGGCATGGTCAAGACGCCGAAGATGCGACACTCGAAAAGCCGCCGCGAGCCGGTGACCATCGATCTCGAACCGGGCGCCGTCTCCCGCATCGTCGACGAGGCTGCGGCGACGTCTCCGGCGGCAACCGAAGAAGCCCCAGCGGACGCCATAGCGGTGGAACCTTCCCAAGCGGATGTTCCCGAAGAGCCGGTGCATGCGGACCAGGTCGATCTCGAACCCTGGGAGCACTCCGATGCCGCGACGGCCGGGGCGGCCGAGGCGGAAACGCCGGCAGAGGCTGAGGCCAAAGCCGCCGAGCCGGAGCTGCCCTATCCCGGTTCGGATGCGGCGCCCAGCCGCACCAAGGCTACTTCCGATTACAATTTCGAGGATGCGTCGGCCAAGCGCGTCGACGACAGCAAGGCAAAAACCGAGACACGGGAGGACAAGATGGCGCCGACACCTCCTTCGGCAAAGCGTGGCGGCGTCAACGGGATCGCCGCCGGCATCATCGGCGGTGTCATCGCGCTGGTCGGCGCCGGCGGCCTGCAGTTTGCCGGCCTGCTCGGCGCACCGGGTTCCGGCGCCGGTGTCTCGCTCGACGGCGTCAACGGCGAGATCGCTTCGCTGAAGAGCGAAATCGCCGGGCTGAAGGAAGCCGGCGGCAGCGGCGATGCAACGGCCAAGCTGGTCGGGCTTTCCTCGGGCCTGGAGCAGGTAAAGGCCGACGTAGCCGCGTTGAAATCGGCGGTCGCATCCGGCGGCGCGGGCGACAATGCCGGGCTCGCCGCGCTGGGCGACAAGGTCACGCAGATCGAAACCGCGGTCGCCGCCCTCGGCAAGGCCGGCGGCGCGGCGCCGGTCGATCTCGGCCCGCTCAACGAGAAGCTGTCCGGTCTCGATGCGCTGGTGAAATCAACGGGCGAGGCGGCGAAGGCGCAGGATGGCCGGCTCACCGCGCTGGAACAGTCGGTGTCGCAGCTCTCCGGCAAGGTCGAGGCCGCGGCCGGACAGCCGAAGATCGCGCTCGCCATCGCCGCGTCGGCCTTGAAGTCGGCGCTCGAACGCGGCGCGCCGTTCTCGGCCGAACTCGATACGCTGGCCGCGATTTCACCCAACGCGCCGGAACTCGCGACCTTGCGGCCGTATGCCGAGAAGGGCGTGCCCACCCGCACCGAGATCGCCGCGCAGATGGATGCCGCCGCCAATGCGATGGTCGTAGCCGCAACGCCGGTCGATCAGAATGCCGGCTTCCTGCAGAATCTGATGTCGAGTGCCGAATCGCTGGTCAAGGTCCGGCCGATCGGCGCCGTCGAAGGTGCTGGTGCGCCGGAAACCGTGGCGCGCATGGAGGTGGCGGTCACCCAGGGCGACTATGCCAAGGCGCTCAGCGAGTACAATTCGCTGCCCGAGGCCGTGAAGGCTGCAGGGGCTGAATTTGCCGGCAAACTGAAGGCGCGCATTGAAGTCGAAACCCAGGTCGACACGCTGATCTCCAGCGCGATGAAGGCATGAGGGCAACACGATGATCCGCCTGCTCGTCTTCCTCATCGTCGTCTTCGCGCTCGGGCTGGGCTTTGCCTGGCTGGCCGATCGGCCGGGCGACATGGTCGTTACCTTCAACGGCTACCAGTACCAGGTCAGCCTGATGGTGGCGGCGGTGGCCGTCGTTGCCGTGGTCGCCGGGGTGATGATCCTGTGGTGGCTGATCAAGTCGCTGTGGAACAGCCCCTACACCATCTCCCGCTATTTCCGCGTACGGCGCCGCGACCGTGGCTATCAGGCGCTGTCGACGGGCATGATCGCCGCCGGCGCCGGCGACGGTGCGCTGGCGCGCAAGAAGACCAAGGAAGCGGCCAAGCTGATCCGTTCCGACCAGGAGCCGCTGATCCATCTGCTGGAGGCGCAGGCATCGCTGCTCGAAGGCGACCATGAAGGGGCGCGCCAAAAATTCGAGAGCATGCTCGACGATCCCGAAATGCGGCTGCTTGGCCTGCGTGGTCTGTACCTCGAAGCCGAACGGCTCGGTGACCGCAACGCCGCCCGGCACTATGCCGGCCGTGCCGCCGCAGTGGCGCCGCAACTGGCCTGGGCGGCCGAATCGACGCTTGAGGAGCTGGCTGCGCGCGGCGACTGGGACGGCGCACTGAAGCTGGTCGATGCGCAGAAGTCGACACGCCAGATCGAACGCGACGCCGCCAACCGCCGCCGCGCCGTGCTGTTGACCGCCAAGGCGCAATCGCTGGCCGACAGCGATCCCGCTGCCGCCAGGACAGCGGCGATCGAGGCCAACAAGCTGCAACCGGACTTTGCGCCGGCCGCCGTTGCCGCGGCTGCCGCACTGTTCAAACAGAACGACGTGCGCAAGGGCTCGAAGATCCTCGAAGCCGCCTGGAAGGCCGAGCCGCATCCGGAGATCGCCGAGCTCTATACGCATGCCCGTCCGGGCGACGCCGTGCTCGACCGGCTCAACCGGGCGAAGAAGCTGCAGGAGATGAAGAAGAACCACGCAGAATCGTCGATGACAGTGGCGCGTGCCGCGCTCGACGCGCAGGATTTTTCGACCGCGCGACGTGAGGCCGAGGCCGCGATCCGGATGGACCGCCGCGAAGGCGCCTATCTGCTGCTGGCCGATATCGAGGAAGCCGAGACCGGCGACCAGGGCAAGGTGCGGCAGCTGCTGTCCAAGGCGGTGCGGGCGCCGCGCGACCCGGCCTGGGTGGCCGATGGCGTCGTTTCGGAGCGCTGGGCACCGGTATCGCCGGTCACCGGACGGCTCGATGCCTTCGAGTGGCGGGCGCCGATGGAACGGCTTGGCCAGTTGATCGACAGCCGCGAGGACGCGCCGGAAGCCGCCGTTGCGGCTATCGAAGCTCCGGCGAGGCCAGAAAAGCCGATCGATGTGATTGATCATTCCGCCCCGGGCAGCGAGGGCAAGCGAGCCGAGAGCCACGAAGACCACGTCACGCCGGTCACGGCTGCAGCCTTTGCCGCCATACCGGCCGATGCCGAGGCGGTCGAGCCGGCGGAAGAACTGACGCGCCTGCCGGATGATCCGGGCGTCGATCCGGACGAGGAAGCGGAAAAGTCGCCGCGCCGGTTCCGGCTGTTTTGATTTGGCCATTAGGCCGTTTGGGAATGGATTGATGTTCGAACGCGTTCTTTCGTTTCTCAGGGATTTGCCAACCGGCGCCGGCACGCACACAAGCACGGATGATCCGCGCGTCGCGGCGTCGGCATTGCTCTATCATGTGATGAACGCCGATGGCGTGCGCCAGGATGTCGAGTGGGAACGGTTCAAGGCGGTGCTTGCCGAAAGCTACTCGATCAGCGGTGCCGAACTCGAAGCGCTGGCCGCCGCCGGCGAGCAAGCCGACAATGAGGCGATCGACCTCTATGCCTTCACCAGCGTGCTCAAGCGCCATCTCGACGCGGACGGACGCAAGGCCTTTATCGGGCTGATGTGGGAGATCGTCTATGCCGATGGCGAACTGCACGAGCTCGAGGACAATACTGTGTGGCGCGTCGCCGAGCTGATCGGCGTCGAGCGTCACGACCGGGTCGAGGCGCGCCGAAAGGCGGCGGCGCAAGCGCCGGGTGCGCGTGGCATTTCAAGCGACGAATAGACGGGATCTCGCCTGACGATGCCGCGCCAAACGAGTTCGAAGCCAAAAATCCTGATCGTGCTGCATCAGGAGAATTCGAGCCCGGGCCGCGTCGGCCACATGCTCATAGAAGAGGGTTTTGAACTCGACATCCGCCGCCCGCCGCTGGGCGATGCCTTGCCGGAGACGCTGGATGGCCATGCCGGTACGGTTGTGTTCGGCGGCCCGATGAGCGCCAATGATGAGGACGAGTTCGTCCGCCGCGAGACCAACTGGCTGGACATTCCGCTCAGGGAGAACCGGCCATGCCTCGGCATCTGCCTCGGCGCGCAGATGCTGGTCAATCACCTCGGCGGCAAGGTCGAGGGTCACGGTGAGGGTCTGGTCGAGATCGGCTGGTATCCGCTGAAGGCGACCGAAGCGGGCAAGAAACTCCTGCACTGGCCCGAAATGGTCTACCAGTTCCACCGCGAAGGCTTCTCACTGCCGAAGGACGCCACACTTCTGGCGACGGCCGAGACCTATCCCAACCAGGCCTTCCGCTACGGCGACAATGCCTGGGGCATCCAGTTCCATGGCGAACTGACGCGCGTGATGATGCATCGCTGGGTGGTGCGCGGCGCGCATCGCTTCGAGTTGCCGGGCGCACAGCCCGGCCGCGATCATCTCGGCGGCCGGCTGATCTGGGACATGCACCTGAAGCGCTGGCTGGACGAGTTCCTGCGCATGATCTTCGGCAGGGCGGCGGCGCGGTAGCCCCCTCTCTTCCGGTAACTCTCTAGGGTTCGAGCACCGGCCTCATGAAGCTGCGCTCATAGCTGAGAATGCTGCGATTGCGCTTTTCCGTTTCATACACTTCCTGGCATTCCGGGTCGGCAGCCATCCGCTTGCGATAGTCCTCGTAGTCGGCAAGGCTCGGAAAGGTGAACATCGCATAGGCGATGTTGTTCGCCCCTTCGCTCGGAAGGAAATAGCCATGATGGTTTCCGCCGAGGCGATTGACCAGACCGATCCAGCGGCGGCCATAGTCTTCAAACTCGGCAAGCTTGTAAGGGTCGATGACATATTTCAGGTAACAGGTGATCATGGGAGCTCCTGTGACAGGGTGATGGATCTTGCTGAGTGTCAGTTGCGCCCGTTGAGGTGGCGCACCTTGCGCAATTGCGGAAACAAATAAGCCCACAGCCCGGCGACCGCGATGGCGCCGACGCCGCCGATCACTACGGCTGGCACGGTGCCGATCAGCGCCGCCATGGTGCCGGCGCGGAATTCGCCGACTTCGTTGGAGGCGCCAACGAAAACCTGGTTGACGGCGTTGACGCGGCCGCGGACCTCGTCCGGTGTCCACAGCTGGATGAGCGTTTCCCTGATGTAGACGCTGAACATATCGGTGGCGCCGAGGAAGGCCAGCGCCACGATCGACAGCCAGGTGATGGTCGACAGGCCAAACAGCACAGTGCAGGCGCCGAACGCCGCGACGAAGCCGAGCATGATCTTGCCGGCATTGTCGCGAAGCGGGTGCCCGGCGAGCCACACCGCAACGCAGATGGCGCCGATGCCGGGCGCGGAGCGCAGCAGGCCGAGCCCCCACGGGCCGAGCTGCAGAATGTCGCGCGCATAGACCGGCAGCAGTGCCGAGGCGCCGGAGAGAAGCACGGCGAAGAGATCGAGCGAGATGGCGCCGAGCACGATCTTCTCGCTCCAGATGTAGCGAAAGCCGGCAAACAGCGTCTCCATCGTCGGCTTGTCGGTGGCGGTCTGCTGGATGGGTTTTGGAATGGTGAAGATCAGCAGGCCGGCCACCAGCATCAGCACGGAAGCGACGGCATATGCGGCTTCGGGCGAGACGCCATAGAGCAGGCCGCCGGCGACCGGGCCGATGATCGTCGCCGTCTGCCAGGCGGACGAGTTCCACGCAATCGCGTTGCCGAAATCCTCCGGCGGCACAAGATTGGCGAACAGCGACGACGAGGCGGGTCCGTAAAAGGCACGCGCCATGCCGAACAGGGCCAGAACGACGAAGATCGGCAGCGGACTGACGAGGCCGCGCAGCGTGAAATAGAGGAGAACGAGCGCACAGCCTGCCTCGACCACGGTTGCCAGCGCCATGATCAGGCGGCGGCCGAAGCGGTCGGCCACGACGCCGGTGACCAGCACCAAGAGCAGCGACGGCAGGAACTGGACGATGCCGACAATGCCGAGGTCGAAGGGATCGCGCGTCAGATCATAGATCTGCCAGCCGACGGCGACGGAGACGATCATGGTCGCGAAGGTGGTGAGGAAGCGCGCCGTCCAGTAGCTGAGGAAGGCCTTGTGCCGGAAGGCGGCGTAACGCTGCTCCGGTGAAGTTTGTACTGGTGTCATGGAGAGAGGCCCCGTTGCGATGGCATTGATCGGCGGGGCATTTCCCGGATGGGCGCTGGTCCGACCAATGGAACGTCTAACAAAGTTCGCGGCGGGATGTGCGTTAAAATCCGGCCTGGATCAAGGGATTTTCAGCCTGTTCTTTCTATCGCACAAGGAAGTTACTGCCGCAGCGCCGCGGAAATGGCGTCGAGGCCGCCTCTCAACTCAGCTTCCGCCGGCCAACCAAAACCAACGCGGAAGAAGCGCTTTTCCATTTCGAACCAGTGGCCGGGCCCGACATAGGTGCCGTGGTTTTCCAGCAGATCGACATAGAACCGGTCGAGGTCGAAACCGGGTTCGACATTGAGGCGCGGGAAGCCGACGACACCGCCTTCGGGCCTGATCCAGTCGACCAGCGGCTCGCGGTCAATCCAGGCCTGGACGATGTCGCGGCGCTTGGCCATCTCGGGCAGCAGCGCGCCCAGGAACGCGTCCCGGCGCTCCAGCATGCCGCGCGCAATGCCTTCATCGATGACGCTGCCGCAGATGCCGATCTGCTCCTTGGCGGCGAGGAATGTCTCCTGCAGCTGCGCATCCCTGGTGATCAGCCAGCCGATGCGGATGCCGGGAATCCCGAAGGCCTTTGATAGCGACGATACGCTGATCGCCTTGGGGCTCAGCGAGGCCGCGGACGGCAGGCGGCTGCCATAGGAAAGATCGCGATAGGTCTCGTCGACCAGCAAATGGCAATTGCTGGCCTCGGCGAGCGCCACCAGCGCGTCCAGATTGGCGCGCGACATCATCGTGCCGGTCGGGTTGTGCGGGCAGGTGACGCTGATCAGCTTCGTGTTCGGCTGGATCGCCGCCTTGATACGCTCGACATCGATGGCAAAGCCGTCCGCGAAGGCGAGGTCGACAAAGCTGATGGCGCAGCCGATGGCGCGGGGCGTTTCGATGTTGGTGGCGTAGTTGGGCCTGATGACGACGAGATGATCGCTCGCCGACAAAAGCGACGTCGAGATGATGAACAGCGCGCCGGCGGCGCCGGCTGTGACCAGGACATCGTCAGGCGAAACCCCGGCATCCTGCGCCGCGATCAGCGCGCGCAATTCCTTGTCGCCGCGATGCTCGCCGTAGAAGAGCGTCAGATCGGGCAGCGACAGGCCGATGTCGGAGAGTTTCTGGTCGGCGATCGAGCTTTCGGAGAGGTTGTAGCGGATACGGTCGTAGCCGTATTCCTCCGGCGCCTCTTTCTCGATCACCATCCTGGTGTAGTTCATGGCTTTCCCCTGCGACTGTAGCTCAAAGCTCCATCTCAGCAGCGAAGGCCTGTTGTCAACGATCTGACCTTCAAACGACAAATTCGGGATAGGACTTGCGGAAAGCTTTCAGCCAGGCGGCCGCTTTTCCGTAACCTGCCACTATGTCGTTCTGATCTCTAACCAGCAGAAATTCGAGATCTTGTTGGAAACAGAGGTGATTCACACCCCCCTTGTCGGCATGAGCCAAGGAAAGCCCGATGGAGTTCTGAAGTACAAACAAGGCATCTGGACGGGAAATTCGGCCATGTAGCTCGGTTACAACGAAGAGAGGCCCGCCGATTAGCTCCTTTTGCGTCGCGTAGAACAGTACGAAGAATGGCGCCCCTTGGGTCCTGTAGGCTTCCACCTCAATACCGTCCACGGGTCGGCATCTCATTGGCGAGAGGTCAAAAGCCTTCCCGTATCTTGCTTCAAGTTTACTGTATATTCCGCCAAGTTCCGGCTCGCGCAACACGGCATAGCGCGAGCCGTACTTATAGAGTCCAAGGTCTAAATAATTGTCGGTCTCGTTCTTGAACTGCACGAGACCGCTCCGCAGCTTCTAGCCTCAGGCCGAAACCTTGGCCTTGCGGCCCTTGGCCTTGACGGGCACCACCTCGACGGCCTTGCGGCCGAGACCGATCGACTTCGCCAGCAGCGAGCGCGACGCGGCATAGTTGGGGGCGACCATCGGGTAGTCAGCCGGCAAGCCCCATTTGGCGCGGTAGGCGTCCGGGGTCAGGTTGAAATGCACGCCGAGATGGCGCTTCAGCGATTTGAACTTCTTGCCGTCCTCGAGGCAGATGATGAAATCCGGCGTTACCGACTTCTTCGGGTTGACCGCGGGAACCAGGGGGGCGGCCTCCGGCACGGCCGGCTTGCCGAGCCCTTCGATCGAGGTGGCGACGCTGGCGATGAGGTCGGCCAGACCGGAGACGGGCAGGCGGTTCTTCTCGACGTAAGCGGATACGATGTGGGCGGTCAGCTCGAGAAGGTCGATGCGAGCGTCGTTGCTGTCGTCGGTCAATGTTTCCTCCGTCTATGGCGAATGGCCTCGAAAATCGGGGTCGTTTTCGAAAGGACCAGGCGTAAAATCAAAAAATTCTGAAGCGTCCCTAGGCGTATCGCGTGGAGCACGCCAGGCAGTACGGCAAAATTCCTAGTCGGCAAATCTGCATAACGCAACGATTTAAGCCATCGTCACACGTTATTTTGAACAACTATACTAAACTGTAATACTATCAGACGATCAACGCCTTGTCTCGCCACAGACGAAATCCGCCTTCGAAGGCGCGTGTGTTGTCGCCGCGCCTGGAGTCGGCCGGCAATTCGTCGAGCTTGTCGACATTGCCGCCGCCAATGACGACATAGTCTGGCTGCAGGGCGGCGCGCAGCCGGTTGACGACGTCGAAGACGGATTCGCGCCACTTCTTCTTGCCGCGCCTTTCCAGACCGCGCTCGCCGACATAGTCCTCGAAACTCCTGGTCTTCTTGTAGGGAAGGTGGGCGAGCTCCATAGGCAGGCCGACATGGTCGGCGATCATCGCTGCACCCAGACCCGTTCCAAGGCCGAGGAACAGCATGCGCCCGCCTTCGTAGCTGCCGATGGCTTGCATCAGCGCGTCGTTGACGACCTTGACCGGCTTGCCGAACTGCGCGGCGAAATCGAAGCCGGCCCAACCCTTGCCGAGATTCATGGGATCTAGCACCGGCTTGTCGTGACGTACCGGGCCCGGGTAACCCATCGAAATGACGTCGTAGGGCAGGCCTTCAGCGAGCTTCTTCACCGTATCGATCATCTGCTGCGGCGTCAGGTCCGGGCCCGAGTCGGCCCGGCGCTCGGTGCCGCCGGCGCTGGTCAGGATCTTCACATGCGAACCGCCAATATCGATCGAAAGCACGATCTTATCAGCACCCGAGTCCGTTTGCTTTACCGCCTTGGCCATCACTTCCCCTCCGTTCATGCCACCGGGTCGATCCAGCCATTGGGCGGCCCGAAGCCGGCCATGGCGTCCGCCGGTCCCCACGTTTTCGGCTCATAGAGATGCGGCGGCGTGGTGTCGCCGAGCACCGGGCCGACGATGCGCCACGCAAGTTCAGCCGCGTCCTGGCGGGTGAAGAGCTGGCCGTTGCCGTTCATGGCGTCGCCGATCAGCCTTTCGTAAGGCGGCATGTCGCTCTTTGAGTCGTCGAGCGCGGTGAGTTCGACCTGCTCGCCGACCATGTCGTCGCCGGGCGCCTTGCGCTGTGCGCCGATGGCGATCATCACCTGCGGGTCGATGCGGAAGCGCACGTAATTCTGGTCGGCGGGCTTGATCGGATCGAAGACATCGAGCGGCGGCCGCTTCAGCCGCACCACCACCTCGGTGACATGCACCGGCATGTTCTTGCCGGCGCGGATGAAGAACGGCACGTCCTGCCAGCGCCAGGTGTCGACGAAGAAGCGCACCGCCGCGAAGGTCTCGACCGGCGAGTTCGGCCTCACACCCGGTTCCGCGAGATAGCCGGTGAACTGGCCGCGCACAACATCGTCCTTGGTCAAGGTGCGGATGGCGCGGAGCACCTGCACCTTCTCGTCGATCAGATCATCGGCGGAATGGCCGACGGGTGGCTCCATGGCCAACAGCAGCAGGATGTTGAGCAGATGGTTTTCGATGACGTCGCGGATGGCGCCGACATCGTCATAGAATTTGCCGCGGCCCTCGACGCCGAAATCCTCGGCCATGGTGATCTGCACGCTCTCGACGTAATTGCGGTTCCAGATCGGCTCGAGGAACGAATTGGCGAAGCGGAAATAGAGCAGGTTTTGGATCGCTTCCTTGCCGAGATAGTGGTCGATGCGGAAGATCGACTGTTCGTCGAACACCAGATGCAGCACCCGGTTCAGCCAGCGCGCCGACTGCAGATCGTGGCCGAAAGGCTTTTCCACCATCAGCCGCGCGCCATGCGCGGTGCCCGATTGCTCCAACCCTTGCACGACGGTCTCGAACATGGTCGGCGGCACCGCCATGTAGTGCAGCGGCCGTTGTGCGCTGCCGAGCGCGGTCTTCAGTTTCTCGAAGGTGGCCGGATCGCGATAATCGCCGCTGACATAGCGCATCAGCGAGGCCAGCTTGGCGAAGACCGTCTCGTCGATAGTGCCCAGCGCGTTGACGATGCCGTCGCGGGCGCGATCCTGCAGCTGCTTCAGCTCCCAGGCCTCGAAGGCGACGCCGATCACCGGCTCGGTGAGCGTGCCCTTGGCCACCATCTGGTAGAGGGCCGGAAATATCTTCTTGTGGGCAAGGTCACCGGTGGCTCCGAAGAGCACCAGCGTGTCGGACCGTTCCTGGCTCATGCGCGCGTCTCCCCTGTCGCCTTCATTTGCCATCCTTCGGCTTCTCGACATGGCCACCAAAGGCATAGCGCATGGCGGACAGGAGCTTATCGGCGAATTCGGATTCGCCTTGCGAGGAGAAGCGGTCGAACAGCGCCGAGGATAGCACCGGCGCCGGCACGCCGGTGTCGATCGCCGCTTTCAGCGTCCAGCGTCCTTCGCCCGAATCCGAGACCCGGCCGCCGAAATTCGCCAGGCCCGGGTCGCTCTTCAGCGCGCCGGCGGTGAGATCGAGCAACCAGGAGCCGATGACGCTGCCATGCCGCCAGACTTCGGCCACCTGGGGAAGGTCGACGTCGAACTGGTAGTATTGCGGGTTTTCCAGCGGGCTGGTCTCGGCGTCGGCCGTGCGTTGCCGCTTGCCGGCATTGGCCGATTTCAGGATGTTCATGCCTTCGGCATAGGCGGCCATGACGCCGTATTCGATGCCGTTATGCACCATCTTGACGAAGTGGCCGGCGCCGCTTGGTCCGCAATGCAGGTAGCCGAAGGGCGCCGTGCCGGCGGCCTTGTCGGGGGTGGGTGCTCCGGCATCGGCGCCGGGCGCCAGCGTCGCGAAAATCGGGTCGAGATGTTTGACCGCCTCGTCGGGGCCGCCGATCATCAGGCAGTAGCCGCGCTCAAGGCCCCAGACACCGCCACTGGTGCCGACATCGACATAGTGCAGGCCCTTGGCCGCGAGCTCCGCGGCCTGATCAACGGCGTCGTGATAGTAGGAATTGCCGCCATCGATGATGATGTCGCCGGGCTCCATCAGGGCCGCGACCTGGTCTGCAATCTTGCCGGTGATCGCCGCCGGCAGCATCAGCCAGACACAACGCGGCTTGGCGAGCTTGCCGACGAATTCCGTCAGGGACGCCGCTCCCAGCGCGCCGTCGGTCACCAGGGCGGCGACGCTGGCGGGGTTGATGTCGTAGACGACGCATTCGTGGCCGTCGCGCATCAGGCGGCGGACCATGTTGGCACCCATCCGGCCCAGTCCCATCATTCCGATCTGCATGGTTTCGTCCCTGTTTCCTGGAGATTTGCTGGTTTATCGAGGAAGGCTTTACTGGCTGTCCTGGTCGCCTGATATGACGGTGAAGTCGACATTCTCCCAATCGCCGGTTGCGAGCCAGAAAAAAGTGAAGATCAGCGTGCTTCCCTTGCGGAGGCTGGCGGTCGGCAGATCGGCAAGATGGATGCCGAAAGCGTTCTCTTCTGTCTGGGCGTTGATGGCGGTCGCCCAGCTATCCGCGCTCCAGCGAACAATCGCCGGCGCCAGCAGCTCGACGCGCAGCGTCTTGCCTTCCGGCAGCAAGCGGATCTTGTTGTTGAACCGCCATGCCCTGAACGGCGACACGGTCTTGTCCTCGATGTAGCGCTTGACGCCTTGCGGCGGCATGTCGAAGACAGCGCCGTCGCGCAGCGAGCGCAGCAGCTTGATATGCTCCGAGTGTGCCCAGACCAGCGGCATGGCGCTCCCCGAGGGGCGACCAAGCAGCAATTCGCGTTCCGGCAGGTCGGCGCCGTCCCAGACCTGCTCCGGCAACAGGCCGCCGGGCTCGGCGGAGCCTTCCAGCGCCTTGAGCAGGGTGGCCGCCTTGTCCTTGCGCCCCGCCGCCAATTCGTAATGGGCGCGTTCGCCGGCCATCAGCGGCCAGGGCCGGCCCTGGCCGGTGCCGTCGAACGGCGAGCCGTCCTGGTGCTCGCCATAGCCATCGCCATTGTAGCGATACCAGAGCGTTCCTTGCGGCAATTCGCAGCGCAGCCGGCCGTCGATGACCTTGACGGTGTTGACGATGCGCGGATCATCGGCGGCCCGCAGGCCAAAGCGCACCAGCGCCAGCGCATCCGGGCTGACGATTTCCCCAGCGGGTTGGTCGGTGTCGCCGGGCGGCCGGTTCTTGATGGGGACAAAGCCGTCCTTCGGCGAGCCGGCTTCGGCGCTGTCGGGTGGCGCGATGCGGACGTAGTAGCCCTCGACGCCTGACGCCTCGCAGATTGCAGTGCCGGTGACATAGGTCCAACGCTCGACCTGGTCGTTCCAGCCATCTGATGTCTCGCGCAGATAGGTTGCGTCGTCCGGTTTGCCGCAGGCGTCGAGCAGATCGGCGGCGGCAAGCAGGGCCGCGATCTCGACGGCGAGCGTGAACGGGCTGAAGCCGGCATCTTCCTCCCAACGGTCCTCGCCGGTGACGGGTCCGTTGCGCACGACATAGGAGGCAGCTGTCTTGATCATCTGCAGGAAGGACGCCAGCTTGGCGCGCGGCAGATGGCCGGCGCGATGCAAGGCATCGGCCAGCAGCAGCGGAAAGGCGCATTCATCCATCTGGATGCCGGGCCAATAGGCCGATCCGTCGAGCCAGGCATTCTGCGGCCAGTGTCCGTCCGGCTGCTGGATGGAGCGCAGATATTCGAGGATCTGCAGCGCCGAGGCGGCATCGCCG
The DNA here is from genome assembly GCF_013170845.1 of Mesorhizobium loti R88b. NCBI lineage: Bacteria > Pseudomonadati > Pseudomonadota > Alphaproteobacteria > Hyphomicrobiales > Phyllobacteriaceae > Mesorhizobium > Mesorhizobium loti. The sequence continues at coordinate 1,265,689 of NZ_CP033367.1, forward strand.
GCGGCGAGGAACCCGCCCGCCGTTTCGACCAGATCACGCGGCCAGACCAGATGATAGCCGCCAAGGTCGTCGTCGCCCTTGTTGAAGCCCCAGGGGATCGACAGGCTGGCGACCGCCGCGCCCGGCATGGCGATGGACCGGTGCGTCGCCAGAACCGCCGTCGAGACGCGGTAGCCGTTGATCCCGGACGCCGCGTGCCGGTCCAGAGGCAGCAGGCCGGCCTGCCATTTGCGCCAGTTCTTGACGTAGGCCTTCGCTGCCGGCTCAAAACCCCGCTTCAGGCTGGCGAAGGCATTTTCGGCCGCCTCCTCTGGTGTTGCGCCAAAACCCAGCGCCAGCACCGCTTTTGTCTTGGTCGCCGAAAAACCGATCTCGCCGGTCAGCGCGACATTGCCGTCCTCGGCGCGCTGACAGGCCGTATCGAGCTTGCCGGTATGATTGAGTTGCTGCCAGCCATCGGAGAAGCCGGCATAGCCGGCTGAACAGTCTCGCCAGGGCAGCGACGAAGCCAGCGCCAGGCAAGAGCCACGCCCGGAGGCAAACAATAGGGGCTTTCCCTTATGGGCGCCGACCCAGGCGGTGTTGCCCATGCCGGCATTGACCAGATGCGGCGCCAGAAGCGCGTAGACGCGGTAGTCGTCGGCTGCACCTTTGAGCGCGGTGAAAGTGATTTCCTGCAGCAGCGCGGGCCGCGCCGGGTCGGTAAGGATGCGTTTTTCGATACGGTAGGTCCCATCGGCGGCGGTGTTGACCAAGCTGTAGGCGGGTACGCCGGCCTCGAACGGCTCGATCGTGTGCTGGGAATCGCGCTTCTCTTCCGAGAAATAGCGGTCGGGGCCGGTGACGATCAGGCCGAGGTCGCGCGTGCAGGCGCTGTCGACGCGCGGATAGTAGATTTCGTTTAGGATGCCGTGGCTGATCGTGAACCAGATCTGGCCTGTGGGTGAAAGCGATGTGCCAACACCACTCTTGGCGCTCGACGTCCAGCGCGCCGGAATTCCCGGGGCTCCCGGGGGAACGATCGGCGTCACTGCCATGTTTGTTTGGCCTCCTATGCGCATGCCTTACCCATCCAACGCGGCCATTACAATCATTGCACCGCAAGTTGATCGGCAGGCCGTCGCTGATTGCAGTTGACAGTTTGCGGCCCATCTGCATTTGTCTGACAATAGATAAAAAACAGGAACGCGAGCCACGACACCATCCACCAATCAGCATGACCAGCAACTCTTGGGAGGAGTATGATATGAAGAAACTGTTCGTATTGGGTACCCTTGCCGCGATGCTCGCATCGGGCACGGCATTTGCCGACACCAGCGGCAAGAAGATCGCATTCTCCAACAATTACGCCGGCAATTCGTGGCGCCAGGCGATGCTCGACAGCTATGGCATCGTCACCAAGAAGGCGGTCGACGACAAGATCGTCGGCGCCGCCGACATCTTCACCACCGCCGACAAGGAAGTGCCGACGCAGGCAGCCCAGGTGCAGAACCTGATCCTGCAAGGCTATGACGCCATCGTCATCAACGCCGCTTCGCCGGATGCGCTCAACGGCGCCATCAAGCAGGCCTGCGACGCCGGCATCACCGTCGTCTCCTTCGACGGCACCGTCACCGAGCCCTGCGCCTACCGCGTCGTCGTCGACTTCAAGGACATGGGCAAGCAGGAAGTCGAGCAGATGGCCAAATTCCAGCCCAAGGGCGGGAATCTGCTGGAAATCCGTGGCCTGGCCGGTACCTCGATCGACGATGCCATCCATGCCGGCATCCTCGAAGGCGTTGCCGCCCATCCCGAATTCAAGATCGTCGGCTCGGTGACCGGCGACTGGGATCAGACCACGGCGCAGAAGGCTGTCGCGACCATCCTGCCCTCGCTGCCCGATGTCGTCGGCATCGTCGACCAGGGCGGTGATGGCTATGGCGCCGCACAGGCCTTCGCCGCCGCCGGCAAGCCGCGCCCTACCATCATCATGGGCAACCGGCAGGATGAGCTGAAATGGTGGAAGGAACAGAAGGACAAGGACGGCTACAAGACCTGGTCGGCTTCGATCGCGCCCGGCGTGTCGTCGCTCGCCTTCTGGGTGGCGCAGCAGGTGCTCGATGGCCGCAAGGACATTCCGCACGATCTGCTGGTGCCGTATCTGGCCTTCACCCAGGATGATTTCGAGGCAGCCCTGCCGAAGATCAAGGAGGGCGGCGTCGCCACCCACGAATACACACAGGAAGATGCCCTGGCGGCCATCAAAGCCAACATCAAGTAAGTGTCACGGCAGCGTTGCCCTTCGTACCATCGCGCGGATATCTCTAGGCATGCCTGAAGGGAACGCTGACATCATCAGACTGAACGGCGCCGAAAAACATTTCGGCGCCGCCAATATCGAGATTGTAAGACTTGACGGTGCCGAAAAGCATTTCGGCGCCGTCAGGGCGCTTGGCGGGGTGGATTTCCATGTCGGGCCCGGCGAGTGCGTCGGCCTGGTCGGCCACAATGGCGCCGGTAAATCGACGCTGATGCACATGGTGGCGGGCACGCTCATGCCCGACAGTGGCAAGATCGGCGTGCATGGCGGCGTCGAGGACAACTACTCGGTGTCGCGGGCGCAAAAGCTCGGCATACGCTGCGTCTTCCAGGAACTGTCGCTATGTCCCAACCTCAGCATCGCCGAGAACACGCGTATCAACCATGCCTCGCTCACCGGCTACGGCTGGCGGCGCAAGGCGGCCGCGCTGATCACGGCCAAGCTCGATGAGATCTTCCCGGATCACGGCATCTCGGCCTTGGACATTGTCGGTGATCTCTCGATCGGGCGGCGCCAGATGGTCGAGGTGGCGCGCGCCTTCACGGTGACGCAGGACCGGCTCGACCTCGTCATTCTCGACGAGCCGACATCGTCGCTCGACGCGCATACATCAGGCCAGTTGCTGGCTTTCGTGCGCCGTTTCGTTGCCAGCGGCAAAAGCTGCATCCTGATTTCGCACGTGCTGGGCGAGGTGCTGAGGAATGCCGACCGCATCGTGGTGATGCGCGACGGCAAGGTGGTTGTCACGGACGCTGCCGGCGCCTTCGACCGAGACCGCCTGGTAGCGGCAATGGGCGGAGCGGAAGCACGCCAAAAGATCGCGGCCGAAATTGCTGCCACCAAGCCGGCAGCCAGCCCGTTGCGCGTTCGCGCGCGACCCGCTGTGCAGAAGGATGGTTCCGAACTTGTCGCCCATGCCGGCGAGATCATCGGCCTGGCAGGGCTTGCCGGGCATGGCCAGACGGACCTGCTGCTGGCGATTTTCGCCGCCGCATCGCGCGCCAAGGCCGGCATCGAGGTGACCGCGCCGGTGGCGCTGGTGGCTGGCGACCGCCAGTCGGACGGCATCTTTCCGCAATGGTCGATCACTGAGAACATCGGCATCCGCTCGCTGGCGCGGTTGCGCAGCGGACTGCTGATCTCGCCGCAACGCGAGGCCGAGCTTGCCCAGTTCTGGCAGAAGAAGATCGCTATACGTACGCCCGACATGAACAACAACATCTTCTCGCTATCGGGCGGCAACCAGCAGAAGGCGCTGTTTGCCCGTGCGCTCGGCTCCGACGCGAAAATCGTGCTGATGGACGATCCGATGCGCGGCGTCGATATCGGCACCAAGCTGGAGGTCTACGATCTCGTGCGCGAGGAAGCGCGCAATGGCCGCACCTTCCTCTGGTACACGACGGAAACCGAAGAGCTCGACAATTGCGACCACATCTATGTCTTCAAGAACGGCCGCATCGTCGCCAATCTGCGCCGCGACGAATTGACCGAAGAGAAGATCATCCAGTCCTCTTTCGGCGACGCGGCCTGAGATGACGGCAGCGAGCCTCGACACCGGTCGAAAGAACTCCGCCGAGCGTGGCGCACTGGCCCGCGCCCGTCTGCTGCGTGGGCTGTTGCCGGCGCTCTCGCTGGCGTTTGTGCTGATCGCCATCGCCTGGCTCAATCCGCGCGCCATCAGCTATTTCGGCTTCAGCCTGATGCTGAACCTGGCGATCCCCATCGCGCTGGCGACGATTGCGCAGATGTTCGTCATCGCCGGAAACGAGCTGGATCTGTCGATCGGCACCTTTGTCGGTTTCGTCGGCTGTGTTACCGCGACCTGGCTGAAGGACGCGCCGCTGCTCGGCGTCCTGATCCTGCTCGGTTCTATCGGCATCTATGCGCTGCTCGGCGCGCTGATCCATCTGCGCAATCTGCCGTCGATCGTGGTCACGCTCGGCATGAGCTTCGTCTGGCAGGGGCTGGCCATCCTCGTTTTGCCCAAGCCGGGCGGCAAGGCCCCGGACTGGCTGCTGGCGATCATGTCCTTCAAGCCGCCTTTCGTGCCGTTCCCGATCATTGCCGCGCTGCTGATCGGGCTCATCGTCCATTTCGGCCTGATGCGCACCTCCTACGGGGTAATTCTGCGTGGTTCCGGCGGCAATCCGGCGGCGCTCAAGCGTGCCGGGTGGTCGCTGCTCAAAACCAAGATCGTACTGTTTGCGCTGGCCGGGCTGTTCGGTGTGCTGTCGGGCATGGCGCTGATTGGCATCACCACCTCGGCCGACGCCAATATCGGCAATGGCTACACGCTGCTGGCGATCGCCGGCGTCATCCTCGGCGGCGGCGAGTTCGTCGGTGGGCGGGTGTCGCCGATCGGCGCGGTGATCGGCGCGCTGACCCTGGCGCTGGCCGCCTCGCCACTGCTCACCTTCATGCACATCCCGCCCGACTGGCAAGTGGCCGCCAACGGCGCCATCCTGATCATCGTGCTGGCGGCGCGGGTGCTGATCAGCCGCAGGGAGAGGTGAGCGATGGTTCTGGTGAAATCGCTGGCTGGCAAACCCTGGGTCTGGTCCTTCATCGGCGCACTTGTCGTGTGGCTGGCGACGATCATCTTTACGGGCGGTTATGGCGCCGGCGGCATGGTGACGGCGGCGCTGTCGCTCGCCGTATTCACCGTCATCGTCGGCGTTGGCCAGATGTTCGTCATCACGCTCGGCCCCGGCAATGTCGACCTGTCGCTGCCGGCCAATATCGGCCTCGCCAGCGCCGTTGCCATGAAAGTCATGGGCGGCAGCGATTCCATGATCATCGTCGGGCTGCTGGCGGCGCTCGCTTGCGGCGCCGCGATCGGCGCCGTCAACTACCTGCTGATCTGGGCGCTGCGCATTCCGCCGATCATCGCCACGCTGTCGGCGAGTTTCATCATCCAGTCGATCGACATCAGTTACGGGCGCGGGCTGCAGATCAAGCCGCCGCCCGGTTTCGCCGATTTCGCCAACTGGCAGGTGCTGGGCATTCCGGTGCTGGCGATCCTCACCGTGCTGTTCACCATCGGCGCGGCCATCGCGCTGCAGCGCATGATCTATGGCCGCTCTGTGCTGGCGATCGGCCAGAACATCCGCGCCGCTTGGCTCGCCGGCGTCAATGTCGGCCGCATCCGCTTCCTCACCTACACGCTGTCAGGGGCGCTCGGCGGCATTGATGGTGCCCTGCTCGCCGGCTATTTCCGCGGCGCCAATGTCGACATCGGCAATGAATATCTGCTGGCCTCGATCGCAGTCGTCGTCATCGGCGGCACGTCTGTAGCCGGCGGCAAGGCCAATGTGCCGGGCGTGTGGGGCGCGGCGCTGTTCCTGGTGCTGCTTTTGACCATGCTCAACACGTTTGGGGTCAGTGCCGGCGTGCGGCTGCTGCTGACAGGGCTGATCATCGTGGGCGTGATTACGGCTGCTGGTGGTGAGAAGGCGGTGCGGTGAGCCGGCCCCAAATTGCGTGCGTCAGCATGACGATGCCGGAGACGCTGGCGGCCGAGGCCGCCGGCCAGCGCTAATCATTGTGCCAGGTCGGCATCCGGTTCCCATCCGCGTGCAAGCGCTGTAAATCCCGTCCTCGCGGCTGCAGCCGCATACCATTGCCCGGAGGTTTGCTTGTCCAACTTCGTGAAGACCAGCCGCGACGGCGATATCGCCCTCGTCACCATCGACAACCCGCCGGTCAATGCGCTGAGTTTTCATGTCCGCGCGCCGCTGATGCAGGCGCTGGTCGCCTTGCGCGACGATGCTTCGGTTGCGGCCATCGTCATCGCTTGCGCTGGCCGGACCTTCGTTGCCGGCGCCGACATTACGGAATTCGGCAAACCGGTACAGCAGCCGGATCTGCGCGCCCTGATCGTGGCACTTGAGAGCATCACCAAGCCGACCGTCGCTGCGATCCACGGGACCGCGTTTGGTGGTGGCCTGGAACTGGCGCTCGGTTGCCATTTTCGCGTTGCCGATGCCGGCGCCAAGCTTGGCCTGCCGGAAGTGAAGCTCGGCCTGCTGCCGGGCGGCGGCGGCACGGTGCGGCTGCCGCGCCTCGTCGGTGCGGTGAAGGCGCTGAAGATGATCGTTTCAGGCACGCCGATTGGCGCGACCGAGGCGCATGCCGCCGGTCTGGTCGATGCCGTCTTTGAAGGCGATCTGGCCACGCATGCTGTGAACTTCGCCCGGGAAATCGCCCGCAGGGGTGGTCCGTTCACGCCAGTGCGCGATCGCAATGACTTGCTTGGAGAAACTGATCTGACGGCTTTCGATGCAGAGGCGGCGGATCTTGCGAAAAAGGCACGTGGTCTCGAAGCGCCGATCGCTTGCGCGCAAGCGGTGCGCAACGCCGTCACGCTGACCTTCGACGAAGCGCTTGGGGCGGAGCGTGCACTGTTTGTGAAACTGGTCGCCAGCGACCAGTCCCGAGCGCAGCGCCATCTGTTCTTCGCCGAACGTGAGGCGGCTAAGATTCCGGGCAAGGATACGCCCAAGCGCAGGATTGGCCGCGTCGGCGTCATCGGCGCCGGCACGATGGGTGGCGGCATCGCCATGGCCCTCGTCAATGGCGGCTATCCCGTCACCTTGCTGGAAACCAGCCGGGAGGCATTGGATCGCGGGTTGGCGACGATCGAGAAGAACTATGCCGTTTCGGTCTCGCGCGGCTCCTTGAACGAAGACGCCAAGCGTCAGCGTCTTGCCCAGTTCAAGGGTTCCACCGACTATGCCGATCTCGCCGATTGCGACCTGATCGTCGAGGCGGTGTTCGAGGACATGGCGGTCAAGAAGGACGTCTTTGGCAAGCTCGACGCGATAGCCAAGCCGGGCGCCATCCTTGCCACCAACACCTCCTATCTCGACATCAATGAGATCGCCGCTTCGATCTCGCGGCCGCAGGACATGCTCGGCCTGCATTTCTTCTCGCCGGCCAATGTCATGAAGCTGCTGGAGATCGTGCGCGCCGACAAGACCGCACCCGATGCGCTGGCGACCGCGGTCGATATGGCGCGCAGGATCGGCAAGGTGGCTGTCGTCGTCGGTGTCTGCCACGGCTTCGTCGGCAACCGCATGCTGGCCGCGCGTGGCTCGGAATCCGAGGCGCTTCTGCTGGAGGGCGCGACACCCAGTCAGATCGACAAGGCGTTCACGGATTTCGGCTGGCCGATGGGGCCGTTCCAGATGGGTGATCTCGCCGGCCTCGACATTGGCTGGCGCAACCGCAAGGCGCGCGGCCTGACGGCTGTCATCGCCGACACGCTGTGCGAACAGGGACGCTTCGGCCAGAAGACCGGCCGGGGGTTCTATCTCTACGAGGCCGGTGCGCGCGCGGGTGTCCCTGATCCCGAGGTCGAGACGCTGATCCGCGAAAAGGCTGCGGAGAAGGGCATCAAACCGAGGGAGATCCGGGCCGAGGAAATCATCGAGCGCACGCTCTATCCGCTGGTCAACGAGGGCGCGAAAATACTGGAAGAGAAGATCGCGGCCCGCGCCTCTGACATCGATGTCGTCTGGGTCAACGGCTACGGGTTCCCGATCGGCAAGGGAGGTCCGATGTTCTGGGCTGGCCTTGAAGGGGCCGCCAGGATTATCGACCGGCTCGACCACTGGCATCGTCAGACCGGCAAGGATGTCTTCAAGCCGGCCCCGCTGCTGAAGCGGATGGCAGAGGCCGGCTCGTGGGAGACCGACCCGACTGCTTGACCACGCTATCCCAGCGGGCAAGAATTCGCCTATCCCTAGTCCCTCGCCAGCACGAAATCGTGCTCGACCTCCCAGAACGGGCCGGCGAATTCGAGGCCCTTGGCGCGTGCCGGATCCTCGATCCGCTTGAATTCGGCGAGCAGGCTCTCCTTCACGCCGAACACCGCGTCCGAATTGATGTAGGGATCGTCGGGATCGAAGATGTGGGTGGTCAGCGTCTCGAAGCCGTCAGCCTTGAGGATGTAGTGCAGATGCGCCGGGCGGTAGGGGTGGCGGCCGAGCGCATGCAGTAGTTTGCCGACCGTGCCGTCATCGGGGATCGGGTAGAATTTCGGCTTCACCGCGCGGAACCAGTAGCGCCCGTCGTCGCCGGTGCGGAAGACGCCACGCAGGTTGAAGTCGGGCTGGATGCCCTTCTGCTGCACGTCATAGAACCCTTCGTCATTGGCCTGCCAGACATCGAGCACGGCACCTGCGATCGGCCTGCCTTCGGTGTCGAGGATGCGGCCATGGATGAACATGTCCTCGCCCTTCTGGTCGAGGCAGATGTTGGCACCCATCGGCAGTTCCGGCGCGTCGGCGAGATGGAAGGGACCGAGCACCGTCGATTCCGAAGCGCCCGACGGCTTGCGGTTGTTGATGGCGTCGACCAGCATCGAGACACCGAGCACATCGGACAACAGGATGAACTCCTGCCGCCATTCGGTGGAGAGCTGGCCGGTCTTGGTCAGGAACAGAATGGCCTCGAACCACTCGTCCTGCGTCGGCTCGATCTCCTTGACCGCCTCATGCAGTTTGCGGGTGATGACCTCCATCACCGCCTTCAGCCGCTCATCCCTGGCGTTCTTGTTGCGGCCGGTGACAACCTCGACCGAATTCGCCTCGGTGAAGAAGCCTTTTTCGTGCGCTTCCATGTCTCTCACCTGTCCAGGATTGATGTCAGAGCTTTGCGCAGATCCGCCGCGGGATTGCCGCTGATCGCGTCCTTGCGCCAGCCGACATGCTGGTCGGGCCGCACCAGCAGAATGCCGCTGTCGCGGATTTCGCGGGCGCGCGCCCAGTCGCCGGAGAAATCCTGCCGGGGCTGGCGCGGGCCGATCAGATGGCCTGATATGTCGATGCCCAGTTCCTTGCCAACCGCCTTGGCAGCGTCCAGCCAACCCTGGCCGCCAATGCCGGTCAGCACGGTGAATCTGCCATGGCCGGTCAGGTCGAGCGTGGAAACCTTGTCGCCTCGATCCGAATGTACCCAGACATGCGGCACTCGTGCGCCGGGCCAGGATGTCGGCTGGTAATGCAATTCGGCGTCCTTCTCGAAAGCCGGTTCCTTCTGGCCGTCGGTAACGATGGCGTTCGATTTGTAACGCTGGTTCATCTCGACGCCATGGGCGTCGAACTCGTAGACCTTGGAGGCGATGGTCTCGCGGATCTTCGCGCGCTGCGCTTCGGCCGCCGGCGTGTCGTCGCAGCGCGCATCCATGTTGGACTGCATCTTCACCGGGTCGATGGAATCGAGCAGGCCGAGCGCCTTGAAGATCGGGCCGAATTCCTCGATCGACTTGTTGGCGCGGGTGACGATCTGCTTGGCCACTGGCGCGCGCTCCTGCGAATAGCTGTCGAGCAGTTTTGGGCCGGCCTTGCCCTTGATGACATAGGCAAGCTTCCAGGCGAGATTGAAACCGTCCTGGATCGAGGTGTTGGATCCCAGTCCGTTCGATGGCGGGTGGCGATGGATGGCATCGCCCATGCAGAAGACGCGGCCCTTGGAGGTCTGCGTGGCGTACATGTTGTTGACGGTCCAGGTCGACACCGACTGGATCTCGATCTCCAGCTCGGGATCGCCGACCAAGTCACGCGCGACCTTCCTGGCGAAGGCGTCGTCGACCTTGGGCGCCGGCTGGTTGATGTCATAGCCCCAGACGATCAGCCATTCATTCCATGGCCGGATCATGCGCACCAGGCCCATGCCGATGCCGCCGACATCGGCGCCCGGCTGCACCACCCAGTAGAGCACCGAGGGACGGTGGGCGACGTATTTCGACAGATCGGCCTTGAACAGGATGTTCATCGAGCCGCCGACGCCCATCTTGCCTTCGAAAGGCAGGCCGGCATGTTCGGCGACCAGCGAATTGCCGCCATCGGCGCCGACCAGATATTTTGAGCGGATGGTGACATCCTTGCCGGTCAGCCGGTCGCGGCAGGTGGTGGTGACGCCGTCATCATCCTGGACATGGGACAGATATTCCATCGACATGCGCGATTGCGTGCCGCGCGAGCACGCCGTCTTGAACAGCAGCGGCTCCATGAAGGTCTGTGGCAAATCGTTCATGTGCGCGGGCGAGGAGAGCAGGTGCTCGGCGCGCGACAGCGGGTGCTTGCCCCAGCTGCGCATGCGGCCGATCTCCTCGCCGGCAAGCGAGGTGCAGAACACGTTCTCGCCCATCAAATCCTGTTCGGTGGCGTGCATATAGGCTTCCGCCTCGACCTCTTGGCCGAGGTCGCGCAGCACTTCCATGGTGCGTTGGTTGGTGATGTGGGCGCGCGGCGTCGCGGCCAGCCAGCGATAGCGGTTGATGACCATGTTCTCGACGCCATAGGTCGAAAGCAGCGCTGCGGTCGCCGAGCCCGCCGGCCCGGTGCCGATGGTCAGCACGTCGGTGGAAATGTCAGCCATGCGGTCCTCCCTTTTTGGTCAATGGTACAGGTCCACCCGTCAGCCGGCGGCGGACCGGAAAAAGCTGGATGCCGCTGCGCTCGGCGAACAGGCCCCACAGGCCGCGCGGCGCAAACAGCATGATGACGATGCCGATCAGCCCGAGGATCAGCAGATACCAGGAGCCGTAATCGGCCAGCAGGTTTTGCAGAATATAGAAGACGATGACGCCGACGATCGGGCCCTCGATGGTGCCGATGCCGCCGATGACGACGATGAAGATGACATAGGCGGTCCAGTCGACGACGGAGAAGGCGGCGTCGGGGGAGATGCGCGCCTTCTGCACATAGATCAGCGCGCCGCAGAGGCCGGTGCCGAAAGCCGCCGCCAGATAGACCAGCGTCTTCATGCGGCGCGCGTCGACGCCGACCGAGCGCGCCGCTTCCTGGTTGTCGCGTACGGCGGCGAGCCCGAGCCCTTGCTTCGAGCGCAGCAGGCGATAGACGAGGCCGATCGTGGCGATGGCGAGCAGCAGCGCCAGCCAGTAGGTCAGGATATCGCCGGCGCCGGAAGATTTGACGCCGAACAGTTCGCCGACCAGCTTCAGCGCCGGCATGTCGCGGGTCGCCTCGCGTGGCAGCGATGTGCCGGTGCCGCCGCCCAGCATTTTCCACTGCGCCAGCCCCAGCCGCACCACTTCGGCGATGACCCAGCTGCCGATGGCGAAGTAGGCGCCCTGCAAGCGAAACAGGAAGAAGGCGGTCGGGATGGCGAGCAAGGCGCTGGCGATGCCGGCGAGCAAGATTGCGATCAGCGGGTCGAGCCCGGCGAGGATGACAAGCGCGAACATGGTGTAGGCGCCGAAGCCGACAAAGGCTTGTTGTCCCACCGAGACCAGCCCGGCATAGCCGGCGAGCAGGTTCCAATTCTGTGCCAGCACAAGCATGGTCAGGATGAAGAACAGATCCTGAAGCACGCTGCGCGAGGCGAACAGCGGCGCGGCGAAGGCGAGCAGGATAACGAGCGCGGCGACGATGGCTGATATCGCTGACGCTTTGGTCTGCGTTTCGACTCTCCAGGGTGTTAGCGAGGTGTCGGTCATGGCTCAATCCACCGCACGCGGGAACAGGCCACGCGGCCGGACCAGCAGCACGACGAGGAAAGCCAGATGTCCGGCCAGGATCTGCCATTCCGGATTGATCGCCGCGCCAAAGGTCTGCGCGATGCCGATGACAATGCCGCCGGCGAGCGTTCCCCATAGCGAGCCCAGGCCGCCGATGATAACCGCCTCGAAGGCATAGATCAGCCGCGCCGGTCCGATGGTTGGATCGAAATTGGCGCGCGTGCCGAGATAGAGGGCAGCGATCGTCACCACCACCATGGCGATGCCGGTGGCCGTTGCAAAAATCCGCTTCGGCTGGATGCCCATCAGCCCGGCGGTGACCGGGTCGTCCGAGGTGGCGCGGAAGGCGCGGCCGAGCGAGGTGCGATAGAAGAGCCGGTTCAGCCCGACGATCACCGCGATGGCCGAGGCGAGCGTCAACAACGGCATGACGCCGACATTGATCGGCCCAAGCGCCACGGAAGCGGAGTCCAGCCCGCCGACCGGGATACGGCGGCTGTCGGCGGAAAAGCCTTCGAGCAGGCCGTTCTGGATGACGACAGACAGGCCGAAGGTGACCAGCAGCGGTGGCAATATGTCGGTGCCCAATGTGCGGTTGAGCAGGAAGAATTGCAGCGCCCAGCCGATGGCGAACATCACCGGCATCGCCACCAATGCCGCCAAGAATGGATTGAGGCCAAGGGCCGAGACCAGCACCAGAATCAGGAAGGCGGCAAGCACGATGAGGTCGCCATGCGCCAGATTGACCAACCGCATGATGCCGAAGACGAGGCTGAGGCCCGCCGCGAAGAGGGCGTAGAGGCCGCCGAGCAGAATGCCCTGGATGATGGTGTCGAGCCACGCCATGTCAGGCCGCCCCGAAATAGGCGGCATGGATTTTTTCGCGTGTCAGATCCGATGGCGCACCCGACAGCGTGATGCGGCCTTCCATCATGCAGTAGACGCGGTCGGCGACCTTCAGCGCCTTGCCGATGTCCTGCTCGACCACGACGATCGAAGCGCCGGCTGCGCGGATGCGCGGGAAGGCGGCGTAGATATCCTTGATGACGACCGGCGCCAGGCCAAGGCTGATCTCGTCACACAGCAGCACGCGCGGGTTGGACATCAGCGCCCGGCCGATCGCCACCATCTGCTGCTGGCCGCCGGACAGAGCGGTGCCGGGATTGGCGCGCCGCTCCCTGAGGATCGGGAACAGCTCGTAGACGGTGTCCAGGTTCCAATGTCCTTCGACCGCGCGGCCGTAGCGGCCAATGAGAAGGTTCTCCTCGACGCTAAGCGAGGGAAACAGTTTTCGGCCCTCCGGCACCATGGCGATGCCGCGCGCAACGATGTCGGGCGCGGGCAGGGCGCCGATTTTCTCACCGTCGAACAGCACCGCGTCCGGTTGGTTCGCCAGTATGCCTGAAATCGAGCGCATCAGCGTCGTCTTGCCGGCGCCGTTGGCGCCGATGATCGCAATCGTCTCGCCCGGATCCAGCGCGATGTCGACGCCGAACAGCGCCTGGAAATCGCCATAGCGCGCAATGAGGTTTCTGGTCTCGAGCAGCGCCATCAGACTTCGATCCCGAGGTAGATTTCGCGGACCTCGCGCGACGCCATGACGGTGTCGGGCACGCCCATGCCGATGATCTTGCCGAAATTGAGCACCAGCAGCCGCTCGACCACCGAATTCAGCGCATGCAGCACATGCTCGATCCAGATGATCGACATGCCGCCCTTGTGGATGCCTCTGATCGTGTCGACCAGCATGCCGCATTCGCCCTCGGTTAGCCCACCGGCGATCTCGTCCAGCAGCAGCAGCCTTGGTTCAGTCGCGAGGGCACGGGCGAGTTCCAGCCGCTTGCGCTGCAGCAGGCTCAGGCCGCCGGCCGGATGGTTGGCGCGGTCGATCAGCCCGGTCTCGACCAGGATCTCGGCGCAGCGGTCGCTCACCTCGGCTTCGGACTTGCGCGCCCCGAAGGCGCCAGCCACCAGCAGGTTCTCGAACACGGTCAGCTTCTCGAAAGGCTGCGGGATCTGGAAGGAGCGGCCGACGCCGGCAAAGCACCGTTGCATCGGCGGCAGTCTTGTCACGTCGCGGCCATCGAAGGTGATGGTACCGGCGTCGGCCGCTATGTTGCCGGTGATCAGGTTGAACAGCGTCGACTTGCCGGCGCCGTTCGGGCCGATGATGCCCAACGCCTCGCCCTCGCCAAGCTCGAACGAAACCGCGTCGGCGACCGTCAGGGCACCGAAGCGTTTCGAGACATTGGCGAGCGCGAGGATGGGCATGGCTAGCCTCTCTTCTCCCCGTTCACGGGGAGAAGGTGCAGGCAGGCAGATGAGGGGCGGAGCCAGCCTTGTCGAACTTGGCGCTGCCCCTCATCCGACCCTTCGGGCCACCTTCTCCCCGTAAACGGGGAGAAGGGAAGTTGTGCGTGACGGCTCATCCGATCGCTTCCATCTTGCCGCCGGTCGGGATGTTCGGAGCGGTCTTGTTGTCGGTGATGACGAGGTCATAGCCGCCGCCGTCCTTCAGCCGCCACTGGCCGCCGACCAGCGGCGTCTTGGCGATGTTCTTGGCGGCGAAGGGCGGCAGCTTGGCGCCATCCCAGGCAATCGGTCCGACCAGCGTGTCGAGCTTGGTTGCGGCGATCGCCGCTGCCACCTTGTCGCCGTCGCCGGCTTCGCCCGCCCGCTTCATGACATCGACGGCGATCTCGAACAGCGCATGGACAAAGCCGATCGGCTGCGTCCATTGGCGTCCGGTGGCCTTGGTGAAGCCCGCCGCTACCTGTGCCGAGCTTTCGCCGGTCAGTGACGATTTGAACGGATGGTTCGGCGTCCACCAGACCTCCGACGACAAATTGTGGCCGGACTTGCCGAGCGCCTCGACCGATTGCGGGAACAGCAGCGCCTTGCCGATCGAGGCGACCTTGGGCGTGAAACCCTGCTGCTTGGCCTGGTTCCAGAAGGTGGTGAAATCGGGCGGGATCATCACGCCGGTGATGATTTCGCAGGACGCGCCCTTGAAGGCGTTGATCTGCGCCGAGAAATCATCGGTCAGGTTCTGGTAGCGGCCGGTGTCGGTCAGCCCGTAGCCGCCCTTGGCCAATACCGGCGGGAAGCCGACCGTGCCGTCGCCCCAGGCATTGCCGTCGCCGTCATTGGGGAACAGGCCGCCAACCTTCTTGTTGGTCTCGACCTGTGCCCACATGTTGGTGAAGACGGCAATGACGTCTTCTAGCCCCCAGAAGAAATGGTAGGCATAGTTGAACGGCTTCCACGAGGAGGGGTCGCCGGGATTGCCTTGCTGGCCGATGAACCAGGGCTGCCAGGGTGCTACGGTCGACAGGCACGGCACCTCTTCCGCCTCGCAGGTGGTTGCGACCGGGTTGGTGGTCTCCGGCGTCGAGGCGACAAGCATCAGATTGACCTTGTCGGTGACGATCAGCTCCTTGGCGACTTCCGCTGCCCGGTTTGGGTTGGACTGGCTGTCCTTGACGACGACCTCGTAGTTGAGGCCGGCGGCCTTGGTGGCGGCGAGAAACCCGTCGATGATGAATTTGTCGGCCTCGGCGAAGGCGGCCAGCGGGCCGGATTGCGGGCTGACATAGCCGAGCTTGATCGGCGCATTCTGGGCGATTGCCGGCATGGCCAGCCCCGACGTGCCGGCAAGCAAGCCGGTGGCTGCCGTATTCCGGATGAACTCGCGTCTGGTAATCATTGTTGTTCCTCCCTGTGTTGCCGTCAGTTCTGTGGTCGTCTTCCCTCCCACGCGTCCTGCAACAGGGCGCGGATTGCGGCGCGGTCGAAAGACCGCGGATTCCAGTATGGATTCTTCGTCGCGGTCTCGGCTGCGCGGTCGAGATCCGCCCGCTTGAGGCCGAGTTCCCTGAGTGTCAGCGGCGCGCCGACGGACGCGGCGAAACCATGCAGACCGCCGCCGGGGCTGCCGCCAAAGATGTCGGCGACGGGCCTGAGCAGTTCGGGCACGGCGACGGCGTTGAAGCCGATCGTGTGCGGGAGCATCACCGCATGGGTCTCGGCATGCGGCAGGTCGAAGGAGCCGCCCAGCGTGTGGCAGATCTTGTGGTGCAGCGCCATGCCGACGGCGCCGAGCACGGTGCCGCACAGCCAGGCGCCGTAGAGCGCGTCGCCGCGTGCCTCGAGATTCCTCGGCTCCTTCACCAGCACCGGAAGTGCGGCTTTGAGGGCGCGCAGCCCCTCGGTCGCCATCAGCGTCGAGACCGGATTGCGGTCCTGCGCGTAAAGCGCCTCGGCCGCATGCGCCATGGCGTTGAGGCCTGAGGTGACGCTCATCGCTATGGGCAGGCCGATGGTCAGTTCGGGGTCGTAGATCACCACTTCCGGCAGGATTTTTGCATCGCGCACGGTGGTCTTCACGCCGTTCTCGGTCTGGCCGAGGATCGGTGTCACTTCCGAGCCGGCATAGGTGGTCGGGATGACGATCTGCGGCAGGTCGGTCCGATACGCGATCGCCTTGCCGAGACCAGTGGTGGACCCGCCGCCGAGCGAGACGACGCAGTCGGCGCTGACTTCTTTTGCCGTGTTCATGGCGGCTTCGGTCACATCGACCGGCGTGTGCATGGCGGCGCCCGAAAAGGTGCCGGCCGCCAGCGGCCCAAGCCGCGTCGCCAGCGCTTCACCATCGGCTGTCTGATGCGGCGTCGACAGCACCAGCGCACGCTTGCAGCCGAGTTTCTCGACCCATGAGCCGACCTCCGACGAGGCGCCATTGCCGAAGACGATGTGTGCCGGGCTGCCGGAATAGGTGAACTGCCTCGTCATGCCGCCCGGCTCCCTTTGCGCGCCATTGCCATGACGAAACTGAAATCGAGCGACCAGCTGTTGCCGGCACGCTTGAAATCGCCGACCAGTTCGGGCTTGACGCCGAACAATGCGTCCTCGCCGAGACGCGGATCGCCGCGCTCGAACACTTGCGTCGTCAGGGTCTCGAAATTGTCAGCGCGGATGAGGAAATGCAGATGCGCCGGGCGGCTGAGCGGATAGTTTAGCCGGCCAAGCATCTGCCCGACCGGGCCGTCATCCGGTACGCCGTATCCAGCGGGCTTGACGGTGCGGTAGTTGAAGCAGCCGTTCTTGTCCGTGATGAAGACACCGCGCAAATTGAATTCGGGCTGCAGATCGGGCTGCTGGTTCTCGTAGAACCCTTGTGAATTCGCCTGCCAGGTTTCGACGGTCGCACCCGCTACAGGCATACCGTCGAGATCGGTCACCCGCCCCGACACGGTCAGCGGCGCGCCAACGCCATCGAGAGAAATGTCGGCGCCGAGCGGCAGCCGTGGTGCGTCGGTACGATAGAACGGGCCGCGCCCGGTGTTGGGGGTGGCGCCGTTCGGGCGACGGGAATTGATGTCCTCGACCAGCGCGGTGACGCCGAGCAGATCGGACAGCAAAACCCATTCCTGCCGCTTGTCGTCGCTTGCATGGCCGATTTCGGTGAGGAAAGCGATGGCTTGCCGCCAATCCGCCGCTGTCGGACGTGTCTCCCGGACGATCTGGTGGAGATGGTCGACAACAGTCGCCAGGAAGCGTGGCAACGGTCCGGCCTTGGCCTTCAACAGGCGCTGGGCGACCATCTCGGCGGAGTTGGCCTCGTTGAACGACGGTATGCCTGGATGTGACATGCTCCTCCCCGGTTCCATCTCACCAAGGGACAGTACCGGAGGCCGGATACAAAGATGATGATTTCTGGCCGATTTAATATACCATATCGGTATGAAACTCGATGAACGGCATTTGATCCAGCTGGCGGCGGTCGTGCAGGCAGGCGGTGTCACCGAGGGCGCCGCGCTTGTCGGCCTGTCACAGCCGGCGGTTTCGCGCACATTGTCGATGCTGGAGAAGCGGCTGGGCGAGCCGCTGTTTCTGAAGGGCCGCCGGCCTTTGCAGCCGACACCGCTCGGCCGGGCGCTCGCCGATCATGGCCAGGTGATGCTGGCGGCATCACGCAAGGCCTCCGACATCGTCGCCAATTTCAGCCAGGGCCGCTCCGGCGTGGTGCGGGTCGGCGGCACGCCGTTCTTCATGGACGCGCTGATCTCCGGCATGATCGCCGATTTCCAGAACGCCTATCCGGATGTGCGCGTCGACCAGAGCTATGGCTATCTGCCGGACCTGCGCGCGGCCATCAATGCCGATCGCATCGACCTCGCCGTCTGTCCGATCGATATCCTGGAAGAGGGGTCAGGGATGGAGTTCCGCGAAATCCTGCCTGGCCGCAATGTCGTCGCTTGCCGGTCGACACATCCGTTGTTGCTGCGGCGCAAGCTGAAAACCAGCGACCTGCTCGATTATCCCTGGATCGCGCCGCCACCTGGCAGCCCGCTGCTGGAGGATTTGCGCAGCCTACTTCTGTCGCTCGGCGCCACGGAGATAAAAATTCGTTATTCCGGGGGCTCGCTGACCAGCGCCATCAACTACATGAAGGAAACCGACGCGCTGACCGTGCTGCCACATAGTGTGGTCTTTGCCTTTCGCAGGGACAAGGCGATCACCGCGCTGCCGCTGGCGATCCCGCATCCCGAGCGGGCATTGGGTCTGCTCAGGCTCGCCGACACGCCGCGGGCGCCGGCTGTCGATGCCTTCGCCAAGCACATCCGCCAGGGTTTCGACAACCTCAAACACCTGATCAAGCGGCACGAGCAAGCGGTGGTCTGGGGCGCTTAGCCTAGGCAGCCGTCTCTACCTTTAGCCAATCGGCGAAGGTCGTCATCGCCTGTGAGTTCTGGCGCCTGCGCCGCGCGGACAGCCAGTAGCGGCCGACTTCGACCGTGCTGCTGAAGGGCTGGACCAGCTGGCCGGAGCCAAGCTCGCGGCTGAACATCGACACCGGCAGCAGCGCCACGCCCGCACCCTGCACGGCGGCGTTGGCCATGGTGACCGAAGAATCGAAGACGATGCCCTTGATCGGCGGGCAATGGCGCCCGGCCGCCTCGAACCAGCGCAGCCATTCGTCTTCCCGGTAGGAGCAGAGTAGCGTTTCGCGCCCGAGATCCAAGGGGTCGCGCAGACGCGCGGCGATGTCGGGCGCGCAGGCGGGCGAGAAGGCGCCGGACAGCAGTGGCGTGTTGTCTGTCCCCGGCCAGGAGCCGTCGCCGAAGCGGATGGCGAAGTCGAGACCGTCGGCAGCCAGATTGACCCGGTTGTTGTTGGTCGAGACGCGCAATTCGATGTCCGGATAGGCCCGGTGGAACATCGGAAGCCGCGGGATCAGCCAGCCCGAGGCGAAGGTGCCGACGACACCGACGGTGACGATGTCGTGGAAGCGGCCGCCCTCGAAACGATCGAGCGTCACGCCGATCCTGTTGAAGGCGTCGCTCAGAACCGGCAGCAACGCCTCGCCTTCTTCGCTTAAAGTCAGCCCGTGCGGCAGCCTGCGGAACAGCCGGACGCCAAGCACCTCTTCAAGGCCCTTGACCTGATGGCTAACGGCGGCCTGGGTGACGCGCAGTTCAAGACCGGCGCCGGTGAAGCTGAGATGCCGGGCGGCGGCCTCGAAAGCGCGCAAGCCATTCAGCGGGAGGTGCGATCGCTTCATGGGTCCAGCCCTAGTTTTTCTTATGACGGAGGCGACGTTTACTCGTTTGCGGCGGCATAGGATTGGGTCCAGTCCTGCGGCGCGGGGCAAGAGAGAGTGTGGACATGACAAGCAGACGCAGTTTCATTGGTGGTCTCGCGGTGGTTTTGACGGCCCCCAGCACGTTGAGCGCGATGGCGAAGGCGGCAACAAGCCTGACAAAATTTGATGGGCTGACGCCGAAAATAAGGCGGCTTGAGGCGAAAAGCGGCGGCCGGCTTGGCGTGGCCTGCCGGATCGCCGGAACGACTGCGCAATTCGGCTATCGCGAGAATGAGCTGTTTCCGATGTGCAGCACCTTCAAGACACTTGCCGCGGCACTCATCCTGCACCGCGTCGAAGGCGGCATCGAACAGCTCGACCGCAGCATCAAGGTTCCGCATAACGCCGTTGTTGCGAGTTCGCCAACGACCAAGAACCACGCCGGCGGCGAGATGACGGTGGCGCAGCTTTGCGAGGCTGCGGTAACCGTCAGCGACAATGGGGCCGCCAATCTGCTGCTGGACTCCTTTGGCGGACCGGCGCAACTGACCGCCTATCTGCGCTCGATCGGCGACAAGGTGACCAGGCTCGACCGCATCGAGCCGGAGCTGAACGAATCCGTGCCGAGCGACCCGCGCGATACGACCTCGCCGTTGGCCATGATCGACGACTATGAGCGCCTCGCTCTCGGCGACAGCCTCTCGCAAAAGAGCCGGGCACAGCTTGTCGAATGGCTGGTGGCCAACAAGACCGGCGACGACCGTATCCGGACAGGACTGCCGAAAGGCTGGAAATGCGGCGACAAGACCGGCACGGGTGACCGTGGCAGCACCAATGACGCGGCCGTCATCTGGCCGGCGTCGGGCAATCCGATTCTGATGTCGGTCTATCTGACGGGCACAAAACAGAGCCTCGCCAGGCGCAATGCGGTGATAGCCTCGGTCTCACGGGCTTTGGTCGAAGCGATCGAAGCGTAGGTCGTATCGGCGTGGAGTTTGTCGCGTCATCGTCGAGGACGCGACGGCTCCCGGGGCGCCCGATCAGCCGCTCGGGACGCTCTCCAGACGGCGCTCCGGTTCGCGAGAATTGGCGATAAAGCTGCGCCAGCCGCCATGGACCGAGATGTCCGTTGCCGCCAACAGGCCGGCTGTCTCGGCCAGGAAGCCTTTTGCCGAAGTGCCGTCGTCGAGTTCGATCGTGCCAATGCCAAGCGGAGCCGGGATGGCGGCGACGAAGCGTCCGAAGGCGTCCGGGTCGAGCCGCCAGACCTCGACATCGATCTGCGTGCCGTTGCCGGCGACGCGCACGAGGCCAGGCTTGGGCACGGTTTGCCCGGCAAGTGCATAGAGCCGATAGGCAGCCGTTGTCTTCGCGCTCCTCGAGAACCGGGCTCCAAGCTCCCGCAATTGGCCATTGAGCGGCATGCCCGAAAGATGCGCGCCGACAACCACCAGATCGATCATCGCGTCCGGCGTGCATTCGGCGAGCGGCGGGCTACCCGACTGCGCCCAGCCGGTCGCGCCAAGCGACAGGCCACACGCGGCATGGATGTCACGGGCCAGTGCGGCCGTAAGCCAATCCTTGCCCGCCATGGCCAGCAACGTCACGCTCATTGGCAACCCGTCGTCACGCTTGCCAGTCGGAACGGCGATCCCGCACATGTCGAGCAGATTGACGAAATTGGTGTAGGTGCCAAGCCGGCTGTTGGTGGTGATCGGGTCGGCGAGCACGGCGTCCAGCGCATAATGCGTCGGCGCGGTCGGCACGCAGAACAGGTCGACCGAAGCGATGACCGGCGCGAGCTTTGCCTTGTAGGCCTGCAGCGCATAAAGCCCCTTGAAGGCGTCGGCCGCGGACAGATTGCGCGCGCCACCGATGATCTTGCGCGTCACCGGATGCATGGCCGCCTCGTTGGCGTCCATGAAGTCGCGGATCGCCGCGTAGCGTTCAGCCACCCAGGCGCCCTCGTAGAGGAGGTTGGCGGTGGCGTAGAAATCGCCGAACGGGATTTCGACCAGCCGGCAGCCGAGCTTTTCCAGCATCACAAGAGCAGCCTCGAAGCCCGCCTGCATCGAAGCGTCGCCGAAGAATTTGAGGGCTGCCTTTGCCGGCACGCCGACGCTCAGCACTGGCGGACGTGCGGCAAGCGCCGGCACCTTGACCGCGCGAGAATAGGCGTCGGCCGTGTCCTTGGCCGCCGCGACGCCGAACACCGCATAGGCGTCGTCGACGGTCAGCGCGAACACCGAGATGCAGTCGAGCGTGCGGCAGGCCGGCACGACGCCGGCGGCCGACAGCGCGCCGACGGTCGGCTTCAGCCCGACGATGTTGTTGAGGCCGGCGGGTATGCGGCCGGAGCCGGCCGTGTCGGTGCCGAGCGCGAAGGAAACGATGCCGCGCGCCGTCGCCACGGCGGATCCCGACGAGGAGCCGCCCGGCACCAGGTTGGCGTCGACAGCGTTCCTTGGGATCGGGTACGGCGTGCGCACGCCGACAAGGCCGGTAGCGAACTGGTCGAGATTGGTCTTGCCCACCACCAGCGCGCCGGCCGACTTCAGCCGGGCCACCACGGTGGCGTCCGCATCGGGCGTATAGGCATATTCGGCACAGGCGGCGGTGGTCGGCATGCCGGCAACGTCGATGTTGTCCTTGACCGCGAACGGCACGCCCCATAGCGGCTTGCCCACCGGATCGAACGGTCCGAGCGTTTGCGCCTGCGCCAGCATGTCCGCTCTGCCGGGCAGATGAATGAAGATGCCGGGATCCGCCGCCGCCGCGATGCGCTCATGCACGGCATCGATCATGGCGGCGACCGTGACACCGCTGGCATAGGCCGCGTGCAGACTGCCGATATCGAAGCGGATCTCGCTCATGTGGCCTCTCCCAGAATGATCACCGGCAGGTCCCACTGGATCAGCACGACGCAGCCGTCCTTCGTCCACACCGAATGCTCGGTGCCCACCGGGTTCAGGATAACGCTGCCGGTGGGATAACAGCCATTCTCGTCGCTCTGCGTGCCCTCGAGCACGACGATGGTTTCCAGCCCGACATGGCGATGACGTGGCACGCCGGCGCCCGGCCGGTAGTCGAGGATCGCCACCGACGGCTCGACCGGTCCGCCCTTGAGCAGCCAGTGCACGGTGATGCCCTCGCGAAAAGGCTCGAACGCCAGGTCGCGCCAACCGCCATCGACGAGGCCGGCAAAACTCAGATTAGCCATGGGCAAGTCCCTGCAGCACCTGGTCGGTCGTCGCCGTCCAGCCGACGATGGCGCCCTGGGCGCGGATCATGGCGATGGCCGCTGCCTTGAACTCAGGGAAATAGCTTTCCGTCGCGTCTTCAGCGAGCAGACATTCATAGCCGCGATCATTGGCCTCGCGCATCGTCGTTTGCACGCAGACTTCGGTGGTGACTCCGGCGAAAACCAGTTGCTGCGCGCCGAGCCGCTTGAGCTCATCACCAAAGCTCGTTGCATAGAAGGCTCCCTTGCCGGGTTTCTCGATGACGATTTCGCCAGGCAGCGGCTTGAGCTCGTCGAGGATTGCCGTACCCGGCTCGCCGACGATCAGCACGCGGCCCATCGGCCCGACATCGCCGATGCGGATCGATGGATTGCCGCGATTGCGCTTGGCCGGCGGCAGGTCGGAAAGGTCGGCCTTGTGGCACTCCATCGTATGGATGACCGGCAGGCCGGCGGCACGGAAGCCCTCGATCAATTTCTTCACCGTCGGCACGATGGCGGTGATCCGGCTGACGTCATTGCCGAGGCTGGCGCCGAAACCGCCGGGCTCGGCAAAGTCGCGCTGCATGTCGATGACGACCAGCGCCATGGACTGCGGTTTGAACGAGAAGGCAAATGGCTGCGCATCGATTTCAGCCATCAGTGATGTCCCGCCATATGCTCGCCGATGGTCTGCACGCTCGCCTGCGCGATCGGCGTCTCATAGACCAGCGCGCCGTCCGACATGACCAAGATGCGGTCCGACAGTTCCAGCAGTTCGTCGAGGTCTTCCGACATCAAAAGCACGGCTGCCCCGGCATTGCGCGCCTTCATGATGCGGGCGCGGATTTCGGCCACCGCCGAGAAGTCGAGGCCGAAGCAGGGATTGGAGACGATCAGCAGGTCGACCTCGCCGGTCAGTTCGCGAGCCAGCACCGCGCGCTGCACATTGCCGCCCGACAGCGAGGCGATGGGCGAGGACAGCGAGGCGGTCTTGACCTTGAACTGCTCGACCAGTCTGGCGCTGAAGGCGCGGATAGCACCGGTGCTGATCCAGCTGACCGGTTTGCCGTTGCCGTCGATGTCGAAGGTACGGAAAGAGATGTTCTCGGCCACCGTCATTTTCGGCGCGCAGGCATTCTTCAGCGGCTCCTCGGGAATGAGCCGTACGTGGAGCGCGCGCGCCTCGGCGCGCGTCGCGGCGTAGGCCGAACCACGCACCAGCACCTCGCCGGCGTCGCGCGGACGCTGGCCGGCCAGCACTTCCAGAAACTCCTTCTGGCCGTTGCCGGAAATGCCGGCGATGCCGACGATCTCGCCCGAACGCACGCCGAGATCCTCGATGCGGATCGACTTCAGCCCGGTGCGGTCGGGCGCCTTCAGCGATTTGACCTTGAGCACGATCTCGGCGTCCGGTTTCGGCGCCGCACGGCTGTCGAGGGCGGCGATCGGCTGGTCGCCGATCATCATTGCCGCCATCGCCTTGTGGTCGAGATCGGCGACGCGGCCGGTTCCCGTGAGTTTGCCCTTGCGCAAAACGCTGACATCGTCGGCGAAGGCCGTGACCTCATGGAACTTGTGCGAGATCATCAGCACGGTCAGGTCGCCGGCCTTGGTCATGTCGCGCACCAGCCCCAGCACCTCCTGCGCCTCGCCGGGCGTGAGGACCGAGGTCGGTTCATCCAGCACCAGGAAGGAGCGGCCGAGATAGAGTTGCTTGATGATTTCGAGCTTCTGCTTCTCACCGGCGGCGAGTTCCGCCACCTTGACATCGAGCGGCAGCTTGAACGGCATGCGCTCCATGAACACGCAGAGATCGCCACGCTCCTTGTGCCAGTCGATGATGCCGGGAACCTTCTCGCGCGAGATGACGAGGTTCTCGGCACCCGTCAGCGAGGGCACCAGCGTAAAATGCTGATAGACCATGCCGAGTCCGAGCGCCGAGGCGTCGCGCGGACTGGCGATCTTGACCTCGCGGCCATCGACCAGCATGTCGCCTGATGTCGGGTGATAAAAACCCATCATGCATTTGACCAGCGTCGACTTGCCGGCGCCATTCTCGCCGAGCAGCGCATGGAACGAGCCCGCTGGCACCTTCACCGAGACTGCGTCCAGCGCCGTGAAGCCGCCGAAGCGCATGGTCATGCCGATGGTCTCGGCGCCGACGGCTTTTCTGACGCTGTCGCTCATCGCGGCCTCCTCATGGCAACTGAGCCACGAGCGCCGTCGAATTCGACACCGTGCCGAAAACGCCGCCTTGCATCTTGATCATCTTGATCGCCGCCATATGGTTGCCGTAATCGGTCGCGCCGCAGCAGTCCTCCAGCATCATGCACTCATAACCGCGATCGTTGGCCTCGCGCATGGTGGTGTGCACGCAGACATCCGTGGTGATGCCGGTCAGCACGATGTTCTGGATGCCGCGCTGGTTGAGGATCAGTTCCAGGTCGGTGGCGCAGAACGAGCCCTTGCCAGGCTTGTCGATGATCGGCTCGCCCTCGATCGGGTAGAGGTCGGGAATGATGTCCCAGCCGGGCTCGCCACGCACCAGGATGCGCCCGCACGGACCGGGATCGCCGATGCCGGCATTGATGCGGCGCGAGCGCCAGCGCTTGTTGGCCGGCAGGTCGGCGAGATCGGGCCGATGCCCCTCGCGCGTGTGGATGATGGTGTAGCCCTTGGCCCGCATCACTGAGAGCACCGCCTTGATCGGTTCGATCGGCGCGCGCACCAGCGACAGATCGTAACCCATATGGTCGACATAGCCGCCCGGCCCGCAGAAATCGGTCTGCATGTCGATGATGATCAGCGCCGTGTTGTCGGGTCTGAGGTCACCATTGTAGGGCCACGGATAGGGCTCGGCGTCGATCGTGTGCTGGGTGAATTCGGCTCTGGCGTTCACGGGCAAAACTCCAGTCATTTGGTGATCGACAATTCGCCCGGCGCGCCGGCAAGCGAGCGCGTCGGCGACGAGGTGGCGATCATGATGATGAGGGTGAGGATGTAGGGCGCGGCGTAGAACAGATAGTAGCCTTGCGTGACGCCAACCGATTGCAGCGCCGGCCCGAGCGCGCCCGCTCCGCCGAACAGCAGCGCAGCGGCAAAGCATCCGAGCGGATTCCAGCGCGCGAAGATGACCAGCGCCACCGCCATCAGGCCCTGTCCCGACGAGATGCGTTCGGTCCAACTGCCGGGATAGTAGAGCGACAGATAGGCGCCGCCGATGCCGGCCAGCGCACCGCCGACGCCGGTGGCGAGCAGCCGCACCGTATCGGGGTTGAGGCCCATGGCGCGCGCCGCGTCCGAACTGTCACCAACGACGCGCACGATCAGCCCGGCACGCGTGTTGCGGAAGGCCCACCACAGGATGACCGACAGCACCGCGCCGATCAGGAACAGCACGTTGACGTCGAGCGCCGCCTGCACCTGCGGGATATCGGACCAGCCGCCGAACGGAATGGCCGGCAGGTTGGGCGCCTTTGGCTTGATGAACGGCTTGCCGAAGAAGAAGGCGAGGCCCGAGCCGAACAGCATCAGCGCGATGCCGATGGCGATGTCGTTGACCCCACGGAATTTGCAGATCCAGCCATGGAACAGGCCGAAGCACAGGCCGGCGAAGGCCGCGGCGAGCAGGCCGAGCCAGGGCGAGTTGGTCATTACCGCCACTCCATAGGCGGTCATGGCGCCGAAGACGAGCGTGCCTTCCAGCCCCAGATTGATGCGGCCGGACCGCTCGGTGATCGCTTCGCCCAGCGAGACGAAGATGAAGGGCGTCGACACGCGGATGGCGCCGCCCAGAATGGCCAGCGGCACGCCCCAGAGGCCGATCTCTGTCGCATCCATCAGGCAGTCCTCCGCACGAGATCGGGCCGCTTCCAGAGATCGGGATTGAAGGCCTTGAAGCGGCCGTAAAATGTTTCGCTGAACAGGATGACGATGAAAATCATGCCTTGCAGCACCAGCACGGTGGCGTCGGGCAGGTCCATGCGGCGCTGGATCAGCCCGCCGGAGGCGTCGATGCCGCCAAGCAGGATGGCGACCGGGATGATGGCCAGCGGGTTGTGGCGGGCCAGGAAGGCGACGAGGATGCCGGTGTAGCCATAGCCGGCGGCGAGCGAGGCATTGGCGCTGCCTTGCACGGCAGCGACCTCCAGCATGCCGGCCAGTCCGGCAAAGCCGCCGGCCAGCGCGGTGAAGCCGACGATGAGTGGGCCGACAGCCAGCCCCTGCACCTGCGCCGCCCGCACATTGCCGCCGGCGATGCGCGCGGCGAAACCCCAGCGGGTCTTTTCGATGAGTACCCAGGAGAGGATGCAAGCGACGACGCCGACGACCAGCCCCCAATGCACGTCCATGCCCGGAATGTTGCCGATGCGGTAGATGTCCGCCAGCGGCTGCGTCGACGGCTTGTTAAGCGAGGCCGGGTCACGCAGCGGCCCTTCCACCAGCTGGTTCATCAGCGCGATGGCGATGTAGGCCATCAGCAGGCTGGAAATGGTTTCGTTGACGGCCCGGTAGTGGCGCAGCGCGCCGACGGCACCGATCCAGATGCCGCCGGCGGCCATGCCCGCCACGCCCATGGCAAGAATGACGATTGGGGAAGGCGCGCCGCTCAGCGCCACGCCGATGGCCGCGGCGCCGACGCCGCCGAGCACGATGGCGCCCTCGCCGCCGATGACGACGAGCCCAAGTCGCGCCGGCAGCGCCACGCACAGCGCCGCCAGTAGCAGCGGTGCGGCCCGCGACAGCGAGTTCTGCACCGAGAACCATGAGCCGAAGCCACCCCGCCACATGGTTTCGTAAAGCAGGATAGGCGACTTGCCGACAGCCAAGATAAACAGGCTGAACAGCGCCATGCCGACGACAAGTGCTGCGAGCGGAATGACGAAGGCCTCCGCCCGCCGCGCGATCCATTCCAGCGCCGCCGGATAGAACCTTGCGCCGAATAGTGCCGGCATGCCGGCTCCTGTCACCGTATCCGTCATCGCCCGGTTCCCCTCAGATCACGCGGTCGAGCCGACGACGCCCTCGACCAGATAGTCCATGCTCTCGAGTTCGATGGCGGTTTCGACGAACGCCTGGCCCGCGGTGGCGACGACGACGCCCTTGTTGCTTTTCAACGGTCCCTTGATGACGGCGAAGCCGCCCTTCATCATCTCGGCCAATGTTGCGTCGAACTGCTTGCGCGCCGGCTCGCCGACGGCGGGGCCAAGCGGGCTCATCTTGACGAAGCCGTCGGCAAGGCCGCCACGCGTGAAGTTCGGCAGCGGCGTGCCGGCCGTCAGATCGTCGACGAACATCTTGTAGACCTTGGCCCAGTTCCACTCGGCGCCGGTGAGATATTTTTCCGGCGCCAGCGGGCTCTGGTTGGCATGGTAGCCGCAGACGAAAGCGCCGCGCCCGGCGGCCGTCTCGACCACCACTTTCGGGCTGTCGACATGGCAGGTGATGACGTCGGCGCCCTGGTCGACCAGCGCGTTGGTGGCTTCTGCTTCCTTGACCGCCAGCGACCATTCGCCGGTGAAGATGACCTGGCAAGTGATGGTCGGATCGACCGAGCGCGCGCCGAGCAGGAATGAGTTTATGTTCAGCAAAACCTGCGGAATCGGTTTGGCGGCGACGAAGCCGAGCTTCTTGGTCTTCGATGTGTGGCCGGCGACGACGCCGTTGAGATACTGGCCCATGCCGATATAGCCGAAATAGGAGCCGGCATTGATCGGATGCTTGGCCTTGTCCCACATGCCGCCGCAATGGCGGAACTGCACGTCGGGAAACTTTTTGCACATGGCCAGCATGTGGGGGTCGAAATAGCCGAACGAGGTCGGGAAGATCAGCGAGGCGCCGTCCAGATTGATCATCGATTCCATCGTCTTCTGGACATCGACCGTCTCCGGTACGTTCTCCTCTTCGACGACGGTAATGCCTTCAATGCCTTTCAATGTCGCCGCGCCCTCGGCATGCGCCTGGTTATAACCGTAATCGTCCTTCGGACCGACATAGATGAAGCCGACGGTCGCCGTGGCGGCAAAGGCCCGTGAAAGCGGAAAGGACGCAGAAGCCAGGCCGAGCGCCGCCCCAACGGCTGACGTCTTGAGCAACTGGCGGCGGCTAAGCATGAAACGGTCGGTCATCTTAATGCTCCTCTTTAAGGGCCCCTCAGGAAGCCGGTTAACGCCTCGATAAGAAAGTGTATGCAATCACCGTGCCAATTCAAAAACTTGATTTTATATTGTGAAAACAACGAATCATGTCTTTCGTTGTGCACAAGCGGAAGGCAATTGCATACACTTTTTGCCTTGAAAATAGCCAATTTGACAGATAGATTAAAACATAGACATAGAGGGTACCAACTGAGTCGTGGTGCTTGTGCGCGGCTTGATTTCATGGCGCAGGATGTCAAAGGCAGGGGAGGCAGTCGTGTCGGGAAAACGCAGCTTGATCCGGTCGGGCACGACCGTCGATCAGATGGTGCGGGCAATCGGCGACCGCATCGTCACCGGCGTGCTGCGG
Organism: Mesorhizobium loti R88b; assembly: GCF_013170845.1. Lineage (NCBI taxonomy): Bacteria > Pseudomonadati > Pseudomonadota > Alphaproteobacteria > Hyphomicrobiales > Phyllobacteriaceae > Mesorhizobium > Mesorhizobium loti. The sequence continues at coordinate 1,294,787 of NZ_CP033367.1, forward strand.
CCCGGCGAAAAGCTCGATGAAGCGTCGCTTGCCGCCCGCTTCGAGGTGTCACGCACGCCGGTGCGCGAGGCGCTCGGGCAGCTTAGCGCGATGGGCCTTGTCGAAAGGCGGCCGAACCGAGGTGCCATCGTTGCCGTGGTGACGCAGGAGCATCTCGCCTCTATGTTCGAAAGCATGGCCGAGCTGGAAGGGATTTGCGCGCGCTTCTGCGCAGAACGCATGACAGGTGGCGAGCGCCGTGCACTGGAGGTCGAACATCAGGCCTCGGCCCGTCTCGTGCGGCTCGGCGCGGAGGAAGATTATGAATATTTCAACACCGAGTTCCACACCCGGCTCTATCGCGGCGCCCACAGCACCCACATCTACGAACTGACGGTGATGACGCGCAGCCGGTTGGCGCCCTTCCGTCGCGCGCAGTTCAGGCTTTCTGGTCGTCTGGCCAAGTCCTGGCAAGAGCATGACGCCATCGTCACCGCGATCCTGCGTGGTGACGGTGCTGCCGCAGGAACCGCTGCAAAGGACCATGTCTCCATCGTCAGCGAGGCCAGCGCCGTGTTTGCCGCGGTCGACCCCGCAAGTCCAAAGCCAGGCTTGGTCGAGCTACCTTCGTAACCAGCGGCCTAGGTACAGCTTAGGTGCACCTCACACGTGCTTGCGGCCGCCGGTTTCGCGGAACCAGCTGTCGGGATAGGGATACCACCATTCCTGAATTGCCGGTCTGTGGTCGATGATCACCATCTTCGAGCGGCGGAAGGCATCGAGCCCCTGCCGGCCGAGCTCGCGGCCGAGGCCTGAGGCCTTCCAGCCGCCGAAGGGCAAGGCGTCATTGTCGATCAGCGGATTGTTGACCCAGACCATGCCGGCCTCGAGCCGTTCGGCCGCCTCATGCGCTTCGGCGAGATCCGTGGTGAACACCGAGGCGCCGAGCCCGAACGGGCTGTCATTGGCAAGCCGGATCGCCTCGTCGAAATCCTTCACCCGGCAGATCGCCGCCACCGGACCAAAGCACTCTTCGCGCACGATCGCCATGTCGGGGGTGACACCGGTGAGGATCGTCGGCTCATAGAACCAGCCGGTGTTGTGCGCCGGCGGAATGCGGCCGCCGGTCACTGCCTTGGCGCCATGGGCAATAGCGTCGTCGACAAGGCGCATGACTTTCGCGCGGGCAGCCTCGCTGACCAGCGGGCCGATCTCGGTCTTGTCCATGCCGTTGCCGATGCGCAGGGCGCGAGTCCTCTCGGCGAACAATTCGACGAAGCGATCGTGCACCGCATCGACGACGAAGAAGCGCTCGGCCGAGGTGCAGACCTGGCCGGTGAGGTGGAAGGCGGCGGTGACACTGCCCGCTGCGGCGACCTCCAGCGGGGCGTGCTCACTGATGATCAGCGGATCGCTGCCGCCGGCCTCGATGACGCAGGGCTTCATGCGTTCGGCGCAAGCCACCGCCACCGCTTTGCCGGCGGCGACCGAGCCGGTGAAAGCGACGGCGTGGGTCCGGTCGGAGGTGATCAGCGTCTGGGCGGTGGCCGCGCCGCCGGGCAGGCAGGAAACCAGCCCTTCCGGCAAGGAGCGGAACACCGTCATGTATTCGAGCGTGGACAGCGTCGTCGCCTCTGCCGGCTTGATGATACAGGCGTTGCCGGCGGCAAGCGAGGCAGCCACGGTCCAGCACATCAGCAGGATCGGGAAGTTGTAGGGCATGATGTGCACGGAGACGCCATAGGGTTCGTAGCGCGCATACTGGAACGAGCCGGCCTGCGTCGTGCCGGCGATCTTGCCGGCATCGTCGCGCGCCATCTCGGCATAGTAGCGGAAGATCGGCGCGCAATTGGCGATCTCGCCGATGGCTTCGGGATAGGGCTTGCCCATCTCGCGCACCATCAGCTCGGCGCAGCGCGTGAAGTCGGCCGCCTCGATGGCGTTGGCCACGGCATGCAGATGCTTGGCTCGGCTTTTGGCGTCGAGCTTTTTCCAGGCAAGCTGCTCCAGGGTCGCCGCGGTGAGCACGGCGTCGATCTCGCCATCGCTGGCGGACGCGATCGCACCGACGGTTTCCAGCGTCGCGGGATCGATCACTGGTTTTGCCGTGCCGGCCATCGACCGGTAGTCGGGATTGACGAAGAAAGTCGGCCGGTCGGGCGAGAAATGCATTTTCGTCCTCCTTGAAGACTGATCGAGAAGGGCTCAGCGGATCATGTAGACCTTCTTGATCGTCTCATGGACGGTGCAGACGCCTTTCCAGTCCTGCGGAAAGAAGGCTGCCGTGTCCGGCTCGATCTCGATGACCTCGCCGGATTCATGGACATAGGTGCAGCGGCCTTCGAGGAAGTGGCAGAACTCGTCGCGGGTTACGTGGCAGTGCCATTTGCCAGGCGTGCAGACCCACAGCCCACATTCCGAGCGGCCCTCAGGCCCCTTGTAGAGCAGCTTGCCCGAAGTGTGGGACTCACCCTCGATCATCGTCGGGATGACGCCCCAGTCGACGAGGTCGGTAATGGTGAGCGGCGATTGCATGATGGGGGTGGTCATAGGGATTTCCTTGAAAAAGTGCTCACCGGCACATGAAGGCCTTGGTCAGCGTTTGCGTGATGATGGAAATGCCGGTCCAGCCGGCGGGGAAAAACACGAGCGTGCCGGCTTCGACGGGAATCTGTTCGCCATCGTCGCGGACATAGCTGCCGTGGCCCGACAGGAAATGGCAAAACTCTTCGGCGGCAAAGGTCACCTTGCGGGTCCCCGGCGTGCAGGACCACAGGCCGCATTCGCTCGATCCATCGGGATTTTTCGAGAGGATCCTGCCCGCGGCGCGCGGCGCGCCGGCGAGCGTGTTGGCGCCTGCGCCCCAATCCTCCAGTTCCACGTTCGAGGCGTCAGACCAATGCGGTGTCGACATGTCTTGCTCCTGATTCTTGCTTGAGCATGATCTTGCCCGAAAAACCGGTTCCCACTTTTCGGGATCATGCTTCTCACGCCAGCATGTAGACGTTGCGCATGGTCTCGTGAACCGTGCATTCACCCGTCCAGCCGGCGGGGAACATGACCACGGTGCCGGCCGACACTTCTATCACCTCGCCGACATCCGACCGGTAGGTCGCGCGACCGGCGACGAAATGGCACAATTCATCGCGCGGAATCGACAGCCGCCAACGGCCTGGGGTGCAGACCCAGATGCCGGATTCCGGCTGGTTGTTCGGACCCTTGTGGACAAGTTTGCCGGTGGAATGCGACGCGCCTGCCAGTGAATCGGGCTGGGCGCCCCAGTCGACGAGATCGGTGCGAGTCGAAGCTTGATAGAGGTGCGGGGCGGAGGAGGTCACAGCAGCGCCTCCAGCAGGCCAGCGGCCTTCTCCGGTCCATTCTGAGCATGCATCTGTGCCGATGTCGTCACCAGCTTGGCCTTCATCCGGGGATCGGTCAGGCAGGTCTCGATCCTGGCGGTGAGTTCGGCATCGTTCCAGTCGTAGCGCCGCATGCCGAAGCCGTGGCCGGTTTCCTCGACGCGGGTCGCGTTGTCGTGGCCGTCCCAGACATAGGGCATGATGATGGCCGGCTTGCCGAAATAGAGGCACTCGGTGAACGAGTTGTTGCCGCCATGGTGGATGACGGCATCGACCTGCGGGATGACCGAGGGCTGCGGAAACCAGCTGTCGACAATGACGTTGCCGGGCACATCCGTGTACTGGTCCTTGTAGCCGCCGACATTGACCAGCGCCCGGTAGCGCGTCTTGCCCAATGTCGCGACGATGCGCTTCAGCAGCTCGACATCGCCGGCGCCCAGGCTGCCGAAGGAAACATAGAGCAGCGGCCCGTCATTGTTTTTCGCGAAGGTCGGCACAGCGTAAGGTTTCTCCTGCCGCACGCAGCCTTCGAGATACTGGAATTGTGCCGGATCGAGCCGGTGGCGGCGCTTGAACTTTGCCGCCTCGGGATAGAGCAACAGGTTCAAATGGGGCGAGGCCTCGAAGAACTGGCCGATCGGATAGGGCGCCTCGTTGTTGGCGTTGAGGAAGGTGTTGAAGTCGTCATGGATCGGCTTGATCACCGCGTTGAAATGGTCGCGGTAGCGCTGGTAGCCGTCATGGTCGTTCTCGCCGCAGCCGGAGAGATGCGGCGGGATGTCCTCATCCTCGATCTCGTTTTCCGAGCAGGAGATGACGCGCACCCACGGCTTGCCGTACTGCTTGATGGCCGGAAACAGGATGACGTTGTCGACGCAGATGACATCCGGCTTGATGGCGGCCAGCACGCGCGGCAGGTCCTTCTGCGCCCATTTGGCGCTGTCGACGATCGCGGTCCAGCAATCCTTGACGTAATTGTCGACCTGATCGTAGGGCGATTTGCGGAAATTCGGGATGTGGCCGTTGATGAAATCCTCCCAGAACTTGGCCATCTGCTCGGGCGGCATCGGCTCCGACAGGTTCACCGGATGCGCCTCGAAACCATAGCCCCTGTAGACCTCGACAAAGCCGGGATCGGACAGGAACACCGCCTTGTGGCCGCGCGCCTCGACGGCTTGCGCGATGCCGACGGAATTGAGCGCCGGGCCGTAGGCGGCTTCCGGAAAAAACGCGATCGTCTTCTGCGCCATCAAGCTTCTCCTATTCTGCAAAAATTCTGACATCGGCTGCAGCCCAGCCGAGTTCGACCTGATCGCCCGACGCGACCGGCCGGCGGTCGGCCGCATCAGCGGTGATGCGCACCAGGAAGGGCTTTGGCGACAGGGGCGTGCGAATATGTAACTGCAGGTCCAGCCCATGATAGGCCAGCGCCTCGACCGTGCCAGCGGTGCGGTTGGCGGTCTGGGCCTCTGGGAACAACCGGATGCGTTCGGGCCGTACCGATGCCACCGCCGATGCGCCAGGCGAAAGCGTGGCAGGAATCTTACCGGCAATACGCGCACCGTTCGCCGCTACCACGCCATCGGATGACGCCTTGCCGGGGATAAAATTCATCACGCCGATGAAGTCGGCGACGAAACGGTCGGCGGGGTGCTCGTAGATCGCGTGTGGGGTGTCGCATTGCAGCAGCCTGCCATCCTTCAGCACCGCCATGCGGTCGGCCATGACCAGCGACTCTTCCTGGTCGTGGGTGACGATGACGAAGGTGATGCCGACCTCGTGCTGCAGGCGCTTCAATTCCAGCTGCATGGCGCCGCGCAGTTTCTTGTCGAGCGCGCCGAGCGGCTCGTCGAGCAGCAGCAGCCGGGGCCGCTTCACCAGGGCGCGGGCGAGCGCGACACGCTGCTTCTGGCCACCGGACAATTGCTCCGGTTTGCGGTCGGCGAAGGGGACGAGTTCGGTCGTCGCCAGGATGGCGTCGACGCGGGAGCGGATTTCGGCTGCCGGTAGTCGCTCCATTTCGAGGCCATAAGACACATTGGCGCGGACGCTCATATGCGGGAACAGCGCGTAGGACTGGAACATCAGATTGACCGGGCGCTTGTTGGGCGGGGTTTTGGCGATGTCCTTGCCATCAAGCAGGATGCGCCCGTCATTCGGCGTCTCGAAGCCGGCCAGCATGCGCAGCAGTGTGGTCTTGCCGCAGCCGGACGGGCCAAGCAGCGCAAAGAATTCATTTTCGCGGATATCGAGCGAGATACCGTCGACGGCGGTGACCCGGCCGAACTTCTTCGACACATTGTCGATGGCCAGCAGCGTGCGCGGTTCGCTCATTGGCCGATCATCCCACGGTTGAGCCGCTGCGACAGGGTCAGTGCGGCGATCGAGACTGCCATGACGATGGTCGCCAGCGCATTGATCTCCGGCGTGATGCCGAAGCGGATCATGGCGTAGATCTGCATCGGCAGCGTGGTCGAGGCACGGCCGGCGCCAGCGGTGAAGAAGGCGATGATGAACTCGTCGACCGACAGCGTGAAGGCAAGCAGCGCGCCGGCAATCACCGCCGGCGCGATGACCGGTAAGGTCACGCGCCTGAAGGTGGTGAGCGCGGAGGCGCCGAGGTCGGCGGAGGCCTCGACGATCGACCAGTCGAAACTCTTCAGCCGGGCACGCACCACCGAGCAGACGAAGGCGAGGTTGAAGACGACATGGGCGAGGATGATGGTGTGCAGGCCCATGGTCAAATTGAGCATGGAAAAGAACGAGAGAAGCGCGATCGCCAGCACGATGTCGGGAATGATCATCGGCGCGAAGATCAGGGCTTCGAGTCCCCGGCCATATTGCCGGCGCATCTCGACGCCGATGGCCAGCAGCGTGCCGAGCAGCGTGGCGATGGCCGTCGAAACGACAGCCACGATCAGCGTGTTGAGCGCTGCGGAGAGGATCGCCGAATTGTGGGCCAGGGAGACATACCATTTCAGCGAAAAGCCGGACCATGCGGTCGGCAGTCCGCCTTCGTTGAACGACAGCGCCACCAGCACGGCGATCGGGATGTAGAGGAAAGCGAAGACAAGGCCGAGCACGAGCCAGAGTGTGCGCCGCGTGGCGGGGGAGCGCTCAGCCATCGGCTTGACCTCTAGCCTCAGCCGTACGCCCGGTGGCGCGGTCGGCGGCCAGGGCCTGCGCCATCAGCACCAGAAGCATGATGGCGATCAGCGCCATGGCGAGAGCGGCGCCGAAGGGCCAGTCATTGGCGGTCAGGAACTGGTCGTAGACGAGATTGCCGATCATCTGGAAACGACCGCCGCCGAGCAGCGCCGGGGTGACGAAATTGCCGATAGACAGGACGAAAACAAAAACGGCGCCGGCGGCGATGCCAGGCACCGTCAGCGGCAGGATGACACGGCGGAATGTGGTGGCTGCCGAGGCGCCGAGATCGCGCGAGGCTTCGGCGAGCTCCGGGTTGAGCCGCGACAGCGGCGCGTAGCAGGCGAGGATGACGAAGGGCAGGTAGTTGTAGACCAGTCCTGCGATGACCGCGCCTTCGGTGTAAAGCATCGACGGCGGCTCGCCGGTGTAGCCGAACCAGCGCAAGAGCTGGGTGATCAGGCCCTCGCGGTTGAGCAGCACGATCCAGGCATAGGTGCGGATCAGATAGTTGGACCAGAACGGCAGCACGGCGAAGAACAGGAACACCGGCTGCCACCGGCGCGGTGCGGCTGAAATCGCATAGGCGGCGGCATAGCCGATCACCACCGCGATCAGGGTGGCGGTACCGGCGATGCGCGCCGAATTGAGGAAAATGCCGGCATAGAGCGGGTCGAAGACCAGGCCGAAATTCTCCAGCGTGAAGGTGTAGTCGATGCCGCCATAGATGCCGCGCCGGAAGAAGGCCAGCGCCAGCACCAGCACGCACGGCACCACCATCAGCGCGGTCAGCCAGACCAGCGCCGGGGCCATCAACAGGGAGGAGCGGGAGGGTTGGTGCTTCACGAAGTACCCCCCTCTGCCCTGCCGGGCATCTCCCCCTCAAGGGGGGAGATTAGCAGCCTTGGCGTTGCGCTCATCCTCAGGCATTGGAGGTTAGCGCAAGCGACGCCACAGCCAATCTCCCCCCTTGAGGGGGAGATGGCCGGCAGGCCAGAGGGGGGCGACACGGAACGCAAGCTTGCTTCCAGGATGCTGTTGGGGCTTGCGCTTACTGCGCGGCCTTGATCTCGCTGACGATCTTGGAATAGTCGCGCTGGGCTTCGCCGACGTCGCGCAGCTGCTCAAACTTGACGAGGTCGGCCACCGGCATCGCCATGTTGGGGAATTTTACCAGGAAATCGGCTGGCAGGCTTTCCATGGCCGGCTTGTTCGGCACTTTGTAGTCGATGTTCTGCGCAGCCCAGGCGTGGTTCTTGGCGTCGAGCATGAAGTTGATGAACTTGAAGGCGTCGTCCTTGTGCTCGGATGCCTTCATCACCACCATCGTGTCGACCCAAAGGTCCGAACCTTCCTTCGGAATGACGTATTTGATCTCCGGCTTTTCGGAGATGCCGTAGTTGCACCAGCCATCCCAGGCCTGCACCATCAGCGCCTCGCCGGAAACGAGCTTGGAATAGAAGGTGGTGTCGTCATAAGCGAGCAAGGTCTTCTTGGCCGAGATTAAGAGGTTCTTGACCTCGGCCATCTTGGCCGGGTCGGTCTCGTTGACCGAAAAGCCCTTGTCGAGCTGGCCGGCGGCAAGCAGCCAGCGGTCAGTCGCCAGCATGGTGGTCTTGCCTTTGAGCGCATCGGAAGGAGCAAGCAGGTCGCTCCAGCTCGTCGGTGCGACCTTCACCAGGTCCGAACGGTAGCAAAGGCCTGTAGTGCCCCAGGTGTAAGGTACGGAGAAATTGTTGCCGACATCGTGCGGCAACTTGGTCGCCTCCGGGTAGAGGTTGGCGAGGTTGGGAATCTTGGCGTGGTCCATCGGCTCCGTCAGGCCGAGCTTGTTCAGCACTTCGGCGAAGGGCGAGGAGACGAAGACCACGTCATAACCCTTGCCGCCGGCGGCGATCAGCTTGCCCATGATCTCTTCATTGGTGGCGTGTACCACCACCTCGCCGGAAACGCCGGTCGCGGCCTTGAAGGCGGCCATGGCGTCGGGCGCCATGTAGCCATCCCAGTTGGAGATGACGAGGTCGGCGGCGCCAGCCGGCGCTGACAGCGCCAGGGCAAGGCCGAGAGCGATTGAAGAAACCTTGAGCGCACGGCGCCGCGGGCTGGTAGCGGTCATGGCAGACTCCCATTTCGGTTGATCGTCGAATTCTGTGCTGGACCCGGCGCGGCCCATGCCGCAGCTGCGATCCTGTTCCCTCGGTCTTTTTCTAGCCGATTGCGCAGACAGTACTATTGCAGAAAAAAGTACGTCAATCCATAATCTGTCAATCGACCGAGGAATCTGGCCGATTGCGCTCGTGCCGGAGATCGGTCAAACCAATACGGTCATGTCCGCCACCCGAGACCAGTCATGCAAGCCGCAGCCCGACGACCTCGCACCAACCATCTCGATCTGGCGCAGCGCATCCTCGATGTGGCGCGCCAGCGCGGCTTCGAGCCCGGCGCCCGGTTGCCCGAGCAGCAGATTGCTTCGCTCTGCAATGTTTCCCGCACGCCGGTCAGGGCAGCGCTCAGCCTGCTCGCCGAACGGGGCGTCGTGCGCTGGGAGGCCGATACCGGCTATCATTTGGCTGTCGACCTTGCCGTGCAGTCGGCAATTGCCACCGAATTGCCCGCCGCGGAGGAGGACGAACTTGCCGAAGCGATCCTGCGCGACCGGTCGGCGCGGCGGCTGGACCAGACGGTGACTGCAGCGGGGCTGATGCGACGGTACGATGCCGACAGAAAGACGGTACTAAAAGCTCTTAATAAACTGACGGAAGAGAATCTACTGGACCGCGCGCCCGGCCAGTCCTGGCTTTTCCGCCGTGCGCCTGATGATCCGGAGGCGCAAGGTGAGAGCTACGAGTTCCGGCTGCTGCTTGAGCCCGCGGCGATCCTGACGCCGGGCTTCCGGCTGGATGGCGCGCGCGCGGCGGCGTTGCGCCAAGGCATGGACGCGCTGGTGGCGCTGCCGGACGCCGCCTTCGACACGCGCGAGTTCCAGCGGCTGGACATCGATTTCCACGGCATGATCGCAGAGGGTTGCGCCAACCGCTTCATCACCGATGCACTATCCGATCATCTCAGGCTGCGCCGGCTGCCGGGCATCTACGGCGGTGTCAACGTCTTCCGGCTGCGGCAATCCTTGCTGGAACACCTGAACATACTCGACCATCTTGAAAGCCGGCAGTATGAGGTGGCGGCCGACCTGCTTCGCATCCACCTGCGGCTCTCCCGCAACCAGCGACCGCAAGCGGCCAGCCGTGGGGCTCCCGCACTGTTCGGCATGATCAGCCGGCCGGAATGAAGAGGATTAATTGACGCGCAAAGCCAGCCCGACCATCGCGCTGTTTCCCGAAGCAAGCTTCGGTGCGGCGTTGAATTGCGTCGGCATCGCGCAGGCCTTGCGTGCCAAGGGCGCCCGGCCCGTCTTTATCTGCCATGCCGGCTTCTCCGGCGTTTTTGCCGACTATGGGTTCCAGGAATACCAGCTACCGACCGATGAGCCGCTGAGCGACAGCGAGCGCCAGAGCTACTGGCAGGCCTTCGTGCGCCGCCACCTGCCGCATTTCAGGCTGAGCCCGATCGACCAGCTGGAGACCTATGTCGCGCCGACCTGGCAAGCGATCGTCGACACGGCGGTCAACGCAGAGGCGCCGCTACGCCAATTGCTGGCGCGGCTGAAGCCCGACGCGGTGGTGCTCGACAATGTCATCATGTTCCCGGCGATCGCAACGGCCGGCTGCCCCTGGGTGCGTGTCGTCTCCTGTGCCGAGACGGAGCTGCCTGACGCCGAAGTGCCGCCCTATCTGTCCGGCCTTGGTGCCGACGACCCGCAACGTGCGGCATTCGAGGCGCGCTATCTCTCGGCCTCGGCGCCGGCGCATGACCGCTTCAACCGTTTTCGCGCGGATGCCGGCCTGGCGCCATTGCCCAAGGGCCTGTTCCTGGAAAGCTCGCCCGATCTCAATCTGCTGCTGACGCCGGCCATCGTGCGGCGCGAGCGGGCCGCGCCGCTCGACCCGGATCGCTTCGTCTATCTCGAAGGCTGCGTGCGGTCGGAAGGGCCGTTCGAGGTGCCGGTGTTTCCGCGCAATGGCGGGCCGCTGGTCTATGTCGCCTTCGGCAGTCTCGGCGCCATGGATGTCGGGTTGATCGAGCGCATGCTTGCCGTGTTCGACAGATTGCCGGCGCGCTTCATCGTCAATGTCGGCGGCCTGCGCGATGCCTACCGCGCAGTGCCGGACAATGTCTATCTCGACGCCTGGTTTCCGCAGCCGTCCGTGGTGGCGAAGTCCGACCTGTTCATCCATCACGGCGGCAACAACAGTTTTTGCGAGGCGCTGCGTTTCGGCGTGCCGTCGCTGATCATGCCCTATTGCTGGGACGGACACGACAATGCGCGCCGTGCCGAAGAGACCGGCACCGGCGACCATATCGGCCGGGATGCCTGGACCGAAGGAGTATTGGAGAGAGCCATTCTCGGCCTGCTGGCCGACGACGCCATGCGTGCCCGCCTGAGGGACAATGCAGCCCGGATGGCGCTGCAGCCCGGAACAGACGTGGCCGCGCAAGCCATACTCTCTCTGATACGGACTTGAACGAAATGCCTGACAAACACACGAATAAAGCTGCGATCTCCAACGATCCCAAGGCCTGGCTGACGCAGCACGGCATCAATGAAGTCGAGTGCCTGGTGCCCGACATGAACGGCGTGCTCCGCGGCAAGGCGCTGCCGACGGCCAAATTCCTCAAGGCGCTCGAAGACCGCGCGCTCTATCTGCCGAGCAGCGCCTTCCTGGTCAGCATCGACGGCCGCTATACCGGCTCGATAGACGAGGGTTTTGCCTATTCGGATCCGGACATGCGCATGGTGCCTGATGTCTCGACGCTCTGCCTGGCGCCGGGTGCCGGGGCAGGCAAGGCCTATGTCTTCGCCGACGCCTTCCACATGGATGGCAGGCCATGGATGACCTCGCCGCGCCATGTGCTGCGGGCCGTGCTCGATCTCTACCGCCAGCGCGGCTGGCGGGCCGTGGTGGCGCCGGAACTTGAATTCTATCTCACCGCGCCCAACCCCGATCCCGACAAACCGCTAACCGCCCCGGTCGGCGGCAATGGCCGGGCCGAGGGCGTGCAGCATCCCTATGACATGGCGGCGCTCGAGGAGTTCGAGCCGGTTATCCGGCGCGTCTATGACTATGCCGCCGCCGCCGGGCTGCCGCTCGACACGCTGATCCATGAATCGGGCACGGCGCAGCTGGAGATCAATCTGCTGCATGGCGACGCGCTGCCGCTTGCCGACCAGGTGCTGCTGTTCAAGCGGCTGACGCGCCAGGCCGCACAGCAATGCGGCATGCATGCCACCTTCATGGCCAAGCCGATCGCGGCGCAGGCCGGCAGCTCGATGCATCTGCACATGTCTGTTGTCGATGAGAAGACTGGCAATGCGCTGTTTGCCACCGCTGACGACGCCGACACCGAGATGTTCGGTCATTTCATCGGCGGCCTGCAGAAATATGTGCCGGAAATCATGCCGCTGTTTGCGCCCAACGTGAACTCGTTCCGCCGCATAAGGCCGAACCACAGCGCGCCGGCCAACATCGAATGGTCGCATGACAATCGTTCTTGTGGTTTGCGCGTGCCGGCAGGGGGACGCGCGGCGCGGCGGGTGGAGAACCGCCTACCGGGCGCCGATTGCAATCCCTACCTGGCGATCGCCGGTTCGCTGCTCGCCGGCTATCTCGGCGTCGAACAGAAACTGGCACGCTCGGCCGAAGCCACGGGCAATGCCTACAAGATCAAGAGCACGCTGCCGAAGACCCTGGAGGAGGCGCTGGATCGTTTCACCGCTTGCGACCCGGTGCGAAAACTGCTCGGCGAGGACTTCTTCCAGACCTATCTGCGCGTCAAGAGCGTCGAGCTCGACCTGTTCCAGAGCGTGGTAACGAGCTGGGAACGCGACCATTTGCTGCTGAAGGTGTGATCATGACATCTTCAACGGGTTTCAATTCCGGTCTCGATATCGGCAAATCCTACTATGTCGCCACCGCCAATACGGCTCCGGACCATCCGGCGCTGGTCGGCGATGTCGACGCCGACCTTGTCGTCGTTGGTGGCGGCTGCACCGGCCTGTCGGCCGCCCTTCATGCCGCCGAGCGCGGCCTGAAGGTGGTGCTGCTCGAAGGTGGCAAGATCGGCTGGGGGGCCTCGGGCCGCAATGGTGGCCAGATGATCCCCGGCCTGCGCAAGGGAGCCAAAGGCCTGGTCAAGCTCTACGGGCCCGAACGGGCGAAGGTGCTGTTCGACCTTGCCTTCGAGGCGCGCGCACTGGTGCTCGACATCATCGAGCGCCATGCCATTGATTGCGATCTCAGACAGACCGGGCATCTGGTCGGCGCAGTCAATGGCTCCGACCTCAAGGATTTGGAAGACGAAGCAAAGTGCCTCGAAAGCGTGATGAAATTCCGCGATGTCGAAATCCTGTCGGCGGCGGACGCGCGGGCCAAGGTCGACACCCCCTATCACGGCGCGATGTATGAGCCGCTTGGCGGCCATATGCATCCGCTGAACTACACGCTCGGGCTTGCCCGCGCGGCCGTGGCCGCCGGCGTCGTCATCCACGAGAATTCGGTGGCGGTGAAACTGGAGCGGGAGCCTTCGATCCGGGTCTCGACGTCGAAGGGTTCGGTCAAGGCCAAGCATGTCGTCTTGGCCGGTGATGCGCTGCTCAATGGGCTGGAGCCGCGCGTCAACAGCCGCATCATGCCGGTCGGCAACTACATCGTCGCCACCGAGCCGCTGGAGGGCAAACGCAACGTCATCCCGGCCAATGTCGCGGTGTCGGACACACGCTTCGTCGTCAACTATTATCGCATGTCGGCGGATGGCCGGCTGCTGTTCGGCGGCGGCGAGCGCTACACGCCGTCACCGCCGGCCGACATTGCCGGCTTCGTGCGGCCGCACATGGAAGCGACCTTTCCACAGCTCAAGGGCTGCCGCATCGATCATGCCTGGGGCGGCCTGGTGTCGGTGACGACGTCGCGGCTGCCGCATGTCGGGCACTATGGCGAGGTCTATTTCGCGCATGGCTATTCCGGCAAGGGCGTCATCCTGTCGACGCTGTCTGGCAAGCTGCTGGCGGAGGCGATCACTGGCGATGCGTCACGGCTCGACCTCTTCTCGACGCTGACGCCGATGCCGTTTCCCGGTGGAACGGCGCTGCGTGGTCCGCTCTACGTGCTGGGCATGCTTTGGTACGCGATGCGGGATCGCATCAAGCATTGAGGTCGACCTAAACCACGAAAAAATCCTCGATGCGCTGCCTGGCCTCAAGCAGCGCCGGCAGGATTTCCCGCTCCATCTCCGCGACCGAAAACCGCGCCGACTGGGTCGAGACGTTGATTGCCGCGACCGTGCGTTCTGCTCGGTCGCGGATCGGCACGGCGATGGAACGCAGGCCGAGCTCCAGCTCCTCGTCGACAATGGCGAAGCCCTCCGCCTTGGCCTTGCCGATGGTGCTGGCCAGGAGCTTGATGTCGGTGATCGTCTTCGGCGTCCGTCTCTCGATGGGCGCCTGGTGCAGAAATTTGTCGAGTTCCCCCGGCGTCAGACCGGCAAGCAGGATGCGACCCATCGAGGTGCAACAGGCCGGCAGCCTGGTGCCGACATCAAGCGATACGCTGAGGATGCGGCGGCCGGGAATGCGGGCGACATAGACGACATCGTGGCCCGACAGGATCGCCGCCGAGCAGGCCTCGTTCAACTGCGTCGCCACCGCGCGCATGATCGGTGCGGCGAAGCTCCACAGCGAGCCGCCACCGAGCCAGGTGCGGGCGACGGTCAGCAGGCGCGGCGACAGCGAGAACACGCGGCCGTCCTGGGTGGCATAGCCGGTGGCGACAAGCGTCAGCAGGAAGCGGCGGGCGCCGGCGCGGGTCAAGCCGGCTTCCTCGGCCATCTCGGTCAATGTCATGCCCGAGGAATGACGTGCGAGGATCTCCATGACGGCAAGGCCACGCTCGAGCGAGCCGACATGGTCGCGGGAAATAGCCTCGTCGTCCATTGGTCTCCTCGGAACGGTATCATTGCCGGGATTGACTTAGCGCCATCCCTCGGCGTAGAAAGTATCGCATATAATACATATGTTCGCAATGCGAACTTTTCGAATTCCGGAGCCGACGCGATGGTCAAGTTCCTGCCGCTCAAACAGGCCGTTGCTGAGAATTTGAACAATGGCGATTCCGTTGCCTTCGAGGGCTTCACCCACCTGATCCCGACGGCGGCGGCGCATGAGGCCATCCGCCAGGGGTTTCGCGACCTGACCCTGATCCGCATGACGCCGGACCTGATCTACGACCAGATGATCGGCATGGGCATGGCGAAGAAGATCATCTTCTCTTATGTCGGCAATCCCGGCGTCGGCCTGCTGCGGCGCGCGCGAGATGCCATCGAGAATGGTTTCCCGCGCTCGATCGAGGTCGAGGAACACAGTCACGCCGGCATGGCCAACGCCTATGAGGCGGGCGCGGCCGGGCTGCCCTGCGCAGTGTTTCGCGGCTATCGTGGTGCCGGCCTTGCGGCGGTCAATCCGAACATCAAGTCGGTCACCTGTCCGTTCACCGGCGAGGTGCTGGCGGCCGTTCCCTCGATCCGGCCCGATGTCACCTTCATCCATGCGCAGAAGGCCGATAAAAAAGGCAATGTCCTGGTCGAGGGCATCATCGGCATCCAGAAGGAAGCGGTGCTGGCGGCCAAACGCGCCGTAGTGACGGTCGAGGAAGTGGTCGATAATTTCGATGATCTGCATCCCAACCTGACCGTCCTGCCGCGCTGGACCATCGCGGCGATATCGGTTGTGCCCGGCGGCTCGCATCCGTCCTATGCGCACGGCTATTACGCGCGCGATAATGCCGCCTATCTGGAATGGGACGAGATCGCCGCCGACCGGGAGAAATTCCAGGCGTGGATGCGGGAAAATGTCATCGAGAAGAGCGCCGACGATTTCGCTGGCCGCGTCGAGCATCTGAGGAAGCGGCATGAGCGAGCTGGGTTTCACCCCCAATGAGATGATGACGATCGCCGCCAGCCGCGCGCTGGGCAATGACGATGTCTGCTTCGTCGGCATCGGCGCGCCTTCCGCAGCCTGCAATGTGGCGCGGCTGACGCATGCGCCTGACATCACCTTGATCTATGAGAGTGGCACGATCGGCACCGCGCCCGACGTGCTGCCGCTGTCGATCGGCGATGGCGAATTGTGCGAGACCGCGGTCACCACCGTCGCGGTGCCGGAAATGTTCCGCTACTGGCTGCAGGGCGGGCGCATCTCGATCGGTTTCCTCGGGGCGGCGCAGCTCGACAAGTTCGGCAACATCAACACCACGGTCATCGGCGACTATTTCCACCCCAAGACCAGGCTGCCCGGCGGCGGCGGCGCGCCGGAGATCGCGACCTCGTCGAAGGAAATCTACATCACCATGGCGCAGACGAAGCGTGGCATGGTCGAGAAGATCGACTTCTTTACCTCGTTCGGCCATGGCGAGGGTGGGGATCATCGCCAAAGGCTTGGCATCGATACCGCTGGCCCGACCTTGCTGATCACCGATCTCGCCATCTGGAGGCCGGACCCGGCGACCAAGGAATTCACCGTCGTGTCGCTGCATCCAGGCGTGACCCGCCAGCAGGTGCAGGACAGCTGTGGCTGGGTGGTAAAGTTCGCCGCCGCGCTTGACGAAACACCGGCGCCAAGCGAACTCGAACTCAAGACATTGCGCGACCTGCAGGCCCGCACCAAGGCGGCGCATGAAGGAACGGGAAAAGGGAAAGCTGCCTGACATGGCCGAGGCCTATATCTGCGATTACATCCGCACCCCCATCGGCCGCTTCGGCGGCTCGCTGTCTTCGGTACGCGCCGACGACCTCGGCGCCGTGCCACTGAGGGCGCTGGTCGAGCGCAATGCCGGCATCGACTGGCAGGCGGTCGACGACGTCGTCTATGGCTGCGCCAACCAGGCCGGCGAGGACAACCGCAATGTGGCGCGCATGGCGCTTCTGCTGGCCGGCCTGCCCAAGGAAATCCCGGGCTCGACCGTCAACCGCCTGTGCGGCTCGGGCATGGATGCACTGACCATCGCAGCCAGAGCCATCAAGGCCGGCGAAGCGGAATTGATGATCGCGGGTGGCGTCGAATCGATGAGCCGGGCACCCTTCGTCATGCCCAAGGCCGACACGGCGTTTTCGCGCAATGCCGAGATCTATGACACCACCATCGGCTGGCGCTTCGTCAACCCGCTGATGAAGAAGCAGTATGGCGTCGATTCCATGCCGGAGACCGGCGAGAACGTCGCCGAGGATTTTTCGGTATCACGCGCCGACCAGGACGCCTTTGCGGTGCGCAGCCAGGACAAGGCGGTCGCGGCACAAGCCAATGGAAGGTTGGCCAAGGAAATCACTGAAGTGACCATCCCGCAGCGCAAGGGCGATGCAATTGTTGTCGCGAAGGACGAGCACCCCCGCGTGGGCACCACGGTAGAGGCGCTGGCCAAACTGCCGACGCCGTTCCGGCAAGGTGGCACGGTGACGGCCGGCAATGCCTCCGGCGTCAATGACGGCGCCGCGGCGCTGATCGTTGCTTCCGAGGCCGCCGCGAAGAAGTACGGCCTGACGCCGATCGCTCGCATCCTCGGCGGAGCCGCCGCCGGTGTCGCACCGCGCATCATGGGTATCGGCCCGGCGCCGGCGACACAGAAACTGTGCGCGCGGCTTGGCCTGACACCAAAACAGTTCGACGTCATCGAGCTCAACGAAGCCTTTGCCTCGCAAGGCATCGCCGTGCTGCGCCAGCTTGGCATCGCCGAGGATGCCGAGCACGTCAACCCGAATGGCGGCGCCATCGCGCTCGGCCATCCCCTGGGCATGTCCGGCGCGCGCATCTCCGGCACCGCAGCGCTGGAACTGCGCGAACGCGGTGGCCGCTATGCGCTGGCGACCATGTGCATCGGCGTCGGCCAGGGCATCGCCATCGCGCTCGAACGGACCTGATCCGAAGCGCTTCTGGCAGGCCAGATGGGGGATTCCATCGGGCCTGCCAAATTTGACCATGTGGACAAAAGTCCGCACCCGTTCCATAGTTCCCCGTCTGACATTTTCGTGAACAGCCGGCTCGACACGGCTGTCGAACAGAGGGGAATGCAATGGAAAACCGGAAGAAAACAGTCCAGATAAGGCGCGAAGGTCTTTCGCGGCGCAATGTGCTGGAGCTTGGCGCGCTGGGTCTCGCCGCGGCGATGCTGCCGGGCGCCGCCTTCGCCAAGGACAAGAAGCTGAAAGTGGCGGCGATTTTCGCCACGCCGATCGAGGAGCCATGGGACAATCAGGTCCATGTCGCGCTGCTGAAGGCGGAAAAGGAACTCGGCATCGAATACAAATGGTCTGAAAAAGTGCAGACCGCCGATTTCAGCCGCGTCATGCGCGAATACGCGCAAGGCGGCTACCAACTGGTGCTGGGCGATGCCTTCGCGGCCGAGCGCGAGTCGCGCCGCACGGCCAAGCAGTTTCCGAAGACCGCCTTCCTGTTCGGCTCAGGCGCCGGCCCGGCGGAACCCAATTTCGGCGTCTTCGACAACTGGATCCATGAGCCCGCCTATCTCTCCGGCATCATCGCCGGCAAGATGTCGAAGTCGGGCACGGTCGGCGCCGTCGCGGCGATGGGCATCCCGGAAGTGAACCGGCTGGTCAACGCCTTCTTCGCCGGCGCCAAGGAGGTCAATCCGAACATCAAGAAGAAGGTTTCCTTCATCGGCTCCTTCTTCGATCCGCCAAAGGCCAAGGAAGCCGCTGTCGCGCAGATCGATGCCGGTGTCGATGTCATTTATGCCGAGCGTTTCGGTGTCATCGAGGCGGCGGTCGACAAGAAGATCCTCGCCATCTCCAACATGTCCGACCAGTCGAGCCTCGGCCCCGATACGGTCATCACCGGCCCGGTCTGGGACATGTATCCGACGGTCGAACAGGCGATCAAACTGGTCAAGGCCGGTGTCTTCACCGCGCAGGACTATGGCGATTTCTCGCGCATGGCCAAGGGCGGCTCGTTCCTGGCGCCCTACCACAAGTTCGACAAGACGCTGCCGGCGGATGTCAAGGACCTGGTCGAGAAGAAGAAGGCCGAGATCCTGGAAGGTAATTTCCGAGTGGATGTCGACGAGAACACGCCGGTTTCGGATTGAGTTCCTTACCCTCTCCCTTGTGGGGGAGCAGCCGGTTCGCCGAAGGCGAATTCATCGTGCCGGTGGCACGATGAAAGGCAGCGAACGCCGGGACGCTGCGAAGCAGCGGGGACCCGGCAGGGCTCTCCAATTATCCACCCGGCCCTTCGCAGGCTCAGGGCGTTCGAACCTCGAAAAGCCAAGCAATTGGCTTTTCGTCCGCTACGCGGACCGCCTCTCACCCCCACAAGGGGGAGGGTGAGGAGCCGCGTAACCTCCGCAGGAGCACACTTGCCCGCCCCACTCATCGAAATGCGCGGAATCACCAAGAGCTTCGGCGCCGTCAAGGCGAATGAGGCTGTCGATCTCAGTGTGGCGCCGGGTGAAATCCTTGGCCTGCTAGGCGAGAACGGCGCCGGCAAGACGACGCTGATGAATGTGCTGTTCGGCGCCTATGCGCCCGACGCCGGCGAAATCCTCATCCAGGGCAAGCCGGTGCGGATCACCAGTTCCGCCGATGCGCTGGCCGCCGGCATCGGCATGGTGCACCAGCATTTTCACCTCGCACCAAGGCTCACGGTGCTGGAAAACCTGCTCATCGGTATTCCCGGAAAGTCGGGGCGGATCGACCGCGTCGGCGGGCTGGCG
The DNA here is from genome assembly GCF_013170845.1 of Mesorhizobium loti R88b. Lineage (NCBI taxonomy): Bacteria > Pseudomonadati > Pseudomonadota > Alphaproteobacteria > Hyphomicrobiales > Phyllobacteriaceae > Mesorhizobium > Mesorhizobium loti. The sequence goes on from NZ_CP033367.1 coordinate 1,314,105, forward strand.
CGGTTGGCTGAAATCGGCCGCCAGCATGGGCTCACACTTGACCCGAACCTGCCGGTCTCGGCACTTTCGGTCGGCGAGCAGCAGCGGCTTGAAATCGTCAAGGCGCTGTTTCGCGGCGCAAAACTACTGATCCTCGATGAGCCCACGGCGGTGCTGGCGCCAAGCGAGGTCGACGGGCTGTTTTCGGCGTTGCGGTCGATGGCGGCGCAAGGTCTTGGCATCATCTTCATCTCGCACAAGCTCAACGAGGTGCGGGCGCTGACGCATCGCTGCACCGTGCTGCGGCTCGGTCGTGTCGCCGGCCGCGTCGATGATCCGGCCAACACGACGTCGGCCGCCATGGCGCAATTGATGTGCGGGCACGAGATCGTGCCGCCGGCAAGGGGGCCATCGATACCCGGCGAAGCGGTGATGACCCTCGACGGCATTTCTACTTCAAAACATTCGGGCACGGCGCTGCGCGATGTGTCGCTTGCCGTCCGGGCCGGCGAAATCCTTGGCATCGCCGGCGTGTCGGGCAATGGCCAGCGGGCACTGGCGGAGGTGATCTCCGGCGTGCGCGCACCCGATGCCGGCCAAATGACGATTGCCGGCCAGAAGGTCACCCGGTTCTCGCCGCGCGAGGTGCAGGCGCTCGGCCTCGGGCGCATCCCGGAAGACCGCATGACGACCGGTCTGGTGACCAACCTGCCACTCGCCGATTCCATGGTGCTGCCGCGCATCGGCACCGCCGCCTTTTCAGCCAAGGGCCTGCTCAAGCCGGATGCGATCCGCGCCTTTACCGAAGAACAGATCAAGGCCTATGACATCAGGTGTCCCGGGCCGATGACCCGCGCCGGGGCCCTGTCCGGCGGCAATCTGCAGAAGGCGCTTTTGGCGCGCGAACTCGCCTTCGA